>NZ_FOOW01000045.1 GCF_900113305.1 Prevotella sp. KH2C16 | reverse complement strand
ACGGCCATTATGAATACAACTTTATTATGGAAAGTCTTCTGAGAAGTCCATTGATATCTAATGATATGAACATATAACTTTACAGTTAGACTTTCCATAATAATTACTTACCATACCCTTTCAGCCATTGAAGAAGACTTACGTTACCTTCCCATTGTGCCTTATTCGCATCGTTTGATGTTATGGTCAATGACACTTTTTCAAGTGCTTTTCTTTTCGCATTGGAATCTGTACGAGCATATATTTCGGTTGTTTCGATAGATACATGTCCCAACAAATCTCTTATATATACCAAATTTACACCTGCTTGCAGAAGATGCATCGCTTTGCTGTGACGAAGCATGTGACAGCTTATTCTCCCGGGTATGATTTCTTTATTCTTCTTCCTTGCCAAATCCGAATATGTCTTCAGAATATATGTAATTCCCGCTCTTGTAAGCCTTTCTCCTCGGGTATTGTAGAATAGAGGATGCTGAATGGAGGCACTTTTCAAAACATGCTGCTCGCTTTTTAAATAAATGCGGAGTATGTCCACGATGCTCTTGAACAGAGGGACAATGCGGGTTTTTCGCCCTTTGCCTACAATTCGGATAGTATATGGCTCAACATCCAGTCTGACGGAGTCTACAGTCAGGTCTGCGAGTTCCTGTACCCTCATTCCCGTTTCATACATTAGAGCCAATATCGCCAAGTGCCTCTGTCCTTTTGGCGTGTTCGCATCAGGCTGTTCCAACAAAAGTTTAACACCTTCTAATGGCAAGTAATTAAGTTTGCGCTCCATATCCCTCATTGCCGGAATTGAACGGATTTTCTGCCATAGTTCCATTCTTCCGACTTCAACATATTGCAACCATGTTGAAAATGATTTCATAACGGCCAGACGCTGATTCCTTGTCTTTGCGGAACAATGTTTCTCGTCAGTAAGATGATTAAGAAAGCAGAGTACGTTGTCCTTAGTGAAGTTTTCCAATCTGAGTTTTTCCACCTTTATTCCTTTCTTGTCTCTCATAAACTCAATATATTGAACAAAAGCATTCCTGTACGACAAGATTGTATTAGGACTGACATTTCGTTCATATGGCAGATACTCTGATAAATATCTGCTAAGTTGTTTTGCAAAATCGGTATCTGTTCTCATCGTCAATCGAGTATTACGTTATAAATGAAGGCATCCATTCCCGTACTTTTCTGTGCCACCTCGGGATACATCGCCTGTGTCAGTCTCACATATTTTTCCGTCGACCTTAACGTACGATGCCCTAATGCGGCAGACAGTATGGGAAGACATGTGTAGAGATCCATGCCTTGATGAACCATTTGCAGCATGGCGTGTACTGCGAAAGTATGCCGCAAATCATGTATGCGCGGCCCTTTTTTGTCGCCGACAAACTTTATATCGCACCTGTCAAGTATTGCCCTGAAATAAAATCTGACAGAATAGGATCTGACTGGGAGACCATCCAGCTTTATAAAATAGGAATTGCCGGAACCGGTAATCTTATTGACCGGTATTCTATTCCTGAACGTCTCATACCGCCGTAGTTCTACGATCATATCATCTCCAAGAGGCACAAGTCTTTCATGACCGTTCTTTGTTTTTCGGAGATGGATATAATGCCTGTCAAGAAAGACATCCTCGTTTTTGAGTGTTGTCGCTTCTGACACTCTCATCCCGGTGCTATATAGTAACCTCAGTATGACAGGTATTGCCATCAATGCCGCATTTATATAGTTTTTGCCATTCCCGAGTTTGTCAGACTCCTCAAATATCCTCTTCATTTCCTCTTTGCTATATATGTAAGGAGTGAAACTTGACGGCTTGTATCTCGGCAATCTCGGGATATTGCATTCACAGCCGTGCCGCCCCATAAGTATTGCCAGCTCTCTCCAAACGCAGAATTTATGGTAAATGGTGGTTTCACTATCATTTACTCTGCCCTTTCGCCACTCCTTTATCATTTCTTCACTTATACAGGGGTTCCGTAAATCCCAGCCAATGGCAAAATCATCAAATTCTTTCAATATGTATTTCATTTGTTGGGCTGAATATCCAAAGGAGAACCTGACGTTCAGCATAATGTCCATGTATGGAGCTAAAACGCTCTTGTATTCAACTTGTTTAGTCATAAAAATATCCTCCTTTCTGCATATAAAAACTGTCCGATATTGAAGGAACCGGAAGAGAACATTTCCTCATAGATTGAATATCCACATTAATATATGACATGGTTGACTGGCTGTTTCTATGCCCAAGTGACTCAGATATTACGGGAATAGAGGAACCGTCTGCCAGCATGGCTGTCGCGAGGGAATGCCGAAGACAATGGGATCCGTGATGGCGTCCGTTGATTTCGACACCGGATCTGCATATTATTTTTGAAATGATACATCCGATAGTACTTCCACATAGTTTTTCAAATGGCGGATGGCAAGATAGGAACACCACTTCCTCATTGGACTTCTTCCTTCCGTATCGTAAATATTCAATTATGGCATTCCCCACATCGACAAGCAGGGGCAATTCCACTTTCCTGCCGGTCTTTTGGGTGATTATTGTAATTAGGTTCTTTTCCCAATCTATATCTGAGAATTTAACATTGGCAATATCGTGGGCTCTTAGCCCCAGCCGTGAAGCCAAAAGTAGGATGGCATAGTTCCGTTTTCCGACAGAACTGCTCCTTTTTACAGACTGTTCCACTAAACGAACTTCGTCTGTGGTGTAGAATGAGTATACACGTTCCTTTTGCTTGACCTTGTAATTCTTAAAGAAATCCAGCCACGTCGGATTGATGATGTGTTCAGAAATCCAATAAAGGAAAAGGGTTTTTACGGAGTGAAAGACCTGTGGCTTGTTTGAAGGATATGCGGTGACAAAGGAGGTAATCGAAGCTTCGTCTATTTCTTCAATCCGTGAAAGCCCACGATTTTGCAGATGTTTCTGAAAGCCGCTAAGAATTCTTCTGTAGTCACCTAATGTTTTAGGGCTTCTACGCAGTTCCTTGAGATGGCTGAGATATTTTTCCATTTCCGTGGTGAGAAAACCTTTCAGTTCATACTGAACATGGCACCAATTCCTTCTTCGGATTTCTCCGTTTTCAAGCATGTCATTCAGTATCCTTATACTGAGAAGTTTCTCTTTAAGTACAGGCCTCGTAGGCTCACTGGCAATAAGTTCTTGCACGAACAATTCACCAACATCAGAAGTATATACTGATTTACCAGAATTGTTCATGAACTTTACAATTCCACTTGTCCATAATCGTTGGATTTCTTTGATGCGATTTGGTGTATAACCTCTCGCGGAAAGATAATCAACACATCTGTTGATTAATGTTTGAATTTCCTGTTGTTCCATAGGTCTAATATTTATGATTGAACATATATTATTAGACCGTATTTATTATGGAAAGTTATAATGTAAAGTAGATAAATTCATATTACGTGGATATTCGTATTTTCAATTGGAATTAGAAAAAGACTTTCCATAATAAAGTTGTATTCATAATGGCCGT
>NZ_FOOW01000036.1 GCF_900113305.1 Prevotella sp. KH2C16 | reverse complement strand
TTTCTGTAACTTTGTCCTTGGTAATCATCGCTTGGTTGTTTTGTAACTTGTTGATTTTCACCTATAAAGGTACAAAATATTGGCGAGATTACCAACTTTTATAATGCTTTTCTTATCCCGAACTCGCGTATTATATGTAAAATCAGGATTGGTTTGCCACCTTGCTATGTATGCGCAATGTGGACTAAACTTATTCTTCTTTCGCCAGAACAATGATATTTGCTGGCGAAAGGAAAAATATCTTCTCTTTTCGCCAGTAAATAAATCAATGTTATAGGTTGAGTGCTGGCAGGCTGTTGATGGCATCCTCCTTCAACTTATCAACGGCACGGGTGTATTTCTCGGTGTGCTTCAAACCGCTGTGGCCGAGTAGGCTGGCAACGGTCTTGATATTGGCTCCGTTGTTGAGGATGTTCACAGCAAAGGAGTGGCGAGCGCAATGCCAGCTGATGTGCTTGTCGATGCCGGCACGTTTCACCCATCGCTTGACGGACTTACAGCAGCTTTCGTATGATGGGAGGTTGAAAACGAGCGATTCCTTTGTCTCTCCTTCTTTTGGCATGCCAACCAGATGGATGAGTCCGTCATTGAGGGGGATGGTAACCCAACTGCGCGCAGAGTGTCCTTTAGTCTTGTCTTGCTCGAAGCGTAGGAGTTTGTTGGCATAGTCAATGTTCGAGTAGCGCAGGTCTTTGACATCGCAGAATCGCATGCCTGTATAAAGGCAAAAGATGAAGGCATTACGGACATTCTCTTTCTCGAACTGATAGTGAGTATCCATGAGTTTTTGAATTTCCTCTTGCGAGAGTACATCTTTCTTCAGTACCTGGTCATCAACGACACAGACAACTCCCTTGCATGGATCTTTCGCCATGATGCCCTGGTCAACGGCAGAACGCACCACTTTCTTGAATCGCTGCAAGATGCTTTTTGCCCCTTCGCCCACACTACGAGTCTGAAGGTATTCGGCAAACTTTACCATCATTTCATGAGTAATGGCATCGGGCCGGATGAAGTCTTTCAACAGCGGATGATACTCCGCAAGAAAGTCATGGAAACGATTGAGGGCAATCTGAATCATGCGAATGTCTTTCTTGGAGTAGTTGCTGATGTACGACTGGTAGTAGTCGAGGAAGTTGATGCCTTTCTCTTTCTTCAGTCGATAGCCCTCGCGGTTGTCCAGAAACTCTTGCTCACGCTCGAAACGAATCTTCTTGGCTAGTTCCAGCGTCTCTTTGTT
Organism: Prevotella sp. KH2C16; assembly: GCF_900113305.1. GTDB lineage: Bacteria > Bacteroidota > Bacteroidia > Bacteroidales > Bacteroidaceae > Prevotella. The sequence continues at coordinate 13,168 of NZ_FOOW01000036.1, read as the reverse complement.
TTGTTGTCGTTGGATGGGTGTACGGGGAGATGCCAAAAGATACAGCGACAGACTTTCCTTCTTGCGAATGGACGTGCCGTTGTCCCGATTATACCCCATCTGATACTCCAAATATAGGCTATATTCGGTGTCATTCTTCACTAATTTCTTCAATAATCGCGGATTTCCTGCTTCCACGAGGTTCTTGTTTTTGCCTCTTGATTCTGCCATAACTCGTTTATTTGCTGATGTTTTCTTTTCGTCTGCAAAGGTACAAAAAGTTTTAATTCCAGGGTGTTAAAAAGGTGTTAATTCTAACAAAACAAGGGCAAAAAAGGGGTATTTTGTCAAAAATCAGAAAAATTGCAAAGCATTGTAAATGATTGTGTATCAATTATTTTATTTCTTTTTCTTTCCTTTGTTAGAGGCGGTTATGTTCCGGCTCTGGGTACCAGGGATCCTGAATTCAACTTTTCAGGGTCCTTTTTGTTTTCTTTCCCCTTAACCTATTGGCTTCCATACATATTACATCCAACACTTTGTTGTACTCTGTGGTTCAAAATCCCTTTTCAGATCACTGTAAAACAGCTTGCTCACATTTATGCCTCTGACACGCAAGTTATCATGCTATCATTTCGCCTATATCACATCAATTAAAACATATAAGTGGCCGAAGCGATGAAGTTGCGCCCGGGTGCCGATATGCCAGAACTGTAATGACGGTAGCGACGGTCGGTAATGTTTTCCAGTCCTGCATTCAAAACGAGATGCTTTCCTTGCTTGTATTGTGCCTTGAGGTTGAGCGTGAGCCACCCGGGCGCATATACATGCCCTTCGCTGTCGAGTGCATACATTTCCGTTTTTGTTTTTTCTGATTCCGGCATATCCTCATACGCACGCTTAGCTTGGAACAGAGTATAAAGCTCCATGATCAGCCTATCATATCGGTAGGTAACGGCGGCCCGTCCAAAAAATGGAACGGCGTGGCGTATAGTACTCTTACTGCCATCGTCCAACTCTTCCTTACCATCCTGCAGGTTGAGCTGCATTTTATAGCCCAAGCCCATGGGAAGCGAGGCGTAGCATCCCATCTGGAAGCCTGCCACATAAGCTGAGGCTGCATTTTGTATGGCGAGGATTTTAGCCTCTTCACCTTTGTACACCATGTGATCTTTGCCATTCAGAAGGAAATCTCTGCGCACCATAGCGTTATCGAGGTGTGTGTAATAGGCAGAGAAATCGAACTTGAGGAAGTTGCCAAATGTTTTGACCATACCCAGTTCTATATTGTGGGCGTATTCAGGCTTCAAGCCAGGATTGGGAACTACTACCGCACCCTCTACCGAATCGTACAATTTCCCCATGTCGTCAACATTGGGAGTACGGAAACCTCGTCCAGCATTGATGGAGAGCAACCAGTCGGGAGTGGGGCGATAGGTAAGTCCTAAACTACCTGAGACAGCTCCTTTGTGATTAGATTGTTTGGGAGCAAAGCCTAATTCAAGGTCGTTATTGCTGAAATCGGCCGACAGGTGATAGTAGTTGTAACGCAATCCTGCCTCTACATTCAGTTTATCCGACAGTCTGAACAATACTTGCAGATAGGCTGCATACGAAGCCCAATGAGATTGCGGATAACGGGCTAAAGCCGGTTTCGTTTCATTGGTGGCTATGCTTGTTTCCGTTCCGTTGGAGCGCACATCATTGTACACATACTCTATGCCGTAATACAACGAATGTCGGGCAATGCTCTTGGTAAAGTCGAAACCAGCGGAATAGGCATCAACGATTTCTTTGGTCGTTGTTCTGTTGGTTTTGTTGAATTTGCGGTCTATGCGGCTTTCCTCGAAACATTGTATGGCCAGACGCACTGCCATGTGGTCGTAAAACAGATGTTGAGCAAGGTGTCTCGCTGTAAGTTGATTGAGCATCCACACCTGAGGGCCGTAGTTCCACTCGCCATACTGAGGTAATCCATTCTTTATGCGGGTGTGGCGATCGTATCGGGCATAGTCTGATGTCTCGGAATAATGTAAGGCGTACTGCAGCTCCCAATTCTCAGCAGGTTTAAAGCCTATCTTTTGCATCAGGTTGATTTGCGAATATCCCGATGGAGATTGTATCAGAGGATTGGGGTTGATGATGGCAATATCTTTCTCGTTGTTCTGTCGTTGTACCAAATATGGTTTCAGATAGTCGTCCGGCCCGTGTGTCCCCTGTTTTAAATCATCGAACACGAACGAACTGAAACTTGTGAGAAATGCCCATTTGCGACCTCCCACACTTACATCGAAGTGTCCCGTGCGCTCATTGTTGGCCGAAGAATAGCGTACCGTGGCACTGCCCTTGACCTTTAATTTGCCTGCTACCGACGAAAATACCGGGTTCTTAGTTGTAAAACTCATGACTCCACCCATGGCATCGCTACCATAAATGACAGACCCCGGGCCAAACAACACCTCTGTCCTCTCCATGACAAAGGGATCTAATGAAATCACATTTTGCAAATTTCCAGAACGGAAGATAGCCGTGTTCATGCGAATACCGTCTACCGAATACAAAAGCCGGTTTGTTGCAAACCCGCGTATCATAGGACTACCCCCGCCCAACTGACTCTTTTGGATATATACCTGCCCTGATAATTCCAAGAGGTCAGCAGCAGTTTGCGGGTTCTCGAATAAGAATTGTTGGGGAGTTATGATACTGATATGTTTTGGCTGCTCACGCACGTCCTGTTGCCACTTGCTGGCAGATACTACCACATCATTGAGTCTGATTGTTACCGTATCAAGCCTTCTTACATTATTGGCTATCCCGGTCGAGATTGCCAACAATGCCATACATAATATTGAAATGCGTTTCATTTGATGATTAATTTTCCTGTTTTCTTGAACGATTTATTCGTTAATAAATAGAAATAAATACCTGCTGTAAGTGCGTTTGTTGTAATTTCGGTAGCTCCTGTTGCAGGAATTGTCTGTATGTCTACTTGGTGTCCCGAAGCATTAAACAGTTGCCATTTGCAATCCTCGTTTATATTTTGTGGTTGCAGTATAATAACATCGCCCTTAGTGAGGACATTATTCGAAAGGATAATATCTTGCCCCAACACTTCCTGGCCAGCAATGCCTGTCGGAACATCCTTCTTGCCAACTATCATACGCCTGACGGTCTTGGTATCAGTACCTTTAGGAGTAGACACCGTAAGAGTTACATCGTAACTTTGGTCTGCAGCGACACGCACAACAGGATTGCGCACCGTTGTGCTTGACACGCTTATAGGCTCTGGAGTAAACTCCCATTTCCATTTAGCGTTCTTCTGGTTCACAATAGAATAACTGTCGAAATACATGTCTATACTACCAATATTGTCAGGGCTACCCACATTCAGAAGCAATGGTTGCGCTACAGGCTTGAAATCAGGATCCTTTAAGTCCCTCTGCCAAATGCCGTTGTTGGTGGCGATTCTGATTTTTCCTTCCTTATAGAAAGGGAGCATGCGTGTGAGGGTGATTACCTGTGGTAGTCCTTCCGAATAATCCTGCCATCCATCGGTAGTATCGTCACGATAGAACACTCGCCCACGAGGAATATAGGTATCAGGTTTGCCTGCCGGGCGCATCACATAGCCGATGGCATATGCAGCATTTTTTTCATTACCCGTGAGGAAGAATCGGTGGATAGCTACTTTTTCTTCGGCGGACTCATAAATGGGACTGGAAGAAGGAAGTGTCAGTCCTTTGTCCAACAACTCCCAATTCTTGCCGTTGTCGATAGTGCGGTAGATACATGCCGGATTGTCGAGGGCAGAAATCCATATCTCATTCTCGTTACGGGGATGAATGGCCATTACCAGTTGCATGGTATTGCGCACACCGTTGGGAATGGTTTCAAAAGGTTGGAATGTCTCACCGCCGTCGAGCGATTGGTAGAGGTTGTCGAGGGTGCTTACTACTATTTTATTGGGATTAGAGCGCGAGATAACATGCGAATTGATGCGGGCGGGGAACTTGTGCAGTTCCACAAAGCTCTGACCGTCGTCTACCGTCTTCCACAAAACATATCGTTCCTCACCGTATCCTTGGAAGAGAAGGAAACTCTTGGCATAACGCGGATCAAATTCCATACCCATGCCGTAAAGATTATCCTCATAGGGATAACGCAAGAAATCGGGGAAAGATTTAAACGGTTCATGCCAGTCGTCGGGCAAGATGACATTCTTGGGATTGGAGTCGGAGAAAGCTACACGGTGCGGGTCGCTCAGCAACACATAACCTGTATATGCTTCGCCACCTCCCAAATGGATGGCAGCACCATTATACTTATCCATCTGGGCCATATCGCCATTATGATACCGACCTCCCACGATGACATCTTCATTCCAGCCTTGATCAAAGCCCAAGAACTCGGAGGCGTAGATGCCATTGATGCGTGCGTCGGAATGGGCAGTGAAGAAATCAGATGAATAGACCAAGCCGCCATCCGACGAGATCCATGTATCATCGCCCAAGATGTGAATGTCCTGCATGTCGAAGTGTATGTCGAATTGCCCGGAGTAGCCGCCCTTGTGCATAAGGGTCTTGCCGCCATCGTCCGAACGATAGAAGTCGAGCAGTCCGAAAAACACTTGCTCAGGATCTTTCGACGATGCCGAGATCATCATGTCGTAGTAACCTTGACCACGGCCTATTTCGTAGGCGGGCATTTTATCTTTGAGATTATCGTAGTGTTCCCAGTTTTTACCGCCGTCGATGCTTTTGAACAGAATCGGAGTGCCGGAATAGTAAGGCTCCTTGAACGCATCCGAAATATCGTCGAACCTGCAGGCTAGAATGTAGACATACTCGCTGCCATTGGAAGCAGACGACAAGCCGATACGCCCCGAAGCCAGTTGGAATCCCTCCGGTGTCCGATTTTGGAACGATTGCCCACCATCCGTGCTCGCCTTAAAGGTTACATATGTTCCCTGCCTAATCAAGGTATAGATGACATCAGGATTACCGTGCTTGTATTTCACATCAAAGCACATACCCGGCAATAGTAGCTGCCAAGTTTGCCCGTCATCGGTACTCTGATATAAACCTTTGTCGTTGCCCACAATCATGCGCTGATCGTCGTTAGGGTGGAACACGGCGTCGCGTACCATCGCATTGACATTGCGCAACTGACTGGGTGTGATGTCTTTCCAACTGTTACCTCCATCGGTAGTAAGCCAGAGGAAAGAACCGGCACCGATGAGCACCTTGTCAGGATTGGTGTAGGATATTTCCACTGTTTTAATGTCTCCGCCAAAGAAGAAATCGGGGGTGCATGATGTCCAGTGCAAACCCTTGTCAGTAGTCTTGAAGATCATGCCCGTTTCTGCACCTGCATAGAGCACATTGGGATTCTCCTTATAGACATCAAAGCGTTGGATGTTGGCCTGCCCGTTATAGGGAGTCTTCTTCCCCGGAAGATAGGTCATGAGGGGAGCAAGCACCTCCCACTTTGAACTGCCCGCAGCCCGTGTCATAGTTTTTTGCTGGCGCCGGGCGTTCATGTCTTCCACATATTTTCGATAATCACTGAATGAAGGCATCACAATTCTGCCCTCTTTATTAACATAGGGGCGATAGGTCTTTTGCCATCTCTTAAAATAGTTAAGCACAGCTTTGGTCATGGGCGTCTTGCGCCTCATCTCCGGATGCTCGCGCCTAAAGGCGTTAAAGGAGTCGACCATTGAGTAGTAGTTCACATGCTCTACATCCATCAGTTGCTCCATCCACTGTGGTGCACCGTTAGGTACGCCCACAGGAGCATAAGGATGATATTGGGTAGAGATTGCGTCTTGTGCCATCGTCGGGCTTACTGCAAGCAGGCAGATGACGCAAGCACATATCTTTTTTATTGTACTGATACTGTATGTCATATCATTTATATTGAATTATTTTGTTAAGAACTTACCGAAATACTTGTGATGATTGGTGGTGAGTTTATAGATATAGATACCCTCTTTCCACTGCTGCAAGGGAATTTCCGTCATCGTTTCCTCGGCAGGGATCTCTACTTTATAAAGCAGCGCCCCATTTACATCGTGAAGGGTGAATATCTTCTTCTCTTTCAGATTCTCTGTCTGCAAAACGAGTGTCAGTATACCATTCACATAGCGTATCGTTGTAGGTACCTCCGGGGTTGCGGGCTGGTCAATAGCCGTCGGCGTATTGATTCTTATCATCTCGCGGATAGTCCTAATGTGGCTACCTTGCGGTGTCGTTACTTTCAATGTTACATCATACAAACCATTGTTACCAAATATGACTCTGGGATTGCGCGTGTTGACCCCAATCACCCTTTGCGGTTTCGGTGAAAAGGTCCATTCCCACTTGGCATCTTTTTGGTTCACGATGGAGTAGCTGCCAAACAGGATTTCCTTACGGGGAGTCGCACTAATATCAGCATTACCGATATTCAGGGCCATGGGTTGTGCCACAGGCTTAAACTTGTCGCGATACAAAGGAATTTCCCACAGACCTTGACTGGTAGCCGCACGCAACTTCCCATCCTTGTAGAACGGAACCAAGCGTGTGATGCGTGCACCGGGAGGGAAGCCTGCCGAGTAGTCTACCCAACCATTGGTCTCATCATCCTTGTAGTAGATGAAAGATTCTTCAATGGTACTAAGATAAACGCCATGCTGCTCGTTACCTGCAAGCACCACCCAATTGAACTTTTTATCTTTCATTGCAGGATTGAATTCCAGGGGGTAGTGCCAGGTGGCACCGCAATCAGTAGTGTAAGCCACCTGACCTGGATAATTGCAATTGGTGTACCATAGCATGTTCTCATCGTGGGGATCAACTGCTATCGCAGCTCCTCCCATGTTATCTCCTTTGTCGAAAGGCAAATTGGGGAAATCCTTCCAAGTCTGCCCGTTGTCAGTGGAGTGACGGATGGTATAAGCGCACACTACATAGATATGGTTAGGATTGGAGCGTGAGAATTCGTAGCACGAGATGAACTCGCCATCCGTATCGATTATCTCCCTAAATGAGAGACCTTCATCTTCCGAGAGGAAGAGCTTATAGTAATCATCCGGTGCATCGACCGATGCCATGATTAGCCTTTGTGCATAACGCGGATCGAAGCCCAGCTCTTTGCTGGTACGCAGCGATTCCATAGGGCGCTTTTTGAAATGCTGATAGGTGGCTTCCACAGGGTCGTCAATATTGCGGGGAATGACGGTCATACCCCCGTCCGAAAAAAAGCCTTATTGTTGTCGCTCAACATCACATGCCCTGTAGATTGCTCTACACCACTGACATAAAGCGAGTTCCCTTCACCATATCTGTCGGTCATGACCGCATTCCCATTGTGCCATCGCCCACCCACCATGACATCTTCGTTCCAGCCTTGTCCGAACCCGACATACTCGCTTGCATAGATTCCGAAATGGCGGTCTTCACCCGGTGTGGCAAAGAAGTCGGCAGAGTATTTGATGCCACCATCGGTGCAGATCCAAGTATCGTTGCCACAGACAACAATGTCTTGCATGTCGGGATGCATGCCTTCTGATTTCTGATAACCTCCGATGGCTGTTTCGCGATACCAGCCTTTCCCTCCTTCCACAGAGCGGTAAGACGAGCATAGACCGAAGATTACATGTTCAGGGTTGAGCGGCGAAGCACCAACAATCATATCAAAATAGCCCTGTCCGCCCTGAGGCTCATCTACGAAAGGTGAGAAAGTCGCCTTGTAAGTGGTACGCTCGGTCTGGTCTGTCCATGTATTTCCGGCATCAATACTCTTCAAGATATAAGGTTTGCCTTGTCCGCCATAGGGACCATAGTCCATACCCATGTAAGATGCATTGACCAGCGCATAGACATAGTCTTGGCCATTGGGTGCCTCGCTCACCGCCAATCTGCCCGCCACGACATTGGAGACCGGCAGCTTCACTTGCCGGAAACTTAAGCCTTCGTCGTCAGATACATACATCAGGAACTCATAATCATCGCTGGGCTTGGCCAGCATATAGATACGCTTAGGGTTGCCAGGCTGCAACTCATGGTCATGACACACACCACGGAACCTGAGCTGGTAGCTCCGTCCACCATCGATCGAAGTATAAAAGCCTCCAGCTTCTCCTTTGATGATGCCCGTACAGATGGTGAGATGTTGCGAGTTTTCAGGCGAGACGCGGATGCTGTTCACGCGTCCGACGATGCCATGTTGCAGCTCCCAGCTCTCGCCGCCGTCGGTAGACTTCCAAAAGTTTTGTCCGCCGCCTGCATACACGATGTTGGCATTATTGGGATCTACCTGCAAGGCGAAGATTGGGCCGCCGAAATTGTGCAGGGCATTACAGGGTTTCCAGTTCTTCCCCTTGTCAGTGGTTTTGAATACCACGCCCATCTCCGTACCACAATATAAGATGTTCGGATTTTGCGGAGATACCGAAAGCCGGTAAACGCATGCCTGTGAATCTTTGGGCTTGCTCCCTTTGCCTTTTGTTGTGTTCGGTCCGATATTGCGCCATTGGCGAATTCCTGCGGCGCGTGTCATGGGCATGTTGGCCGTGCGTTTGTTCTGTCGCTCCAGCTTGTCGATGTGCTCCTGCATCGTAGGTAAGTGAATATAGCCGTCAGTTCCTACATAAGGGCGATAGGCCTTCATCCATCGGCGATAGAAATTCACCGCGGGCTTGCGGTCAAGGGTCTTGACGCGGGCATTGATGTCAGTAGCCAGCCAATAGTTGAATAACGAGTCCATCTTACGATAGTTGACACCCGTAGGATTATCTAAGATTTCACGCATCCATGTCGGTGCTCCCACCGGTAGTGGCTCCCGTGCATACGGGTCAAATGTCATATCTGATTGTGCCTTCATGTCTGTAACTGCAATACACGCAGTCAGTAAACTCATACACACTACCTTTAGTGGCATGTCTTTGAAATAATGTGGCATATCTGTAATAGTAAAATAATTAATTAGAGGAAGTTTATTAAATAGTGTGCAAATATATGCAAAATATTTCGAATTCTTTGGTCTTTAGCTATAAAATCGCCTTATATTTCTTTATTTTCTTGTTTTACATATCCTATATTTTCATATTTACAAAACCGCTGTGTTTTTAAATAATATGAGCCCGACAGAATATAAGTTGAATAGAATTTAGTGATAAGCGAGATTTCTTTTACTTTAAAGTGTTTAAAACAAATGTGTTACAAATAAATCATCACTATTTTCAATAGAAACAAACTTATAGAAATTTTCTTTATGGCAGATGAATCCGAGAGCATATTCTTTCCTCCGTACCAGTTTCACCATTTCACAGTCCCCAAAAAGCAAAAGGATACAGTCTCGCATTTTCAGAAAATAACTTTGCACATTTTATCTTAAGCATCTTACAATCGATGAAAGAACTCTTTTTGGTAATTATTTAAACGCCTGAGTCCGGTACAAGAAATCGTCTATCATAATAGAACATACATTCTTGAGTTCGTCGTTTACCATTTCAATGGTAGATCTTCTGCCAGCATGATTCTGTCTTGCAGTAGCATTAGAGGGTTTTTCATGCGGTTTCTCAACTTTGTCATCAGGTGTATATCATCAATAAAAACTTTTCAGACAGGCTTTGTGAGATAATCCTTTGTCGGCAGACAGCTTGCCAAAGAACCTTTTGATGAAGCTCTTGCCCTTCAACGGGAGTCTGTCATTGGTATGTGATTACAGGGCACAGTTCGGATTCTTCCCGCGAGGAAGGAATCTTGGGAACTTCGACTTCCTGTTGACACAAAGAAGGACGCTTGCTGTGTAGACCGACCGATAAGAATTATATGCTGTTGCGACGATGAGACGGGTGGGCAAATAGTCTTCATCACTAATAATTTTAATATCAGCGCGTTGGGGGGGCCAACCGCCCCCGGTGGGACATTGGAGTGTTCTTCAGGTGGATAAAGGAGAATGTTAGCGTGAAATCCCTTTGGGGATATTCTGAGAATGTAGTCCGCACTCATCTCTGGATAGCGGCCATATTTCGCATAAGGGGCTGTATCATCTATGATAATGGTACAGCCCCTGCAATCCATACTACTTCAGATCCATTAATAATCCGTATTCTGAGGATCGAAGTTAGTCCAATCTGAAATCCAAGTATCGCCTGTATTAAAAGCCCCAATATAAGTTACTTTCTGAAACCAGTTGTCCATATCTGTAAAGGAAGCAGCTGCAAGCAAAGGACTATTAGACATGGGCATGTATGAAGCATCCAGAAACAGCGACTGCCAACTGCTGAAATATCTATTGCCTGGCTGCTTGCCAAAGAATGTACTGGAGAATGATTTTTGTGAAACATCTGTGATTGGCTGCGAATCCCCATTATATCCTGTAACCAAAACATCGTCATAGAGTTTGTTGGCATCTGTACCTACGGCCTCCATCCCAGCAAACCACAGGTTGTGTAGCTTTAGTATTCCAGATGAGGCCGCCCCCTGCGTGTCTCCCTTTTGCTCATCAAGAATGAGTCCTACTGGCCATCCTATCGCCAAAGAATTTATGCAATTAAGGCGCGAGTTGCGGCGTATATGCATGGCCGACTGAAATTTACCTAAAGCAGAACCGTTTTGGGGATTGTAGTCGCCTCCGGTAATGTAATCGATAGTATTTTTGAAATTACTGTCCAACTTCGGACCCACAAAAGTAATATTGGAAAAGGTTGCCGTAGTATATGGGGATGCAGCAGAACCATCTGCGCTATTATCACTCTCAAATCCATTACTCTGAGAGGTATCCGCAATTTTTGAATCGCGTATTGACAAACCAAACTGAACTTTTCCTGAAAATCCATTATCTGTATCGAAGTCATCATCCCAGCCTTTGTAGGCTATAAGATATTTGCAATTTACATTTCCTCCGAACCATTCATACGAGTCGTCGTTACTATAACTTACCTGCACATGATCTATCTGGGTGCCGCTTCCTACTGAGGCCAGTGTAAGCCCATTGATTTCCTTGTCTTTTTGGAAAGGATATCCTGCAAACTCTATGCGCACATAACTCAATACGCCGGAGTTATCGGCGTCGTCGCTACCTCCATGTTTCGTGCGGGGTCCTCCCTCTATCTGCATTTCCGACTGATTGTTTCTTGCTTTTCCACACAAGATGATTCCTCCCCAATCGCCAGGCTTGCGCTTTCCCTTAACCTGTCCTGATGTAAATACGATGGGGTTATTTACCGTTCCTTGAGCCATCAGTTTGCCACCTCGTTCCACTATCAGTGCCGCCTTGGTGTCTTTGTCGCCCTTGATAACAGTCCCAGGCTCAATAGTCAGCTCTGCCCCGTCGCCTATATATACCCATCCGTTCAGCAAATAAGTTCCTTTCTTCAGCACCTGCTTGCCTTTGAAGACAAATTCCTGGTTGCCATTGCCTATCTCATGGCCGCCAGCATCTTCTTTTCCGTCTGTGAATAGAAGATGGTCGCAGGCTTCCAGCCCTCCGTCCATTGACCATACATAATTTTGAGTTGGCTGGGGAGTCTCTGACACATCATCACTATTGCAAGCAGTAAATACTGACGCAACCGCAAGAACGACCACACCCCCTAAAAACATTTGTTTCTTCATCATTTTCTGGTTTTAAATTAACACTATGGAAACTACATCTATCTCTATTAGAATTTATATATTGCCGTAAATCCGAGATTCCGTCCGGGAACATATTTTCTAGTAATCTGCTCCACTTCCTGATGCCGTCCGTCGCTATAGCTTACCTTTGCAAATTGCATGTACCGTACTGGCTGGTTAAGCAAGTCGCGTACCGTTGCCTTCAGTTCCAAATGCTTTCCAAATTTCTTGGTCGCAGTCAGGTCGAAAGCATCGCGTGGCATCTCATAACTGTCTGGTATGCGAGCATTATCCCCGTCTCCAGTCGTTCCCCCACTTCGTCCCACACCTATAATACGCTTTCCTATCCGGTTATATAGCAACGCAACATCAAATCCTATCTGCTCGTTATGATAAAAGACACCTGTATTAATCAGATAGGGAGACTGTCCCTGCATGGGGCGATTTTCTTCTTTCATCCCTGCCGGAAAATTTACCTGACTCTTAATCAGCGAGCCATTGAAACTCCAATCGAAATAGGGAAGACCTATAAAACCAAGGTTTTTCCGAATATCAAGTTCCAAACCATAGTTATCGGCACTATGAGCATTAACATAAGAGTAAACAAGGTCCGTCCCCCCGGCCACGGTGTAGGTCCATTCTATAGGAGAGTCGAAATGCTTGTAGAAAAATGCCAACGAGATTTGTTCTCCTTTTGAAGGATAATATTCATATCTCAAATCAATGTTGTCTACATAGCAGTTTCTCAATTCAGTATTACCCTGTACGCTGGAAGCCAGATCGAAATCGTAGTATACGGAAGAAGATACTTCCCTGAACTCCGGCCTATTAATGCTTCTGCCATAGCTCAGGCGAAACTGGTGTCTGTCATTCAGACGGTAAGTCATATTGGCAGAAGGGAAGAAATCACCATACTTATAGAAGCGGCTCATATGGCTTTCCTCCGTATCTTTGGTATTGGAGATTAATTCCATCTTGTCGTATTCATACCGAAGCCCTGCATTTATATCCATCAGCCGAAAAGGAAGATTTACCAGCAGATAACCAGCTCCAATAGTATTGTTTCCTTTATAGTTATTGCGCATACGCACTTGCTCGAGCATATAGAGTTTGTCCTCGCCGAAGTTAGCCTCATCACTCAACAATGTGGGAACATCCATGTGCCGGAAATCTGCCGGCATATGGTTTTCGTCAGCATTCCAGTTATAGATAAACTCGCGGGTCGTGTATTTGCGAGTGCGATATTCTCCGTAGGCACCCAGTTTAATCTTTGGTTGCCACTGTCCGAAGTGCAATTTATGATCATCGGTTATATTGACAGAAAGGATATGCTCATCGAGTTTGGTCCACTCCCTGGAAATGTCGTTGCCTGTACTAAGGGCATACACCCCATTTTCTATGGCATCATCAACAAGATATCTTCTCCGGTCGGGCAACAGGCGATTGGCGTAAGCATAACCTATACTCCAGCTGAATGCATCGTTCTTGAAGATATACGCGAGTTCGGGATAAGAAAAGCATTATAAAAGTTGGTAATCTCGCCAATATTTTGTACCTTTATAGGTGAAAATCAACAAGTTACAAAA
>NZ_FOOW01000030.1 GCF_900113305.1 Prevotella sp. KH2C16 | reverse complement strand
GATACAGCAGAGGTAGTACTCCTTGAAGTTTCTGTAAGTACCGAAATGGTAGCATACCAAGATTGTCATAATCTCACTCTCGGATAGCCTGCCCTTGCGGTTACGGTAGCGCTTCCCATCGCCATCATGAGAGGGCAATGGGAGGTTTTGGGCCAGTTCTGCATTCAAATTCTTGTCAAACTCATCGATAATACAGAAAATTTCTGTAACTTTGTCCTTGGTAATCATCGCTTGGTTGTTTTGTAACTTATTGATTTTCACCTATAAAGGTACAAAATGTTGGCGAGATTACCAACTTTTATAATGCTTTTCTTATCCCGAACTCGCGTATATATGCAACTAAATTCCTGTCTGTTTGGATGTTTATCCCCAAAATCCAGGCTGTTTTTGGCCGCGACTCTCTCGTTTTCCTGAAAACGGGGCTGAATTTCGCGATTTTGGAACATTCTTGATAATCAGGGAGTTGTAGTGTCTTGTAAGGTTTCTCATGGGAAATTGCAGGAGGAATCTTGGTAAAAGGCGGCCAAAAGGTGAGTAAAAGGCGGCCTTTTGGCTTGTCGGTAACGGTCTTTTGCATCGTAGATAACGGTTAACAGCAAGCGGAAAAGTCGCAAAAAGGTCTCGGAAAGGTTGAAAAACGGCCTGTTTTTTGTCAATAATGGGCTTTCAGGAGGCAAGTTTTCTGCTGGATTGCGATTTCTGTTTGTAAAGTAAAAAGAAATCCTTGCCCTGATTTTTAACTTAAAAATGTTAATGCGGGGCAGGCTCAAAATAAGAGCCTTGCCTGTCTATTCACCGAGAACCGACCGCGGCAAGGCTTACGAGAGAATTTATGAATTTTTACAATCCAACTTATTTAAGGTATCTTATGGCCAGATCGAAGAGTCCTTTCCGATACTTGTCGTAGCAGTATTTCTTCAGGTCGTTGATTCCTTCAATTACGAATCTCTTCTCGTCCGGGTTCAGATATTTGCCTCCGCTCTTGCATAGGTTCCTGATTTTGTTTGCCATCGAGGTGCGGTAGAGGTCGCTGTCCTGTTCCCTTTCGGCGTTTTTATAGAGCTCCCGGAGGCTTCCGAAGCGCGAGAGGAACTCCTTGGCGGAGCTCACGCTGTCTGTTCTTGGAAAGGTAAAGCTGTCCCAGTCCATATTCTTGAGTTCTTTCAGCTGTTTCAGGTCATTGAAGTCCCAGCTGATGAAGCCCTTGGATATCTTCGGGTCTTTCCCGTAGATGATCCACAGGGAGCCGGAGGTGTTGCCGTCTTTCTCATCGTACCATACCAACGCATATACCGTGCGGAAGTCCTGATCGGCCTTGTCGCGGAAGTAGGCGAGCTTGTAGTTGCGTTCCCTTCGTGTGCCGAAGGTTACACTCTGGCGGTTGTCTTTGCCATAGGCGATGACTTTTGTTTCCCTCATCTCTTTTCCGGCGTTCTTCGTGAAGCTGCCGTAGGCATTATTGGCGTCTTGCTCGAATGCCTTCATGACTTGTTTGAGCGATGCAGACTTCGATTTGGGGATGCTGAAATAAGTGATGTTGAAGTTGTAGTCTTCTCCTTTCTCCGTCGACTTGCTGTTAATGTACTCGTCCATGCCGTTGCCGTTGAGGAAGTCGGCCGTGGCTTTCTTCAGGTGTGTCTGGGCGTCGGCTGCGAGCGGTATTGCCACTGCAAGGATTGCTGCAATGCATAGTTTTTTCGTCTTCATAATCATAGGGATTTTATTCGTAAATGTTTTCTGTTTCTTCATTCTCTATCATCTGGGCCGTCAGGAGTTCCTGTTGCAGGATATAGAGGTCGATGGTCTTGTCGGCCGTGGCCAGTTTCCGCTCAAGTTCATGCAGTTTCTGTTCCACCAGCCTGTCGGCTTTCTCTTGCGGCGATGTTGTTTCGGTCTGTGCCATGTAGCTCTTGGGCGGGCGTGGGGTCTCGTGCCTCATTCGTTTTTTTGCGGGTTGCTTGGTCTTCTCGGGCCCTGTTTTCCGGCTTGCCGTGTCGGTTTTTACGGTGGCCGTGGAGTCTGCCGACTGGGCGAGGACGGATTGTTTCGGAGGTTGGGATGTTGTCTTGTCGTTGTCTCGCGGCCACAGGGTGAAGAGCAGGAGGCCGACGGCTGCGGCCGAGAGGATGGACACGAAGACTGCCCGGGTCTTTCTCCGGGGTGCTTCAGGATGGCCCTTCCCGTCCATCTTGCCGAGGAAGGCGAACATTTCCTGATAGGGCTTCCATTTCTCCTTTACCTCCGTGTGGGCAAAGTAGTTGGCGAGCTGCGCCTCTTCTTGCGGCGTCGTCTCGCCCTGCATGTATCTTTCGAGCAAGCGCTCAATGTCCTTATCTGTTCTCATATCTGTTCTTTCGCTTGATTTCTTCAAAGAGTTGCTTTCTCGCCTTGCTGAGAAGGGTTGCCACGGAGCCCTTTCCGATGCCTAAGAGGGCGGCAATTTCGGCGTTGGACTTCTGCTCTGTCTGCCTGAGCCGGAGTATCTCATACTCCTTGGAGGGGAGTGCCTGCATCCTTGTCTCCAGCCACTCGCCGGTCTCGAGGCTTACCAGCTGGTCGTATGGCGTGGCATGGGTTTCGTCGGCCACCGACTGGCTTTCGAGTATGCTGAGCCTTTTCCGGTTTCGGAAGTGGTCGATGCAGAGGTGTCGGGCTATGTGCCCCGCGAGCCGCAGGCAGTCTTCTGCTGTGGAGAATTCGGTGTGGTGCAGCCATAGTTTGAGCAGCGTGTCTTGGGCGATGTCCTCTCCTGAATCCTCGGGAATCTGGTAGCTCCCTGTCGTCTGCAAGGCTTTCTTTCGCAACTGTCCGGCTATTTGTTCGAATTCTCTTTGCTTCATTCTGCTAATATAACGGGAAAGGGAGAGAATTATCAATCTTTTTAACTCTTCTTAAGATATTACGGACATCAAAAACGAAAAGTGCGCATAGAAACTATGCGCACAAGATGGGTTTCAAAAGGGAATCAGGGCAGGGGAGAGAACTTGCCTGTCCGGCCAGGTTCCCAGCCCTTTGCCTGACTTGGAAGTCGTTATCGTTTGTTATGGAAGGCGCAATGGCACAGGTATACCGTGCAAAGCAGGATGACGCAGATGCCTCCCGTTACTCCCCATAGGTCCATGAAGAAGCCAATGACGGGAGGAATCACGGCTCCGCCGGCAATGGCCGTTATCATAAGGCCTGAAATCTGATTGGCCTTGTCGGGGCTGTCTTTCAGTGCCATGGCGTATATGATGGGGAAGACGGAGGCTCCGAAGAACCCCAGAGCCCCTATCAATGCCATGTCCAGATAGTCAACTTTGATGAAGATCAGGGCAATCACGCTCGCCAATGCCAACAGGATATTCACTCTGAAATACTTCACTTCGCTCACTTTTGTGAGGAAGAAGGTGCCGGCAAACGCGCCAATCGTCCTGAGCAGGAAGTATGTCTGAGGAGCCAGCTTGGTCTGTTCCGGTCCCCAGTTGAATCTCTCGGCCATGAGCTTGGAGCTTATGAAGTTGGTGGCGACATCATAGCCGACGATAAAGAAGATGCCCAAGAATAGCAGCAAGATGGTCTTGTCCTTGAGAATCGCCCAGGTTTCTTTTACGGATGTCGTCTCTCCAGCGTCCTGTTCCCGCTCGATGTGGACGGACATCAGCCATATCGCGGAGACAAGGGTGATGATTCCCAGTATAGGGAAGCAGTAATACCAGTGCTCTTCTCCGAAATAGTGCAGGGCGAACAATACGATTTCCGGTCCGGCGAGCGAGGAGAGGGCCTTCACCACCTGTCCTGCCGTAAGCCCGCTTGCCAGGTATTTCGGATTTGTGAGTACATTCTTCAATAGCGGATTCAGTGATACCTGAAGTATGGTGTTGCCTATGCCGAGCAAGGCAAAGGCCACGAGGCAGATGGCGCCATTATAGCTGATAAGAGGCAGGAACATTCCTATGACGGTAATGCCAAGGCTCAGGAGAACCGTATTCTTCCTTCCCCATCGCGTCATCTTGTTGCCTACGGGGATTCCGAGGAACAAGAACCAGATGAATACCATGGAAGGCACGAACCCAGTCATGGTATCCGACCAGTTGAATGTCTTCTGCACATAGTCCGACGATATACCTACGATATCGCAGAACCCCATAACAAAGAATCCTAATAATACCGGCAGCAGCTGGAAAACAGTAGATTTACTTTTCATATTCATTCTGTTTGTTTTTCTTTCTTATTGCGGACAAGATGGAGTAGAGGAAGTTCCCCAGTTCTTTTGAGGTTCCGTTCCCATGACAAAGTGAAGCTCGCCTCCTTGCAAAAGCTCTTCACGATACATCCAGCAGTCATTCAGAGGCCTGCCGTTCCATGCGACCGACTGTACATAATATGGATTATTTCCCTGCTTGTCGGTTGTAATGATGAGTTTCTTGCCCTTTGCCGTCATCTTGTTTAGCTTGATGACAACCTTGTCGAAGGCGGGACTTCCGAGCTGGAAGGTTGGCCGGACGGGTGTGCCTCCCTGTACATCGAACAGGCCGAGGGTGCTCAGAACATACCAGGCACCCATTTGCCCCTGGTCTTCGTCCTGCCCGTATCCGTATCCGTGTTCCCCGGTATTCCCATAGAACTCGTCGCATATCATGTGAGTCCATTTCTGTGTGAGGTAGGGGGCACCAGAGAAATTGAACAGCCATGCTATGTGCAGGCAAGGCTGGTTGCCTTGGTTATAAACGGTCTGGAGACCGGAGAATGCGTCAGAGACCTTGCCACCTCCGAAGATATTCTTCTGTGATTCCGTGAAGACATCATTCAGGAGCGTATTGAACTTGTCCTTTCTTACTTTGCTTACGAGCAACGACGGGTTCTGGGGGACGAAGAAGGTGTATTGTGTAGCATTTCCTTCCTGGAAGCCTCTCCATGGCTGCAAGGGGTCAAAGTTGTCAAGAAACTTCCCGTCCGTACCTCTGGGATGGATCAGCTTCAAGTCATCATCGAAGAGCAGGGTCCATCCATTGGAAAGAGAGATGAACTTCTCGTAGTCGGCAGTCCTGCCCAAGGCCTTTGCCCATTGAGCCATGGCATATGCGCTAAAGCTGTATTCCAGCGTGTGGGAGGCTGAGAAGTAGGAGCCTTTGTCGTCCGTGCCGAAGTAGATGGCGTCATTATATGGCACATAACCGTTCTTTACGAAAAGCCCGACATCCTTCTTTCCGGCGCCTTCAGGCCGGTTTTCATCGCATAGCTCATTTTTCGCGGCGGCCTCATAAGCCAACTCCACATCATAGTTACGGATTCCGCAGTTATAGGCTCCGGCAAAAACAATGGGCATCATGTTGGTTCCCACACCTGAAACATATTTGCTGGTGGCGATGCCGTCGCCCAGCCATCCGGCATCTTTATATACGAGCAGCTGGCTATTGATGAAGTCATTATAGTACTCGGGATAGGCAATGGCCCAGAGAGTAGTGAGGTTCCAGTAAGCTCCCCACATCGCGTCTGTATTGTAATGGTTGAACTTCGGCTTCTTGTCCTTGCCTAATGGGATGTAGCCGATGGTGCCGTCGTTCTTGGGGTAAGCGCCGTTCACATCGCTGGCAAGGCCGCGCCCCAGCAGGGCATGGTAAAGGCCTGTGTAGAATTTGGTCTTGTTCACCTCTGAGTTATCTGTAACCTCGATTCTGCCCAGATACTCGTTCCATGTCTTGGTGGCATTTCTTCGAGCCTTGTCAAAGGATAGTTTCGAGGCTTCAGTCTGCAAGTTGTTGCGGGCATTCTCAATAGAAGTGTAGGAAAGTCCCAGCCTTACCTCTATCTGTTCGTTCTCTTTCGTTGCGAAGTTGACGCTCATCATGGCACCTTTGCCGTGAATCCGGCTGGCCGTGCGGGGTGTCTCGCCCTCATGGAAGACGGAGATAGAAGTGGGTGTTTTGCTCAATACTGCGCAGAAATACATCGGCACGGTGGCTCCCTGCTGATATTTCTTTACATACTCAGGCTTTGTTATCACATATCCTTCAACCATATTGCCGTTGGCATAGTTGATGTAGGCATCCTTCACCTCGCCGCTTTCTCCCTGACGGTTACCAATATTGAACAGGATGTGGGCATCTTGGGATGCGGGAAAGGTGTATCTCTGGAATCCCACACGCTCGGTAGCGGTGAGCTCCACCTTTGTCTGATAGTCTTTCAGTATGACCGTATAGTATCCAGCCGTGGCAAATTCCGTGCTTTTGTCGAAATTAGAACGGAATCCCTCGTCAGGGTTCTCCAGTCTTCCCGGCGAGGTTTTTATCTGGCCGACGACGGGCATCAGCGAGACGCCGCCCACTTGAAACTCATGGAAACACGGAAATCCGTCAATCGAGCGATGGTCATCTTGGTAGCCTACGGCTTCCCATCCCTGGTTGTTTCCATAGGTGCCATTGGTTGAAGCACCCAGCTTTGCCATGCCAAAGGGCATGGAGGCGGGAGTATAGAAGAACCAGCGACTATGGGTAACCCCAATGTTTGGGTTTACATATTTCGTGAAGTTCTGGGCAGAAGCCAGTTGAAAACCTATGGCTAAGGCAACCAGAACGGCATGTCTAAGGAATCTCATCCGTATCTTGAAATTATTGATGGCGCGTGCCAGAAGCGTTTCCTGTCTGATTACAAGCTGCGTGTAACGCTGTTACAAACCGTGTGTAATCCGATTACAAGCCGTGTGTAACACAGGTGCCGACGGCTGGTAGTCCCGGGAAAGACTTCCGGCGCACTGCCATGCAGAATCATTTGTTATTTCTCGTTCTTGTAAATAGAGATCAAGCCTAACGACTCCAATGCCGCGTCCTGCGTCAGCAACTGGTAATAGCGCTTTGGAGATGCGCCTGTCCAGTCTTCATAGTAGAATCCTTCCTGTGTGCGGGCATCCGTGAGTGCATGGTTCATGAAGTTCACATAGGTGTCGATATACTTGGTTGCATTCTTGTTGTATTTGGCCAGTTCGGTATAGGCCTTCAGCAGTTTGGCGTTGAACCAAGGGTCGGAGTCAGGATAGGCGAGAGCCATGCCGTTGCGTGGACGGACGAAATAGTTATATCCTCCTTCTGCCGACAATATCGCGTCCGCGAGATAGTTCTGCTCGCCCGTGGCTTCATACATGAGTACGCCGTTAGAAACCATTACTCCCGTATTGTAAGTCCACTTGGTCTTATTGATTGTCCCGCTGGCTTGCTTGTCATTCCAGTAGCAGTTGTCTTCGGGATCCTTCAAGTTGGCCTTCAGCCAGCTATACAGTCTCTTTGCCAGGGCCAGGATTTCGTCTTTCTCCCCGGCATCACAGACTTTATAGTATCTCAGCAAGAAGTTCACGGCATATCCATTGGCACATGCAGGCTTGTTGGAGTTGCCATTTCCCTGGATGTTCTTCTCGTCTTCGTTCCACCAGAGCCCGCCGTCAAAGATGTTGTCCTCTCCGGCCTTCAGGAAGGCAACGATGTTCTTGCAATTCGTGAGATAGGCGTTGTCCTTGAGCAGGTTGTATGCCTCTACCATTTCGATACCGCAGATGGCATTGTCGTCATAGTAGCGTGTGCCCTGGCCGCTTTGGCCGTTAGTGGAAGAGGCATAGGCCCCGATGTTATTGGCCGTGTTATAATAAAGGTTGAACTGGTTTGCGAGATTCGCATAGTCTACATCATACCCTAACTGCTGAAGTAAAGCCGTGCCAGACAAGAGTCCTACATACCCCCAGAGGTAGGAATGCTCCGGGTCGCCTGCCTGGTTAGGGTAGTTCTCCTTGTAGAGGCCGGCATAGGTGCCGGTCTTTATCTTATAGAAGGAGTTGATTTTGTCAAACAGGGCCTTTGCCTCGTCTTTATAGACGATGGTAGTCTCTCCCGTGTTGTTCTTTTCAACAGGAATATAAGGCTCTACATCTGTTCCTCCGCATGCTGATAGCAGGAACAAGGACATGGATATTATTAAAAACACTTTTCTCATATTAGGTGGATATTATGGTTTATTATTATAATGGAGTAACATTTGTGAAGGTATGCGTCATCAGATTACCGGCATTGGTATCAATTGTGATAGTGGCATGAGTGTTGTCTAATGTTCCCTTCATTTTCCAGAGATGATCCCATTGCGACCATGAGAATTCATGCAGTTCGTAGAAAGAAGGAGCCTCATTGTCGCTTGGGCGCTCGGCACTGATGTTGTCGCCGCGTCCCCAACACATGTCGCCGCCATTCACCTGTGCGATGAAGTAGTAACGCTCTTCAATCCAGCTTAGCCAGCCGGGAGGATTCGTGGACGGATCACTTGGGTTCAAGAAACGGATGTCGCCGTCGCCGGTAAACTTTCCGTTGCCGGCATATTGTAATACTGCAATGTTGTTAAATGTAGCTCCCCAGATACAGCGAACCGATGTGTTGATTTTGTCTACAGACATGGCTAATGTATTGAAGTTGACGGTAATCCTGCTAACTTCCTCCCCATGCTCAATGGCTGTAGTCTCGGTTCCCTCCTTGAGCTTGCCGCTGGCATCAATATAATAGGTATAGGCATCACTTCCCGTGGAAGAGCGGAAGGACACATCTCCGGTTCCCAGCTTGGTATAGATGCAGAACACTCCGTCTGCCACTTGCCTGAATTGTAAGCCCCCTTTGCCTCCATTCTCTGTGGCAGCCCCATAGAGGTAGAGCTCTGAAGGAATGTTGTCTATGCCTTCACCCCGAGTAACGGCTATTTCTGCAACCTGGCTGCTGGTTTTCACCTCGCCTCCCTTGGATGCCGTAACAGTCCATTTAATGGTGCCCGTCTCATCAGGCTTGATACCGGCGTTGCGTGCAATCGTGTTAATGTCAGCCTGGGTTATTGTCAGTTGTGGCTCTGCACCCAAATCGCTCTTGTAAGTTGCAATTGGATGGGAGAAGTCGCCGTCGGCCTTGTCAAACAAGACATTGTAGAGAACAATGCCTCCATCTTCAGCTCCACCGCCCGTCCATGATAAAACTACGGGAACGACAGAGGTAACATCCAAGGCTATCGACTTGGGAGAAGACAGCTCCGTGGGCGTACTGAATGCAGGATTGAAACTGTAGTCCTCATCGCTACACGAGGTTGCTGCCACCAATAGCGTGATGAGCAAATTAAAGAACAATATCTTTTTCATAATTTTTCCCTTTCAATTACCAATTAGAATTTTGTGTTAGGTTCGCATCCAAATCCCTTTCGTGCTGGGGAATGGGCCATAGGTAGTGCTTCTGGGCGTCAAACTGGCGGTTTTCCACCCTTACATAGCCGTTGTCGGTGCCTATGGCCTCACCGGTCTTGATGCCATGGCAATAGCCGTTCAATACTTGTTCGGCAATCTTCCAACGCATGATGTCCTTGTGTCTCAGCCCTTCCATTGCCAATTCAGAGCGGCGCTCGTTCCTGACAATCTGAATGAGTTGGTTTTTTGATGTGGACGGGAAGTCAAGGGCAGAGGCCTGAGTGAATCCGGCACGCTCTCGGATGGGCCGGATTGTGGCGTTCCATATGGAAGCGTCCAACTGACCCAGCTCTGCATTAGCCTCTGCATTCATCAGCAGGATGTCTGCATAGCGAATGAGAATCGGGTTCAGGCCAGAGAGTAGACTCTGGCGATAGGTCTTGTCCCAATACTTCTTGACATAATATCCAGTCGCGGAGCAGTCGGAAGTAACGCCATAGCCATCCTGGCCTTGTCCGGGAGCACAGTTTATAATTTTTGTGCTTCCGTCAGCCAGAGTATAGGAATTGCCTGTATACATGACCGTTGCAGCCAGACGGGGATCCCTGTCTCGATAGGGATTGTTCTCGTCATAGCCCGACTGTGCGTCTTTGATGTTCTTGCCATTCAGCATGATATAGCTGTCAACCAATTCCTGTAGAGGGGAAAGCTGAGAGTAACCACCCATCGAAGGAGGAAGAAATGAATACATGATGTTGTGCTCGCGGCTTACAGGGCGGTACTGGGCATCCAGTATGACCTCACTATTACCTTCACTACTAATCTCGAAAAGACCAGAATAGCTGGGGTATAAAGAGAAGCTGCCTTTATTCATGATCTCTGAAGTCAGTTCTTTCACTTTCTGCCAATTGCCCTCAAAAAGATAAATCTTAGCCTCAAGTGCCATGGCAGCCCATTTCGCCGCACGGCCCTTGTCATTGCTTCCATAAGAATTTGGCAGGTAATTATTGTTGATGATTTCATCTAAATCAGCAAGAATATTGGTAACAATCTCTGACTTTGGCGTGCGTGCCAACTCTTTGCTTTCTGCGACAGTTATCACATTGGTGAAATAGGGAACATCGCCAAACTTTGTATAGAGCTCATAGTAGTGATAGGCTCGGATGAACTTTGCCTCACCTATATATCTGTTCTTAAGAGACTCGCTGAGTCTGGAAACCTTGTCGATATTGTTGAGGACTTCGTTGCACTGGCGGATACCAGCGTATTTCGTATCCCATACGGACAATATATAGCTATCGGCAGTAGAGTAAGTCCCGTTTCCTATACTTTGGGTATATGCTGACGGCTGTTTCGTGTAAGCATTGTCGGTCATGCATTCGCTCCACATCTGCTCATCCATTGTGGCAAGATTCAGATAGCATGTGTTAAGTGCCTCATAGGCAGAGAGAGAATCCTCTGTCCAGAATGTAAGGTCTGTCTTTCTATCATAGGGAGCCGTCTCCAAGTCTATGCATGACGACATTGATAATGATAGGCATGATGTTACAAGCAGTAACTTTATCTTATTATTCATAATCTTATGCATCTTTAAAATTTAACATTGATTCCCAAAGAGTAGACCTTTGAAACAGGATAGGCTCGGCCACTACCATCTGCATTGTATTCTGGATCCCAGCCTCCTTTCATTTTGTCGAAGGTTAGCAAGTTTTGTCCGCTAAGATAGATTCTGAATTCTGTAAGGCCTATTTTATGAATGAGTTTCTTAGGAAAGGCATATCCGATCTGCACATTCTTCAGGCGCAAGTATCTTGCGTCGAAAATCCAGAAATCAGACTTTGCCGCATTGTTGGCAGACTCTGATCCCATGGTAAGACGAGGATAGCCTGCATCGGGGTTTGCCGGGGTCCAATGGTCTTGATGGAAGTCGAGGACAGGACCTTCGTTGTTGTTATGGAACGCCTCGACGGATTCTCCGCGCATCCAGCGGCGCCGTTTGCCGACTCCCTGCCACATCATAGACCCATAGAGACCCTTGTATTCAAATCCATAAGAAAATCCGAATGTATAACGGGGGAAATCATTGCCCACAATGAATCGGTCATCGTCAGCCTTGATAAGCCCGTCTCCATTCTTGTCGATATAACGAATGTCGCCAGGCTTGGGAGTAATACCTTCCAGATGAGGGCCTGCGGCACACTCTTCTTCTGACTGGAAATAACCGTCAGACCTATAGGCATAGTAAGAGTTCATGGGATAACCCTCTTTGATAATCGTGTTTACATCACCGCCGCCGATGATTACTTCGCCGTCAACATCCAGTACCTTATTAAATGTGTCCGAGATGTTTCCTGCGAAATGGTGCATAACCGGGCCTGTCTTCAAGTCATAGTTAACCTGAAGTTCCCAGCCTCTGTTTTCTACTTTTCCCGCATTCTGTATGGGCGCTCCGTTGCCATACATGCCGGGAACGGGCAGATTGACAAGAATGTTATTGGTTCTGTTATTGAAGAAATCCAATGACAGGCGAAGGTCATTGCCGAGTAAGCCTATGTCAAAACCGAGGTCAGCCATTCGAGTGGTCTCCCACTTGATATTCGTATTTACAGAAGAGAAAGAAGCCGTAGGTACAAGATGGTCCCCAAAGCTGATGCCTTGCGTTACTTGTACGGTCTGCATATATTGGTAGAGTCCTATGCGATTGTTGCCGACTGTGCCCAGAGATCCCCTGATTTTCAGCGATGGGATATAAGGCTTTAGTGGTTCCCAGAACTTTTCTTCAGAAACACGCCATCCAGCAGATACCGAAGGAAAGACACCCGAACGATTTCCCTTCGCAAAATAGGAAGAATAGTCGTTGCGAATGTTAATTTCCAAGAGATACCGTTCGTCATAGTTGTAAGCGAGGCGGGCAAAGCCGGAATACATTGACCATGTGTTCTTGTATCCGCTGTTGTTCACATCGTCACCGGAAAGAGAGCCAACAAAAACATCGTAGTCGGAGTTTTCTGTAAGGCGCTGCGTCTGGAAATTCTTTTCAGTATAGCCTTCATATGAATAGCCAAGTAGGGCATTGAGATTATGCTTGCCAAAGCTTTTCTCGTAGTTTGCCAGTAGAGATGTGGTCATCTTGCGCGACTCATAGTTCTGGAGGTTAATATGATTCTCGGTATCTCCTGAACCTCTGAGCGAGTGGCGGTTCTCATGCATGTTGTTATTGAGGAGGCGAACACCTGTGTTTGCTGTTAGCGTGAATCCGTCGAAGAGCTTATAGGTAAGCTGTAATGTCCCGGAAAGATCGTCGTTGGTATTCCTGCGATAGCCACCATCTACAAGACGCTCCAACGAGTTGGAGTTACTGCCACTTGGATAGTTGTAACTTCCGTCTTCGTTGATGATATTATAGATAGGCGGCATGCGGTTTGCCTGCTCGACAATCCATTCTGTCCAGTAGGCATGTTCGGTGATGTCATTCCTGACGAACTCCGTGGTTATATCCATCTTTAGGCGTTTCGAAAGCTGGGAGCTTAGGTTTAGGCGGGCATTGTAGCGCTGATAGCCGTAGTCTGGACCTTTGAACATGCTGTTCTGATCAAGGTATCCTAAGGATGCAAGGTATGTGGTATTTGCATTGCCTCCGGAAACCGACAGGTTGTGGGACGATTGAGGGCTGTGCTTGTGATATAATTCCTCTATCCACTTTACATTCGGTCCTTGTTCCCTGAACTGCTTGATCTGTTCGGCGGTGAATTTTGTAGTTCTGCCAGAATTGACGGCTGCTTCATTGTATAATTCTGCATAAATCCAAGAATCGGCAATGTTTGGTAGGGAAGTAGGGCTTTGTATGCCGTACATGAAATCGTAATTGACCTGTACGCTTCCACTTTGTCCTTTCTTAGTGGTTACCAGAACTACACCGTTAGAAGCCCGCGAACCATATATAGCGGTAGAGGACGCATCCTTCAAGACGGAAATCTGGTCAATGTCCTGCGGATTCAGATTTGCCAAAGACCCTTCAATACCGTCGATGATAACCAGCGGAGAATTGTCGTTCAGAGTGTTTAATCCGCGAATATTCATGTTTGGGACGCTACCGGGATTGGAGCTTCCTTCCTGGATAATCAGTCCCGGGCTTGTTCCTTGAAGGGCTTCCAGGACATTGGCTATCGGCTTGTTCTGAAGCTCTTTCGATGAAATGGAAGAGACTGACCCCGTTAAGTTTACTTTCTTCTGACTACCGTAGCCGACGACTACAACATCATTCAGGGTCAGGTCGTCGGCCGAGAGGTTTACTTCCAAGTATTTACGACCGTTTATCTTTACCTGCTGTGTTGTGTATCCGATATACGAAAAGGTTAATACATCGTCAGGTTTGGCTTTGATAGAGAATTTCCCGTCAAGGTCGGTTACGGTCCCGTTGGTATTGTTTGCTTGTACGGTTACACCTATCAAGGGTTCTCCGTCGCCGAACACTTGACCTTGTACGGTCGTTTCTGGACCATTCTGTGCCATACTAGGTGTGGCAGACAGAATGTTCAGCAGTACAATAAAGGTTAATAAGATTAACCTACTTCGTTGGTTAGAACATAAATTGAGTTTCATATTATTTTCTTATAATATTATTAATAGGTACCCAGAAGAATCTTGGTCTGTACACGGAGGCCTTGTCAAATAAAGTTTTACTGGAATCGTATGTGTTGACATTATAACACATTAGAACCTTGTGATTCTTTTGGAATTGTGGGTGAACCATTGCATTATAAGTCATCATCTGGTCCCTGTCAAAGTCAACTTCGTTTACAGTATAGAGAAGTTTTTCGTTTGTGAACGGACCTGCCGGACTTTTCGAAGTGTAAGAATAGATGTTCTTTATATTGGCCAGTCTGTTCTGAAATATAAGGCATATAATCCCATCCAGCTCAACTACATTGAATTGTTCCGGGACGCTTTTCAAAATACCGCTTATCCTATGAGACATTGAAGCCTCTTGTTGCCATTGCGAGCCGTTCCAATAAGAATAATCGGATAATTTGTCATTAATAATCCGCGCTCTACAGACATGTACTTCCGAAGACCCGTTACTGAAAGTTTTTGTCCCATAGATATATACATATTTCTCTTTAACCAGAATCGCATGACCGTAATGGACATTGTTAACATCAGGAGCTTCAAAATGGGTCTTGTCCATGATAGAGAAATCTGATATTCTTATACGGAAATAGTCGCATCCTACATATTGGAATGAGAGAGGGCTATTGCCAGACTTATAAAACTGCGACATGAAGAGATGGAGAATGCCATCCTTGACAAATCCATCCCCAGGCCAATACCATGTGGGGGGCTCTGTCTTTCCTGTAGGCTTAAGATATGGGGCAGGAGATGAGCTGTCTCCGTTGTAAAGCGTCTTCAACACATTGAATTGATTGTCGATAATGCTGAAGGTATTACCCATGATAAAGCGTGTCGACGGGGCTCTGCGAGTGCCGTCGGTGATATTTCCCAAGAAAGAATCTCCCCACATAAAGAGGCTTCTTCCATCTCCTAATTCGATGGAAATAGAGCCGTCGGCACCTGTTACCCCATCACCGTTTGCCGGCATGATTTTATTGATAATAGCCGTGTCAACCTCCACAAGATCATCCTTACTATTAGAAATCAGGGAATTCCCGTTCCCGCAACTTAACAGAAAGAAAGATAAAAAGAACAGGGTGTTATTTTTCTTTATCATATGACTTAATTCTTGACTGTTGACATACATGGAGCTATACAATCATCTTTGCTTGCCCAGCCCTTATTGGGCTTCGGTCCCATTATGAATTTTAGGTGGGCTCCCTTTACAAGATCTTTGTGATAAATCCATGCCTTATCATATTTTTTACCATTTATATATAGACTCTGTATATATACATTTTGGGGAGAGTTGTTTACGGTCTCGATAACTATATCTTTCCCGGAATAATATTTGGGATCAAGATGAATAACGGCCTTCTTGAAGACGGGACTTCCTAAATCCCAAATTGGGTTTACGGCGCAGCCGCCTTGCATTTGGAATAATCCCAGGGCGCTCAAAACAAACCAAGCCCCCATCTGCCCCTCGTCCTCGTCTCCCATCCATCCATTCTCAGGCTTATCTCCATAGAATCTGTCCATAATTGAGCGGGTCCACTTCTGGGTTAGCCAAGGAGCACCAGCATAGTTGAACAGATAGGCTGCCTGCATGTTCGGCTCATTGCCATGATTGATGGGCAAGACCCCCATAGAGTTAAGGCTTTCTGTCCAATCGACACTTTCAGAGCTGAAGTTCCAAGGCTCCGAAGCCACAAAACCTCTATCTAAACGATCAATGAAAGTTTTCTTTCCAAGAAAATCAACGATGTATTTAATATCATGGGGTACAAACCAAGTGTATTGCCATCCATTTCCTTCTACAAAGCCAGGACCAAGAAATGTGGTGTATCCAAGGGAATCAAAGGGCTCAACCCAAGAGCCATTGGCGTTTCGCATTCTGACATATTTTGTCTTAGGATCAAATATGTTTTCGAAATTTCTACTTCTCTTTGCAAAAAGATTTGCTGTAACCGTATCGCCCAATGCTTTTGCGAATTCACTGACTGCCCAGTCATCATAAGCATATTCTAAGGTGTTTGAGGCTGGGCCGTCTTCATTTGCGACATAGCCATATTTCATGTATGAGTCGAGATATCTGTTGCCAGCCCAACCTCCGCCCCGATGAGGATTGCCTTGAGTGGTCTGCTGGTGAATCATTGCTTTCAGGGCCTTCTTTGCATCAAAGTCTCTAATTCCGGCTTGGTATGCACCGGCAAGGATTTCAATGCCATGTGAAGCTACCATGATACCTGAATATTCTATACCAGCTGGCCCTTTGGGTATCCACCCCCCCTTGTCGTAGATCTCCAGTATTGACCGACAGAACATGGACGAGACTTTAGGCTGGACCAGATTCCATAGTCCATTTAGGTTCCAGAATGTATTCCAGTAAGCATCACTGCCAATAACAACATCATTGGAATTTTCGAGTTGTTGCGGCTTTTCATACATATCTATATATTTGCCATTGACATCACTCCAGATCGTACGGGCGACAAAAGACCTATACATATTTGTATAGAACTTTCGCTTCATAGCTTCATTGTCTGAAGTTATCTCTATGCTGCTGAGTAATTTATTCCATGTATCTCTATTATTCTTTACAACAGCATCGAAATCCCAACCAAATGGCTTCATTTCTGTCTCAAGATTTAGCTTGGCTTGTTCGGGACTGACCAGGGAGAGTCCTACCTGAACTTGAATTTGTTCGCCTTCTTCAGTATCATATTCTACAAAGAAACCGGCATCTTTATTTCCCCAGCCGGAAGAAAACTGCTTGTCTATATTCCTAATTACTTCATCTTTTTTCCAGCCATTAAATGTTATGAACGGCTTATTAAAGCGGATGTAGAAGCAAACACTATATTCATTAAAACTGGCACCTCCATGTCCTTGTTGGAATGTAAACCCCTGAATCTCATGGTCTGAGATTTTTGTAACAAAGCAGTTCGTAAGCTCAAAGCCATATTCATCATCAAAGTTTAAATCGAACAGGATTCTTGATCTGTAGTTCTTGGGGAATGTATATCTATGTATTCCAACTCGTGTTGTGGATGTCAGTTCTGCTTTCACTTTATAATCATCAAGATAGACGGAATAATATCCAACTTTACTGACCTCGTTTTGTTTCTTGTAAATGGATCTATAGCCAAGCCAGGGCTTGTTTGCCGTACCGGGGGTAATCTGTAACTCACCAGTTGTAGGCATCATTAACAAACCAGCCATCGTCCAAGAATGGATATGTGAGAATCCTGTAATAGAATTAAGATTATATTCATATCCTCCTTTCCATTCCTGATCTTGGTTGTCAGGTGATAGCTGGACCATTCCGAAAGGCATAGTTGGTCCGGGCGTTACCATCCACCTCGAATTAGAAGTCCCGACAAAGGGATCTACATAGTCTACTGGCAGCTTCTCCACTTGACTATTAGAATTAGCCTTTGCATAGATGTAAAGCGGCAATGCTAATAATGCAGCCGATAAGAAAAGTTTTCTTATATTCATTATTTATAGCCTTCATTTTGTGTTAAAACACCTCCTGATAATGCAATCTCTCTTTGCGGTATAGGGAACAAGACTTCGTATGTCTGAGGATTTGAGTTCGGTTTTGCAGCTTTTATTCTTTGTACGAATTCGTCGGGAGAGCACATCCTGGTAAGGTCGAACCAGCGGTGTCCTTCCATAACGAACTCATGACGATATTCATTTAATACAGCTGTTTTGAAGCTTGCATAATCATTACTTATACCATCTGATGTTAATCCAGCACGAGTCCTGACAGCTTCTAAGGCCGATACGGCTTCTGCGTTGGCACCTTTGTTTAATTCATTAGAAGCTTCTGCAATGATAAGGTACATTTCAGATGTCCTGATTGCAGGGAAGATAGCATCTGTATTGTTACCGTTAGGTTCTGCTGTCCGATCCCAATACTTAAATATATAAGGTTTCTTCAAATCCTCCTGGGTCCCGTCGTTATAGGTGAAACTTCTTTTAAGAGTTATGTCGCGGCGCTTGTCGGAGGAACTAAAACTCTCATACAGGTCTTCCGTGGCATTCTCCCATCCTTGTGCATTATTTGGCCCTCCTTTTGAAGTATCGGTATTGGGTAACAATCGCACTAAGAATTGTCCCCCTTTCCATCCCTCGCTTAAGGAGGTGTTGAAATTAATGCCAAGGATGATTTCTGAATTGAATCGATTTTCTATCTTGAACAGATCGCCAAAGTCGGCCATCAAGGGAAAGGCTGGAATTACTTTTTTCGCACAATCTATTGCTTTTTGGTAATAACTCTTATCTCCGGAATGATATGCATAAGTATTGTATACTCGGGCGAGAAGTGCCGTTGCGGAAAGTGCATAGGGACGGCCTCCCCCCTGTCGATCGCTGTACTTCAGGTTTTCCTCTGCGAATTTCAAATCTTCTATTATCTGCTGATAGATGATGTCAGAAGAAGTTCTTCCTATCCTTTCTTCGTCAGCACCTTCGATGTCATGAGTGCGGAAGGGAACATCGCCGAACATACGGACAAGATCGAAATACATCATAGCTCTCCAGAAACGGGCTTCGCCTAATAGATTGTTCTTTAGGGTTATGTCCATCTCAGTGGCAGACACTTTGTCGAGAACAATATTACAGCATTTAATAGTCTGGTAGAAATCACGCCACAAAAGCTTAAGAGGGGTATTATATTGATCAATCTGTAAATTATCAATAGATGTATAGTCGGAGCCGGACATATTGCTATTAGCGTTATCACTAAAGAGATCTTGGAATATCCAATAGTAATTGTAAAACACGCCACCATAGTTCTCATCCCATAGCCCATTCGGTGAATATCCGATGATGAGATAGTCGTAGATGGCATTTGTTGCTGCCACAGCTTGTTCTGGGGTCTTATAATAACTTTCGGTCGTGGTTTCTCCTTTGGGAATCTCGTCAAGAAAGTTATTGCAGGAGCTAACCAGCCCCAAAATGCTTAATACAATAATATATTTTTTCATAATCATCAATTAAAAGTTTACTTTAAGACCAAATTCAAAAGACTTGGACATTGGATATGATCCGTAATCTGCACCCATTGATAGATTGTCATTTGCAAAACGGCTAACTTCTGGATCATAGCCACTATAGTCTGTAAATGTATAGAAGTTCTTTAAACTTGCATATATTGTAAGTCCTTCACACAAGAAAGGTTGCAGTAGCTTTCTCGGAAATGCATAGGTCAGGGTGATGTCCTTTATACGCATATATGTTCCGTCTTCAACATAATGGTCAGAGAGAATAGTACCAGCAGACTTCATTGTTGCTCTCGGATATACATTTGAAGGATTTTCCGGAGTCCAACGGTTCAAAGCCGCGATGGTATTGTTTTTGTACCCATTAAAGCTCTCGAGTGCGAATTTGTTGAAATTCACAATTTGGTTTCCTACTGCTCCTTGCAGGTAAAGTGTCAAAGAAAGCTTGCTTCCATCATTGAATTTATATCCGAAGGTGTTGTTCCATCCATATGTAAAATCTGGATTTGCATCTCCTAACACATAAAGATCTTCCTCGTTAATTATGCCATCTATACTCTTTTCCTTATATTTCCTGTCTCCAATATAAAGGGTCTTGCCTGCGAAGAATGGAATCTTTGACGGATCTTCATTTGACTGGACAATACCATCGGTCTTATATCCATAGATAACTCCGATAGGCTCTCCTTCTGTAATCTTGGTCCAGTATGTGATACCAAGGATAGAGGCACCATTAAGATTCTCCGTGGATCCGGCAAGGCTGGTAATTTTATTTTTATTATATCCATATGTGAGGTCCGAAGTCCAGGTGAATTTTCTATCGAATGGAACTAAGTTCAAGGTTATATCAAATCCCTTGTTCTCGAGGCTTCCTATATTCTTCATAATCACATCATATCCTGTCTGGTAAGAGATGGGAGTGCTTAGTAGTAAGTCGCGGGTTTTCTTAAGATATACATCAAACGAGAGGTTCACCCTGTTATTGAACAAGCCTAAGTCGAAACCAGCATCGTATTGGGCAGTAGTTTCCCATTTCAGGTCTTGATTGGATATTGTATAAGGAGCCTTGCCTTTGACAATGGTGTTATTCCCAAAGTAGGCTTCTGTGTCATAAAGGAGTCCTTGTGAGCTGTAAGGCATGATACCTTCGTTGCCGACTTCTCCATAGCTAATTCGAAGTTTCATGTTGGAGATAGTTGGGTTGTTCTTCAGGAAGTTTTCCTCACTCATGCGCCATGCCCCTGATATAGAAGGGAAGAAGCCGTATTTGTTGCCCTTCCCGAATTTAGAGGAACCATCTATGCGGGCAGATGCGGTCAAGAGATATTTATTATCATAGTTATAGTTTACGCGGGCAAGGTATGAAAGCATTTGCCATTCGGAAATACCGGAAGTTGCCATTTGTTTTTCCGCACCAGACTGGATGGAATGGTATCCCAATGTACCGTCGCTGAAATCGGCTGTTGCTACAGCTGACATTTCGGAGTGGAACTTTTGGGCTGTGAGGCCGCCTAATACGGTGAAGTGATGCTTGTCGTAGATGTCAAACATGTAGTTCACCGTGTTTTCCCAGACCCAGCTATAAGTATCCCTGTTCCCGATGCTTGCATAACCTTCGTTTGATTCTGCCCGCTTGATGTCGGCGGGAGCAAAGGCTTGCTCCTTGATGTACGAATAATCAGCACCAAGACTTGTTTTGAACACAAGATTCTTGATAGGGGTCCATTGGAGGTACATATTATTTAGGGTTCTGAAAGCAGTAGTCTTGTTTTTGGAGCGATATGCGTCTTCTACAGGATTACCTACATTCGGGGAACCGAGGTTGTTTTCATAGGTATAAGTCCCGCTTGCGTCTCTTACTGGTAGTGCCGGATTCATCTCAAGGGCCCACGAGGTAATGCTTGAGGCGAAGGCCCCTTCGGAATTCGTAACCACGCCGTTTGATTTCTCGTAGCTGGAGTTGCTGGTTATGCCAACCTTTAGCCACTTGTTCATGTCGGCATTGAGGTTTACCCGGAAACTGCCTTTCTTGAAATTAGAGGCAATGATGATCCCATCCTGATTGACGATGTTTCCTGACACATAATAATTCATTTTCTCGCTGGCTCCGGAAAGAGAAAAATCATAGCTTTGCATAGGAGCGGTCCTGAATATCTGATCCTGCCAGTCTGTGTTGTCTTTGGCAAGATTGTTTAGTCCGGCAAAAATGGGTCGTCTTTCTACACCATCATTGTCTGCGGCCTCATTTGCCAATTGGGCCAATTGTAGAGCATTAAGTAGTTTCATCTTCTTGGCGATACGCTGAAAAGAAAGTTTTACGCCAACACTAAGCTTAGCTTTGCCTAACTTTCCTTGCTTTGTCGTTACGAGCACGACACCATTTGCGCCGCGGGCACCATAAATGGCTGTAGCCGAGGCATCCTTTAGGATTTCAATAGACTGGATATCGCCAGGGTTGATATTTGTAAGCGGATTAAGGCCGGGGCCTTTTAAGGTTCCGGTAGAGAGTGAGCCGGCATCAGAGATTATCGGCATTCCGTCGATTACATACAGAGGTTCATTGTTTCCGTTGATGGAACTTGTGCCACGAATGCGAATGGATGTTCCTCCTCCCGGTTGGCCTGATGTGTTGAGGACTGCAATGCCGGCTGCTCTTCCCTGGATACCTTGGTCGAATGAGGTTACGGATGTTGCCTCTATGTCGTCTGCCTTAATAGTGGAGATGGCGGATGTCAAGTCCGATTTCTTCTGAACACCATAGCCGACGACCACCAACTCGTTAAGATTGTTGGCAAGTTCTTTTAAGACGACGGTCATTTTCTGTCCTGCAATTGCAGTTATCTCTTGAATGCCATACCCCACATATGAGACCTTGAAATTACATTTATTGGGGCCTGTGAATGTAAAGTTCCCGTCGATGTCGCTGACGCCGACGGCTTTACCGTCTGTCAAAGTGATGTTAGCGCCGATAATCGGTTCTCCATCCTCCGTGATGACTCTGCCTTCATATTGGACGGTATTCTGAGCCAATAGGCTTTGGGGAATCATTGAAGAAAAAACGACAGCAATTAGAAGCAGGTGCAAAGACTTTAAGTATTTCATGTCTTATATATTAGTTTAATAATTTCCCGGGGTGCATGACCCTACTATATAACTATCTGGATTGGAACCTCTGTATGGAGTGAAGTCCGTACTTTTTGAGACCGGCTCATAGGTCTCTGTTACCTTTTCATCGGCAGCATAGCCAGGAAGGAATGATAAGTCTTGGCGACTTTCAAGTATCATTTTTCTATTTGCTAATTGTATTACTTTATATTTGGTCATGATTGGAACAGTCGGAGAGAAGATATTATATTTGATCATGTATAAAGAGTCAACTGTTGATCCCTTCATGACTACTTGCCATGAACAATAAGAGTTCAGCGTTTCCAGGGCACCTGCAGAAAGCACGCTTCCCCAGTCAAGTTCCCAGGTGAGATCAGGGTTAAAACGGTATATGTCGTCAGTCAGGTCTGCTGTAGCATAGTCATCTCCTTGGATGATTTGAGAGGACAGCTTCCAGTCATATTTCAACAGTAAGGGTATCTGTGCAAGCTCTACTGTCGCTACCAGATCGGAAGCGTCTAATAGTTTTCCATTGTCATCATAGCCATAAAATGAATAGATTAGGTTGCCTGTCTCGTCTCCAGAGATTACTTCTTCAGAAAACCTGTAGGGGAAAACCGTATTCCGGGGATTTATTTGCCGGGAATAGGAGTTAACAGGAGAGCCGTCAATAGCTTTCTTTACATCTATCTTACTGAATGCTGTCTGGTCTCGTAGGGTAACATCGACAGAAATTGTGTCGCCGACAGCAGTTTGTAAAGAT
The DNA here is from genome assembly GCF_900113305.1 of Prevotella sp. KH2C16. GTDB lineage: Bacteria > Bacteroidota > Bacteroidia > Bacteroidales > Bacteroidaceae > Prevotella. The sequence continues at coordinate 3,296 of NZ_FOOW01000030.1, read as the reverse complement.
AGCTGACTTAAATAGATTCTTGGTCCAGATTGTGAATTGTCATCACTGCAGGACGATAGATAACCCATTAGCCCGATGAACGACAATAGGGCATATGGGATTTTGATGTGTTTTACTTTCATTTTGTTTAGGATTAGTATTTGTCTTTGTCTTGTTTGGTTATAGGTTTTATACTCTCACATGTGCCTCTATGACTTTACAGGTTTTTCCCTCGGCCTTCCCGCAGGGTCGTATAGTGTATTCTCCGACGCATGCCGGCACGATGAAGGTCTCCACATAGTGGACCACGAAAGGATCAAAGGCTCCATTCGGACTTTCCACGACAGCCTCTTCTCCTTCGGCAAGGTTCAGTACATGCACGCTTCCGGCATTGTGCAGGGTTATCTTCTCGTCGAAGGTGTAGCGGGTGGTCTCGATGAATTCATTAGGGTGAAGCCCCGTGCGCTCTTTCTTGCAGTGCGGGGTTTCGGCGAGAGTCTCAATGTGGTTTGCCAAGTGTTCGCGTACATATCTTGTGTCGCGCTCCCACTTGATGACCTGCCTACCTCTCTCTATGTTGATGGGACGGGGCTTGCCGTCCAGTCCCAGTCGCTGCCAGTCGTAGAGTTTGAAGGTAAAAATGTTCGGGGTGGCACTGATCTCAAGCACCATGCTGTTGCGTCCGGAGCAGTGGATGGTGCCATTGGGGATGAGGAAGTGGTCGTGCTTCTTGGCTGGTATCTTATTGACATATTTTTCTACGGGGAATGCTTCTCCGGTTTCCTGGGCATGGCGCAGGCCGTTAATCATACCCGTGGAATCAACTCCTTCTTTCAGGCCAAGATAAACCACGGCGTCCTCACCGGCATCCAACAGGTAGTAGCTTTCGTCCTGAGTATAATGGATGCCAAAATTTGTCTGAACAAATTGTGTCGTAGGATGCACCTGAAGGCTCAAATTCCCTCCGCCCATGGTGTCCAAGAAGTCGAACCGGATGGGAAAGCTTTTGCCGAATCGGCTCTCCACAGCCTCGCCGAGCAGGGGGATGGCCTCCAGCAAGACAAGGTCCTGTGCTGGAATTTCGAATCGTGTGCCCTCCACATCGAGCAAAAGGCTGTTCTCTTCGGGCACGCAGTCGAAGCACCATCCGTAATTAACCTCTGAACGGTCCAAGTCGCATACTTCCTTCATCCATTGCCCGCCCCAGGGTGCAGGGTCAAAGAACGGCACCACCCTGAACGGGTTTCTCGCGGTCTTCCGGATTCCCTCAATGAAGGTCTGGTTGCTAATCATTTTGGGCTTTCCCGCTTGGTTGCTGTCGATCCAGTAGCCGATGCGGTGCGCTGTGGCCAGTTCAAGCTTGTGCCGGTCGCAGATGTTCCAGTCGTTGAAGTATCCGCGCTTGTATTGGAACGATGGGGGCTCCTCCCGGTTGTCATATCCCAGTGCTTTTACTTCGTGTCGGCGGAATCTTTGTTGTATCTCCCACCGAGCCATGTCGGCATAGACCACGGGGGCATCTTCGGCTGCGAATTTTGCCGCGCCCGTTCCTATTATTATTATAGGCTCATTCTTTGATTCGGCTAAGAATTCACTAACCTTGTCCTGACAGAAGTATTCGTCTAACGAAACATTGGAGATGAAACCGAACAGCACATCGTCGGTCATGAATCGTTCTGTGAGTTTTTCTATCTCCGGTTGGGTTTTCATAAGGCTCCGGGTCGACACGATTCTGCGGCCCGTTCTTCCGAAGGCAGAGATGAACTCCTCTTCCATGGCTCCGACATAAAGGTCGATGGCCCATTGCTGCCGATTTCCATACCGGCTTTCAAGTTCTGCTATGATGTTTTCCCAGCCCTGATATATAGTTCCACTTACATGCGTGGCAGGATATTTGTCATAATTAGGTTTTCTCATTGCGGTTTTTATTTGTTTGAACATATATTGTTTTGTGCAAATGTAATGATTAAAATCTTAATAAGCAATAAAAAACAGGAAAAATTTATGTTATGACTTTGTTTTTTCGTTTTTTTTTGTTTTCTTTGCTATTGCAACTGTAAGAAACAGACAGGATTCATGGAAGAAATATGCCAAAAGAAAGATTTGCCGTTACATGTTCAGGCGGAGAACATACTGAGAAAACTGATCGAGGAACCCGAATATAAGAATGGCAAGGTGCTCCCTGACGAAGTTACCTTGTCCCAGCAGCTCGGCATCTCGCGCAACACCCTTCGCCAGGCTATCAACAAGCTGGTCTATGAGGGGCTCCTTGTGCGTAAGCGCCGCGTGGGAACTAAGGTGGTGCGCAAAGGACTTGTTAGCCGCGTGAAAAACTGGCTCAGTTTCTCTCAGGAGATGAGGATGCTGGGCATTGAGGTGAAAAACTATGAACTGCATATTAGCTACAAGCAGCCGAATGAGGAGATATCTAATTTCTTTGGGATGGGAGAGGGAAGCCATAGGCACTGCCTTGTCCTGGAGCGTGTGCGTGGCAATACCAGCTATCCTTTCGTATATTTTATCTCTTATTTTAACCCCGATATACCTTTCAAGGATGACGAGGTGTTTCAGAAACCGTTGTATGAGATTCTGGAACATGACTATGGTATTCTCGTAAATACGAGCAAAGAGGAAGTAAAGGCGAGGCTGGCGGGTGCTGACATAGCCAAGAAACTGAACATCAGCCCCGAGGATGCCATCCTGATTCGCAAGCGGCTTGTGCTGGACATAAACGATATTCCGATAGAATATAACATCGGCTATTATGAGGCCAACAGCTTTACTTATACGATAGAAGCCAGCCGATAGAGTTCTTTCAGCCGTCTTCTGTTTGACAAAATCGGCGAGATTGAACAACAAAATCGCCGAAATCGTGGGACAAAATCGCCGATTTTGTCGGTCGCTTCTTTGTCCTAATGGCTGACACGCAATGTCATTTAGCTTGGTTGGAATCATCTATGATGCAGATCATTATAATATCTGCAATAAGGATATTGTAATTGAAAGTCTTGGCATGCTTGATTTTCTTCTTCATGACAGAGGGGGGGCGTTTTGCTGTGCATAGAGGGGGTTCCCTGTCAAGGGGCGCCTTCCTGTATATTAATAATGTATTCCATTTATATATAATAATGCGTCTTGTATATTAATGATGTGTTTTCTATGCTTCTTTTCTTTCTCCCTCCGATTCTAATAAAGATACTCCTGTTTGAATGCTCCTCGTTCTTCTTTTTGTCAACATTCGCGAAAACTTTCGCTTTTCCCGAAAATATTTCCTTTGAAAAGTTGCGTGGTTTCGATTTTTGTATTACCTTTGCACT
>NZ_FOOW01000042.1 GCF_900113305.1 Prevotella sp. KH2C16 | reverse complement strand
GTACCGAAATGGTAGCATACCAAGATTGTCATAATCTCACTCTCGGATAGCCTGCCCTTGCGGTTACGGTAGCGCTTCCCATCGCCATCATGAGAGGGCAATGGGAGGTTTTGGGCCAGTTCTGCATTCAAATTCTTGTCAAACTCATCGATAATACAGAAAATTTCTGTAACTTTGTCCTTGGTAATCATCGCTTGGTTGTTTTGTAACTTGTTGATTTTCACCTATAAAGGTACAAAATATTGGCGAGATTACCAACTTTTATAATGCTTTTCTTATCCCGAACTCGCGTAATTACTGTAGGCATAAGAGGCCGCAAAGCGTGCCTGCTCTATCTTTACTTCTGAAGGCAGGGTTACATTATATACCGCAGCACACTCTGCTTCACCCTCATGGTCGCTGAATCTGAAGATAGAAAGCTGGTTGGTATTACCCACCGAAGCCACACCATAGACAAATTCGCCATATGCACCACCACTTACGATGTCGCGCATAACAAGATCAGCATCAATGGCATTGGGATCGAATTTATTGGGTATCTCGCCCTCAGAGTCAATAGTCTGAAGAGAAACGGGATGATCGTTCCATGTACTGCCATACTTTCGCATACTCATGGTGGAACGCGGTGTACCCGACATGAAGTCGCCTGTGCTTAAAACATTACGGCGAAGGAACCTATGGTTGCCTGCATCGTAGAAGTAAGCCCAGCTATGCGAACTACCATAAGCCGTGATGTTCACCTCGTTATCGTCCAAGCGCAAAGAGTAAGGCATACAGAAGCCATCCATGTGAGAGAAGTAATTTTTGCCGTCATTGATAAGCCATTCACCGGCAACTCCCATCTTATATTGGGTAATCTTTATAGGTGTGCCTTGAAGAGTTGGCCCATACAGAATAGACTCCGTAGTCCACTTTGAAGACAGAGTACTTGGTGTATAACATGCAATATCGCTTTCGCTTACAAGCATCATCGCAGGATTAGCCGTAAAGCCGAAGAAACCAAACATCGAGGCAGCATCGCTATTGCCATAAGCATGACGCGTACTCAATGCAATAGGCTTACCTTTCAAGGGGAATGGCTCGCCAAACTCTTTCCCGAACACATCGGGCCATGTGAAAAAGCTGCCTGGTGTACCCTCGATAGCACCCAGAACACCCTTGCCATCTTGCTCCTGAAGCACAAACCAGCATGGATTGTAAGGTTTCACTACTGAAACCTTACCCACCTTATACCATTTCGTTCCATTCTTTGTATCTTCAACTATAAGCAGCAATCCCACATCGGAAGGTTCGTAAGGTTCTACCTTCACATTACAAACCTTTCCCTCTGAATATGGCTCATAGTCGGCCACATTCTCCGAGCCAACGGTCTTCTCTGCCATCAGACGCATCCAGTGGTAAACGAGATTCTCCTCTTTAGCAGCTATAGTCTGCGAGATAACAGGTTCTACTGCTACCACTACGGCCTCTTCCTTAGGCATGCGAACCTTGGTTTCGGGAATCTGCACATCCACCATGTTTACATCATGGTAATCATAATGCCCTAAATCTTCATAACAAGCAGTTGCCAACAGCATCATGGCCAGTCCCGCCAACACATTATATATTATATGAAGTCTCTTCATAGTTATTCCTCCTTAATTTTCAAAGTTGATAGGATTGCCCTCTTCATCCAAAATTGGAGTGTTTCCATCTTCTATATACTTCTTGTAAGTTTCTTTCACTTTTTCTATCTCTTCGTCACTCTCTATCTCATCATAGGTATGATGCAATAAATCCATGATGTAAAGATACTTGGCATCACTATATGTACCAAACTGCCAATCTTCCCAACTAGATGGCCTTAACTCCCATCTTACCGTTACCAAAAGGCGCTGACTCTCTTCTAAACCACGGTCAAACTGGTTGATTGGATTGCTGGTATCAAACTCTAGGAAGCTGCCATACTCCGTTCTACCTGTACGCACATCCTTAGGACGCATCACCTTGAAGTCATAGCTTTGAGCTACAGTATCTATAGCCGAGTATACATAGCTTTTCTCAAGTTCCATCTCTACATCTGTCTTGAAGGTTGTGTCGCGTGCGGTCTTTACGACGAATGAACGCTTTTCCTTCAGCATATTACCCTGCAAAACCACATGGAATGTCACTTTTTTGAACTGTGTATTGCGAACATAGTCGCTGTCGGCAAAGCTTACCACCTCCGTATGACGGTCGAAGTTGAGACGAGGCGACTGGTCATAAAACTCTATCTCGTTCTGTTGGCAGGCCGACACTAGCCAGCAAGCCACGAGTATAATTGCAAAAAATAAGTATCTCTTCATTGTTATAACATTGATTGTTTAATCTGATGTCTTCCCGAAAACATGCTCATTGTCAGGCAATGGCATCTTATACTGCGCTTCGCTCATATTCTTGAGTTCTGCACCAAGATACCACTCATACGCATGAGACTTCAAGAAGAAGAATAGTTGCCCTTCTCCAAAATACTCCTTGCGCACCTCTTTCATGATTTCATTGATACGCTTGGTATACCTAGGTGCTTCCTTCGAAAGGTTGTCAGGAGCATCATAGCCTACCGTCGTAATCTCATCGGCTATGGCTATACCGCGTGCCGAGCGCACGGTATTGAGCGCTTTCACACTCTCTTCGGCCGACGATGCGCATTCTGCCACGATGTAATACATTTCTGGCAGACGTATCAGCGGCATGGTGTTGACACCCATATAGTACTCCATTCCCTTTTGATTGAATTTACGACAGAAATAATGTTCTGCCGAGTCATCCTTACCAAAGGCTTGCCCGTCTTTGCGCCAGTCACTCTGTCCGACATGCCCGGCATCACCTCCACCAAACTCATATATTTGGTTAAAATGCTCTGCATCTGTGTAGAAATGATGGTTGAGCGATGTGCTCTCCATATCCATGCCATTGTCTGCCAGCAAATTCCCCATCTCGTTTACGCTCACACCAAATATCTGTTCTTCGTAACGGATAGAGTTATATTTGTTAAGGTTCTGCTGAGCAAGCAGCGACCACTTGCCAGAGTTAATGACCTCATTGGCATATTTCACCGCAAGGGTGCGACTTTCTGCACTGTTCTCATAACAGTATGCGCGTGCCAGTATCGCCTTTACGGCATAGAGGTTCATGCGGTATTCGCGGTTTACAAGGAAATGATTTCCATTCTCATACTCTTCCGAGCTGCGGTCGGTACGAAAATCGAGCGGGTCGTCTTTCTTTAGTAACTCTTCAGCCTCCTTCAAATCCTTGATAATAAGCTGCAAGACCTCACGTGCCGGCAATATGCTGGTGGCATTACGGTCGTATACAGTACGATAGGCAATGGCCTTGGCATCAGGATGCTGCTGGTAAATAGGCCCATATAGGCGCAACAAGTCGAAATGCACAAAGGCTCTCAAGGCCAATGCCTCACCCTTCATCGTACCATACAGATGCTCTGTCGTCACTATATCGCGTTTTTTCTCGAGATATTCCAACAGATTGTTAATGTTGGCCACGATGTTGTACATCTCAGAATAGATGCCTTCCCTTTTATCGAGGAACTCCTTTTCATAGTCAAAAACGAATCCCTGGTGATAAACCATATTAGTGTTATGGCTAGGATAATTGTCGTACTGGCCAGCCATCTCCTCAAGATAGGCATAACTCATGTCGCCTGCATACAGTACTGTTGTGCCCAGTTTGAGATAGATACCAGTAAGAGCATCCTTGAACCCCGACTCCGATGCAAACTGCTTGTCCATAGGAATAGAGGTCTTGGGCGCTACATCGAGCCAATCGTTGCATGAAGTGAAGCCCAATGCCACACAGCCCCAAAGTATATATTTTATGATGTGTTTCATAATTGGGTTGATATTTTATTTAGAATCCTAAGTTAAGAGAGAAAGTAAACTGCCTGGAGAAAGGATAGTCGAGTCCACGCTCACGCTTGACAGTAGAGAGATAGAAAAAGTCTTCCACATTGAGTGCCACCTTAGCCGAGGTGAGCCCTGCCTTCTTAATCCACCCACTATTGCGCCTGTCCATACGATAGTAGCATGTCAAGGAACTTCCTTGGAGCACATTCTCATCCATGATGAAGCGCGAGGTAGCCTTTGTACCGCGGCCATACGGCGTAAGTTTCATAAACTGCGACTGCATGCCTGGCTTCTGCCAGCGCAACTGCATCACACGGCGGTCGCTGTTATACCTCAAGTCGGCATTCTCTACCTTATCTAATAGAGTCTGGTTGTACACCTGACCACCAAAGCGATAGCTTAAACTTAGGTCGAGTCCCCATCCCTGATAGGTAAATGAACTGTTGATATGTCCCTGCCATTTGGGCTCTGTATTGCCTATAGGCACAATGTCTACCGCATTCCAGTTGATATAACTGGTCATCTCACCGTTACGACGCATCAATATCTCGTCGCCCGTAGCAGGGTCGATGCCGAGAGAACGCACCACCCAAATGCGCGACAGCGACTGTCCCTCCTCGAAACGAGGCAAAGGCCTGTTGGTGATATGTGCCGCATTATACTCATTGATATGCCTCATCGCCTCTGAAATTTCCACCAGCTTGTCGGTGTTATGCGATCCGTTCAGCGTCACGGTCCAGTATGCCTGGTGGGCATTGTCGCGATATGGTATAAACGAAAGGTTGAACTCCATACCCCTATTCTCTACCTTACCTACATTTTCCGGGTAACTGCCGAATCCTATAGACGGGGCAAGAGTTACCTGCGTAATAGTATTGTTCGTGGTCTTGCGGTAATAGTCCATACGGGCTGTAATGCGCCCATTGAGGAATCCCAGCTCCACTCCGAGATTGGCACTATGGGTGGTCTGCCACTTCAGGTTCTCGTTGTGCATGGCCAAAATCTCCGAACCGGTTGCATCAGACGAATAGTAAGGCAGCAGCAGATTGGAGTAAGTGTAGTAGCCATGTGCCTGATAAGGGTCGAAGCCTCGTGAGCCTGTGGTACCATAGGTGGCACGAATCACGAAGTCTGACAGCCAGTTGGCATTCTTCAGCCAGTTCTCTTTCTTCACATCCCAGCGCAAACCGGTAGACCAGAACGGTGCCCAACGGTTGTCGCGGCCAAACTCCGACGATCCGTCCACACGCACATTGAAGTCGAACGAATACTTATATTTATATGAATATCCGCCTGCCATCACCCATCCTATAGAGCGGTTGGTCGACTCCAGGCCTGTAACCTTCTCGTTATACTTGCGCCCAAAGAGCAAGTTATCCATGTTGTCGTTGGGGAATCCCGTTACATAATTGCCATAAGTCTCCATCGTGTTTTCTAAAAGACTCATGCGCAAGTTGCCCGTAAGGTAGTGGTCATTCAGTTGCTTGTTCCAACTTCCCGTAAGGTCTAATCCCCAATTCACCGACTCACTCTGGTTGCGACGATAGTCACCACGCAGCACCGGATCGGTTATATTATCGAAAGCGGTGTGCTGTGCAGGCCTGAACACATCGTGATGCCCCACACTCTTGGCCAGCGAGAAGGCTCCCTCGAAGCGCCAGTCCCTTGTTGGCGTGTATTCCACCTTGAACTGTTCGCGTACTGCAAAGTTTTTGCTCTGGTCCTTACTATGGAATGTAGTGTTATACATCGGGTTGAGATAGTGGCTTGCTCCCTGCAACTCGGAGAAATCATCCAAATACTTTGGTATGTTGCCCTTCTCATCATAGGCACGCAGGTAGGGATTGAGCTTGGTATACTCGCTGAAACTTCCCCATGGCGACTCGTTACCTACAGAGTTGTCAAGCGTGATGATGTTCTTCAAAAGCACCTTGGGCAGTCGGTATTGAAAGTCGAGCGAGCCCGTAAGCACATCACGGTTGCTGCCTTTCATGACGCCAGGCGATCCGTTATAGCCTATGTACATGCGGTAGCGCAGGGCCTCGTCGCCACCTTCGAGCGTCACGGTATGACGCTGCTGGAATGCTGTGCGCAGCGGTTTATCGAGCCAATAGGTATCTACACCGCTAAGCACCTCGCGCAACTTCGACTGATAGAGCTGCCACTTGCCTACGGTCTCTCCACCATAGGTATACAGTCCGCTCTTGAGTTCGGCATCGAGTTTCTCGCTTGCATTCATCAGGTCGTAGCCTGTAAGGTCGGGAGTCTCCACACGCAGTTCCCCACCGTAGGTCACCCAGATACGCCCTGGCTTCGGTGTCTTGCTTTCTATAATGATTACCCCGTTGGCTGCACGCGAACCATAGATGGCCGTGGCCGCGGCATCTTTGAGCAGAGAGATGGAAAGAATACGGTCGGGGTCGAGGTCGGTGAGCGTCTGCACATTAATTTCGAACCCGTCCATGATGAGCAGGGGCTGGTTGGCATAAGTTTGATACTCGCCCTGTACCGACAGCACATCGCTGCTCGTAGACCCCAATTCGATGCTGGCACCGCCACGCATGCGCATGTCGGGCAGGTTATTAGGGTTCGATCCATTGGCAATGTTGTCCATGATGCGCAATCCAGGGGCAACGGCTGCCAAGGCCTTCACCACATTGTTGGTGCTGTATTTCTTCAGATCCTCACCCTTAATCGTGACGGCCGAACCTGTAAAGCCTTCCTTCTTGCGGTTAAACATACCCGTTACAACCACTTCGTCGAGCTCCTTGTCATCGGCAACAAGACGTATCGTCATCGTCGCGCTCACCTTTACGCGGGCAGTTTTCATACCCATGTGAGTTACCACAACGATGGAGCCCTCGTCTATGTTCTTCATAGTGAAGCGCCCGTCGGCGTCGGTAACCGCCATCACATCGGTGCGCCCTTCCACTTTCAGCACTGCACCAACGGCTGGCAGCGATTCGTCGTCGAAGACTTGGCCTTTTACTTGGGGGATGGTTCTCCCCTCTTGATCAACACGCTGAGATACTGTCTGCAAAGGCGTAAGAGCCCATGCACCACTCCCTATGTAACCACCATAAAGTGATGGGGTAAACATGAAAATGAAACAAAATAGTGGCACAGTTGCAAATATCCGTGGCAATAACATTTTGTTATCCAAAGATCATCGTCGTTCTATACATGAAGAATGGCAGGTCTTGTACTCCACGGAGCTGTGCTCTGAAGCCTTTCAACTTTGAGTTTAGAGATTCTGCATGAGCATTAGTTGATCTGTTGATGAAGTAGTTTAGTACTTCTTCCTCCTTGTATTTGATAGCATCCCTTGCAGCCTTCACTTCACGCAAAGTGCATGCTGAGACCTTCTGATACCAATCATGCAGTTTATCCTTTGCTGCAGTCCGATTAATATCCTTGCTACTAAATATGCATCTTAGGCTACAAATAAGCGTATATGCATCCTTTATC
>NZ_FOOW01000041.1 GCF_900113305.1 Prevotella sp. KH2C16 | reverse complement strand
TGGAAAAGCCGAGCGCGTTTGACCCCCGAGGGCAAAGCGACGTTGACCCCTGAAAACTTTTTTATTTTGACCCCTCTAAAGTCCTGACTGGCGGGGTCATTTTTATTTTGCCCTGTTTACTTCTTAGCCTTCATCTTGCGGATGCTTTCGCCGAAGAGTTCGATGCGGTGTGATGAGTGTACGATCCTGTCAAGCACGGCATCGGCGACAGCCTGGTCACCGATGGCATCATACCAGTTTTCCACAGGGAGTTGAGAGGCCATGACGATTGACTTCCTGTCATGGCGGTCTTCGATGATTTCCAAAAGGATGGGACGCTCCTTGGCGTCCAGCGGTACGAGGAAGGCATCGTCGAGGATGAGCAGCTGGCACCGTTCTATCTTCTTCAACTCCGTCTCTATGGTGTTCTTGGCCTTTGCGACCTTCAGAGAGCTGAGCAGCTTTGAGGTGTTTGAATATAGCGTCCTGATGCCGTTCTTGCAGGCATGATAGCCTGTGGCCGTGGCAAGGAAGCTCTTGCCTGTGCCGGCAGATCCCGTGATGAAGAGATTCTGCCCTGCCGCACGAAGTCAAGCGAGAGCAGCCTTTCCATCTGGTTCTGGTTAAGCCCGCGGCTGATACTGTAGTCAATCTCCTCGGGATAGGCATTGTAGCGGAAGGAGGCTCCGCGTATGAGCCTGTCTATGGCTGCCGAGGAGCGGTAGTCCCACTCCCTTGCCATCAGCCAGGAGATGAAGCCGTCGGGTGTCATGGCCTCGGCATAGGTGGACGTGAGGCTTTCCTCAAAGGCGTTGGCCATTCCCGTAAGCCTCATTCTGCGCATCAGGTCGAGCGTGACCTGGTTCTGGTCTTTCTCCTGCACGATTGGTGCAGTCTTACTGTTTGTTGTCTCCATTGTCATCTTCTTTTTCGTTACCTGATAAGTTTGAGTAGTATTCCCTGCCGCGTATATTCTTGTGAATCTGCGGCTTGTAATTGAGGAAAGCGTCAGGGGTGTCATCGTCCGACGGCATGAAGCTCACGTCGTCGCCACGCTTGAGGATCTCCAGCACCTCGTTGTAGCCGTACTGCCGTCCCTCGGAGGCACAGGCACATGCCGCTACGAGGCGGGCAAGGCCGTACTTTTTCTCCAGCGATATGATGCCCTTACACGTACGGAAGGCCAGCGGCAGATACTCCTTCTGCGCTGCGACTTCCCTGAGGTAGTTAAGCAGGATGTTGTCTATGGCTCGGGCACGTTCGTAGATCTCGCCGAGGTCCTTCTCATAGGAGCCGTGACGGCCGGGCAGTTTGTGCGCCTCTTTCTGTGTGTAGCCGTATGGCGTGTCGTTACGCATGTGGGAGGTCACAAGCTTCAGCCCGTGGTATATCTGCAGGCTGTCCGCATCATATACGATGTCCACACGCTTGCCTATGTATTCCTTGGGCACGCTGTAGTGGTGCTTGTTCAGCATCACGTAGCTGTTCTTCATGACCGTAACGGTCTTCCGTGCCTTCATCTGGAAACGGACTGCGGGAAGCGGCTGGAGATATTCCTTCTCCACCTCCTCGAAAAGCTCACGGCGTGACTCTTTCCTTCCGCTCATCCTGCGGTCATTGAAAGCACCCAGCGAATTGCGTATGGCGGCATTCAGGGACGCGAGGTCATGGAACACCAGCCCCTCGATGTCGGCATAGACAGAGCGGTACATCAGCTTTACCGCATTCTCCACAAGTGCCTTGTCCTTCGGATGGCGTGCTCTGGCCGGGAATACTGCCATGTCGTAGAACTCGGCCATTGCCGCAAAGTCCTCATTGATGACAGGCTCGTTACGGTCGCTTCGCGTGACAGCAGCCTTCAGGTTGTCCGGCACGACGGCCATCGGCGCACCGCCGAAGAAGTGAAGGGCATTCTCGCAGGCCACGATGAGGTCCTCTTTCTTCTGTGACCAAACAGCCTCGCAGTAGGTGTAGTGGCTGCACGGGAGGATGGCAACGAACACCTCCACGCAGCGCACCTCGCCAGTCTCAGCATCCACGACCTCCAGCTTGTCACCCGCGTAGTCTATGTACATCTGGTCTCCGGCAAGATGGTCAACATGGCCGACAACCCGCACATGGTACTTCTGCCGGCGGACGGCACGCTTGAAGGTAGAGTACTTATAGCCGTCAGGATGCTCCCTGAGGTATTCCTCGTGGAGCGACTTGACAGTCACGCCCTTGCGGCTGAGCCGCTTCACGTAGTCGGGAATCAGAGCCTCCAGCTCATCCATGCGCGCAGATGGCTTACGGCTGCGATTCTGGTTGTCGAGGAACATCTCCTGGAGCTTTTCCTCAGACATGGTCATCAGCAGGTCAAGCGTCAGACCGCTCTCCTGATACCTGCGCACATACTTGCGCACAGTGTTACGCGAGGGATGAAAAGCACTAGAGATGCTTTTTATACTCATTCCAATGGCGTAACATCGCAATAAATTTCTTAACTTTGTCATTGAATTCTGTAGTTTAACGTTTATCCGCCAGTCAGGACGGCAACACAAAACTACAAAAAAGCCCCTGAATGGCAATCGCATTCAGGGGTCAATTTTATTTTGCCGCAGAGGGTCATTCTTATTTTGCCCGTAAGGGTCAACGTCGCTTGCCCTCGGGGGTCAAACGCGCTCGGCTTTTCCACCGTCCTCCCATTGGGGAATGATGATGCCTTCTCCGTTTTCTCGGCTTTCCCGTTCTTCGGCTTCCGCCTGCTCCTTGTCTTTTTTCTTGCTGTTTTTGAGAACGGCACGCCAACCCTCTTCCTTGATGATTTCACCTTTGAGGATAAACTTCACATCCTCGCAGACGGCAGTAACCGTGCTGACATTCTTCACACAACGGGCGGAGAAGGCTTCGAGCATACGTCCGGCTATCATATCATAGATGACCGCTTCCTCTCCAAACATGTCTATCGGCTTCTTGCCCGTGATGAGCAGGGCGTGGTGGTCGGTCACTTTCTTGCCGTCCACCGAATGTGCATTCGGTTCGGTCAGTCGGCGGGCATGGACACCCCAGACGGAATGGTCGTGCAAAAATGCTATCAAAGCTGGAATTTCGGCAAAGACATCTTCGGGGATATGGCGGCTGCCCGTGCGTGGGTAGGTAATGTATGCCTTTTCGTAGAGTTTCTGAGCCAAGGAAAGGGTCTGTTCTGCCGTGTATCCGTATCGGCTGTTCGCTTCTTTCTGCAGGGTTGTCAAATCATACAGAAGCGGTGGCTCCTGTTTGGTTTCCTTGCGCACAACTGTCTCTACAGTGGCATAAGGAGCCTGTTTGAGTTTCTCGTACAGGGCGGTGGCTTCCGTCTTATCGAACCAGCGGTCGGCAGAGGAGAAGTGGAAGCTCTCATCACCTTCCCTTATGGCAAGGCTGAGTTGCCAGAATGGCTGTGGCTCGAACTTCTTGTTCTCCAAGAAACGGGAGCAGACCATACAGAGGGTCGGAGTCTGTACCCTGCCCAAGGAGTAAGTGCCTCGCCCTGCGGCAATGGATATGGCTTGGGTGGCATTGATGCCCACCAGCCAGTCGGCTTCGCTGCGGGCACGGGCGGCATAATAGAGGTTGTCATACGCCGCGCCGTTTTGTAGATGGGCAAGCCCCTCTTTGATGGCTTTGTCCGTGAGCGAGCTGATCCACAGTCGCTCATAGGGTTTGGCGATGCCGAGATACTCGTAGATAAAGCGGAATATGAGCTCACCTTCCCTTCCGGCATCGGTGGCAACGATAATGCCCTCGCACGCTCGGAAGAGTTTTTCGATGACTTTCAATTGGGCAACGGCACTCGGATCTGTCTTGTAGCCTTTGTCGCTCTTGACTTGGCGGGGAATAAGGGTAAAGACGGGAGGAAGAATCGGCAGGTTTTCTTTGTGGAAACCTTTGATGCCGTAGGCTTCGGGCATGGCTGCCGTTATCAGATGTCCCAATGCCCACGTGACGGCATAGCCGCCTCCTTCGATATAACCCTCTTTCTTGTTGGTTGCCCGAACGACACGGGCGATTTCACGAGCTACGCTCGGCTTTTCTGCTATGATGACTTTCATTTGTTCTTACTTTTTGGATGTTAGTGGTGGCGGATTACATTTTCATTCCCTTGGAACGCTTTTTCTCTTCTTCTTTCTGCTCTTGCTGGGCGGTAGGTTCTGTCTGTCCCTGCTTGAGCGGCTCCTTCACATGCTTGGTAGCCTCGTTGGTCTTGCCTTCGGAATTGACGGCGACCTGCGTGTGGGAAGCATTGTCGGGAGTTACCTCTTTGGCTTGGGACTTGTCGGGATTCCATTTGAGGAAGTCGAACTTGTTCTTCTCGAAATTCGGGCGCACATAGGCATTGAAAGGCTCTCCCTTCTTGTCGATAAGCCCGGTCATATAGACCGTTTCACCTGCTTTGAGCTTCGCTTGCTCTTCGGGAGAGATGTCGCGTCCCAGCATCTTCTTGGGGACACGCAATTCTTTCTGCTCTGCCTGTTCCTGCCTTTCGGGGGCTTGTCTTTGGCGTTGTTCCTGCTTGGGAGAGCCGAAACGAAATTCAATCGACCGCTTGTCGGCATTGAATTGGAGGTTGGCATTGAAATGCTTGCCCGTTTTGGAGGTCATACCCTCCACGTAGATGCTTCTGCCTTCCGACAGTTCCTTTTTCTGCTCGTCGCTCAGCTTCACGCCTTTGATTTCATCGGGGATGCGTACCCGGTCGGCACTCAGGGCGATGATGTCATTCGTCAGGCGGTCGATGCTCACGAAGCTGCGGGTCGGCTCATCTTTACCGGGGAAGGTCAGCTCCACAGTGCGACCGAGGTTGCCCGTTTCTTTCAGGGCTTTCTTGTCCTCATCGGTAAAGGTATGCCCGAAGAACTCACGCTCCAATTGAGGCTCCTTGCGGATGGCATGGACAACGGGAATGAATGTCCCGTCTCCTGAGGCTTTCAGAGAAAGACGGGCATCGGTATAAAGGGAGACCTCTCCGATTTTGATACTGATGGGAATAAGCGGAGTCTTGCGGTATTGAAGCAGGTCATCAAGATGCTTGCCCTTTTCCAGACTTTCACGGCTTACGCCCATCTGCTCGAACTGCTCCCATCTCACCTTGTCGGGGTCAATGCCTTGGAAGGACTGTTTCTGCTCCCCTGCATAGTCCGAAGGATTGACACGGGCGGAGTCCAGCATCTCCTTATTAGAGGGGACATTCGGTGCTTTGAGCATTTCCGAGAGTACACGAGCACTGGCAACGGCACTCTCAAAGGGTACTTTGAAGAAAGTCAGCGGTGTGGGGTTCTTGAACTGCCGCATGAAATTGGAAAGGAAATTCTCCAGCGCATTGCTGTGCTTGTCGAACTTCAGGAAGCTCTGTTCATGCTCTGCGGTGGGCGGAACGGTTTTCAGTCCGCCTTTCTCGTCCGTTCCTGTGACGGCTTTGAGATTCTTGTCCTTTTGATCCTTTACCAAAAGGACTTCTTGGTCTTTGATTTTTTCGTCCATATTACAATGTTTTTAATGGCACCAACAGCGGTGCACGGACAAAAGTAAACCAAAGAAACCGTGTATGTTAGAGGTTTGAGATAACTGCGTACTTGTGGCGTCGATATGGACGGAAGTGGCCAGATGTCGGGACAAAACAAAACGAGCGGAGCATACCAAAGGCATACTCCGCTCGTTCTTGTCGATACGACCCCGTATTTTCAGGTCATGGCGAGTATATGTCAGATCTTACATTTTTCCGGCATTACTCCGTCTGTACTCTGTAGGTGTGACACCGTAGATATTCTTGAATGTCCGTACAAAGTTGGAATAGTCGTTAAAGCCGCATTTGTCGGCTATTTCTCTGAAACTCATCTGTGAGTCTCCGTCAAGAAGACTCTTGGCTTTCTTTATTTTCACACGCTGGATATAGACCGTCGGGGTGCTGCCCGTAAGAGCGTTCATCTTGCGGTAGAACTGTCTGTCGCTCATACACATGGCCGATGCAATCTGCGACACCTCTATATCCTTTCCGCGATTGAGCTGGAGGTATATGACATCCGACACTTTGGCAAGAAAGCGTAGATCGGCTGCACGTCTTTGTGTGGCTTCTTCCTCTTCGTCATCCTGATGTGCTGTCATCATTTGTGCGTATTTCTTGCGCAGCAACTGTCGTCCTTCGATCAGCTTTTCCACCCTTGTGCGCAGTTCTTCGGCATTGAACGGCTTGGCGAGATAGGCGTCTGCCCCGGCTTCCAGTCCGCGTATGCGCTCCTCCTCCGTGATCTTCGCCGTTACCACGATGATGGGAATATGGTCGGTAATCTCGTTGCCGCGCAGCTGACGGCAAACCTCCAGACCGTCCATGCCGGGCATCATCAGGTCGGTGATGATGAGGTCGGGCACCAGTTCCTGCGCCTTTTCCAGTCCCGCCTTACCGTTCTCCGCATAGCTAACGGCGTAGCGGTCGGCAAACTGCGAACCGATATAGGCTGCGATGTCGCGGTTGTCCTCGATGACGATCAGACGGCACTGGCTGTCTTCACCCTCGTTGTCGGCAAGCGACGTTCCCGCTTCGGGCAGGAGCGGCGTATGCGTTTCCGATGTAGCGGTTATCCGTTGCTTGGCTTCGTTGCGTATCGGTACGCTGAGGTGGAACGTCGTGCCTCTGCCCACCGTGCTTTCCACGGTGATGCTGCCTCCCACTGCATCCATGATCTGCTTCACGAGGGCAAGCCCCACGCCCGTGCCGATGTTCGGGGTATCACTCTCGCCTTGATAGAAAGGCTCGAAGACGTGGGGAGCGTCTCCTCGTCCATACCCTGACCCGTGTCCTCCACATCGATGAGCAGGCGTTCGCCCTCGCGCCACATCGTCACGTTCACCTTGCCGTATTCGGGCGTGAACTTGAGGGCGTTGGAAAGCAGGTTGTTGATCACCTTGTTTACATAGTCCGGAACAAAGTCCATCTCCACCGTATCCTTGGCAAAGAACTGCAGGTCGATGTTGCGGTTGCGGGCATAGTCGCGGTAGGTCTCGACGATCATCGTGAGTTGGGCGGTGATATTGCCGTTTCTCCAGTCGGCGTTGCCTACGGCCGACTTGATCTTGGAGATGTCCAGCAGCTGGTTGATGAGCGTGAGCAGTCCATTGCCTTGCCGCTCGATGGTTCGTGCCTTGTCTTTCACTTCTTCCGATTCGGCGGCTTGCAGGTCGTGGCTCAGTCCGAGTATCACGGTGAGCGGCGTGCGGAACTCGTGGGTGATGTTCGTAAAGAAGTTCTCGCGCAGCTCAGAGACGCGTTTCAGGGCGAGGTGGTTGCGGCGGCGCAGTCGGTTCGTGTAAAGAACAGCGGCAAGTAGGCTTCCCAGTGCCAGCAAAACCACACCCAATACGATGAAACCGACATACCGCATCGTGCGCTCACGCTCCAGTCGCAGCATCATGTCGTTCTTCTCCCTTTCCTGCCGATTGCGCTCGATGCTCAGGCTAGCGTTTTGGATGCGATTCACCTTCTCCATGTCCAGCAGGCTGTCCCTCATGGCGACAGCCTGCTCGTAGGAAGAGAGTGCCGAACGACTGTCGCCCAACTGCTTGTAGTGCCTATAATATAAGGTGTAGATTTCTCCTAAGTGTTCTGGCGACTTGATGCCCTCTGCCACCTGCTTTGCCCTGCTGAGATAGTCCAGTGTCTTTGCCCTATTTCCTATGGCGTTATGGATGCCCGCAAGGGCGATGAGCGAGTTCAGCGCATGCCATTCGTCCTTCGAGGCTTGCATCATCCGGTAGGCGGTCTCGTACTCCCCGGTCGCCTTGTCGTATTGCCCGGCCTTCTCGTAGAGCGAACCGAAATAGGTGTGGCAGAGCGATATGCCGAGGTCGCTGCCCGCATCCGTGTTCAGCGCCATCGACTTGCGGTAATAGACCCATGCGGAGTCTATCTGCCCACGGTGTTCGAAGATGGAGCCGAGATTGGCATAGTTGATAGCCTGTCCCAGTGTACTGTTCAACTGTTGCTCGCCTTTCAGAGCCATGCGCAGGGTGCTGTCAGCCCGCTCATAGTTGCCCAGTGTCATGTAGATGTTACCCAGTCCGTTGAGCGACACCACACGGTTTTTCTTCGCCGTAAAGGAAGTGTCGGCACATTCTTCGCTCAACGTCCATGCGCGGTAATGGTACTCCTGTGCCGCATCGAGCACGCCCATGCGCCGGTAGTCGGTGCCGATGTTGTTCAACGCCTGCACCCATTCTATGGTGTCGCCGATGGCTTCCGCTTGTCTCAGCCCTTCGCTGTGGGTGCGCAGGGCTTCCTCAAAACGACTTTCGTTGCGCAGAGCTTTGCCCCACTCCCTCAAGGCCACGACGCTGCCCAGCCTGTCGCCCTTGTCCTCTAATTGCTTTTGCAGCAGGGCCAACGAGTCGGGTGTGCGCACAGAGCGTACGATGCTGTCCACCGTCTTACGTTCGTCGGGGGTGAAAGCCACAGACTTCTTGCCGCACGAAACCAACAGAAGAAAGCCTGCAATAAATATCGCTAACGAACTTAAAATCAGATGATAGCATTTACCCTCTTGGATGTTGAAAAGTTCATAGTGAGGCTGTAAAGGGTTTTTACAGGCATATCGATAGTGTTGCATATAGGTGATGATTTAGAGTTGTTCATGGGTTGTTATAAATAAGTTGCTCAAGGCATACAAGGGTACTATATTTACGTGTCGCTCGGCATTGTCGTCCTGCTTGTCATAGTAAGAAAGATGACCGAAATTCTCAAGTGATGTGCGGATACCATCGAAGAGCCTGCGTTCACGCATAAAAATCCAAAGGCTCTGCATGCTCCCTTGCGTGCTGGCTTTAACCTCTATGGGAAGTATATTGCCATTGCTCACTTTGAGGTAATCCACTTCCGCCTGACTGTTCCTGACATGATTCTGCCAGTAATGCAGGTCGGGTTTCATAAAGCAGTCGCCGTATTTCATCATCTCCAATCCGGCAAACATCTCGGACGCACCTCCTTTGTTCACAAAGTCCACCTCTGTAGCCATAAAAATGTCTCCCGCAGGAATGTTGAGCATGGTCTGCATGACACCCAAGTCAAAGAAAAGATACTTCACGTAGCTTTCATTTTCCTCTGCTCCGAGTGGGATGCCATGTGCGTCCGTATGCTTCACAGGGGTTACAAGCCCGGCAAGCGTGAGCAGGTGCAGGGCTTCTTTCACCACCGTAGATTTCGTATCGCGTGCGGCTGTGGCATAAACGAACTTCTTTCCTGCCTGCAATGCCGTCGAGCGCAGCACCTGTCTGAGGAGAACCGGCGAAAACCGTTTCTTGTACTTGGAAAAGTCGTCGCTGTATGTGTCGATAATTTCATTGTGGATATGCGACACCTCTATATAACTATGTGTTTCCACCCATTCCGTCACGGCTGCCGGCATTCCTCCCACAAGATAGAACGAGCGCAACTGTTCTATCAAGGCTTTGTGTGCCGATTCCGTAAGAGGAGCATCGGCCATTGCCTTCCGCTTGAAGTCAACGGTGAGTCCGAGTCCCTGAGCCATGAGAAATTCGTCGAATGAAAACGGGTACATATATAGCGAACGTATCCTTCCCACGCCAAACGACGGCAGATCCTCCAAGGCAAACTCCAGCAGCGAGCCGGCGGCAATGACGTGCAGTTCGGGATAGTCTTCCTTGAAGTAGCGCAGTGCCATGACAGCCTCCTTGCTTACCTGAATTTCGTCGATGAAGAGGAGCGTCTCGCCCGGTATGATGGGGATGGCAAGCGTACCGCTGAGTTTCTCGCACGTAGTCTTCACGTTGATGTTCTCCGTGAACAGTTGCCGCAGATCGGGTTGCTTTTCAAGGTTCACCTCCACAAAGTAGCGGAATTGCTTTCCGAGTTCTCTTACGGCAGTGGACTTGCCCACCTGACGGGCACCACGTATCAGCAATGGCTTGCGTCGAGCTTCGGTTTTCCACTCGATCAATTTGTCGTCTATGTGTCTTTTGAAATAAGTCATCTGTATAATATGATTGCCGTTTAGAAATGATTTGCGTACAAAGTTACGATTTAATTCTGAAAACACAACCAAAAAGAGAAAGGAATTAACTAAAATCATTATCGAAATAGGGATTACTTCAGACAGAATAGGGAGCGAAAGCCCTGTTCCTGCTTTTCAGAGTCGCATTGCGTGTGGTCAGAATCCTATGGTTGAATACCCTTCCAACCTCTTTCTTCCTCCAAATTCACCGATTGTTAATATTTGTAAATATGTCAGTGCAATTCATTTATACACAGTCTGTTATAAGCACAAAATGTCCGATGGTGCAAGATGGGCAAAATGCAGAATGTCCGATGGTGCAAGAATTTTGGCAGGATTTGCAATGCCTGTTCGGGGCTTCCATGCCTAACTTTGTATAAGATTTAGCGGCGCTCGGCAAATCGGGAACAAGATTCCCCTTTGCGCTCGCTTGCAAAACCTTTTCAACAAAACAGCAACCGATATGAAACAACAAGACAACAAGAAACTCACCGAACGGCAGCGACGCTACATGCAGTTTGTGGAAGACCGCTTCGAGCTGCTCGGCACTATCCGTGATATGATAGATATCGAGCTCGACCGTCGTGGTGTTTCTCCTGATGGCAATCCTCATCCCGAGAATCCGCCGCCTGACCCGAAAGGCAGGGAGCCATCGGAAGCCAAAACCGAAGAGCCGAACGACCGTCCCTGCCGCACCCTCTGGAAGCGCATCGTGAGCCTCTTCACCGTATGCCTATAATAATATAAGGTATGTAGAACAGACATATATATAAACCCTTTTAATTCTAATTAAGTATGAACAGCAAACGAACAAAACCGCTCATTCC
>NZ_FOOW01000046.1 GCF_900113305.1 Prevotella sp. KH2C16 | reverse complement strand
TAAGACGAAACAATAAAATACAGAAAGAAGTGTTCCTATCCCACTTTCAAATAAGTGTCCAACATTAGCATCGCTTAATTTAGAATTATGTTGCAGTATATAATCTGCATTCTGCTCAGGAGTTCGGCCCTGCTTCCTCAGATTTCTTTTAATAAACGGAAAGAGATTAGGAATTATAACAAGTAGCCACCTACCAAGAGGGTTCAAGGCTCTATTGCAAAAGCGGTCGAACCTCCAAACAGAAAAATAGATACCGAAATATAAAAGCTCCAGATATTTCTTTACCAACATAATTTCTTGGATTAAAACATTTAAATGGACTTATGGCAACTGGTTACTATGGTTATAGAATACTCCTGCCTCCGACTCAGTTTCTGTATTGAAACAATGCCCAACTATCCTCCAGCCCAAGCGTAGTGGTTTCCTAAGTCGATGTAAAATACACCCTGACAAGAAGACACTATAAAACACAAGAGCATGATATGCGAAATATATTTTTTCCAAGAATTTTCCTCCCATAATTTCTGCATGTCAATTAAATGCCCATAGATAATTTTTTTGTAACAAGTTTGCCTTTATGGAATGTCAATACCAATGATGGACTATCATTGAAGCTAAAACAGTCTAAAGGCTTTCCTTTTGATAAGAGTTTGTACTCTGATGGAAAGTATCTGCGCGCTATTTCCTTATGGATCCGTTTATCTGTAGACAATATCCCATGATAGGTGCTTGATGGATAGAAAACAACAAGTTTTCCACCTACATAAGCAAGCCATACAGGCTCTCCTTGCATAAGCCAAGTATCGAAACTGAAAGAAATAGCGTAGTTTGTCACAGAGTCGTTGATATTCCGCTCGTAGACAGTAAGCAGATAATTACCGTCTGGAGTTCCTGCCAAAAACTTTGGATCCCGGTGTATTATACTGTCATATTCTAATATTGCGCTTTTTAATTCTTTACTGTCTATTTCAATATTAGCAACTAAATACTTGGTATCTTTCGTGTCGCATGAAATAAATAGGAGAGCGACAATAAATGTGTAAAGACAAAAATTATGTAACATGTGTTTAAAAAGAATATTTTAATTGTGGATATTGAAGGCTATTGCCATTTGTTCCTACTCTATACACTCCACTTTCAATCCCGTTGCCAGTTTTCTCGGATAAAGATAGTATGTATTTTTCATCCTTAAATTGATGCCTTATGATGGAGTCGTATTCAAGAATAGCATTTCGCAACTCGGCATCTATTATTTCTACATTTGGCTCTAATCGTTTATTATAACAATTATCGCATGACGCAAAGATAAGGAGTATTGCAAATAAGTATATGCATATATTATGCCCCATAATTATCATTTAGGATATTTCATAACAGTCCCTCTTGTCCAAACTCTGTACACACCAACTTCTACAGCATTTCTGCACAAATATACGAAGAAATGTTGTTAACAACAAGAAAAAGAAGTTTTATTTCATGGCGTCTTTATGGCAGCCCGCTATTCTAACTGCCACCAACAAGATTCGACGATTCCGCCTATAACACAACCAATGATAAATTCAGAAAACTACAATGGCTCCCATTTTATAGCCATGACTGTCTAAATTTGTACAACATCCATCATGTTATCTACAGAAGGAATTCTACATATTGAAGAATAATCGACTTTCCATAAATCCAATTCTCTAAGCGAACGATAAGAATCAACAAGTAAATAAGCAACTACTTCGATTCCATCTGAATCGTAGAATCGGCAACATGATATTTCTGTACATTCTTGAGGAGTATATTCCTTCTCACCTTCATCAATAAACGCAATGCTTCCAATTCTATCTTTTGTAAGAGGATAAGCCTTTACATGATTTACCCAATCATGACTTAGATGATAGTCAGCTTTTTTGGCTAAGTATTTAACTAAGTCAAACTCCTCTGTCGTCAAATGTCTTTTATATTCCATGGATTCTTCCGATTATTCTCAGAGACCTGGTAACTATAATTCTATTTAGAACTATAAACTTCTATAATCTTGTTGTTGTTTTGTAATTCATCATCTGCAGTTACTACTTTTATGTCATAAAGTTTGTGTTTGCATATATCAACCCATGTATATTTTCTTGCATTGCTTAATTTAATTATGAATAAGTATCCTGTATGATTGTGATTAAATAAAGACGAATATGTTGTTCTGCCAATCGAGTCTGGTAAAATGAGATTTCCATGAATATTCAAATGGCCGGACTCGTTAATACTGGTAAAACTTGAAAATGCTGTATCATTACTCGCTTCTAAAAAAGCATCTACACTATCAATGCTGTTATATAAAGATCCACCTATAAGTAATGTGTCGCTGGTGCAATTTCTAACCCTTATGGAATGTATCGTGTCAAATCCGGGGATGCAAGATAACTGCATCTGGCTAATTAACAATGTAGATACAATTGATATTAGTGAAACTAACTTTATTTTTAACATTGGTAAATCGTTTTATTAGTAATAAATGGGCATTCCATTGGGATCATAATACATTTCTGTCGATAGGCTATTCATTAATAAAGGAGAAAATAAAACGATAAAGCTGCCACAATAAAGCTTCCCCAAAAGATGCAGAAAGATTTTCTTCCGATTTTATTAACACGCTGCCTGTTTCGCTTTATAATCTCATCATTGCCGACATAGCTCATAGTGAGAAATGCCAGGACG
>NZ_FOOW01000038.1:7544-13364 GCF_900113305.1 Prevotella sp. KH2C16 | reverse complement strand
CTCGACAAAAAGAAGAAAAAGAAAAAACGTAAAATACATTTATAATTATGGCAGACAATAATACATTTGTCCTCTTTGAGGAAATCAAAAAAAAGCTGGAAACAATTTACAGGGAACTGAAGGAGTTGAAAGAAAATGAGAACAGCTCTGTCTCTCTCCCTGTTTCATCTACCCCAGTACAAAGTGACGAACAACGGGAAGAAGCATTGCTCAATCAGTATGAGCAGCGTACAGAAGCCTTTATCAATAAGTACATTGATGTGCAAAAGCGCATCAAGGACGAGGAGGCTAAATCCATAGACAAATTGGTGGCAAGTGTCTTGACCATGCTGCACGAGTGGCAGGAGCAGAAAGAGCATCCACAACCGCAGGAACAGATTCACAGGCATAGCTTTGATATCAAGTCATCGAAAGTCTTTACTACAGTAGTGGCAGTGTCTTTCCTTTGTCTTGTTTCTTTGGTCGGTAACTACTTCCTATGGCAAAGCAAACAACAATACAAGGATGATGCCTTGAAATTCCGTGTCATTAGAGTGTGGAGAGGTTGCAGCCCAAAGGAAATCCTATGGCTCAATGATGTGTTTGATATTCATCGCGATGCCACTATGATTAAAAGAATCAAGAAGCAGACGGATAATTATAACTTGGAACTGAAAGCAAAAGCGGATAGCCTAATGCAGAATAATCCGCAAAATATGAAAGGCAAATAGAAATATGGATATAAAACTTTTAAAGGAGGAGAAAAAATCTCCTCTTTTTTAGCTACTTATACAATAATATTTACTATATTTGCAAATAATCATATAATATTTATGGAAAGTCCTACCAACAGAATAAAAGAGGTGCTTACCGAAAAAGGGATAAAGCAGACATGGCTTGCCGAAAAGCTGGGCAAGAGTTTTACGATAGTGAACTCCTATGTTTGCAATCGTCGTCAGCCAAGTTTGGAAGTTCTATTCCAAATAGCCGAGATTCTGCAAGTCAATCCTAAGGATTTAATCAATACGACAGATGACAAATAAAAAGCGTATCAAGCATAAAATTCAAACATAAGAAGAATAGATCATGGCAAAACAAAATACAGCTGACATCGGATTTGAAAAGGAAATATGGAAGGCAGCAGATTTACTTCGTGGCAATCTTGATGCTTCCGAATACAAATCGGTAGTATTGGGTTTGATTTTCCTAAAATATATCTCTGATAAGTTTGAAACCAAATATCAGGAATTAGTCAATAATGGTGAAGGATTTGAGGAAGACCGCGATGAATATACGGCAGACAATATATTCTTTGTCCCACAAGAAGCACGATGGAGTGTGGTGGCAGAGGCAGCTCATACGCCAGAGATAGGTACGGTTATCGACAATGCCATGCGCCTTATTGAAAAGGAGAATCTCCGCTTGAAAGGTATTCTACCTAAAAATTTCGCCCGAGCCGAATTAGACAAAAGACGTTTGGGCGATGTGGTAGATTTGTTTACCAATATTCAAATGAAAGAACATGGAGACTCCAAAGATATATTGGGGCGTACATACGAGTATTGTCTTTCCAAGTTCGCAGAAGCAGAAGGAAAACTTGCTGGTGAGTTTTATACACCGGCTTGCATAGTCCGTACCCTTGTTGAAGTGTTGAAGCCTTATCACGGGCGAGTATATGACCCTGCTTGTGGCTCTGGTGGAATGTTCGTGCAGTCTGCTAAATTCATTGAAAGGCATCAAGGCAATATCAAGGATATTTCTGTCTATGGTCAAGACAGCAACCCTACAACATGGAAGATGGCTCAGATGAATCTTGCCATTCGGGGCATTGAGGCTGATTTGGGTAAGTTTAATGCTGATACTTTCTTTGATGATCAACATCCCACATTAAAAGCTGATTTTATCATGGCTAATCCGCCTTTCAATCTCAGTGATTGGGGAGCAGACAAGCTGCAAGATGATGTGCGTTGGAAATTTGGTATACCTCCATCGGGCAATGCCAACTTTGCTTGGTTACAACACATGATTCATCATTTATCCCCCAAAGGTAAAATCGGAATGGTATTGGCAAATGGATCTTTGTCGTCACAGACAGGAGGTGAAGGAGGAATTCGTGAAAATATCATTAAAGCCGATTTAATAGAAGGTATCGTAGCCCTACCCTCACAGTTGTTTTACACCACAGGTATTCCTGTATCTTTATGGTTCCTCAATCGGGAGAAGAAGCAGAAAGACAAGATTCTATTCGTAGATGCCAGGAACATGGGAACAATGGTTACCCGCAAACTTCGTGAACTTCAAGAAGCAGACATACAAAAGATTGCAGACACTTTCGACAAGTATAGCGAGGGGACACTTGAAAATGAAAAAGGCTTCTGTGCGGTTGTTACTCTTGACGATGTGGCAAAACAAGACTATATTCTTACCCCCGGACGCTATGTTGGCATAGCAGAACAGGAAGACGATGGTATTCCTTTCCAAGAGAAGATGGACAAACTCACAACCGAATTATCCGATTTATTTGCCCAATCGCATGATTTGGAAGACGAGATACGAAAACAGTTGGCAAGCATAGGTTTCACTATCAAGTAAACGACTGCATGTTCTTCCATATTATCAATTAATTAATATAGAAGAACATGAAAGAAAAATTGATTTCAGAAATTAGCAATGCAATGGCAGGTGTATTAAGTGTAGAACAAATGGCACAACTCAATGGAGTATTACTGCAAGTAATCAGTAACTACTTCATTACGGCAGACAATGAGCAGATGCAAGAGAACAATGCGTCTAACGAACGTCTGTTAGAGATATTCTTGTCAGCTAAGCAAGTGGAAGGATGTACCACGCCTACCATAAAATATTATGGTTCGACCATCAAACAGCTTTTCAAGAAAATGCCAAAGAAAGTTACGAACTATACCACAGAGGATATTCGGGCTTATTTGGCAGTATTCCAACGAAAGCACAAATCGAGTAAAGTTACAATAGACAATATCCGTCGTATTTTTTCATCTTTCTTTTCATGGTTAGAAGACGAGGATTATATCATCAAGAGTCCTGTACGCCGCATTCATAAGGTGAAAACAGGAACCCATGTCAAAGAAGTGCTAACCGATGAGAACTTGGAACAACTGCGTGATGCCTGTACAAAAGTGAGAGACTTAGCCATGATAGACCTCTTGGCTTCTACTGGTATGCGTGTTGGAGAATTGGTCAAACTAAATCGAGAAGACATCAACTTCAATGAACGAGAGTGTATTGTCTTTGGAAAAGGCAACAAGGAACGTCTTGTCTATTTCAACGCTCGTGCAAAGATTCATTTGCAGCAATATCTTGCAGAGCGGAAAGATCGGAACAAGGCTTTATTCGTCTCTCTTGCCAAACCACACAATCGCTTACAAATCTCTGGAGTTGAAACAAGATTAAGAAAGATTGGAAGGCTTTCAAAGATTGTCCGTGTCCATCCACACAAATTTCGTCGAACCCTTGCTACTATGGCTATAGATAAAGGTATGCCTGTGGAACAAGTGCAACAACTCCTTGGGCATGTCAAAATTGATACCACCATGCACTATGCGATGGTCAATCAAACAAATGTGAAACTCTCTCACCGTAAATTCATCAGTTAAATCAAAATGCAAACAGCAGATTATATATATAGACCATATCAATCGCTTTTTTATAAAAATAGGCGGATAAATGATAATTTAGAGCAGCAGGCACAAGCATTGTTCAAGTCGTGGTTTATAGGTAATCCTAATTGGGAAAAGATCTCATTGTCAGAAATCGCTTCATTCGTTGGTGGATATTCATATACAGGCGAGGAATTGACCGATTACTCAAATATAGCTATGGCAACTATAAAAAACTTTGGGCGAAATGGTGGTTTTAAGGCTGATGGATTTAAAGGAATTAACCCTTCAGCCAAACTAAAAGAGTACCACTATGCGAATTTATTCGACATATTAGTAGCACATACCGATTTAACCCAAAATGCAGATGTGATCGGTAATGCCGAACTATTACTTACCTGTGGTAAATATGATAGTATAATCTTCTCAATGGATTTGGTTAAAGTTCAACCCAAAGAAACATTCCCTTATAGGTTTTTACTTGCGGCAATGCTTAAAAATAGGCAGTTTAAGGGCCATTGCATCGGCTATGTAAATGGGACTACCGTTCTTCATCTTAGCAAAAAGGCATTGCCTGATTTTGAAATAAGAAAACCGACCAATTCAGAAGCCAAAACGATGAATGAAACTCTTGCCCCTTATTATAAACGAATGGCTGAATTGCTTCAAGAAAATTATAAACTTATTAGTTTACGTGACACGCTACTCCCGAAACTAATGTCTGGTGAGTTGAGAATTAATGATATAAACATGTAAATAAATTCCCATTTATGGAAGAGAAGAAAGAACAACATAAGAAATCAATTCGCTTCTTCAACGACCGTGAAGTGCGTGCCGTATGGGATGAAGAAAATAATTGTTGGTGGTTTTCTGCAACAGATATTGTGCGTGCCATTAATGATGAGCCTGACTACACTAAAGCAGGTAACTATTGGCGTTGGCTAAAACGTAAGTTGAAACAAGAAGGCATTGAACCTGTGAGTGCTACTCACGGCTTCAAGTTTGAAGCGCCAGATGGCAAGTTGCGTGTTGCAGATGTTCTTGATAGTGAAGGAGTAGCTTTATTAGCAAAGCACTATCCCAACAATCGAGCAAATGAGTTCCTTGACTGGTTTACATACAGCGATAATACATTGGATGGACAGAGTCGAAAGAAAGCATATCAACTATATGAAAGTGGTTTGTTGAAAAGTCTTGAGCCGGGCAGCATACAATGTTTACAGCAAATTCATGCTTATCTCTTTGGAGGATTGTACGACTTCGCTGGACAAATCCGAACTAAGAATATATCTAAAGGAGGATTCACCTTCGCTAATTGTATGCACTTTCCTGCTACGCTACAAACAATAGAGCAAATGCCAGATACTACTTTTGAAGAGATTATGAATAAGTACGTAGAAATGAATGTCGCTCATCCTTTTATGGAAGGTAATGGCCGCAGTACCCGCATTTGGCTTGACCTCATGCTGAAGCGTTCTCTCAAACGGTGTGTGGATTGGAGCCAAATAGACAAGAATGAATACTTGTCCGCAATGCGTGAGAGTGTAGCTAACAGTACCCGCATCAAGGCTTTGGTATTGCCTGCTCTCACCACAAAAATTGATGATAGAGAAATGTTTATGAAGGGCATTGATTATTCATATTATTACGAACAAAACGATTGACGCTCATTATGGAAGAATGGAAAGAATATAAGTTAGAGGAGATTGGCACTATTGTAGGTGGTGCAACCCCGTCTACAAAAGAGCAACATAACTATAATGGTAATATCTCTTGGATAACTCCCAAAGACTTGTCAAACCATTGTGGTCGCTATATTTCACATGGAGAAAGAATGATTACACCTGAAGGGTATAATAGTTGTTCTTGTAAGATGCTACCGAAAGGAAGCATTCTTTTCTCTTCACGTGCGCCAATTGGGTATATTGCCATAGCCGCTAATGAATTATGCACTAACCAAGGATTTAAAAGCATTATCCCAGATAACCGTCTTGTTGATGGTACGTTTCTCTATTACCTTCTTATTAACAACAAAGAAATGATAGAAGGTTTAGGAAGTGGAACGACATTCAAGGAAGTATCAGGAAATGTCATAAAGAATGTTGTCGTTAAAATTCCCATCCTTGAAATTCAGAGGAGAATTGCAAATGTTTTATCTTCTCTTGATGACAAAATCGAACTCAACCGACGGATAAATGATAATTTA
>NZ_FOOW01000038.1:0-6124 GCF_900113305.1 Prevotella sp. KH2C16 | reverse complement strand
GACGGATAAATGATAATTTAAATTAATCTTACTTATGCAGTGGACAAGAGAATATATTGCAAAAGAGCCAAGTCTTAGAGCTTTTGCTACGCATATTTCAACAATAGAAAATAATGTTGAAATTAATCCTTCATTGTGCATAGAAGTAAGTAAGAGCCTGACAGAAGCGATTTGCAAAACTATCCTCTCTAACCAAAATGCAACATACAAAGATGATATTGCTTTCAATGTCTTAGTAAAGCAAACCTTAGAACATCTTATAAAACAATCTGGAAAGGATATGGCTGGTCTATCTGAGTTATGTCGTAGGATTTCTGCCGTCGCTCAATCGATTGCAGAGATACGAAATAATGCAGGATTTGCTTCACATGGTTTGGATGTTTTACATCCTCAGATAGATAAATCGCTATCCCTGCTGATTTACAAAACAACAGATGTGCTTTGTGGCTTTATGATGCATTTTTATTTCAACTATGCCCATCACACAAACCAAAGATTAATTTATCAAGATTGTGAGTGCTTTAATGATTGGTTTGATGAAGAAAATCCTTTAGAGGTAGGAGGTGTACCCTTATCAGCATCAAAGGCTCTTTACAACTTAGATTATCACGCTTATAAAGCTAATTATATAGATTATTTAGAATATCTTTCAGAAATGAAGGAACAATAAACATAAATATTATGCCATTCACAGAAGATAATTACGAAAAAGCGTTGATTTCCCTTTTTGAAGGAATGGGTTATCAATATCTCTACGGTCCGGATATTGAGAGAGATTACTATGTGCCTTATTATGAAGCACAATTAGAAGAAAGTCTGCAAGCTGTTAATCCGAAGAAACCATACGCAGCTATTCACGAAGCGATTATCAAACTACGCAATATTGATATGGGGAGTTTGGTACAAAGGAATGAAACCTTTACAGACTATTTGCAACATGGCATAGAAGTTTCTTATTTCAATGGCAAAGAAATGCGTAATGAAATGGTCTATTTGATTGACTTTGAACATACGGACAAAAACACCTTTCAAGTTATCAATCAATGGACATTTATTGAAAATGCAGAGAAACGTGCCGACATCACTGTGTTTGTGAATGGTTTGCCGTTGGTGGTTGTGGAATTAAAATCCCCTTCTCGTGAAGAAACAGATGCTTCGGAAGCCTATCTTCAACTCCGCAATTATATGAAGGATATACCATCGCTGTTCACTTTTAACATGTTCTGTGTAATGAGCGATATGGCTCTTTCCAAAGCTGGGACAATTACCAGCAAGGAAGACCGCTATATGGAATGGAAAACAAAAGATGGCGATTATGAAAGCACGGAGTTTGCCGATTATGATACATTCTTTGAAGGAATATTTCAACGGGAACGACTCTTAGATATTATCAAGAACTTTATCTGTTTCTCCAAAGAAGAAAAAGGGAGTGCCAAAATATTAGCAGGGTATCATCAGTATTTCGCCGTAAAGAAAGCTATTGAGCGTACCAAGCACGCTACGGTAAGTAATGGTAAGATTGGTGTATTCTGGCATACGCAAGGCAGTGGAAAATCGTTGTCAATGGTTTTTTACGCCCACTTGCTGCAACAAGAGTTATCGCAGCCCACCATCGTTGTGATTACCGACCGCAACGATTTAGACGACCAACTTTATACTCAATTTTCTAAATGCAAGGAGTTCTTGCGCCAAACTCCAGTGCAAGCCAATAGTCGTGAAAATCTGAAAGAGCTGTTGAGCGGACGCGAGGCCAATGGTATCATCTTCACAACCATGCAGAAGTTTGAAGAGGCTGATGAGCCATTATCAGAACGTAGAAACATTATTGTTATGACCGATGAAGCGCATAGGGGACAATATGGCTTTGAGGAAAAAGTGGATGTCACCACTGGCAAGGTCTCCATCGGCACGGCAAGAATCATTCATAATTCGCTGCCCAATGCTTCATATATTGGCTTTACGGGTACACCTATTTCCACCAATGACCGAGATACCGTTGAGGTATTTGGCGATTATATTGATATCTACGACATGACTCAGGCTGTCAATGATGGGGCAACCTGTCCAGTTTATTATGAATCAAGAGTAATCAATCTAAATCTTGACGATGTAACCTTGCAAGCCCTTGATGACGAATACGAACTGTTGGCTGAAGAAGGTGCAACAACAGAACAGATAGAGAAAAGCAAGAAAGAGATGTCGCACTTGGAAGAGATACTCGGTGCACCCGCAACCATTGATTCCCTTTGCCAAGACATTCTCAAACACTATGAGGAAAACCGTCAATATGAACTGACAGGAAAGGCTATGATAGTGGCATATTCGCGCCCCATAGCCATGAGCATTTATCATCGACTGCTGGAGCTTCGCCCAAATTGGACGGATAAAGTGAAAGTTGTTATGACGGGCAGCAACCAAGACCCTGAAGAATGGCATGACATTATCGGCAACAAGCAATACAAGAAAGAACTTGCCAAACGATTTAAGGATGACAACGACCCGATGAAGATTGCTATTGTGGTGGATATGTGGCTCACAGGGTTCGACGTACCCTCGTTGGCAACTATGTATGTTTACAAACCGATGAGCGGGCATAACCT
Organism: Prevotella sp. KH2C16; assembly: GCF_900113305.1. GTDB lineage: Bacteria > Bacteroidota > Bacteroidia > Bacteroidales > Bacteroidaceae > Prevotella. Next base: position 3,524 of record NZ_FOOW01000038.1, on the reverse strand, counting down.
GATGCAAGCCATTGCACGAGTAAATCGGGTGTTCAATGGCAAAGTGGGCGGATTGGTTGTTGATTATATCGGCATTGCCAAGGCTTTGAAAGAAGCCATGCGCGATTATACTGTGCGCGACAGAAAGAACTTTGGAAATCCAGACATCAAAGGCATGGCGTTTACAAAGTTTAAAGAGAAGTTGGAGGTGTGCCAAGACTTATTTCATGGTTATGATTATAGCAGGTTCCACACGGGAACAGATGCCGACCGTGCTAAAATAATCAAAGGTGGCATAAACTTTATGTTGGCAGCCGATAAACAAGAAAAGTTACCGCTCTATATGAAAGAAGCAACATTGCTGCACAATTCCATCACTCTTTGTCGAAGCCTGTTGAATGAAGAGCAACGCTTCTTGGCTGCATTCTTTGAAACTGTACGCACTTTACTTTCCCGAATGGCGGGCAAAGGCAAAGTTACGAAGAAAGAAATCAATGCGCGTATCAGCGAGTTGCTGAAACAAAGTGTAAAAAGTGAAGGTGTAATCAATCTTTTTTCTGATGTTAAAGCCGAGTTCTCCCTCTTTGATACAGCTTTCTTAGATGAAATTTCTAAGATGAAAGAAAAGAATATAGCTGTAGAACTGCTTAAAAAGTTATTGGCAGAGAAAGTGGCAGTCTATCAAAAGACCAACATCGTGCAGTCAGAGAAATTCTCAGACCTTCTCAACCGCTCTTTGTCTAACTATTTGAAAGGATTACTCACCAATGAGGAAGTTATCCAAGAACTTTTGCAGATGGCAAAAGACATTGCTTCTGCAGATTCCTCAGCCAATGAACTCGGACTTACTCCTGAAGAAAAGTCTTTCTATGATGCCTTGACTAAACCGCAGGCGGTTCACGACTTCTATAGCAATGAAGAATTGGTTGCCATGACAAAAGAGCTTACAGACTCCCTTCGCAAAAACCGCACTATCGACTGGCAAAAGAAAGAATCAGCCCGTGCCGGTATGCGGAGAATGATTAAACATCTTCTGAAAAAATATCATTACCCACCAGAGGAGGCTGCCAATGCATTAGAAACCGTTATCAAGCAGTGCGAGCAGTGGACGGATAATGAACAAGAGAATTATTCAACTCACACAGCCAAGATGTACGAAATCCACGAGGATAAAATGCAGATGGCTGCCGAACCATAAAATTCACTTTTAAATTTTATCTATATGGCAAAACATCAGGTTTTTTACAGCTTTCATTTTGCAAATGATGCATGGAGAGCAGGGCAGGTAAGGAATATGGGAGTTTTAGAAGGTAATTCTCCTATCTCTTCCAATAAATGGGAAGAAGTTAAACGAGAAGGAAATAATTCCATCAAACGCTGGATAAACAATAATATGAATTATAGGTCATGTGTTATTGTATTAATAGGTAGCGAGACTTCGAAGAGGCAGTGGTGTAAATATGAAATTGAACGAGCTTGGAAGGAAGGAAAAGGTATAGTAGGTGTTTATATACACAATCTTAAAGATGTGTTTGGTTCGCAAAGTCCACAAGGTGCAAATCCTTTTAGTTCTTTTTGTATTGATAAAACTATAAATTATATTGTTGAGTGTAATACCCCTGCAGATAAAGATGAGATTAACCTCTCTAAAATCTGTAAAGCATATAATCCTCCGTACAGCTCTAGTACATGTGTTTATGATTATATAAATAGCCATATAGAAGAGTGGGTAGATGAAGCCATTGAAATAAGAAACCAATATCCTAAATAGACATGCCTATATCAAGAGAATATTTCGTAAATAAGTATTTAGAAGCTTTGAATGAGGGAGACGCTGCCATATTTGCCGGTGCAGGACTATCTGCTTCAAGTGGTTGTGTTAATTGGAAAGAATTATTATGTGATATTGCAAAAGAATTAAGTTTGGACATAAATAAGGAACAGGACTTAGTTAGTCTTGCGCAATATTATTTTAATAAAAATCGAAGTCGAACAAAATTCAATGATATTATAATAAATGCTTTTGGTAATGACAAAAGACCAAATGATAATCATAAATTGCTTTCAGATTTACCTATTGCAACTTTTTGGACAACGAATTATGATAAACTTATTGAAGAGTCTTTAAGACAAAAAGGAAAGCGATATGATGTAAAGACAACTTGCTCCTCGCTTACAAGGAGAGTAAAAGGCGGAGATGCTGTGATATATAAAATGCATGGTGATGTTGATAATCCCGACTCAATTGTTTTAATACGTGATGATTATGAGAATTATTCTCATAAGCAACACCCTTTTATTGATGCTTTAAAAGGAGATTTAATGAATAAAACTTTCCTATTTATAGGATTTAGTTTCACTGATCCCAACTTCTTCTATATCAGTTCACAACTTAGGGTGCAGTTGGAAGGTAATCAAAGAGAACACTATTGTATTTTAAGGAATATATCCAAAGTTGAATGTTTAGATGAATCTGATTATAATTATAAAAAGTTGAAGCTTCAATATTTTATTGATGATTTAAAAAGATTCAATATAAAGACAGTTCTCGTGGAGCAGTATTCTGAAATAACAGACATATTACGAGAAATTAAATTTAAGTATAATAGTAGAACTGTGTATATATCTGGAGCTGCTGCTGAGTTTGAACCAGATGGAAGGAAAGCATATGAATATTTTATAAGTAAATTAAGCGGTGCTTTAATTAATAAAAACTATAGGATAGTCTCAGGTTATGGATTAGGTGTAGGGAGTTCTGTCATTAGTGGAGCTCTGACGGAAATATACCAAAATCAGAAGAAATCATTGACAAATCAGATTATTTTGCGGCCATTCCCTCAAGGTGATGATGAAATAAAAAAACTATGGCAACAGTATAGAGAAGATATGATATCCTATAGTGGTATTTCAATCTTTATCTTAGGTAATAAACTAGAAAATGATAAAATTGTTTTATCAGATGGCATGCGTGCAGAATTTGATATATCCAGAAAACAAGGTAATTTTTTGATACCTATAGGGAGAACTGGCTATATTTCAAAAGAACTGTGGAAAGAATATATGGACGAAATTAGTTGAAAAGAAGAATTCGTACTATATAAACAGTCTTTTCAAAAGATTGGAGATGAATCCACTCCCTTAAACGAATTAATTAATGAGATCTTAACAATAATACAAAATATAAAATAATATGGCACATAAAACGGCACAGTTGCAAATATCCGTGGCAATAACATTTTGTTATCCAAAGATCATCGTCGTTCTATACATGAAGAATGGCAGGTCTTGTACTCCACGGAGCTGTGCTCTGAAGCCTTTCAACTTTGAGTTTAGAGATTCTGCATGAGCATTAGTTGATCTGTTGATGAAGTAGTTTAGTACTGCAGTCCGATTAATATCCTTGCTACTAAATATGCATCTTAGGCTACAAATAAGCGTATATGCATCCTTTATCTTAGGAAACAGTTTAAAGAGTAATCTTGCACGTATTTTCTGTCTGTCAGTCCATTTCTCTCCGCTCACACTCAGCAAAAACTTGCTTCTAG
>NZ_FOOW01000047.1 GCF_900113305.1 Prevotella sp. KH2C16 | reverse complement strand
GCGGAAAGGTTCGGGCAATTAGTAGCGCTCGGCTTTGGCGTCGCCGCCTTTACACCTGCGCCCTATCGACGTCCTCGTCTGGGACGGCCCTCGAAAAGGAGCTCTCATCTTGCGGCGGGCTTCGCGCTTAGATGCATTCAGCGCTTATCCCGTCCGGACGCGGATACCCGGCGGTGCGCCTGGCGGCACAACCGGCAGACCGGAGGTCCGTCCGCCACGGTCCTCTCGTACTAGTGGCGGCACCACGCAAAACTCCAACGCCCGCGATAGATAGAGACCGAACTGTCTCACGACGTTCTGAACCCAGCTCGCGTGCCACTTTAATGGGCGAACAGCCCAACCCTTGGGACCTTCTCCAGCCCCAGGATGTGACGAGCCGACATCGAGGTGCCAAACCACCCCGTCGATATGAGCTCTTGGGGGGGATCAGCCTGTTATCCCCGGAGTACCTTTTATCCTTTGAGCGATGCAGCTTCCATGCGCGTGCACCGGATCACTATGCCCCAGTTTCCTGCCTGCTCGGGATGTCTCCCTCCCAGTCAAGCGCCCTTATGCCATTGCACTCTAAAAGGCCGGTTACCGAACGGCCGGAGGGCACCTTTGGAAGCCTCCGTTACGCTTTTGGAGGCGACCACCCCAGTCAAACTACCCGCCAAGCAGTGTCCGCGACAGAGCGCGTTAGACCCCGGACAGCCGAAGGGCCGTATTTCAAGGGCGGCTCCGCCGGGGCTGGCGCCCCGGCTTCGAAGCCTCCGGCCTATCCTACACGTCGGATGGCCAGGGTCAGTGCTAAGCTGTAGTAAAGGTTCACGGGGTCTTTTCGTCCCATCGCGGGTAATCGGCATCTTCACCGATACTACAATTTCACTGAGATCATGGTCGAGACAGCGTCCGGATCATTACACCATTCGTGCAGGTCGGAACTTACCCGACAAGGAATTTCGCTACCTTAGGACCGTTATAGTTACGGCCGCCGTTTACCGGGGCTTCAAATCGGCGCCTCCCATCGCTGGTAACGCCTCCTCTTAACCTTCCGGCACCGGGCAGGTGTCAGGCTGTATACATCATCTTTCGAGTTCGCACAGCCCTGTGTTTTTGTTAAACAGTTGCCTGGACCTATTCTCTGCGCCTCATGTCGCCATGAGGACCCCTTGTCCCGAAGTTACGGGGTCAGTTTGCCTAGTTCCTTGACCATGAGTCTCTCAACGCCTCGGTATGTTCTACCCGTCTACCTGTGTCGGTCTGCGGTACGGGTGCCGAACGGATCTGCGTAGCGGGTTTTCTCGGCAGTATGGTTACCGGCACTATCGGGGCCTTCCGGGGAAGGCCCCGTACTATGGGGGTCGCATCGGGGGACGGACTTCCCTGCCCCCCTCGGCTGCTACGCCCTTCAACGGGGTATACCGTTACCCCGCGGCCGTTTCACTCCTGCGTCGCCGCGTCGCTCCGTGCGGCAGTAACGGAATGTTGACCGTTTCCGCCATCGCCATCGCCATTCGGCTGAGGCTTAGGACCCGACTGACCCCGGGATGACTGGCATTGCCCGGGAAACCTTGGACTTCCGGCGGGAGGGGATCTCACCCTCCTTGTCGTTACTTATACCTACATTTGCCTTTCAGTGGGCTCCAGCGGGGGTCGCCCCCCGCATTCTGCGCCCACGGAATGCTCCCCTACCGATACGTGCAGAAAAAAAACTGCTATCCCGCGCCTTCGGTATCTGCCTTATACCCGATTATTATCCACGCGCGGACCCTCGACCAGTGAGCTGTTACGCACTCTTTGAATGAATGGCTGCTTCCAAGCCAACATCCTGGCTGTCACCGGGACCGCACTTCGTTAGACTAACTCAGGCAGAATTCCGGGACCTTAGACGGCGGTCTGGATTCTTCTCCTCTCGGGGACGGACCTTAGCACCCGCCCCCTTACTGCATGGCTCCGGCGCATGAGCATTCGGAGTTCGTCAGGTCTCGATAGGCGGCGAAGCCCTCTCGACCTATCGGTCGCTCTACCTCTCATGCGGAACGCCACACGCGGCACCTAAATGCCTTTCGGGGAGTACGAGCTATCTCCAAGTTTGATTGGCCTTTCACTCCTACGCACACCTCATCCAGAAGCTTTTCAACGCTTATTGGTGCGGGCCTCCATTCCGTGTTACCGGAACTTCACCCTGGACATGCGTAGATCACTTGGTTTCGCGTCTGCCCCCGCCGACTCAAAACGCCCTATTAAGGCTCGCTTGCACTGCGGATGCGCCACTCGTGGGGCTTATCCTCGCCGGCGACGGCAACTCGTAGGTTCATTATGCAAAAGGCACGCCGTCACATGCAAAGCATGCTCCGACCGCTTGTAGGCGCATGGTTTCAGGAACTATTTCACTCTTCTGCTCGAAGTGCTTTTCACCTTTCCCTCACGGTACT
>NZ_FOOW01000043.1 GCF_900113305.1 Prevotella sp. KH2C16 | reverse complement strand
TAGGCGGCAAAAGGCTCTCCGTTCTTGGGTGTTACCTCTATGGTCTTGCCGAGGTTGCCTGTAGTGAGTAGCTGCTCCTTCTCTTCGGGCGAGAACTTGTAGCCCATATAGGGAAAATCGAGCTGCGGCTCCTTCCTCAAAGGATGGATAGCCAGTCCGATGTTGCCCTCGCCGTCCGTGCGGAAGGCAAGGCGTGCATCGGTGTAGATGGTGGTATCGCCCATCGGGATGGCAATCGTAACGAGATTGCTTTTCTGCCAGTTGAGCATATTTGTGAGTTCTCCGCTCTGCTCCAACTGCTCACGGGAAAGTCCGAGGCGGTCGAGTTGCTTCCAGTCCACTTTCTCCGGGTCGATGGCGGTGGTGTTCTTCTGCTGTGGCAGATAGTCCTCAAAGGGTACGCCAATCTCTGCCAGCTGCTGCTTGCTTTCGGGCTTCTCACGGCTTTGGAGCAGGGTACGCAGGTTGTCCATGCCCTGTTCCACATTGCTTGCCACGACCTTGTACAGTCCGAAACGGGTAGGCTCGTTGAACTGACGGAGGAAATTCTTCATGAAGTTCTCCAAGAGTCCCTCCTTGCTGTTGAACTTCAGAAACGCCGCTTGGTTGGCTGCGGTGGCTTCGGTGGTCTTGAGGTTGCCCTTGTCGTCAATACCTGAAACTACGGAGAGTTTTCCGGCTTCCTTTTCGTTCTTCACTTCCGTGCGGTCTTCCACGACCAGCACATAGTTGTCATTGCTGTTTGATTCCATAATCATTTGTCATTGAGTGAATAAATCGTTATCAAGCAGCAAAAATATAGGTATATAAATAATGTGGAAAATTTTCGGAAAAGGTGGGAAACACAGGGAAGAAAAAGGAAATCTAAGTATCGGTTTGATACGTAGAATCCACGGTGTGGATTTGGAGAGAGATGAGACAAGAGAACTTCAGATGCGGTCATTTTCATAGAATCGGCTCAAGAAAACGCAATTTGTCTTTATTTATCAGCACATAATGAGCCGATTATCGAATAATTATCATTATATTTGCACCGATTAAGTTTGTAGGTATGGATACACCAAGAGAAATTCTACAGTTTCTGCACTATCATCCGCTGTCTTCACGCGATGAGATTGCCAGCGGCATTGCCTTCGACGGCAGCGATGCAACCATGAAGCGACTTATTGCCGCTGCCATACAGCGTGGCGAGATTGTTGTCGAGGGGAAGGCGCGTGCCACACGTTATCGGCTTTCAAACCAAGCCCATCTGCTGATGCCGTTCGATCTCGACACCTACTTTGCCTTGGAAGTGGACAAGCGTCAGGTGCAGACATCTTTCAATTTCAATTTGATTCGTGAGCAACTGCCGGCTGTTGCACTCTTCACAGAGGAAGAAAAAGCGAGGCTGGCAGCACTGCAGGCCGAGTTTCGCAGCCATGTCGGCGAACTGACCGAAAATGAGTATCGCAAGGAGATGGAACGGTTGGGCATTGACCTCAGTTGGAAGTCATCGCAGATAGAGGGCAACACCTACTCGCTGCTCGAAACCGAGCGTTTGCTCCGCGAAAGCAAAACTGCCGACGGAAAAACAAAGGAAGAAGCCGTGATGTTGCTGAACCATAAGGACGCTCTGCGCTTTATCCTCGACAATCCCGACTATCTGCAGCACCTTACCGTCAGCCACATTGAAGACATTCACCGGTTGCTTACCAAGGAACTCGCCGTTGATAGCGGTATCCGGCATCGCCGTGTGGGCATTACGGGCACAAACTATCGTCCGCTCGACAATGAATTCCAGATTCGTGAGGCCATGCACGACACCTGCGACTTGATCAACAGTCGGGAGGATGTCTTCGAGAAGGCACTCTTGGCTCTTGTGCTGTTATCGTATATACAGGCTTTCTCCGACGGCAACAAGCGCACGGCCCGCATCTCCGCCAATGCCATGCTCATAGCCTATGGTTATTGTCCGCTGAGTTTCCGTTCGGTCGATTCCATTGACTACAAGAAAGCCATGCTCATCTTCTACGAGCAGAACAGCCTCCATGCCTTTAAGCAAATCTTCATCGACCAGTTTGAGTTTGCCGTCAGAGAATACTTTTAGAGAAACTTTGGGCATTGCGTTCATCAATGCCATTGCCAAAAAGCACAAAAAATCTCCGTAAACGAGTAAGGGCGTTACTGCGTTTACGGAGACAGCTTGTCATTATTCATTCGCTTTACATTATATTTCTTCAGGTGAGTTCCACGCCATCCTGCTATGGGTTGAGGTCATCCTCGCCGCTGCCATTTTCGCCCTGCGAACCCTGCTGCTGTGCGCGTCGCTTGGGGTTGTCTACCACCAGTTCCACGCTCTTTGCCGAGTCGCGCATCTGCATCTTGGGCGTGAAGACGATTTTCGGGGTTTTGAGCGTGGCGGCGGTAACGTCGATTTCGTTGTCCACCATCGTGGGAGGGGCGATGACGCGGAACGAGCCGAGGTCGGCAAGGTCCACGCTGGCTCCCATCAGCAGGGCGTCGCGCACGATGGCGCCGAGCGAGATGAGGGCGTTGGAGACGTCGCCGGCAGAGAGCGAGGTCTCGCGCACGATGCGATCCACCACCATCTTGTTCGTAAGCCGTTGGTTACTCTTCGGCGATGCGTAGTAGAGGGTCTGCCCCTTGCGCTTGCCGATGTTCATCACTCTTGATTTTACTTCAAATTCTATCATCTTTTCTGTTGTTTAATGGGTTATTGTTTTTGATGTCTAAATACTGTCCCCTGCACCCCACTCGTGGGGTATCATCGTACCCCACGAGTGGGGTCTTATCCACGGCTGATTCCTTCCATGCGCAGGGGCTCGGCGATGATTCGGATTTCGCCTATCGGCTTGCCGTCTCTCCTGATGTCGATTGTCCGCATGTCGCCGTACTTCACGCCGGGGGTGAACTCCGCGCCGTTGAGTTCCTTCAGGTCGGCTACGGGGTTGGGCTTCGGTCGGGGTATCGGGGGGAAGATGTGTATGATGATGATTCCGCCGCCGACAACAACGATGATGATGTCCTTGAACCTGTCGCGCCACTTCACCCTGATGGGCACTGAACCGCAGCCGTGGTCGGGGTCGAAACTATATACTCCACCGGCACCGGGGCGAGCCACCTCGCCCGCCATTTCGATGATACGCCTGCCGATGGCGTTCCTCGTGGCGCTGTTGTAGCGTGAGAAGTTGCGCACGGTGTCCGTTCCGATGTTCTCCACCGCTTTCTTGTTTACGACCATTGGCCGGGGGCGCCTGTTGATGTTCTTCGTTTCCATTTCTTCTTGATTTTAAGGATGAAACATATTGTTTTTTTGTTATTCTCCTCTCGCCCTCAAAAGCGGCGAGAGGAGAAACTTCCTACGCTCTTTGACGTCTGATACACTCCATAGGATGAGATCGTTTGACTCTTCTCTTTGTTCCTAAAGAATGAATGGGCTATTATTAATAGTCATCAAATCTCATACTGCCTTTGAAGTTCAGGCTGATGGTGTGCTCCTTGCCGTCTCCATACTCTCCTTCACCCTTTACCTTGCCGTTCTCCAGTACGATTTCGAAGACAGGCTTGCCGTCTTCGCTGTCAAGGGATTTCACATAGAGCGTGCCGCTCATGAAGACTGGATATGGAGTCCCGGGTTCTCCATAAGTATCGAAGATTAAAGTAGGATTATAGCATTCGACGCTCCAATACCACCCGTCGTCGTGTGTAGGCTCTTTCTTCGTCAGGTCGATGGTATTGCCGTCGTGGTAAACCTTGTTTGCCATTATTTTAACTCCCCTATTTTCCGACACAAAGAGAACTATATCGTAGTTGCCTTCATTAAATTCGTCTTCATCTATTCCTGCATCGATTATCGGCATTGGCACGCCGTCGAGAGTAACGGTGCCGGTAAAGTCAGGGGTGCTGTCACCACCGCCTTCTATGGCAGCCTTGAGTTCCTCCAGTTTTTGGATAATCTGTGCGAGGGCTTCCGCCGCGCTGGTGTTGCCGCTGTTCACGGAGGCGATGAGGCTGTTGATTGCAGCAGTAACTTCGCCAATTTTTTCGGCGATGGCCGTTTGTCCTGTACCGAGAGTTTCCACCTGCGTTTTCATCGCGTTGAGGGCAGCAACCACGGCGTCGAACTTGTCAGAGTAATCGGGCATAGCCTTGATGGCGGTCACGAGGGCGTCAATCTTGTCACTGTAATCTGGGAGGGTCTCGATGGCCGTCTTGATGGCCGCGAGCTGTGAGGTGTAGTCGGGCATTGCCTTGATGGCCTGTTCGAGCAGGTCGAGCTTGGCTTCCATCGAGAGGGTCTGCGCCTTGATAGCCGCCTCGATGAGGGCGAGCTTGCTCTGGAGCGCAGTGCTCAGACTGTTGATAGCCTCCGCTATGGCATCAATCTTCGTATCAGAACTGCCGCTGAGGTTGTTGATGGCGGTGACGAGTTTGTCTGCCATTTCCTCCTGTTTGATGGTCTGGTTTTTGATAGCCGTTTCCAAGAGGGCGAGCTTGCTCTCAAGGGTGAGCGTCTGCGCCTTCATCGCCGCCTCGATGGCTGCGAGCTTGGTGTCGAGCGTGGCGTTCACGGAGTTGAGCACGTCAATGATGGCCTGCAGCTTGGTCTGCTGGTCGGCGTTCATCTTGTCGATGGCCTCGGTGAGTTTCGCAATGGCCTGCTCGTTTTTGAGCGAGCCGTTGTTGATGGCCTCCACCACCTTGGTGAAGTCGTTGATTACCGACACGTTCATCGTGTAGTTGATTTCGGGTGCGTCTTCCTGACATGAGGTGAGGAACGCAGGTGCTGCCAACAGCATGGCGATGGCAAGCAGCATGAATTTAATTCGTTTCATATTGTTATCATTTTTATAGTTTTACATTAATGCTTACAGATTCTTTACGTCAGCGATTCTTATGGCTCCGAAGACGCTGCCTCGCAGCACGACTTCCATAGCTCCGGTCTCTATTTCCCCATGATTAAGTCGTCGCTGGTCTTGGGCATCCCAGCCGTCAACGCGACTGAACCGGCTTCTTATACGCAACAGAGGGTCTTTGTATATATACTCTCCCTTATTCAAGTCGCCGTACTCTCGGGTCATGCTATTCTGGAATTTATACCACCACGGATCCTGCACTCTACTCGAACTGCTGCCGTTTACGATCTTGAAGATAACGGGATGCCCGTTTACTACACGGAAGCACTGCACGTCGAGCTGCACTTTCACATGCCCATCCGCTATCCTAACGTTTTTAACATTGATTTTTGCGGATATTCTTCTTGGACACCGAGTGTAACCGATCTGATATTGCGTTCCGCTGTAGAGGGGCTTGACAACCTTTCCAGGATAAGCACCGGTAATAAGCTGGATGGTATATTTCATCACAACGCCCTGATTACTGGGGCCGAATTTCATGTTGTCGCTCATGGCTTTTTCCAGTTCCGCCTGACTGCGCTTGCTTCTCAGAACAGATATAGGCAAGCCCGTTCCTCCGAGGTTAAAGATCTCTTCGTTGGTGTAGCTCGACGATTCGGCAAGCGACTGGCTTCCCTCTGCCTTTTGTCCGTATCCGGAAACCTTCTGTGAAGAGTCGAAATTGAACTTCTTTGCCGAGTATTCTTTCATGTAGCTGAATGTTCTGCCGTAGGTTACCGAGGTCACGATGGCTATAGCCTTTCCCCTCAGCTCACTGCTGAGTTGTTGCCAAGTTACGCTATTGGCGAACAGAGAAGATGGGTCTTGTTTCCAGTTGTCCTTCAACTTGATAGTGAAGTAATCCTGATCTAACGTGGTGGCCTGCACAAACGACTGCTCGGAAGAAGATGTTTTGGCCTTTACATTCACGCTGCACCCTGCAAAAGAGGCATCGACTGCCAAATCCATCTTCAGACTCTGTTCGCTTGTATGGATTTTCGTCCTGATGCGTTGTACGCCCGGAGCCTCGTAGCCTGAATTGAGTAGGGTCCACATAATCTTGTTCTTAGCTTCTCTTACATCAGCATTGGTAGGACTAATGTTGCTCTGCGACGGATTACCGCCTGCGAGGAAGTCGCCGTAAATGGAAATCTTGCTTCTTGGAATCCTGCCCAAAGGATTGGGCGAACCGCTTGTTATCATGTCGTCTACCATGAGTATCGCTCCCGGATAGATATTCTCGTATCCGCTTCCGCGCACATAGATTTCCCGCTCTTTGAAGGAATCTTCTTTCTTGTCCAAGATGAAGGCGAAGTCCCTGTCGGGCAGGCTTTCAAATGCGTCAGGATATTGCGTCTTGTCATTATACATGTCGTTGTTTATCAAATCGACAGGATGGTAGGCTATGCCTGCCAGTCCGGAGTTGATTTCCTTGCGCCTCTGTTCATCGGTATTGCTGCCTACAGAGTTTGCGGTGGTGACATGTAAATTATTGTATTGCGAGAATTTCTGCCCGTCGTACACCCAGACTGTAATACGATAACTGGTGTTGGGGAACAAGCCCGTTATCTTATAGCTGGTTGCATCCTTAAGATAAGGCCCCTGTTTCCTGCTGGCGTATGTCGGTCCCGGTGCCCACGTCAGTACATAGCGAAGGTCCTTCTGGGCGGTTTCCCTGTCGGTAGCCTTCTGCCATGACAATTCGATGCTGTTGGCATTTATTCTGTTGACCACTACCACCTTGTTCGGAATGTAAGGCGCTGTGTTGGGCACTGCATCAGGCAGGGTGGTAACTTTGGCGCGGGCATAGGTGTTCTCGAATCCGTGCGGGTCTCTCACATATACGATAATTTCGTATGTAGTGTTGGGCTTGAGCCCTGTGATGGTGTAGGAGGAATTGTCGAACTTCCTTTCACCAATCTTACGGATTTTATTGTCCCATACGTAAGGTGCTACGCACCATGTAACAGTGTAGAGTAACTGACTTTGAGGGCTTTCCCTGTCAGTAGCCTTGTTCCAGCGAATGGAAATGCTGTTCTTCGTTTTTCCAGTAACTGTTATGTTCTTGACAGCTACAATCGGTTGAGTATTAGCCATGTTTTTATGCAATTAACCTTAATACACATTACTATTGCGAGGTTTCAAGTGATTGTTCTTTTATTCTTAAATTCATTTGAACTTATTCTACTGTTATCGTTACCCTGCGCCCTTCGGCTGATGGCTTGCTTTGTTGCTCGCCGATGGCTGTCGTGGGATGCAGGTCTTCGAGGGCGAAGCCTTCCTTGACGAGAACTTCCACCACGCGTGTGAGGCGACGCTCGGAGAG
>NZ_FOOW01000024.1 GCF_900113305.1 Prevotella sp. KH2C16 | reverse complement strand
ACCTGACGGCTTTCTGTGAAACCATTAGGCTTAAGGTCATGCCACTCTTCTTCACGAGCGTCATTCTCGTCAAGATAGATATGGAGAAGGACACGCTCATCACTAGTCTCTTCAATAATGCCTGTGTGGTCTTCACGAACGTCTGTCACGTCAAAGAACTCAAGTATACCTTTGGGAAGAAGGTAACTGGCCAGAATCTTGTAATCAAATGCTGTTTGCTTACTCATGGGTGCAAAGTTAATGCATCTCATGAACTTTTAAGCATCAAACAAGAAAATATCGGCCTATACTACAAAATTATGCCACGGATATTTGCAACTGTGCCGATTTTTCCCATTGATACCCTTATCAACTATAGCTTGGGTCAAAAAAGGAAATAATAATTGGATAGCACTCGCAATAAAAAGAGCAAATAGTAATTTAACGAAAGCCACTCTTTGCTGTTTGAGATAGGTCCAGAGAAAACGAAGATTATTTCTATTTGGCGTAACTTCTATATTGCTTTTTCCAAAATGTTCTGTCGGTCTTAAGGACATCACTATACCTGAAGGATTTCCACCTCGATCGATTCCATTTAACCAATGTTCATTAAACTCTGACCATGTATATGACAATCGCCCTAAGCCTGGGTCTGCAACATAGATTCTTTTATTATCACATTTATATACGACAATAAAGTGCTTTTGATCCCAATAAACTATGCATGGGAAGAATTCACCCTTTGAGAAAAGCTGGGGCGTTATCCTCATCACTTGTACTTTCATACCAATAAGCTCTGCAGCTTTTTTGAGGCCAAGCATAGACACACCATTTCTGCCCACAGCAGTTATCTTTCTCAAATACTCCAAGGAATACTCACAACCATAATAACCGACTATCATTTTCAGACAAGCCGGACCACAATCCATAGCATCGAGCTGACGAGTGAATCTCAGTCTTCCCATTGCCTACAGCCTTGACCTCTCTTCGCTGCCGGCACCCGACCCCTTGTAGTTGCTGCGCACGGTGTTGAAGTTATAGGCCACCCTGAACAGCTGTCCCCGGATGCCATTGTTGCCGTAGCCGAGTTCCGACACCTGGCGGAGCCTCATCCGGGTCTTGTCAGAGCTTGTGTTGAACAGGTCGGTGCCGGAGAGGGTTACCTGCCAATGCCCCTTGCAGAACGACTTCGACAGGTTGAAGTCTGCCAGGAACTGCTGGTGGCGCACATAGAGATTGTCGCCCGACAGCGTGCTGTAGGAGAGGTTCAGGAAGAGCGTGAAGTCCTTCGGCAGGGTGAGCATGTTCTTCCACTTCAGCGAGAACAGGGGCTTGTGATAGTCTATGCCGTCATAGGACAGGAACTGCTGGCTGTAGTTCAGCTCCCACGACGGCTTCCAGCGGCCGATGTTGCAGTCATAGGAGACGCCCACGGCCAGGCTCTGGTATCTGCGCAGGTTGACCATGCGGAGCAGCAGCACGGAGTCGGCCGTCTGCGAGGGCTCATACACCGAGATGATCCGGTTGCGGATGTTGCGGTAAGTGGCGATGAGGCGCAGCCTGTTCCACGACGCCAGATAAGTGAGCTTATGGATGAAGGAGCCCTTCAGCGTGGGGTTGCCTACGCTGTAGACATAGCTGGACACGAAGGCGGTGCTGTTGCTCAGCTGGTTGTAAGACGGCTGCGTAACGCTGTAGGCATAAGACAGCGATGTATTGAACCGACCCTTGTGATAGCCCATGGTGAGGGTAGGATAGAGCCGGGTGTAGTCCGAGCTCGCCCCGTCGTCGTATCCGTTCTTCCCGTAATAGTTCAGGTTGACATGCTCCAGGCGCAGGCCCGCGTTGAAGGAGAAGTCCTTCAGCTTGAAGAAGCAGTCCATGAAGGCCGCGTAACTGTTCTGCCCCGTAGAATAGGCACTCGAGCTCATCTCCGTCTGCATATTCCCGCCCACGGTGTTCTCACGCCCTATCTTGGTATGGGAGACCTCGGCGCCTACCTGGGTGTCGGACTTCCACAGCGGAAATCCATACACCACCTTGCCCGCGTAGAGCCACGAGTTGAAGTGGTTGTCCTCGGTCAACCGGGAGGGCGCGCCCTGCGAGACATCGAAGTCATGGCCGGTGCCGTACAGCCCGTTGAAATGGGTGAAGCTGAAGTCGGCCTGCAGAAACTTGCGCCCGGGCATCTCATGCCGGTAATAGGCGTCGAGCTGGTGATAGTTCTGCCGCATGCGGTTCACATCGCTCCAGCTCTGGCGCATCGTCTGCACCTGGCCTGCCGTAGCAACCATGTCCGTCGAGAAGCGGCTCATCGTCTGCACGGGGTGGAGCATGTAGGTGTACTCCGCCCCTATCCGCCGGTTGCGGGGCAAGATGTAGTTGAACCCGAGGCCGCCCAGCCACTGGTCGTAGCGCTGCTCCCCGCGGAGTAGCGCTCCACCGTGCGATTGCCATAGCTCAGGATGCTGTTATAGTAACCTTTTTCCTGAGGCCTGTCATAAGACAGGTCGCCGAAGATGTCGAGGTTGTTCTTCCTATAGTTCAGGTGCGCATAGTCTCTGTAGCTCACGCGGCGCTTGAAGCCGAGCTGCCCGATCATCGTGCCGCTCCAGCCCTCTCCCGGCTTCCGGATGGTGGAAACGCGGATCACGGCCTCCGTATTGGCCGGATACTCGGCTCCGGGATTCATCACCACCTCTATCTTGCTGATGCCGGAGGAGGTGAGCTGCTTGAGCTCCTCCGCGTTCCTCACCCGCCTGTTGTCCACATAGTAGAGGGGCTCCCCCTTGCCGAATATACTAATCCGGCCTCCGTCTTCGGAGAGGAAGGGCAGCTGGCGCAGGACATCGTTCAGCATCCCCGCCTTCGACAAGGGCGTATTCACGATGTTGGCCGTGAAGCCACGGGCGTTGTAGTTTATCATGTCGGCCGTTACCGTAACCCCCTTCAGTTCCTGCACCTCTGCCCGGAGGGCTATCCTGCCCAGGCTGCCCGCCGAATCTACGGGCACGGAGACCCCCTTGTAGCCGAGATAGCTTATCTTCAGGATGCCGGGCGCGGAGACTCCTCCCAGGGAAAAGCTGCCGTCCTCCGATGTCTTCCCGCCCTTGACAAAGGCGGTATCGGGTAATGAATAGTAGGCTATGTTGGCGTAAGGCAACGGCGCCTGTCCCTCAGCGTCGCACACGACGCCGCTCACCTCCTGCCCGAGAAGCGGGACGGACAGGGAGAGAAGCATCCCCATCACGAATAAAAACCTTGGTTTCATGCCTTTCATGTTCATTTGCCTGTCAGAGAGGTGCCCATCCATCGATAGCCCAAACATCCACGGCATCGCGCCCCTTGTTCTTTTTTTTTTACAAAAATAAGTGTTTCCCATATTCGTTGTCATTCTCCGCACAAATAATTATCATATTTTAACACGGGGGACGATGCCTTGTCTTCCCGCCGGGGACTGTGTGGACAGGGCATGGGGAGGCAAGAGCGCAGGGAAGCCTCCCTGCCCGCCCGCTGAAGGAGAGGACAGCCCCCGCCAAGGGGATATTCCCTCACCCAAGGAGCGAGGTCGCCGACCGGGAAAGTAAAAGGCCGTTAAAAGCTCGCCTTTTAGCCGCTAAAAGGAAAGTAAAAGGTGGCTAAAAGGAAAGTAAAAGGTGGCCTTTTACTTTAGGGCCTCTACCTACCCCTACGGCCTCCCCCTAACCCCCTCCTGCAGAGGGGGAACACCTCTCCCTGACCCTCCCCGAAGGGACGAGAACTCTCCCTCCCCTTGGGGGAGGGATGGGGAGAGGTGTTACTCCCCTTACTCCTTTACTCCTTTACTCCCTTACCTCATTAATCTTTCTTAACAATTATAGCCGCCCCTAAAGGCGGCAAAACGGGTTGTTTACTTTTGGAATCCGGAGCCCGATGTACTACCTTTGCAATCGATAAAAGCAGCCATGCGAGCGGAGCGCATTCTCCGTAACCTTAAAAACACACAAACAACTATGGCAATCTTGTACAGACTTTATCAGGACAACCGCAGCAACTCGCTCTATCCGGGCAAGTGGTATGCGAAGGCAGTTCACCAGAACATCGTAGGCCTCGACACCGTGGCAGAGCGCATCCAGCGCAACTGCTCGATGAAGAAGAGCGATGTGCTCGCCGTGCTCACCGAAATGGTGGAGGTGATGAAGGACGAACTCCAGAGTTCCAACATCGTGAAGCTCGACGGCTTCGGACAGTTCAAGGTGGGCATCACCACCAAGCCCGCTGCCACCGCAGCCGACTTCAACGCCGCCAAGAATGTGGCCGGCTACCGCGTGAACTTCCTGCCCGCCAGCCACTCGCTGCCCAACGGCGTGAACGAGAAGGGGCACACAAGGCACATCGTGGTGCGCAACATGCTTGACGGCATCACCTGCCGTGAGGCTCCGAAGAACACGGTGGACACCTCCAAGCCCGCCGCTCCGGCAGAGGGAGACAACAAGCAGCCCGGAGCATAACCCGAACCTCTCACCGGCCAGCCCCCTAACCTCTCCCCAACCCTCCCCCAAGGGGAGGGGGGAAAGGAAGCTACTGGCTTTTATTCTAACCTCTCTCTAACTCTCCCCAAGGGGAGAGCCCCCCTCGCCTTGGGAGAACCATCGGTCATCGACCGAGTAGTCGCTGTCGGCGCAGCCGGTGCGACGGACAGGCGAGGGATAGGCGAGGGACAGGCGAGGGAGGTAATGACCGGGGAGAGGTTTTACTCCTTAACTCCTTAACTCCTTAACTCCTTAACTCCTTAACTCCTTAATTCACTATGAAAAAAGAAACCTGGAAACTGTTGATTCAAATGCTGATTAGCGTACTCACGGCCATCGCCACCACGCTGGGCGTTACTTCCTGCATGGCTCTCTAAACAGCCATGAGACAAAAGAACACCGACAGGCAGGCTCCCCTCTCACACGGGGAGACCTGCCTGCCTTTTCCTATCCCCCTCATCGGAAGCGACAATGCCTATGATAGAAAAAGCAGATAGCCGCAAGACGCAGAATCCATAGCTAAAGTGAATCCCGGAAGAAAAAGAGGACTATCTTTGTATAAATCTATTCACTTATTACTAATATTAAAAAAAACAGGATTATGTCAATAGTAACCATTTCCATTTTAGCCGTCATCGCTCTGGCCGCAGTACTGGTATGCAAGTCTGACCAGATACGGCAGTTCAAGACAAAGGCGGAAGGAACCAACAGAAAGACCGAGGGCACGGGCGACGAAACACCGGCTACGCTAAAGCTGCGCCCAGAAGAAGGATTTCTGCCTACCGCCTTCGTGTGCGGTCCCGGCAAAACCTTTGTCGTAGCCTTCGACGACGAGAGACAGACCCTGGGCTACATGACCAAGCAGGGGCACATCATGGTGAGATACGACGAAATCATAGCCGCACGAATGAAGACCCTGGGCGACAAATCCTCCGACTTCGGAAAGGGACTGGACGGAGATGCCATCGACATCATCCTCATCACCAGCAATGCCGATGTCAAGAATCTGAAAATCAACTGTCTCGACGAGACGATGGTCTTCGTGGACGAGTCGACGGGCGTCATCCAACCTGAGCTGTATGAACATATCTACAGATATGGGCTCGACACGGCAAAACAGATCATGGTAGAAATTGAAAAACGCATCAAACAATAGACAAAGACGACTATGGACTGGCTTTTCAATCTCTTTACCAATCAAGACAGCATCGCCCACATCGCCCTACTCTACGCACTCGTCATAGCCGCCGGCGTGCTACTGGGCAAGCTGAAGGTAGGCGGAATCTCACTAGGCGTAACCTTCGTGCTCTTTGCCGGCATCATCGCCGGGCACGCACACTTCACGGCACCCGTGCCCATCCTGTCTTTCATGCAAGACTTCGGCCTGATACTCTTCGTGTTCTGCATCGGCCTGCAGGTGGGTCCCGGCTTCTTCGAGAGCTTCCGCAAGGGCGGCGTAACACTCAACCTGCTCTCCACGGCCATCATCCTGCTGAACATCGCCGTGATGTTCGGATGCTATTACCTCTTCTTCGATACCGGTAACGCAGACAACCTGCCCATGATGATAGGCACGCTCTACGGCGCCGTTACCAACACCCCGGGACTCGGCGCTGCCGACGAGGCCCTGAACGCCGTGGCGGACAACGCCCCCCAGATAGCCAGCGGCTATGCCTGTGCTTATCCCTTGGGCGTACTGGGCATCATCGGGACAACCATCCTCATCAGGATCATCACCCGCACGCGCCTCCAAGAAGAGGAAGCCATGCTTGAGGGCGACGAGGAGCAGAATGCTCACGAGAAGCCACACCTGATGACCCTGAAAGTTACCAATGCGTCGATCGTAGGACACAAGCTGCAGAAGGTTTCGGCAATGATAAATCGCGACTTCGTGTGCACGCGCATCCACCACGACGGCCTGCTGCTCATTCCCAACAAGGACACCCTGCTGAACCTCGGCGACGAGGCACTCATCGTGTGTGCCGAGGCCGACGCCGAGGCCGTGAGGGCATTCATCGGCCCCGAGACAAGCGTGGAATGGAAAGACGACGAGCAACCCGACCAGCCGATGATTTCGCGCCGAATCCTCATAACCAACCCGAGGATAAACGGCAAGACCCTCGTCAAGCTGCGCCTGTCGAGCCTCTACGGCGTGAATGTTACCCGCATTACACGGCAGGGCATGGACCTCTTTGCCGGCAAGAACCATCACTTCCATGTAGGTGATGTCATCATGGTGGTGGGTCATGCCGACAATGTAGAGCGAGTGGCCGACATGATGGGGAACTCCGTCAGGCGGCTGGACGCTCCCAACATCGCCACCATCTTCATCGGCATCATCGTGGGCATTCTTTTCGGAAGCATCCCGTTCCACATCCCGGGCATGCCTGTCCCGCTGAAACTCGGCATCGCGGGCGGCCCGCTCATCATCGCCATCCTCATCGGCAGGTTCGGCCATCGCATGAGACTGGTAACCTATGTATCCAGCTCGGCCAACATGATGCTGCGTGAAGTGGGGCTGGCACTCTTCCTGGCCTCGGTGGGCATCAAGGCAGGAGCGGGGTTCTGGGACACCATAACGGCCGGCGACGGCCTGAAGTATGTAGGCTGCGGCTTCCTCATCACCGTGATTCCCATCCTGATCGTAGGCTGCCTGGCTCGCCTGAAGTTCCACCTCAACTACTTCACGCTGGCAGGCATGATTGCCGGCACCTATACCGACCCGCCCGCACTGGCCTTCGCCAACTCCTGCTGCTCCAAGGAGGCTCCGGCCATCGGCTACTCCACGGTCTATCCCCTGAGCATGTTCCTCCGGATCTTCACCGCACAGCTCATCGTAATCTCCTGCTGTGGAGGTTAGGAGAAGCGGCGGGAGGCTCCGCCCGAAACGACAAATGGCCCTGCACGCAGATTTGCGTGCAGGGCCATTTGCTTCTCCTCACGACACGAAAACCTAACCATTGCGTCCCGCGAGCCCGCTCAGCGAAAATCTCATGAGTGCCGTTGACTGACTCAGCATCCTCACGAACTCCTGTGCCGACTTCTTGAAATAAGCCCCCCGAAGCAGATGTATACAGCCGTCCATGGCGGTGGCCTCGGCAATGGGGACGGCCTTCAGATCGGTCTCATAGAGCACGGTCGACTCTGCCAGCACGCTGATGCAACTGGTGCGCCGGAGCAGCTTGAAGATGATGCTCACCGTGTTGACCTCCACCTTTACCCTGAACTCCAGTCCGCTCCCCCCCGCCAGACAGTCGAACGCACAGCGGGCCTGAAGCCCCCGGGCAGGAAGCACCAGACCGTATCGCCCAAGGTCGGCAAGCCTGACCGAACGCTTCTCCGCCAGCGGGTGGCCGTCTCTGACGATGGCTGCCAGCCGGTTGCTGAAGATAAGGCGGCTCTCCAGTTCCTTGTCGGCCTTGATGGGACGGAAGGCAAGCACGAAGTCGAGTTCATGACGCTTCAGCATCCGCAGCAGTTCCTCCATGGTGTCATAACAGATGTTGAGCTTCACGCCGGGATACTCCTTCATGAAGTCGATGAGCGTCTCCGACATGATGGTGCTGAATGAATAGGTAACGCCGATGTTCAGTTCGCCCGTCAACAGTTGCTTCAGGTCGTCGATGTGATTCTTGCAGGAGTCGGCGGCATTGATCACCTTCCGGGCATGGGGCAGCAGCGCCCTGCCCGCCTCGGTGAGCCTCACCTCATGGCTGTTGCGCTCAAAGAGCGGCAGCCCTATCTCCTGCTCCAGCCGGCCTATCTGCTGCGAGAGAGTGCTTTGGGTGATGAAGAGCTTCCGTCCGGCAGCCGAGAAATTCAAGGCCTCGGCCACGCTCAAAAAGTATTTGAGTTGCCTTATTTCCATAGTTCAGATATTTACCGCAAAGATAATCATAATTATCGGATTTCACGACTACTCGCCGCATATATTTCCCTTTTCGGCAGGAATCGGCCAGGTTCCGCATGCCTCCGTCAAGCCGCAGCCTCACCGGGGCGTGATTCCGCAGGTTGCAGGCCGCCAGGAGGCTGATCGTCAAGAACGGTTGCAAAGGTATGAGTAGCCTGCTATCCCTGCAATATCCACTTTCCATGAAGTTGCCTTCCGCCCCACGCAGACAGACACCCCTGTCATGGGAAAGACACAAAAAAAAGATTGCGGCACATTCCCCCGCAAAGGGGAAACATGCCGCAATCCTCAGAAAAGCTCCGCCTTGCCGGCCGCGGCCGGCAAGGATTGGATGGGTCAGTCATCCCAGATTGAATGCTCCGACGGCTCGTCGTCCGCGAGCCCAGGCTTGGCGTCCGACTCCTCGGGAGTGGTGCCGCCGGAGACAGGAATCTGAAAACCCTGCATGATCTCGTCGGTCTTTGCGTCTACGACCTCTGCCGTCGGCGCGCTATAAGTCTTTTTCATTTCTTTTATATTTATATACTGATTACTTGATGACAACTTTCTTTCCGTTGCGGATATACACGCCCTTCTGCGGATGCTCCACGCGCACGCCGTCGAGGTTGTAGTAAGGGGCGTCATCCCGGCCCTGCTCCTCCGTCTGAGGCAGGGCGATGCCCGTGGCCTCGCCGCCGTCGGAGAAGAGGAATGCCGTCTTGGCTGAAACCTGCCAGCTTGCGGGCAGCGCCATGAAGGCCTTGTTATAGGAAAGGATGCCGGCCCGCGTATACTTGCGGAACTTGCCGTCCCTGAGTCCGTAGGTGGTAAGGGCTGTGCCGTCTATGGTCTCCGTCGGCTCCACATAGAACAATGTATCTGCTTCCCTTATGGTCAAAGTGTGGCAAAGGTAAGCAATGTTTTTCAAATTACCAAACAAAATGCAAAAGAAACATACAAAATGCCACGGAAAGCCATCTTGGGAAAAAACAGGAAGAAAGTAAAAGGCCGCTGAAAGCACGGCTCCTAACGGCTAAAAGCGCGGCTTCTAACGGCCTTTTACGATCCTTCTAACGGCCTTTTACAAAAAGACAGATGCCTCTTCTGAAGGAGAGAAAGATGGAGGAATAACGCCTCTCTCCCCTACCCTTTCCCCAAAAGAGGAGCTGACTCTCCCTCGAGCGAGGGCGAGCTGACGGTGATCCACATGGATTCCCCCGCGCCCTCAAGGAGCCGCATCAGGCGGCGGAAGGCCTCACAGGAGAACACGAGGCAGGAGCCTGCGCTCGCGGTGCCCACGAGGATGCAGCCCCGCGTGTCGAGCTCGGTGTTGCCGGTGTGGATGAGGATGCCCTTGAAGCCGGGCACGCCGACCAGCGTGGGGAGCCACCGTCTGAACCTTCGGCTCCGGGCTATCACGAGAGGATAGCGGCCTTCGGGAATGGCGGTGCGCCCGGCCACCTTATGCGCTCCGCCGGCGAGGTCGCGACGCGTGGGCTCGAGGGTGTCGCAGAGGAAGTGCCTTTCCGCCGATTCCCCTGCAAGGGGTGATACTCCCTCCTTGTGGGAGAGGCGTGTGGAGGCGTCGTTCAACAGATAGAGCCGGCCGAATGTCTTGTCGGCCATGAAATGGGTTCGTGTCAATAATAGTTCCATAACTTCATTCTTTTTAGTGCCCTCCCCGGCTCTTCCCCGCAAGGAGGGAGGCCGGGGGAAGGGCGGTTTTTATTTTTCCAGTATCTTTCTCAGTTCCTTATGGGCCGGCCAGGGCATGAGCCTGACGAGGGCGGCGATGAACCAGGCCGTGCGGCGCACATGGCGGGCATAACTTGGAGCCTCCGGCCAGAGGCCAGAGGCGAGCAGGCGGTGCACTCCCGCCCACACCATGACCACCTCCTCCGTCGGCAGGCGGTCGAGCTCGTGCTTCACCACACGCATGCCCGCGTCGCCCACCACGGCCTCGGCCACGGCTGCGGCAAACGCCGCGCGGGCAAGCATCTCTCGGGTAATCTGAATCTTTTCCATACTTCGTTGTCTTAACATGATTATTTTAAAAAACACTCTCAATTGCAAGCAGGTCCCGGGAGCCGGCTTCCCGTTTTCCTGTGGCAAAGATACGCCCCGCCTCCATCCTCTGCCATGGTTGTGGCCAGAGCAGAGGGTGTGGTAAAAAAAAGAGCCCGCAGGGAGGAGGAAGCCCTCTCCCCTTTGGGAAGACTAAGAAAAAGATGTCGGCAAAAGGTAACCGAAAGGAGGATAGAAGGCGGCTCGCCCAGAGGCATCCGCTCTCCGCGGGCATCCCTAAGGGCCGAATCGTGAAAGGCCCGCGGCTTTTAGTAGCCGATTTGAACCCAATTCCTCCGAATATGTCAGCAAAGAAAAGCTCCTCCCCCGGCAGACCGGGAGAGGAGCTTATGGAATATTCTGTGTCGGCTTACTTTGCCGGAATCTCCTCAAGAGCCTGCTTGAGCAGGTTCCAGAAAGGCTCTACGGACGCGATTTCGCAGCGCTCCGTGGTGGTGTGGGGGCTCCGGATGGTGGGGCCGAGGCTCACGACATCCATGCCGGGATACTTCCCGAGGATGATGGAGCACTCCAGTCCGGCGTGGTCTACCTGCACGATGCCCTCCGTGCCGTTCTGCTCCTTGTAGATTTTCTTCAGCAGGTTGAGGATCTCGCTGTCGGGATTCGGGTCCCAGCCGCCGTAGCTTCCGCTGGTAACGGTCTTCATCCCGGCCATGTTGAGGCAGCTCGCAATGGTCTCGACGATGTATTCCTTCATGTCCTCACGGCTTGAGCGGGCCAGGATCTTGAAGGCTGCCTTGCCGCCTTCGATGTCGATGATGGCGAGGTTAGACGAGGTTTCCACTACCTCCGGGTAAACGGGAATCTGGCGCACCACGCCGTCGTGGCAGGCATAGATGGCGTCGATGAGGTTGTCCTGAATCTCAACGGGGACGAGCGTGGCGGGCTTTGCCACCTCTTCGGCGAAGAACTCGATGTTCTTCTCGATGGTCTTGAACTCGTCCTCGAGAAGCACCTTGCAGTCGGCCACGAGCTTCTTCACCGGCTCCACCTCGCCCTGGGGCAGGGCAATCACCACCTCGGCCTTGAACGGGATGGCATTGCGCATGTTGCCGCCGTGCCAGGTGGCCAGACGGGCACCGTGCTCCGCCACAGCCTTGCGCACGAAGCGCACCATCTGCTTGTTGGCGTTGGCGCGACCCTCGTTGATCTCCAGCCCGGAGTGTCCTCCCCGCAGGCCCTTCAGGGTAACCTTCAGGGCGGCCTCGCGGTCGTTGGCCACTTCCTGGTATCCCAGCTCGCTGTTGATGTCGATGCCGCCCGCGCTGCCGATGACGAACTTACCCCAGGTCTCGGAGTCAAGGTTCATGAGGATGTCGC
This sequence comes from Prevotella sp. KH2C16, assembly GCF_900113305.1. Lineage (GTDB taxonomy): Bacteria > Bacteroidota > Bacteroidia > Bacteroidales > Bacteroidaceae > Prevotella. Next base: position 22,573 of record NZ_FOOW01000024.1, on the reverse strand, counting down.
CGTGCAGCACATCGGCCGGGAGGTCGTTGGCACCGAACATGCCGGTCTCCTCGTCGCGGGTAATCAGTCCCTCCACGGGTCCGTGCTTCAGGTCCTTGGCCTCCATCACGGCCATGATCGCGGCTACGCCGAGGCCGTCGTCGGCACCGAGGGTCGTGCCCTTGGCGTGCACCCATCCGTCCTCGATGTAGGTCTCAATGGGGTCTTTCTCGAAGTCGTGCGTGCTCTCGGGCGACTTCTGGGGCACCATGTCCATGTGCGCCTGGAGGACAACTGCCTTGCGGTTCTCCATTCCCGGCGTGGCGGGCTTCCGCATGATGATGTTGCCGCCGCTGTCCTTTACGGCCTCTACGCCCGCCTCCCTGGCGAAGTCGAGCAGGAACTGCTGTACTTTTTCCAGATGCCCCGAGGGCCGTGGAACTTGTGTCAGTGCGTGGAAGTTCTTCCAGATGCACGCAGGATTCAGATTTTTCATTTCGTCCATAGCTTGTTGTTTTAATGGGAAGAGCCAAGGGGTCTGTCCCTTTCCTCTTCCCAGGTTAATATCTATCTTGATTTTCCGTATCTTCAGCGGTGGCGACGCTTTCCCTTCTCCGGGTGAAGGAGAGGGCTGTCCAGGCATAGATGCCGAGCACGGCCACGAGCAGCGTCTGCACCGAGTGCACGATGAGCACGAAGTAGAGGGCGTCGGTGTCGGCCACGCCGTATAGGATGAGCATGGTCTTCACCGCGAAATGCCAGGGCCCCATGCCGTTGGGCGTCGGCACGATGACGGCTATCGAGCCCACGATAAAGGTTACCAGGGCGCACGAGAGGCCGAGGCCGGCGGTGGCGTCGAAGCAGAAGAAGGTGAGGTAATAGTGCAGGAAGTAGCTGCCCCAGATGGCCAGCGTGAAGCCGACGAACAGCGGGGCGTTGCGCACTTTCCCCACCGAGAGGATGCCCTGCCATATCCCGTTGAGGGTGGCTTTCACCTTATTATATAAGGAGAGACGGCGCATCAGGTAGGCCACGAGTATCGCCGCGGCCAGCGCGCATATGCCCGTAACGAGCCATCCCGCCATGGAGAAGCCGCGCACGATGCCCTCGAGCGAGGTTCCCGTCTGGTCGAAGAAGTTGTTGAACACCCTGATCTGGAAGATGAACACCGCCACCGTGATGAGCATCACCAGCAGCGAGTCGATGGCGCGCTCGGTAACCACCGTGCCCAGGGCCTTGGAAAACGACACCCCGTCGTATCGCCGCAGCACGCCGCAGCGGGTGAACTCCCCGATGCGGGGCACGATCAGGCTGGCCGCATACGACAGGAAGACGGCGTTCAGGCTCACATGGGCACGCGGATGCTCGCCCAGCGGCTCCAGGGTCTGCCGCCACCGCCAGCCGCGGAACATCTGCGCGAGGATGCCGAAGGGGAAGGAGAGCAGCATCCAGGTCCAGTCCATCTCGTGCAGGAGCACCCGCTCCATCCGCCGGAAGTCGAACCCGCGATACATCCAATAGAGAATCGCGCCCCCCAGCAGCAGCGAGAAAGCTATCTTCAGGACATTGTTGCCTATGTTTTTCGATATTTCCATCTTCGTTGCAAAAATAATGGAATTCGGCGGAAATACAAAATAAAAGGGGCTTTAATTTATCCGCTTCGTTGATTTGGGTCAACAAAAGGCCGGGAAAATGCGATTCACGGTCAAATTGTTTGCGCACACAGAAATTGTGTATTACCTTTGCAAACGAAAAGAAAGAGAGTTAATGGATAACGGAGCAAACACCGGCGGCGGCAAGCCGCAACGCCCTTCGGGGCATCGCTCATCGCTCCACATTCGAAAAAAGGATAACAATTTTTAAAAGAAAGGAAAGATTATGGTATTACTAATGTCATTTTTCGTCGTAGCAGTAATGATTGCACAGGCCATTCGTGTCAACGGCGACTTAAACATGGGACGGTAGTCCATCCCATCTTTATCAGGAAAAGATTTTAAACTTAAATAGCGTGGCGGGTTGATTTTGTCAACCCGCCACTTTCTTTTTCTCGATTATTATGCTTATCTTTGCGGCATCAACCGCAACGAATATGAGACAGGTAAAGCCAAAGAAGAACCTCGGCCAGCACTTCCTGACCGACCTCGACATAGCCCGGCGCATCGCCGACACCGTAGACGCGTGCCCCGGCATCCCCGTGCTGGAGATAGGCCCGGGCATGGGAGTCCTCACCCAGTATCTCGTGCAGAAGCCCCGGGAGGTGAAGGCGGTGGAGATCGACGCCGAGAGCGTCCGCTATCTGCACGAGCACTTCCCCACCCTGCGCGACCGCATCATCGGCGACGACTTCCTCCGGATGAACCTGGCGGAGGTGTTCGACGGCCGTCCCTTCGTGCTCACGGGCAACTACCCCTACGACATCAGCTCGCAGATATTCTTCAAGATGCTCGACTTCAAGAACCTCATTCCCTGCTGCACGGGCATGATACAGCGCGAGGTGGCCCTGCGCATGGCCTCCGCGCCGGGCAACAGGGACTACGGCATCCTCTCCGTGCTGATACAGGCGTGGTATGAGGTGGAATATCTCTTCACCGTCGACGAGGGCGTATTCAACCCGCCGCCCAAGGTGAAGAGCGCCGTCATCCGCATGACGCGCAACGGCGTTACCGACCTCGGCTGCGACGAGAAGCTCTTCAAGCGGGTGGTGAAGACGGCGTTCAACCAGCGCCGCAAGATGCTCCGGGTGTCGCTGCGGCAGCTCTTCGCCGGGCGGCAGCCCGCCCCCGAGTTCTATCAGCAGGACGGCATGACGCGCCGCCCGGAACAACTCTCCGTGGCGGAGTTCGTCGGCCTCACCAACATCATTGACGCCGAACTCAAACGACTTTCGCAATGAAGTGGAAGCGCATCATCCTGCTCGTAGCAATCGTGCTGCTGGTCGGCCTACCGGTGGAAATCTTCTACAAGGCCTGCATCGACGACGGACACTTCGAATACGACCTCGAGCGGCAGGCCTTTGTCAGCCGCAGCGGCTGGGATGCCGTGGGACTGGGCCTGTATCTGTCCAACTGCGACTCCCTGGAAGACAGCTATCTTATCCAGCGGAAAGACGACGCCCACGCCTCCCATCCCCTGCTCCGGCTGGATTCCCTCCCGCCCGACTACACCGTGAGCTGCATGGGCGTGTTCGGACAGGAGGCATCGCTCCTGGAAGACCGCATCCGCCGCACGCGGCGCATCACCCTGCTGCCCGACTCCCGGTATGAGCTTGTCAGGTCGAGGGGCTGCAGGGCCTCGGCTTATATCTATGTGCGCACCGACGCCCGGGGACGGGTGGTAGAGGCATCGGAAGCCACGATGAGCCGAGATTCCTCGTGCTGCCCATAGTGCCGGCGGCTCCCCCTTGCCGGCCTTGCTGCCCCCTGAAACCCCGAAGGCCGTCGGCCGCCTGGCAAAATCGGCGAGATCGTCCTACAAAATCGCCGATTTTGTCCCATGATTTCGCCGATTTTGTCAACCTGAAGGCGGCTTCCGACAATCCGCACGGGCGTTTCCGGTCGGAAAAACGACCGCCCGCATAGAAAACTGCACTATCCTTTTGTCCTTTCAATAGTTTTTCTTATTTTTGCCCATGATATGGAAACGAAGGAAGAAAAATACCGATTGCTCTGCGCCCAGGTAAGGAGCCTGGTGACCGGAGAGAAGAATCTCGTGGGCGCGCTGTCGAATGTGTCGGCGGCGATGCACGCTGCCTTTCCCGAAACCTACTGGTGGGCGGGGTTCTACCTCGTGCGCGGGGACGAACTGCAGTTAGGCCCCTTCCAGGGTCCCGTGGCCTGCATGACCATCCGCAGGGGCAAGGGCGTGTGCGGCACGGCGTGGGAACGGAACGAGACCCTCGTCGTGGCCGATGTGGATCAGTTTCCCGGGCACATCGCCTGCTCGTCGGAGAGCCGCTCGGAAATCGTCGTCCCGATTCGCGGCGACGGCGGCGAGGTGGTGGCGGAGATAGATGTCGACAGCCGTGAGCTGGCCGCCTTCGACGAGGTGGACAGGCTCTATCTCGAAAATATTTCAAAAATTTTGTCCGCGGAGTTGGCGTTTTGAGAAATAATACCTAAATTTGTAGACAGAGAATAAACAAATACTACGAAGATATGTTAGATGTAAAAGCAACATTGAAAGAGGCCGAAGACCGCATGGAGATGGCGGCGATGTATCTCGAAGAGTCGCTGGCGCACATCCGTGCGGGGCGCGCCAATGTGGCGCTGCTCGACGGCGTGAAGGTGAACTCCTACGGCTCGATGGTTCCGCTGAACCAGGTGGCCACGGTGTCGGTGCCCGACGCCCGCACCATCGCCATCCGCCCGTGGGACAAGAAGGCCATCCGCGACATCGAGAAGGGCATCATGGACAGCGACCTCGGCATCACCCCGGAGAACAACGGGGAAGTGATTCGCCTGACGCTGCCGCAGCCCACGGGCGAGCGTCGCCAGGAACTGGTGAAGCAATGCAACAAGATCGGCGAGAAGACCAAGGTGGAGGTGCGCAATGTGCGCGGCGAAATCAAGGACAAACTGAAGAAGGCCATCAAGGACGGGCTGTCTGAAGACCTGGAGAAAGACGCCGAGAACGACCTGCAGAAGCTGCACGACAAGTTTATCAAGAAGGTAGACACGCTGCTCGAAGCCAAGCAGAAGGAGATCATGACGGTATAAGCCACCGCTCCCCGGCCTTGCTCCCACGGGGGCAGAGCCGGGGAATATTGTGTCTATGAAGGGCTTAGTCATCAAGAATACGGGAAGCTGGTACACCGTCAGAACCGACGGCGGACGCATCGTGGAGTCCAAAATCAAGGGCAACTTCCGGCTCAAGGGCATCCGGTCGACCAATCCCGTGGCCGTGGGCGACCATGTGGAAATCGAGGAAAACCAAGAGGGCACGGCGTTCATCACGGCCATTGCCGACCGCCGCAACTACATCATACGCAAGTCGCAGAACCTCTCGAAGCAGAGCCACATCATCGCCGCCAATGTAGACCAGGCCCTGCTGGTGGTAACGGTGAGCCATCCGCAGACCTCCACCACCTTCATCGACCGCTTCCTGGCCTCCGCCGAGGCCTACAGCGTGCCGGTGATTCTCGTCTTCAACAAGACCGACCTGCTCGCTCCCGACGAGCTCCGCTATCAGCAGATGATGGCAGCGCTCTACGAGACGGTGGGCTACCGCTGCCTCCAGGTGTCTGCCAAGCTGGGCACGGGGCTGCCGGAGATTCAGGCGCTGCTGGCTGGCCAGATCACCGTGCTCAGCGGCAACAGCGGCGTGGGGAAGTCTACGCTCATCAACCTCCTCATTCCCGGGGCACAGCTGAAGACCCAGGACATCTCCGACGCGCACGACACGGGCATGCACACCACCACCTTCAGCGAGATGCTGGATGTGCCCGGGGGCGGCTATGTGATAGACACGCCGGGCATCAAGGGCTTCGGCAGCTTCGACATGGAGCCCGGGGAGATAACCAGTTACTTCCGGGAAATCTTCCGTTACTCCAAGGACTGCCGCTTCTCCAACTGCTCCCACACCCACGAGCCGGGGTGCGCGGTGCTCCGGGCGGTGGAGAACCACGAGATCGCGGCGAGCCGCTACCAGTCTTATTTGAGCATGTTGCAGGATAAGGACGAGAACAAATACCGGGAGGCTTTTTAGATGAAGCGGGCGGCTCTCTGGCTCACGGCCTTCAGCACGCTGGCCTTTTGTTCGTGCGGAAAAGGCGAATCGCCGGCCACGGGGAATCCCGACGCGGCGCAACATGCCGCCCGTACGGATTCCGCCCGTCGCCCTGACTCGACGGACATGCAGGGGCTTACGCTCTGGCTCACCGTCGGCGAACGCCCCTCGGGCTTCCTCGCCTCCCTCCTCCATGAAGAAACATGCTCACAGAAGTTTTATTGCGACGCGGCGGGCAGGCCTGCCCGTGCCGTCTACAGCCAGCGGGGATTGCCCGACGAGCAGCTGCGATTCGTCTATACCGACAGTTCCGTCATCATGCGCGAGGGCCGGTCGGGACGCTTTGAGTATCTCCTTCACGACGGACTGATCGTGGCCCGGAGGCCGATTGGCCAAGGTGCCGCGACCCGCTATGCCTATGATGCCGCCCGGCACCTTGTGAGGGCTGGACAGACGGATTATGTCTGGCAGGGAGCGAGGCTGACGGCTATCCAGGCGAAGTCGCCCGACGGCAGCCTGATGATGGAACGGAGGGTGGACTACGACGAGGCAAAGCCGGTGTCGCAGGCCGTCATGGCCGAGCTGTTTGCCCGCGACTGGGGCAAGTGGTGGCTGCTGCCGTTTCTGCTGAAGGGCTGGTTCGGGGAGTTCCCGGTGGATGTTCCCTACAAGATAAGCCATCCAGACGGCCATTTCGACCTGTTTCGCACCACCTTCGACGGCGACGGCCGGCTGACCTCGATACACTCGGTGAGCGACGGGCTCGTCAGGGAGTTCTCTTCCGACTCTTCCTCTTGGTAGGGTCGTTTGCCGCTTGCCGTGCGGATGATAAAAATCCCGGGCCGCGGCGTTGGCATATCCCGGGATTTTCGTAACTTTGCATCCTGAAAAAGAAACATTGTGTTCAGATGAGCAATCAGGTAAAGGGATTCGCGGCGGCCATCGTGGCTGCCGTCTGCTATGGCACCAACCCGCTGGGTGCGCTGCCGCTGTATGCCGGAGGCATCCATTCCGGCTCGGTGCTGTTCTATCGCTACGCCATCGCCCTGGCGATATTCGCGGTGGTGATGCTGGTGCGCGGCGAGCGCTTCGCCATCAGGCCGGGGCATGCCGTGAAGTTCTCATTCCTCGGCGCGGTCTTCGCCTCCTCGTCGATCACCCTCTACCTCAGCTTCCACTATATGGCGGCGGGAGTGGCGTCGACGCTGCTCTTCGTCTATCCGATTATGACCGCCGTGCTGATGACGATGTTCTTCCACGAGCGTGCCACATGGACCACCACGGCGGCAATCCTCCTCGCCGTGGCGGGCGTGGCGTTGCTCTACAGGGGCGACGGAGCCGTCAGGCTGAGCACGGCGGGGTTCGCGCTGGTGATGGCCTCGTCGCTCTCCTATGCAATATACATCGTCTCGATCAACCAGTGGGAGAACGACATGTCGCCCCTGAAGTTCACTTTCTGGGTCATCGTGTTCTGTCTCCTGTCGGTGGTGGCCTACACCTGGCTCTCCGGCGACACGCTCCAGCTGCTGCACACGCCGGCGCAATGGCTCTTCGCCTTCCAGCTCGGACTGCTCCCCACGGTGCTCTCGCTCTTCTTCATGACCATCGGCATCCACCTGATAGGCAGCACGCCGTCGGCCATCATGGGTGCCCTGGAGCCGGTAACGGCCGTGGTCATCGGGGTGGCGGTCTTCCACGAGTCGTTCTCCGTGCGGCTGGCCTGCGGCATCCTGCTGATTCTGAGCGGGGTCATCCTGATTATCTTAAAAGGTAAGAGCAAGGCAAAGGAAAATGCCGCGGCGACCGCAAAGAGCCGCGGCGGCATTCCCGATCATCATAAATTGTGATTTCCGGTTTCTCAGGATTTCCTTGCGAAGACGATAAAACCGAGCAAGGTGGACGCGATGAGGACGGCGGCAAGGGCGTCGACGGCACTTTCCGCCATTGCCGTATGCTTGATAAACCCGTTCAGAAACAGACTGTAAACCAAGCTGAAAAGGGATATTTCCACGGCCAGTATCCGCAGCAGTCTTGCGCTTTTATAGGCGTTGGCCTCCGTTTTCAGGGTCGTGGGCAGGTTCACCCACGACGAGTAGGGATGGTAGGCGCAGAAGAGCAGCAGCCCGGCGACCGCCGCGAGGACGATTGGCTGCGCCAAGTCTCTGGAGAAAACGCCCTGCCGCGCATAGAAAACGCAGCAGAGGACGATTGCGGCGAGGCTGATGAGCCCCGCTATCACCTCGAAGACAGTGCCCTCGAAGGTCCTGTAAACTCTGAATTCTTCCATCATCAGTCGGTTAATCTGTCGCCGGGGCCTCCTCGCCGGCGGACTTCTCCTTTCTCTGTTTAGGCAGCCGGCGGTTCCTGCGCAGCGCCTCGGAGATGATCCACTGCAACTGTCCGTTGGTGCTGCGGAACTCGTCGGCGGCCCATTTCTCTATCGCGTCCATCGTCGCGGAGTCTATGCGGAGGATGAAGCTCTTGGTCGTTGTATCTTTCTTTGCCATGCCTAAAAATGAGGCTCCCCTCCCCGGGCGGGAAGGGGAGCCGGGTTGTGCGTGTTGATTACATGTTGAGCGTGCCGGTGTTCACCACGGGCTGGGCCGTGTCGTCGCCGCAGAGCACCACCATGAGGTTGCTCACCATGGCCGCCTTCTTGTCGTCGTCGAGCTCTATCACCTGCTCCTCGGCGAGCTTGTCGATGGCCATCTTGACCATGGAGACGGCTCCCTCCACGATTTTCTCTCGCGCCGTGATGATGGCGGAGGCCTGCTGGCGGCGCAGCATGACGGCCGCTATCTCAGGGGCATAGGCCAGATAGTTGATGCGAGCCTCTACGACCTCGATGCCGGCAAGGTCGAGCCGTTCCTTCAGTTCATGCTCCAGCACCTCGTTGAGCTTGTCGCCGCCCCCGCGGAGGGTGGTCTCCGAGGCCTTGCCGTCCTCGTCGTCGTAGGCATAGAGGCCGGCCACCTTGCGCAGGGCAGCGTCGCCCTGTATCTTCACGAAGTTCTCATAGAAGCGCATCAGGGCACCCGAAGCCTGGCCTAAGCCCGCGCTCTGCGTCTGCTGGGCGTCGATGTCGAAGGTGGCCTTGTAGGTGTCCTTGAGCCGCCACACCATCACCTGGCCTATCATCACGGGGTTGCCGATCTTGTCGTTCACCTTGATGGGCTGTGCGTCGAGGTTGCGGGCGCGCAGCGAGAGCTTCTTGGTGGTGATGAAGGGGTTTACCCAGAAGAAACCCGTCTGCGTGAAGGTGCCCCGGTATTTGCCGAAGAACATCATCACGCGGGCCTCGTTGGGCTCGAGCATCATGAATCCTCCGAGCGCAACCAGGTCGCAGACGAAGAGCACGACGCTGACAGCCGTCAGCACGGTCATGCCCGTATTCAGGCACTCGCAGTTGTAGACGAAGAGCACGAGGCTCAATGCCAAGACGGCAATTACCAAGAACAACATCGTGAATCCGTTGAGGGTCTTGCCTTTGAAAGTGAACTCTTGGTTTGTCATAATTCCGGTCTTTTAGGTTTGTAAGCTGTTGATATCATTTTGATATCGCAAATATATCATTCGTTTTTGAAACCGACAATACCCCCGCCGATTATTTAACAGAGTTTAACTTGCTGTTTCCGGTTGGTCGGGAATATACCTGATATAAAAGGGAATATACCTTAATATAAAATAGGAAACCATGGAATATAAAGCAGACAGCCGTAGACTGCTCGACAAAATCGGCGAGATTGTCGGACAAAATCGGCGAAATCATCGCACAAAATCGCCGATTTTGTCAAACGGGCAACGGCTTGCAGCCACGAAGCGGATGGCATCCTGTCCACCCGCCACATGCGCAGTCCACGGCAGCCGACCGGCATCCGCAGGGCAAGGCTCCTGCTCCAAGGGCGACCCGTGCAGAAAGGCCGGCGGTACTGACCCGCCCTGAAAATACCTGACAACCGCGACGGCTCCGCCCCGTAGCCTCCCATCCCCTTCCTCCCAAGGCCTTCCGCGGCGGTTGTAAACATTCTTGCCGCCTCTTCTGCGCATACGATTGCACAACTTTTTGCGCATATTTTTCCTTTTTTCTTGCACATTTCAAAAACTTTAATTATCTTTGCACGGATTTACAAACCGATATATATTGTCTAAACTTATATTATATAATTGTGTGAAGTGTGTCGAACGGACAAGACACGCTGTTTTTTCCGCAAATTTGTTGACTGATTATTTGGCCAATCCAAATAATTTGCTAACACACAGGCACTACTGGCGTAGACTTACTTCCGCACACTTATCCCTACGCGCGAGGGAGGCGGCGCAATTCCTTTCGGCAAAGGACTCCACGGAGATTCCCTTGCCGGGATTTCTGCGTGTTTTTCCAAAATCTCATCATTTGATATAAGACAGAATCCTTAACAGCTAATCAGCCATGGGAATACAGAAAATCGTAGAGTTATAAATTATACATTATAATATTTTTAAGAAAATGAAGCAGACTAAACTTTTATTATTGCTGTTGCTGGCATTAGTCATGTCGGCGACAGGGGCATTTGCCCAAACGGTGGGAACAAGATTCGATGTCGGCACCGTTACCTATGAGATTACCGTCAAGGATCTTCAGCATCCTGAAAACAACAAGGTCGGAGTTTTCCATGTAGGAGGAAGTGGTACGGTAACAATTCCAAACAAGGTACGGAATGAGACAGACCATGAGTATTATTATGTTACTACCGTCATTCCATGGGAAAGCAATCAGATCTCTGATGGTGTGACGGAGATGGTTCTACCGGAGGGGCTGGTTGACATTCCGGCAGGAAGCTTCCGCCAGTGTGGTAAAATCCAGAGTATTACCATTCCTTCTACTTGTACTTCAATCGGCACACAGAGCTTTATGTCCAGTGGGTCACTCACTGAGTTCAAGGTGAACGATGGAGGCAATTCTTTTAAGGCAGAGAATGGTGTTTTGCTTAGCAAGGATGGGTCAACGCTTGTCTGCTATCCTTCGGGTAAGGGTGGAGATTATACCATTCCAAGCACCGTTACGACTGTAAACTCCTATGCCTTCTCACAGGCAACTAAAATAGGAACGCTTACGATTCCTGCTTCGGTAGAGAATATGACTTTTAATGATGACGGCTCATCAATAATGACAACGGCAGACCATATAAAGGTGGATGCCGGCAATACGAAATTCTGTGATATAGACGGTGTCCTGTGTTCCAAGGACAAGAAGACGCTGCTGAGCTATCCCGCCCGCCGTTCCGATGGACTCAATGATGCTGACTATACAATTCCTGAAGGTGTTACTACCATAGCGCCACGTGCCTTCTATGTGGGCAGCATCAAGTCGGTGGACTTCAACGATGTGCAGACGATAGGAAACTCTGCCTTCGAGTTCTCCTATGGTCTTAGGTCAGTCCATATAGGTGATAAGGTAAACAAGATAGAAGAAGCTGCGTTCACCGGATGTGGCAGATTAGCCAGTATCACGGTAGATGATGCCAACAACTATTTTAAGGCAGAGGACAATGTGCTGTTCACCAAGGACGGCACGCACCTGATGCTCTGTGTAGCCACAAAGACCGGAGACTATGTCGTTCCCGAGAGCGTTACGGAGATTGACGGACATGCTTTCTATGAGACAACAGCCATCGGCAAAGTCACCATCTCCAAGAATGTGAAGAACATAGGCTCTGACGCTTTCGGATACAGTGGTGTTACGGGTATTGATTTTGCGGCGGGCAGCCAGCTTGAGACTATTGGCCGACAGGCCTTCGCCCACACAACTCATCTGACAGATCTCACGCTTCCAGCCTCGGTGAAGAATATCGAGGGCAATGGTTTCTCCTATTCTGAGAAGTTGCAGAGTGTCACCATTGAAGATAATTCACAGCTTGTGAAAATGGGTGATAATTGCTTCTCAAACAATCCAGAGCTGACGACATTCCAGTTCGCTGGCAGCACGAAGCTCACTACTGTCCCTACAGGAATCTTCGCCAATGACCCCAAATTGACAAGTTTCGAGGTGCCTGCCACCGTCACGGAAATCAAAGCCAATGCTTTCCAGAACACACCGCAGCTGGAGTCAGTCACTTTCGCTACACCGGCTTCCATTACGACTATCGGTGAGAACTCATTCGCACAGTCTGGTATCAAGAGCATCGAGATTCCAAATACTGTGACAGCCATAAAGAAGCAGGCCTTTGACAACTGCAAGGGACTGGAGACCGTAGAGATTCCTGCCAGTGTTGCCACTATCGAGACGGGAACGTTCAATATGTGTGATAACCTGACAGCTATCCATGTGAACGATGGTAATCCGAAATATTCTTCGCTTGACGGCATGCTCTGTGACAAGAACAGGAAGAAGCTCGTTACATTCCCGGCTGGCAAGGCTGACACGAAATATACGCTCGTTCCTTATTTTGAGGAAGTTGCATCCTATGCTTTCTATGGAAGTGACAAGGTGTCGAACATCACTTTCCCCAAAAGTGTCACAACCATCGGCCAGCGTGCCATCGCCCTCTGTGATAATCTGAAGTCGCTCAGCTTCATGGGCGAGGACAAAGTCCCGGTATTGACAGCAGACATCATGTACGAGTCGGGCAATACCAAGGATGTGACTGTCTATGTCCGCAAGAAATGGTATGAGAACACGGCTAATGATGCAGCCATTACGAATTACAACAATGTCTTCAAGGAAGTGCATCCTTCATTTGTAAGCTCAAAGGGCTACGACCGCGGCACGGAGTTTTTCCCGACTTCCACAACTCACGTGGGTGCCATCAGCTTCTATAACGAGCGCACATCGGTCATCCTTGACAAAACTGCAACGGAAGATGCCACAACAACTCCAGACCGTTTCGGCAAGACTTTCCCAGAGAAGACCTATGAGGTGAGCAGCGTTCTCGATTTCGCTTACGAGAACACCAGTACGGTCAAGGCTATCGTCTCACTTGCCGATATGAGCTACATCGGTATGAATGCTTTCAAGGGCAGCAGCATTGAGGATCTTTATTTTGTAGGTGACATACCAGGTGAACTTGGCTCTGTAGAATACGAGCAGCCAGGAAGCTATTCATTCAAGAACGGACAGAACATCTATGTAAAGCGTAGTAGGGTAAGTGATTATAATAGCAAATGGGAAATTGATGACCACACGCTGAACATCACGGCGGAAATTCCGCAGGCAACCAACCGTTACGGCGCCACACGCTGCTATCCCTTTGACACGCAGTATAACAACGGCGGCGATGTAAGGCCCTACCTGCCCGTAGACTTCAGCCGCATGTCTCCCGCTTATCCATATGCCAAGGCACGACGCATCGACGACGGCTATGTACCTGCCAACCTCGGCGTGCTACTCCACAGCGTGAACGCCGCCACGGCAGACTCCTACTGCGAGATGACCGACGAGCAGGACCACCACGCGGTGAACGACCCCTCGGGCATGTATTCCGAAGCCGGCTACAAGATGGTGGGCGTGCTGGAAGACACCCAGGTGATGAGCGACGCCGGCAACCACCTCTATGCTTTCAGTAAGGGTCAGGGGAAGTTCCTTAAGATCAAGGAGAACCCTGGTAACAAGATGCCCTACTTCAGCGCCTATCTGAAGCTCGACGGCAACAACCAGGCCAAGGCCTTCTCATTCCGCTTCGACGACGAGAGCTCGTCGGTTACGGGCATCGAAGGCATCGCGACAGAGGAGCAGGGCGACGACGCACCCTACTATAACCTGAACGGCATCCGGGTAGAGCACCCCCAAAAGGGCGTATACATCCACAATGGCAAGAAAGTAATCATCAAATAAACTCACAAAGGACATGAAAAAGAAAGAATATATACAGCCGCAGACAGAGGTAATCATCATGAACGGCGACTCGCTGATGGACGGCGAGTGGTGGAGCGTAGGGGTGAACCCCGACGAAGAGATCGAGGACGACGACATCGGCGCCAAGCCGAATCCCTTCGGCGACGATAGCTGGGCGGGCTACCAGCCGTGGGAAGACTAAGCCCGCAGAAAGTCTATCACTAACTATAGTAAACATATGAAACAGATGAAAAAATCCTACATGGAGCCGGCAGCCGAGATCCACTGCCTGAAGTCAGAGCAGATGATGCAGGCGTTCACGCAAGTGGATAACGACGGCGAAGGCGGAGAGGAGCCGGTGCCCATCATCCCCGGTGATCCCCCGGGAGGAATCGGCGCCAAGCCGAATCCCGCCGGAGGCGACGACAGTTGGGAGGACTAACGCCCGCCTGACCAATAAGCAACATTCAGAGTGAACCCGCTTCACTCTCCCTGACAACGATGCGTGGAACGGAAGCAGAATCCGCTCCACGCATTTTCTTTAACGGCTCTCCCCTGGTGGGCAGAGTATGAAGTCATTGTATCTTTGCAGGACATAGGCAACCATTAAATCCTGCAAGTTAGGAATCCCTAAACATTCCCCCTTTTCCTTTTAGCGGCTAAAAGGAAAGTAAAAGGCGGCTAAAAGGAGAGTAAAAGGCGGCTAAAAGGAGAGCTTCTAACGGCCTTTTACTTTTGCCCCGGCGGAAGGCGCCGAAAGTGATGGAAATGAGAGAATCAGGCAGAATCAAATGAAAGTTCGGAAATTCTGCAAATATTCCGCCGATTTTCCTTATCTTTGCATGCGGAAAGGAGACGCCCGGAAACTCCCTCCGGGAGACCGGCCTCCATGAAACAAGACTTAAGAAAGAGACAAGAGGCTACAAGATGGACAGAAAGACAGCGCTTCTCGGCATGACGCCCGACGAGCTCAAGGGCGTGGCCCGTGAGCTCGGGATGCCCGCCTTTGCCGGCGGACAGATGGCGAAATGGCTCTACCGGCACCGCGTGAGGAGCGTCGACGCGATGACCGACCTCCCGAAGGCCGCACGCGCGCGGCTCGGCGAGGCCTACGAGATCGGCTGTGCCGCCCCCGTGGACGCGCAGCGCTCCAAGGACGGCACCGTGAAGTATCTCTTCCCCACGCGGGAGGGGCGCTTCGTGGAGGCCGTCTTCATACCCGACGCCGACCGCGCCACGCTCTGCGTCTCCTGCCAGGTGGGCTGCAAGATGAACTGCCTCTTCTGCCAGACCGGCAAGCAGGGGTTCGAGGGCAACCTCTCGGCTGTAGACATCCTCAACCAGGCCTACTCCCTGCCCGAGGCCGGGAGGCTCACCAACATCGTCTTCATGGGGCAGGGCGAGCCCATGGACAACCTCGACGCCGTGCTCCGGGCCACCGCCGTGCTCACCGCCCCCTACGGATGGGCGTGGAGCCCGCGGCGCATCACCGTGTCGAGCGTGGGCGTGAGGGGCAGGCTGCGGCGGTTCCTCGACGAGAGCGACTGCCATGTGGCCATCAGCCTCCACTCTCCCCTGCCCGGCCAGCGCGCCGAGCTCATGCCCGCCCAGCGGGGCATGCCCATCGGGGAAATCGTGGAACTGCTCCGCAACTACGACTTCTCCCGCCAGCGGCGGCTCTCGTTCGAGTACATCGTCTTCGGCGGCCTCAACGACTCTCAGGCTCACGCCCGCGAGATCGTGAAGCTCCTGAAAGGCCTCGACTGCCGCGTAAACCTCATACGATTCCACCAGATACCGGGCGTGCCGCTCCGCGGAGCCGGCGAGGAGACGATGGAAGCCTTCCGCGACTACCTGACCCGCCACGGCATCTTCACCACCATACGCGCCTCACGGGGGCAGGACATCTTTGCCGCCTGCGGACTGCTGAGCACCGCGAAAAGGACGGGAGGGCTCAGGCCATGAACCGCACGCCCATCCTCCTCACGGCCCTGCTGCTCCTCGCCGCGTGCGGCAATCGCCGGCCGGCCGAGCACGCCATGAGCAGCATGAAGCCCTACGAGGTGCTCGTGGTGGGCGACAGCGCGAATGCCATCGCCGACTACCTGAGCCGCCCCTGCAGGGAACTGCCGCAGGAGGAGCCGATGTATGATGTGGTGAGCATCAAGGCCGAGGACTTCAAGGGCAGCTACCGGCTCGCGCGCAGCATCGTCGTCTACACGAGGGGCACCCGCCACGACTGGGATATCAAGGACAATGTCTACACGCGGCCGCAGCGAGTGGTCTACGCCAACAAGGACAACATCTGGATCGCCGAGCCGTTCATCGACCAATTCGAGCACCAGCAGGCCGTGAAGGAGCTCCGCCGCAAGCACAATCCCAAGGCCGGGGCCTTGGTGCAGAAGATGTTTGGCATAAAGAAGTTTATCCCGGTCGATATGCGATCGAGCAAACAAGGGAAGGACTTCCTCTGGCTCTCCGACAACGGAACCCTTGCCACGAAGAATCTCGTTTTCATACGGTTGCGGGGGCAATGTCCCTATTACCATCTGGGCGACTTCATCGGTCCTGCCGTGAAGGCCTTCCCCGAGGTATTACAGCGCGTGGACAGCTGCCTCAAGGCCAACATCCGGGGCGAGGAAGACAACATGCGGATGCATATGAACCGCTCCACCGTGATGACGAGGCAGGACAAGATGCTCGACCTGTACTTCCACGGGCTCTGGGAAATGGAGAACGACATCATGGGAGGCCCGTTCTTCGCCCACCTCACAAACCGCCGCGACGGCACCATGCTCGTGGAGCTGGCCTTCGTCTATGCTCCCGGGCAGAAGAAGCGCAATCTCATCAGGCAGCTTGAGGCGGTGGTGTATGATTATTGAGGAGCAACACCTCTCCCCAACCCTCCCCCAAGGGGAGGGTTGGGGAGAGGTAATAATTAAAGAATAAAAAGCCTATGGCATCCTCCCGCCTTTCACCCTCTTAATATCCCCTCCCCTTTGGGGAGGGTCAGGGAGAGGTGTTTCCCTGCAGGGGAGGGCTGGGGAGAGGCCGTAGGAGGGAGATATAACATAATTAAAAACTATCCTATGGAACAAAGAAAGATTCGTGTGGCCATCACACACGGCGACACCAACGGCGTCGGATACGAACTGATTTTTAAAACATTCTCAGACCCCACGATGCTGGAGCTCTGTACGCCTATCATCTACGGCTCGCCCAAAGTGGCTGCCTACCATCGTAACGCACTGGGCATAGAGGCCAGCTTCTCTATCATCGAGCGGGCGGAGGAAGCCCGCGAAGGGCGCGTGAACATGCTCACGGCCTGCGACGAGGAGGTGAAGGTGGAAATAGGTTCGGCTTCGCAGGAGGCCGGGCATGCCTCGCTCATGGCTCTCGACCGTGCCATCACCGACTATCGCGACGGCCTGTTCGATGTGCTCGTAACCTGTCCCGTCAACGATGCCAGCATCCAGGGCGCAGGCTTCCAGTTCAAGGGGCAGACGGCCTATATCGAGGAGTGCTTCAACGACGACACACATCCTATGACCATCCTGCAGAACGAGCAGCTGCGCATGGGCATCCTCACCGAGGACATGCCGCTGAAAGAGGTGGCTGCCGCCATCACGAAGGAGAATGTCGTCGGGAAGATCAAGACTTTCGCGACCTGCCTGAAGCGCGACTACTCCATCTCCTGCCCACGCGTCGCCGTGCTCTCGCTGAACCCGGGAGCCGGCAAGGAGGAAGACGAGGTCATCAGAAAGGCCATCGGAGAGTTCAACGAAGAGAGCCTCTGTGCCTTCGGTCCCTATGCCGCTGACGACTTCTTTGCCAACGGCGACTACCGCAACTTCGACGGCGTGCTGGCCATGTATCACGACCAAGGCATGGCACCCTTCGCCGCCCTCACCATCGAGAGCAGCGAGCAGTTGCTTACCGGGCTGCCCATCGTCTGCACCGCGCCCAATCAAGGCGTGCAGTACAGCCTTGCCGGCAAGGATGCGGCGAACGAAAACTCCTTGCGCCATGCCATCTTCCTGGCCATCGATGTGTTCCGCAACCGCGAGTGTTACGACGAGCCGATGGCTCACCCGCTGCCGAAGCTCTACCGCGAACGCCGCGACGAGAGCGAGAAGGTGCGCTTCGCCATTCCCAAGAAGCACGAGAATGCCATCAAGGAGCGCGCCGAGAAGCCGCAGGGGGCACGGGACGGAAAGCCCAGGGAAACGGCAGCCGAATAAGCCATGAGCAGAAAATACCAGAACGCCTTCTTCGCCTTCGGGCTCGTGGTGCTTGCCGTAATGGTTACGCAGCTCTCCTTTGCCGAAGTGTGGCAGGGACTGCAACATGCGGGCTACTGGTTCTTCGCCGTGGTAGCCCTGTGGGCATTTCTCTACCTGTTCAACGCATCGGCGTGGTGGCTCATCATCCGTTCACAGGACGACGGTCGCCGTCGCGTGGGCTTCTGGTGGGTCTACAAGCTCACGATATCGGGCTTCGCCCTCAACTATGCCACCCCCGGCGGCCTGATGGGCGGCGAACCCTACCGCATCATGGAGCTCGCGCCCGTCGTGGGCACGGAGCGGGCCTCCTCGTCGGTCATCCTCTACGCGATGACCCACATCTTCAGCCACTTCTGGTTCTGGCTCATCTCGATATTCCTCTTCGTCCTCACGCAGCATGTATCGGTGTTCATGGCCGCCTTGCTCACCCTCACGGGAGCCTTCTGCCTGCTGGGCATCTGGTTCTTCGCCACGGGTTACAAGAAGGGCTTCGCCAACCGGCTGCTGCAGGTGCTGCGCCATCTCCCGCTGGTGAAGAAGTGGGCCGTGCCCTTTGTGGAGCACCACAAGCAGCAGCTCGACACCATCGACGCACAGATAGCCGCCCTGCACGAGCAGAATCCCAAGACCTTCTACTCCGCGGTGTGCCTCGAACTGGGGTGCCGCATCTGCTCCGCCACTGAGATTTTCTTCATCCTGCTCGTACTGCTTCCGACCGTAAACTATGTTCAGTGCATTCTCATCCTGGCCTTCACCTCGCTGTTTGCCAACCTGCTCTTCTTCATGCCCCTGCAACTGGGCGGCCGCGAGGGTGGCTTCCTGATGTCGAGCACGGGTCTCGGACTCACGGCCAGCGCAGGCATCTTCGTGGCCTTGATTGTAAGACTAAGAGAGCTCGTGTGGACGGGCATCGGACTCCTGCTCATCAAGCTCGACAAGAAAAAAACTTAAAAAGTCTGCCAAAATTGCAGCTATCTCATAAAAAATGCGTAATTTTGTCATCCAATGAATACGACCGAACTGCAAAGAATCAAGCAGAGATACAACATCGTGGGTAACAGCGACGGTCTGAACCATGCCCTCGATGTGGCCCTGCAGGTGGCACCAACCGACCTCAGCGTGCTCATCGTGGGCGAGAGCGGAGTGGGCAAGGAAATTATTCCCCGCCTGATTCACGACAACTCGCCCCGCAGGCGCGAGAAATACTTCGCCATCAACTGCGGCTCCATTCCCGAGGGCACCATCGACAGCGAGCTCTTCGGCCACGAGAAAGGCTCCTTCACGGGAGCCGTCGGCGAGAGCGAGGGATACTTCGGCATAGCCAACAAGGGCACCATCTTCCTCGACGAGGTGGGCGAGCTGCCCATGGCCACGCAGGCCCGCCTGCTGCGGGTGCTGGAGACGGGCGAATACATCCGCGTGGGCGGCACCAAGATCATGAAGACCGATGTGCGCATCGTGGCGGCCACGAATGTAAACATCAGCAAGGCCATCCGTGAGGGCCGGTTCCGTGAAGACCTCTACTACCGCCTGAACACCATTCCCATCCAGATGCCGCCGCTGCGCGACCGCGGCCAGGACATCCTGTTGCTCTTCCGCCTCTTCGCCATGCAGATGGCCGAAAAGTACAGGCTGCCGAAGATATCGCTCACCGACGAGGCCAAGCAGCTCATGCTCGGCTACAAGTGGCCGGGCAATGTGCGCCAGCTGAAGAACATCACCGAGCAGATGTCGGTGCTTAGTCCTTCGCGCGAGATCAGCGGCGAGATACTCTCCCGCTACATCCCGCACGACCCGGAGAGCACGGAACTCGCCCCCGTGGGCAAGGGCGGAAGCCACTCCTACGAGAATGAGCGGGAGCTGCTCTACAAGATTCTCTACGAACTGCGCGGCAATGTGTCGGACCTCAGGCGCGACATGAGCTCGCTGCGCAAGCAGATCGACGAGGCACGGGGACTCAACGGGGCCACGGGATTCCAGAATCCCATCATCGCTCCCACCGACCACGGCATGACCGGTCTGCAGCCGCCTGCGCTACAGCCGCAGCCCCTCGACGCCGAAGCCGAACTCATAGAAGCCGAAGAGGAAAATGGAGACCTGAACCTGACGAGCCTCGGACGGCAGATGGTGGAGAAGGCTCTCCGCATGGCCAACGGCAACCGCAAGAAAGCCGCCACGGCCCTCGGCATCTCCGACCGCACGCTCTACCGCCGCATCAAGCAGTACGGCCTGTAGGAAGACTGCGAATTAGGGATTATGGACTAAGAATTAAAGATTAACGAGATACCTCATGGCGAATCGCAACTTACCCACCGACCACCTGCCGACAATGCGCGCGCACCACGCAGGACGGACACTCCGCACTATCCTGACGCTCCTTGTCGGAGGGCTGGCAATGCTGCTGTCGTCATGTGCCTTCAAAGGCTACAGCTTCAACGGAGCCAGCATCGACTACTCCAAGACGAAGACCATCACCATCGCCGACTTCCCCATCCGCTCCAGCTATGTGTGGGGTCCCATGGCTCCCATCTTCAACAACGCGCTGAAGGATGAGTTCGCCAACCACACCAAGCTCATCCAGGTGCGCAGGAACGGCGACCTGAAGATAGAAGGCGAAATCACGCAATACTCGCAGCGCAACAAGTCGGTGTCGTCGGAGGGATACTCCGCGCAGACCGAGCTCTCGATGACCGTTACCGTGCGCTTCACCAACAATGTGAACCACCAGGAAGACTTCGAGCAGCAATTCACCGCCACGCAGGTCTACGAGACCACGCAGAGCCTCTCGTCGGTGCAGGAGGAACTCGTAACCCAGATGTGCAAAGACCTCGTGGACCAGATATTCAACGCCACCGTGGCCAACTGGTAAATACAGACAAGGGAAAATATGGACTTAGTGCAACTCATCAAACATCCCGAGCTCATGGACAAGGAGACCCTCTACGATCTCCGAAGCCTCATCGCACTCTATCCATACTATCAGACCGCACGCCTGCTCATGCTGCAGAACCTCTACATCCTGCACGACCCCACCTTCGACGAGGAGCTGCGCAAGGCCGCCATCTACATTACCGACCGCAAGGTAATCTTCAACCTCGTGGAGGCAGCCCACTACAAGCTGCGCAACCAGCCGTCGGCCCGTAAGGCCGCGACAACTCCGAGAGCCAAGGAGGAAACCGCTGAAGACCGCACGGCCATGCTCATCGACAGCTTCCTCGACACCATCCCCGTAGAGAGCGAGGAAGAGAAAGCCGGCCGCAAGAAGCGCAAACCCACGCCCGCCGATGCCACCACCGACTATGTGAGCTACCTGCTCGAAATCGAGGAGGCGGCTCCCGCCGACACTCCGCTCATGAAGGGACAGGCACTCATCGACCAGTTCCTCGACCAGTCGGGAGGCAAGATAGAGCTCAGCCAGGAGCCCCAGTACACGCCCGAAATCGACGACACCTCCGAGGACGACAGCGAGAGCAACGCCACCTATTATACCGAGACGCTTGCCCGGATTTACATCCAACAGGGCAAATATCAGCGCGCTTTGGAAATTATTAAGCATTTAAATTTGAATAATTCGAAAAAAAGTGCTTACTTTGCAGACCAAATGCGATTCCTGCGGAAACTCATCCGCAACGAGAACGCCAAAAATACAGATAAGAATTAAAAATAAAATAGTTTCAAGAAAAGATGGTTTATACATTATTGGTAGTATTTATCGTACTCGTATCGCTCCTGATGATCTTCATCGTGCTCATCCAGGAGTCTAAGGGAGGAGGCCTCTCATCACAGTTCTCCTCGTCCAATCAGATCATGGGCGTCCGCAAGACAACCGACTTCGTAGAGAAAATCACCTGGGGCCTCGCGGCCGCCATGGTCGTACTGAGCATCTTCTGCGCCTACACCGCGCCTCAGGCACAGCACGAGCAGAGCGTATTCGACAACCAGGCTGTGAAGACCGAGACCACCAACCCCGTCAACACGCAGGGCTTCGGCGCAGGCCAAGCCCCCCAGGGCGCACAGCAGGGTGCTCCCGCACAAGGCACGCAGCAGAATGCGCCCGCAGCTCCGAAGCTGCCCGCCACGCCGGCAAAATAAGCGGCAGAGAGAAAAAATATCGGGAAATGTTTGGCTGTTCCAAATATTTCCCGTATCTTTGCACCCGCTTAAGATGATTAGGCAAACCTTTACACGGTGGATGTAGTTCAGTTGGTTAGAGCGTCAGATTGTGGTTCTGAATGTCGTGGGTTCGAGTCCCACCCTCCACCCCACCAAAGAAACAAAGCGGAAATCCCATAGACAAGGGGTCTCCGCTTTTCTTTTGTTCCCACAAAAATAGGAGAACATGGATACGAGTAGCAGTTATAAGTCCGCAAGTAGACATAAAATATTGACTGAAAATTGACTGAGAACCATGGCTTTTCCATCTCCCGTGCGAGAGACTTTTTTACCAGTTCTTACGCGAGTTCGGGATAAGATTACCATGCAAATAGCTCTAATTGTCTTGATTTCTCCACATGCACTGGCAGCGCCTCCGGCTTGTTGTCAAAGAAACAGTAGGCCGCGAGAGCCGAGCATAGGTTCATCATAAAGTTGTGTATGGACCGGTGTCGTGAATGCACGAGGTTGGCCTTGTTCTTGAGCAATTCGTTGATACACTCGATGATGTACCTTTTTCTGAGCATGATCTTGTCCCACATGGGCATGAGCTTATTCTTCATGTTGGCCTTGAGGCCATGCACGAGATGGATGCCCTGGTCGAAGAGATGCTCGAAGAGTGCCT
>NZ_FOOW01000034.1 GCF_900113305.1 Prevotella sp. KH2C16 | reverse complement strand
CGGCAGATTTGCAAGATTGAATATAATTGTCTAAATTTGTACAAGAGGTACAATAGGGGCGGCGGTTTTGCAATTCAAGCAAGCTCGATTGCACTTGCCGCATCACCCTGTTTGCCGAACAAAATCCTATTTCTGGATGGGGGCAAGATTACATATACCTATGATGTGGGAGGGCGGAAGTTGAGGACGGACTATTACATCAACCCGTTGCCGGATGTTGTTCCGCAAGTCAGCGGCGGCACGGGCACGGCCGGGAATGCCGACCTGCGGCATACCTGGACGGACTACTTACTAGGTTAAATACTAATACGGCAACATTTTTACAAATCAAAACTTTGTCAAGTGTTGAAAAACAAAAAAATATTCTAAAATTTTATATCATCAATATTAATTGTTATGAAACAAGTTTTATTAAATACTTTATTTGTGATAATTGGGATTATAATAGGTTTGTCGGTTGGTATCTTGATAATTTCTCCTCAAAGCCAGATATTGGAAGAGAAGCGGGATTTTATCTTCAAAGGCAATATTCCAGCAAGTTCCAAATTATATCGTGAGAAGCTTGATTCCTTGGCTAAAGCAGGAGAACTCGTATACGAGGGAAAAACCGATCCTTATAGTGTGTATAATAGAAAGGAGGGAGTGTTGCGTACCCCTGAAATGGCCTATAGTATTGCATATACCATTCTTTCTGATATATACGGTAAAGAGTTCATAGATAAGAAGAAACCATTGGAGATATATCTTATTGAGGGCAAATACTGGAGGATATCTGCTATGCATAAAGGCAAAGGCTTTGGTAATAGCGAACATGTCGTCCTAAAAAAGGATGACGGTCAAATTCAAACTATCTATGGAGAAAAATAATAATATAACTGTCATGTACAACGGCAAGGAGCTCGACCGCCAAAACGGTCCCCTTGTGTTTGTAGGTTGACTCCATAAATGATTTTTCTTCGGGCTGTTAGTTAAAATAATGAATGGAAAAGTTGGAAGTTTCAGAAATAAGATGTAACTTTGCAGCCGCAATTATGGCATCTTGTGCCGAAAAGCGTAAGTTTAACAGATAAAATATTAAAAAGCAAAACATGATTATTGTACCAGTAAAGGATGGTGAGAACATCGAAAGAGCTCTCAAGAAGTTCAAGAGAAAATTCGAAAAGACAGGTGTCGTCAAGGAGCTGCGTGCTCGTCAGCAGTATGACAAGCCTTCTGTTTTGAAGCGTCTCAAGATGGAACATGCCATCTATGTACAGAAGCTGCGTCAGGAGGAAGAGTAAAAACTTCCCCGAAAATTTGGTAGTTTGAATTAAATTCCGTATATTCGTTGCCGAAAGTACATCGTAAAGTAAGCAGCGTCGGATATGATAGAAGAATTTTTGAACTACTTGCAGTTTGGGAAAAATCGCTCGCGGCTGACGGTAAGGAGTTACGCCGACGACCTGAGAAGTTTCGAGGCGTACTTCAAAAATTTGGATGATCAGCTCTCTTGGGAGTCAATAGACTCTGATGTTATCCGAGACTGGATGGAGAGTATGATGGATAAAGGAAACAATGCTACTTCAATCAACAGAAGATTGAGTGCTTTGCGTTCCCTTTTCCGTTTTGCCCTTGCTCATAAGATGGTAGAGACTGATCCGTCGAGAATGGTGAAAGGGCCGAAAAGAGGGAAACCCTTGCCGCAGTTTCTCAAGGAATCGGAAATCGACCGCCTGGTTGATCAGGATTGGGGAGATACTTATAAAGAGGTTCGTGCGAGAACCCTTATATTGACTTTCTATTCTACAGGGATGCGTCTTGCGGAATTGATCGGACTGAACGACGATGCCGTGGACTTTGCCAATCATCAAGTTAAAGTGCTTGGCAAGCGCAACAAAGAGCGCATCGTACCATTCGGGATGGAACTGGAAAAGGCTTTGCTGGAATATATCCGGCTTCGCAATTGCGAAGTGGCGCGGCATTCGGAAGCCCTGTTTCTGACGGATAAAGGCGAGCGGATGAACCGCAATCAGGTGAGGTACGAGGTGAAAAAGAATCTTTCACGGGTATGCACCCTGAAAGAGCGTACCCCGCATGTGCTTCGCCACACTTTCGCGACGGCCATGCTGAACCACGATGCCGGGCTTGAGAGTGTGAAGAAGCTGCTCGGGCACGAGAGTCTGTCTACGACAGAGATTTATACTCACACAACATTCGAACAACTCAAGAAAGTTTATAAGAATGCCCATCCACGGGCTTAATCTTGTTTTTAAATAGGAGGTAACTATGGAGATTAAGATGAAGTCGATTCATTTCGACGCTACCGAGAGTTTACAGGCGTTTATCGAGAAGAAAGTCGCCAAGTTGGAAAAATCTTATGAGGATATACAAAAGGCGGAGGTGCAGTTGAAGGTGGTGAAACCTGCCACAGCATTGAACAAGCAGGCAAGCATCGAAGTTACTGTCCCGGGTTCTAAGCTCTATGTGGAAAAGACTTGTGATACATTTGAGGAGAGCGTGGACCAGTGTGTGGATTCTATGAGGGTCCAGCTTACTAAATTCAAGGAAAAAATGCGTAGCCGCTAAAAAAAACCGGAAAAAGTTTTGGAATTTAGAAAATAAGTCGTATCTTTGCAGCCGTTTTACAATATGTCCGAAATACAAGTCGCTCAGCGGCTGCAAAGAACTGCCTCTTTAGCTCAGTTGGCCAGAGCACGTGATTTGTAATCTCGGGGTCGTTGGTTCGAATCCGACAAGAGGCTCAGGAAATTCGGAGACGGCAAGTTATTGAAACACGGGTGGTTACCAGAGTGGCCAAATGGGGCAGACTGTAAATCTGCTGGCGATGCCTTCGGTGGTTCGAATCCATCACCACCCACTTCAGTAGGAGTTTTGCGGAAATAGCTCAGTTGATAGAGCACTAGCCTTCCAAGCTGGGGGTCGCGGGTTTGAGTCCCGTTTTCCGCTCTAACGGCATGCTGTAATAGCTCAGTGGTAGAGCACTTCCTTGGTAAGGAAGAGGTCCTGAGTTCAACTCTCAGTTACAGCTCTACTTCTTGTTCTATTTTATAGACTCGAAGAAAAACAAGATGAATTTGCAAGAGTTTGATTATTCATTGTATATAAATAATAAAATTAAAAGCTATGGCTAAAGAAGAATTCGTACGGACGAAACCGCATGTAAACATCGGTACAATTGGTCATGTTGACCACGGTAAGACCACTCTTACAGCTGCCATCTCAAAGACTCTTCACGATAGAGGGTTTGGTAGCGAGGATGTGAAGTCTTTCGATCAGATTGACAATGCTCCTGAGGAGAAAGAGCGTGGTATTACCATCAACTCTTCTCATATTGAGTATGAAACTGCAAATCGCCACTATGCGCATGTAGACTGCCCGGGACACGCTGACTATGTGAAGAATATGGTAACGGGTGCTGCCCAGATGGACGGTGCTATCTTGGTGGTTGCTGCAACTGACGGTCCTATGCCTCAGACTCGTGAGCATGTGTTGCTCGCTCGTCAGGTGAATGTGCCTCGTCTGGTAGTATTCCTGAATAAGTGCGATATGGTTGACGATGAGGAGATGCTCGAACTTGTTGAAATGGAAGTTCGTGAGATTCTCGAGCAGTATGGCTATGAGGAGGATACTCCAATCATTCGTGGTTCTGCTCTCGGTGCTCTGAATGGAGTTGAGAAGTGGAGCGATAAGGTAATAGAGTTGATGGATACGGTTGACACTTGGATTCTGGAGCCGACTCGTGAGATTGACAAGCCTTTCTTGATGCCTGTTGAGGATGTGTTCTCTATCACAGGTCGTGGTACAGTTGCTACAGGCCGTATTGAGACTGGTATCTGCAAAATCGGAGACGAGGTTCAGCTGCTCGGCCTTGGCGAGGACAAGAAGTCGGTTATCACCGGCGTTGAGATGTTCCGTAAGACTCTGCCTACTGGCGAGGCTGGCGACAATGTTGGTCTGCTTCTCCGTGGTATTGACAAGGATGAGATCAAGCGTGGTATGGTAGTCGTACACCCGGGAGCTATTACTCCTCATGATCACTTCAAGGCTTCCATCTATGTATTGAAGAAGGAAGAGGGTGGCCGTCATACTCCGTTCGGAAACAAGTATCGTCCACAATTCTACCTCCGCACAATGGACTGTACCGGTGAGATTAAATTGCCAGAAGGTGTTGAGATGGTTATGCCTGGTGATAATGTTGAGATTGAGGTTGAATTGATCTACAAGGTTGCCTTGAACGAGGGTCTGCGTTTCGCTATCCGTGAGGGTGGTCGCACCGTTGGTTCTGGTCAGATTACAGCAATCCTTGATGATATCAAGTAATTGAGTTCAATCAATATTATATGGAAAACTTCCGCTGCTGCGGTGGCGGAAGTTTATTTACGGGTTTAGCTCAGTTGGTAGAGCACTGGTCTCCAAAACCAGGTGTCGAGAGTTCGAGTCTTTCAACCCGTGCCAAAATAAAGGATGGTATGTTTAAGAAGATATTCAAGACGATAGTAGACAATATCAAGGCGAGTTACAATGAACTTGTCCACAAGACTACATGGCCAACCTACAAGCAGCTGACTCACAGCGCGGTAGTCGTGTTGTCCGCTTCCCTTGTCATCGCATTGATAGTGTTTGCCATGGACAGTGTGTTCAGAACTTTGATGACTGCGATCTATCCAAATTAATAACTAAGGGAAAGATGGCTGATATAGGAAAGAACTGGTATGTGCTTCGTGCTGTTAGTGGAAAAGAGGCTAAATTGAAGGAATACATTGAGGCCGAAATGAAACATAACACGCTGCTCAGCTCAAATGTTTTTCAGGTGTTGATACCTACAGAAAAACAGGCTTCTTTGCGTAATGGCAAACGAGTGGAGAAAGAAAAAATGCGCCTTCCGGGCTATGTCTTTATCGAAGCTCATCTTATAGGCGATGTCGCGCATACACTTCGCTTTATGCCTAATTGTTTGGGCTTCCTTGGAGGGCTCGACAATCCTTCACCAGTTCCGCAGGCGGATATCAACCGAATGCTCGGGGCTGCAGAAGAGGCAGAGTTGACGAATGAATATACTACTCCATTTGAGGTTGATGGGACTGTTAAGGTTGTAGACGGACCTTTTAGCGGCTTTAGTGGTGTAATCGAAGAGGTTAATACTGAGAAGCGTAAACTGAAAGTGATGGTAAAGATCTTCGGTCGCAAGACTCCTTTGGAGCTCGGTTTTATGCAAGTAGAAAAAGAAGGATAGCATGTAAATTGTTACGGCGTGTATATTCTTATATATAGTCGCAGGAGGCTTCCACTCTTACGGCTTATGAAAAATCAAATTAATTATTAACAAAGAAAAATGGCTAAAGAAGTTGCTGGATTAATCAAATTACAGATTAAAGGTGGCGCTGCGAATCCTTCCCCTCCAGTAGGACCTGCATTGGGTTCTAAGGGTATTAATATTATGGGATTCTGCAAAGAATTCAACGCCCGCACCCAGGATAAAGCAGGAAAAGTTCTCCCTGTTGTTATCACTTACTATACCGACAAGTCTTTCAGCTTCGTCATCAAGACTCCTCCTGCAGCAATTCAGCTGCTTGAGGCTGCCAAGGTAAAGACGGGGTCTGGTCAGCCTAACCGAAAGAAGGTTGCCTCAGTTACCTGGGAACAGGTAAGGGCAATCGCTGAGGATAAGATGCCAGATTTGAATTGCTTTACGGTAGAGAGTGCTATGCGTCTCATCGCCGGTACAGCAAGGAGTATGGGTATTACTGTAAAAGGGGACTTCCCTGGTAAATAATTTATAACTTCAATTTGGAAAATGAGTAAACTGACAAAAAATCAAAAATCAGTGGCTGATAAGGTTGAAGCAGGGAAGGCGTACACTCTGGAGGAGGCTTCAAAGTTGGTTAAAGATATTACTACGACCAAGTTTGATGCTTCTGTTGATATTGATGTACGCTTAGGAGTCGATCCTCGTAAGGCTAACCAGATGGTTCGTGGTGTGGTTTCATTACCCAATGGAACTGGCAAGGCTATAAGGGTTCTGGCTCTCTGTACTCCTGATCAGGAGGCCGCTGCTAAAGAAGCGGGTGCTGATTATGTTGGTCTTGACGAATATGTCGAAAAGATCAAAGGCGGATGGACAGATATTGATGTTATCATCACTATGCCGTCTTGTATGGGTAAGCTTGGCCCGTTGGGTCGAGTACTCGGACCTCGCGGTCTTATGCCAAACCCAAAGAGCGGTACAGTAACTATGGATGTTGCTAAAGCAGTTAAGGAAGTTAAGCAGGGTAAAATCGACTTCAAGGTTGATAAGGCTGGTATTATACATACTTCAATCGGGAAAATCAATATGACATCCGAGCAGATATTAGGTAATGCCAAAGAGTTTATCTCTGCGGTTATCAAACTGAAGCCTGCTGCTGCGAAAGGTACATATATCAAGAGTATCTTTATTTCTAGCACAATGAGTAAGGGTATTAAGGTTGATCCAAAATCAGTTGAATAACTCTAAAAGTTTTGTAAAATGAAAAAGGAAGTAAAAGATACTATTATTGCTGAACTTGGACAGAAACTGAAGGACTTCCCTCATTTTTATCTGGTAGATGTTACCGGTTTGAATGCAGGAGATACCAGCGCTCTCCGTCGCAATTGTTTCAAGAAGGGAATCAAGATGGTCGTTGTAAAGAATAATCTTCTTCACAAGGCTTTTGAGGCTTCTGATATTGATTTTGAACCTTTGTATACTGCACTGAAGGGTACTACTGCTGTGATGTTCACACAGACAGCAAATGTTCCTGCAAAGTTACTGAAGGATTATAAGAAAGCAGGTATTCCTGCCCTTAAGGCTGCTTATGCTGAGGAAAGCATCTTCATTGGTGCTGACAAACTCGACGAACTTGCAGCTCTCAAGAGTAAGAATGAACTTATTGCAGATGTTGTGGCGTTGCTGCAATCTCCGGCAAAGAATGTCGTTTCTGCTCTTCAGTCAGGCGCAAGCACTATCCATGGTGTGCTCAAGACTTTAGGCGAGCGTCCTGAATAACAAACATCAATAAAGTCAATAACATTAGTAAAAAATAAAATTAAATTTAGAATAAAATGGCAGATATTAAAGCTATTGCTGAGGAGTTGGTAAACCTCACAGTTAAGGAAGTTAATGAGTTGGCAACAGTCCTGAAGGACGAGTATGGTATTGAGCCTGCTGCTGCAGCTGTTGCTGTAGCTGCTGGTCCTGCTGCTGGCGGTGCAGCTGAGGCAGCTGAGGAGAAATCTTCTTTCGATGTAGTCCTCACTGAGGTTGGTGCTACTAAGCTCCAAGTTGTGAAGGCTGTAAAAGAGGCTTGCGGCCTTGGTTTGAAGGAAGCTAAGGATCTTGTAGACGGCGCTCCTGCAACAGTTAAGGAAGGTCTCTCTAAGGAAGAGGCTGAGAACTTGAAGAAGACTATCGAGGAAGCTGGTGCTAAGGTAGAGCTCAAGTAATACGGCTCTTATTACTCTAAAATACGGTTAGGATATGCCCGGTCGGTGTGTCCTAACCTTTTTGTGCTTTTCAAGGACCAAGGCCTTTACAAGCCGGCAAGGCTAAAAAACTGAATATTATAACTATATATATGGCTACAAAAATTGTTGATAACAGAGTAAATTTTGCCAGCGTGCATAATCCGTATCCATATCCGGATTTTCTCGATGTGCAGTTGAAGTCTTTCAAGGACTTCTTACAGTTGGATACTCCGCCTGAGGAACGCAAGAACGACGGGCTATATAGGGTGTTCGCAGAGAACTTCCCTATTACCGATACTCGTAATAATTTCGTTCTTGAGTTCTTGGATTACTATGTTGATCCTCCGCGCTATACAATTGACGAATGTCTTGAGCGTGGTCTGACATATAGCGTACCTTTGAAGGCCAGGATGAAACTCTACTGCACGGACCCCGACCATGAGGCTTTTGCACCTGTAACTCAAGATGTATTTTTGGGGACAATCCCGTATATGACTGAGAATGGAACCTTCATTATAAATGGGGCTGAGCGTGTAGTCGTTGCTCAGTTGCATCGTTCTCCGGGCGTGTTCTTCAGCAGTACATTGCATGCAAATGGCACTCCGCTTTACAGTGCTCGTATCATCCCGTTCAAGGGCTCATGGATAGAGTTCTCTATTGACATCAACAATGTGATGTATGCCTATATTGATCGTAAGAAGAAGTTGCCTATTACGACCTTGCTCCGTGCTATCGGTTATGAAAGCGACAAGGATATTCTTCAGATATTTGACCTTTGCGAAGAGGTGAAGGTAAACAAGAAAAACATGAAGGCTGCTATCGGTCGCAAGCTTGCCGCTCGTGTACTGAAGAGCTGGAATGAGGACTTTGTTGATGAGGATACAGGTGAGGTCGTTTCTATTGAGCGTAACGAAGTGATTCTCGATCGTGAGACAGAAATCACGGCTGAGAATGTTGAGGAAATTCTTGAGAGTGGGGCTTCGACCATCTTGCTTCACAAGGATCAGGAGGCTGCCCAGAAGTATTCCCTCATTTTCAATACTCTGCAGAAAGATCCTTCAAACTCAGAAAAGGAGGCCGTGCTCTATATCTATCGCCAGTTGCGCAATGCAGACCCTGCTGATGATGCCAGTGCTCGTGAGGTTTTCACCAATCTGTTCTTCTCTGATAAGCGTTATGATCTTGGTGAGGTTGGCCGTTATCGTATCAACAAGAAGCTGGGTCTGAATATCGATTCGGATATTCGCGTTCTGACCAAAGAAGATATTATAGAGATTATCAAATATCTGATTAATCTAATCAATTCCAATGCAGCACTTGATGATATTGACCACTTGAGTAATCGCCGTGTTCGTACGGTCGGTGAGCAGTTGGCAAATCAGTTCTCTATAGGTTTGGCTCGTGTAAGCCGCACCATTCGTGAGCGTATGAATGTACGCGACAATGAGGTGTTTACCCCGACAGATTTGATTAATGCCAAGACAATCTCCAGCGTAATCAATTCTTTCTTTGGGACAAATCCTCTTAGCCAGTTCATGGATCAGACTAATCCATTGGCGGAAGTTACGCATAAGCGCCGCCTTTCAGCTCTTGGTCCTGGCGGTCTTACTCGTGAGCGTGCTGGATTTGAGGTCCGTGATGTGCACTATACTCATTATGGGCGCCTTTGTCCGATAGAATCGCCTGAAGGTCCCAATATCGGTCTGATATCTTCGCTCTGTCTATACGCCAAGATTAATGACCTTGGTTTTATAGTAACCCCTTACCGTAAGATAGTAGATTCTGTCGTGGATATGGACAACGATCATGTTGTTTATCTTACTGCAGAGGAAGAGGAAGACAGGATCATCGGTCAGGGTAATGCCCCTCTCAATGCAGATGGAAGTTTCGTTCGTAAAATGGTTAAGTGCCGGCAGGATGCTGACTATCCGGTAGTACCACCTTCGCAGGTAGACTACATGGATGTCTCTCCACAACAGATAGCTTCTCTGTCTGCTGGCCTGATTCCTTTCTTGGAACATGATGACGGACACCGTGCTTTGATGGGATGTAACATGATGCGCCAGGCAGTTCCCTTGCTCCATAACGATGCACCTATCGTGGGTACGGGCTTGGAGAAAAAGGCCTGCGAGGATTCACGCACGATGATAATCGCTGAAGGTGATGGTGTAATAGAATATGTCGATGCAACTACAATTCGCATTCTCTATGACCGTACAGAGGAGGAAGAGTTCGTAAGTTTCGAGCCTGCCTTGAAAGAATATAGAATCCCTAAGTTCCGTCGGACAAATCAGAATATGACCATCGACCTTCGTCCTATCTGCGACAAAGGTCAGCGTGTTAAGAAGGGTGATATCCTGACAGAAGGGTATGCTACTGAAAACGGAGAACTTGCATTGGGGCGTAACCTTCTTGTCGCTTATATCCCTTGGAAGGGTTATAACTACGAGGACGCCGTTGTAATTTCGGAGCGCATGGTTCGCGAGGATGTGTTAACCTCCGTGCATGTTGACGAATATTCTCTTGATGTTCGTGAGACTAAGCGCGGCTATGAGGAATTTACATCCGATATCCCCAATGTGTCAGAAGAAGCAACGAAGGATCTTGACGATAATGGTATCATCCGTGTGGGCGCTCGTGTAGAGCCGGGCGATATTCTGATTGGCAAGATATCTCCTAAGGGAGAGAGCGATCCTTCTCCAGAAGAGAAACTGCTCCGTGCGATTTTCGGCGATAAGGCCGGCGATGTAAAGGATTCTTCGTTAAAGGCTAATCCTTCGCTGAGCGGTGTCATCATAGACAAGAAGTTGTTCTCCCGGTCTATTAAGACTCGTGAGTCGAAGAAGCAAGACAAGGTTCTTTTGGCCAAGATCGACGAGGAATATGAGGCAAAGGTAGACGATTTGAAGGATATTCTTATCGACAAGTTGCTTGAGCTTACCAAAGGCTTGAAATCACAGGGTATTAAGGATTATACTGGCGCAGAGATTATTACGAAAGGTAGCAATTTCACGGTTGCAGCCTTGAAGAATATTGAATACGACGGTATAGAGAGTAATAACTGGACGAATGACGAGCATAAGAACAGGCTCATCTCCAATCTTATCATGAATTATATGCGCAAGTATAAGCAGATGGATGCCGAGTTGAAGCGTCGCAAGTTTGCTATTACGATTGGCGACGAGCTTCCTTCGGGAGTGCTTCAGATGGCCAAGGTCTATGTTGCGAAGAAGCGTAAGATTCAGGTGGGAGATAAGCTTGCCGGTCGTCATGGTAATAAGGGTATTGTCTCTAAGGTTGTCCGTATGGAGGACATGCCATTCCTTGAGGATGGCCGTCCGGTAGACTTGGTACTCAACCCGATGGGTGTGCCTTCCCGTATGAACCTTGGCCAGATATTCGAGGCCATCCTCGGTGCTGCGGGTAAGAAACTCGGCGTTAAGTTCGCAACTCCAATCTTTGATGGTGCCAAGCTTGCTGATCTTCAGAAATGGACTGACAAGGCGGGACTGCCACGCTTATGCTCTACTCATATATATGATGGTGAGACAGGCGAGATGTTTGACCAGCCTGCAACAATTGGCATAACCTACTTCTTGAAACTCGGTCATATGGTTGAGGACAAGATGCATGCTCGCTCCATTGGTCCTTATAGTTTGATTACCCAGCAGCCTCTTGGAGGTAAGGCTCAGTTTGGAGGTCAGCGTTTCGGAGAGATGGAGGTTTGGGCACTTGAAGGTTTCGGTGCCGCCCATGTACTTCAGGAGATTCTGACAATCAAGAGTGATGATGTTGTCGGTCGTTCGAAGGCTTATGAGGCCATCGTTAAGGGCGATCCTCTCCCAACTCCGGGTATCCCGGAGTCGCTCAATGTGCTTCTTCACGAACTTCGTGGCCTAGGATTAAGCGTGAAACTTGATTAAACGAGAACCCTTTTAACAAATATAAGAAACATGGCTTTCAAAAAAGATACAAAGGTAAAGAATAATTTTACGAAGATTACCATCGGACTGGCTTCTCCTGAAGAAATCCTGGAAAATTCGTATGGTGAGGTTACCAAGCCTGAGACGATCAACTATCGTACATATAAGCCGGAGCGCGACGGTCTCTTCTGCGAGCGCATCTTTGGTCCGACCAAGGACTATGAGTGTGCCTGCGGCAAATACAAGCGTATCCGCTACAAGGGTATTGTCTGCGATCGTTGCGGTGTGGAAGTTACCGAGAAAAAAGTGCGTCGTGAGCGTTCGGGCCATATAGAGCTCGTTGTTCCGGTGGCCCATATCTGGTATTTCCGTTCACTGCCGAATAAGATAGGCTATCTGCTGGGAATCCCCACGAAGAAGCTTGATTCAGTTATCTATTATGAGAAGTATATTGTTATCAAGCCTGGTAAACTTGAGGGCGTTCTTGATGCGGAAGGTGTAGAGATCAATGGTTCTCACAAATATGACCTCCTCTCAGAGGATGAGTATCTTGACATTGTCGATAACCGCCTCGATCCTAACAACGACCTCTTGGACGATGCTGACCCTAATAAGTTCGTTGCCAAGATGGGTGCCGAAGCTGTTCAGAATCTTCTCGCAGAACTTAGCATAGAAGATGAGAATGGTCAGACAGGTCTCGATAAAATATCTTATGAGTTGCGCGATCGGGCCAACAACGACTCTTCCGCGCAGCGTAAGACCGACGCCTTGAAGCGCTTGCAGGTTGTCGAGGCTTTCCGTGGATCAAAGAATATCAACAGGCCGGAGTGGATGATCATGAAGATTATTCCTGTAACTCCACCAGAGCTTCGCCCGTTGATTCCGTTGGATGGAGGCCGTTTTGCAACATCCGACTTGAACGATCTTTATCGTCGTGTAATTATCCGTAACAATCGCCTGAAGAGATTGGTGGAAATCAAGGCTCCTGAGGTTATTCTCCGCAATGAGAAGCGCATGCTGCAGGAGGCTGTCGACTCTTTGTTCGACAACTCCCGCAAGGCAAGTGCCGTGAAGAGCGAGAGCAATCGCCCCTTGAAGTCTCTTTCTGATTCCCTGAAAGGTAAGCAGGGGCGCTTCCGTCAGAACTTGCTTGGTAAGCGTGTTGACTATTCGGCTCGTTCCGTAATCGTTGTCGGTCCTGAGTTGAAGATGGGTGAGTGTGGCTTGCCTAAGTTGATGGCTGCAGAGCTCTACAAGCCCTTCATTATCCGCAAGCTCATTGAGCGGGGCATCGTAAAGACCGTGAAGAGTGCCAAGAAGATTGTGGATCGCCGCGAGCCGGTAATCTGGGATATCTTGGAGAATGTGATGAAAGGACACCCTGTGCTCCTGAACCGTGCCCCTACGCTTCACAGACTTGGTATTCAGGCATTCCAGCCGAAGATGATAGAAGGCAAGGCCATTCAGCTTCATCCGTTGGCTTGTACCGCTTTCAATGCCGACTTCGACGGCGACCAGATGGCTGTCCACCTCCCATTGAGTAACGAGGCCGTCCTTGAGGCTCAGGTGTTGATGCTTCAGAGCCATAACATTCTCAATCCTGCCAATGGTGCCCCGATTACCGTTCCCTCTCAGGACATGGTACTGGGATTGTATTATATCACGAAGATACGCCCGGGAGCAAAGGGTGAAGGACTGACATTCTATGGTCCGGAGGAGGCTTTTGTTGCAAACAATGAAGGCCGTTGCGACCTGCATGCACAGGTAAAGGTCATGGTCGACGATGTCGTCGATGGCAAGCCTGTCCGTCATTTGGTGGAAACCTCGGTAGGCAGAGTGATTGTCAATCAGATTATACCTGTAGAGGTAGGCTACTTCAATGATGTGATTTCCAAGAAGACGCTGCGTAGCATCATTGCCAGTGCCATTAAGGCTGTAGGTATGGCTCGCGCCTGTGAATTCCTGGATGGCATCAAGAATCTGGGTTATCACATGTCCTATGTGGCAGGTCTTTCTTTCAACCTTGACGACATCATCATCCCGAAGGAAAAGGTTTCCATCGTGGAGAAGGGTAATAAGGAAGTGGAGGAAATCACCAACAACTATAATATGGGTTTCATCACCGATACCGAGCGTTATAATCAGGTTATCGATGCATGGACTCATGTCAACAACGAGCTTGGCGATGTCTTGATGAAGGAGATGACGGAGGCCGACCAGGGATTCAATGCCGTCTTTATGATGCTGGATTCCGGTGCCCGTGGTTCCAAGGACCAGATCAAGCAGCTCTCCGGTATGCGCGGTTTGATGGCCAAGCCTCAGAAGGCGGGTGCCGACAGTCGTGGTACGATTGAGAATCCTATCCTTTCCAATTTCAAGGAAGGCATGTCCGTGCTGGAGTACTTCATCTCCTCTCACGGTGCGCGTAAGGGTCTTGCCGATACGGCCATGAAGACTGCCGATGCAGGTTATCTGACCCGTCGTCTTGTAGATGTCAGCCACGATGTGATTATTACGGAAGATGACTGTGGTACATTGCGTGGCCTTGAGTGCCGTGCGCTTAAGAATGGCGATGAAGTCATAGCCACTCTTGGCGAGCGTATTCTGGGTCGTGTGTCAGTCCATGACATATTGGATCCTACGACTGGTGAGCTCATTTGTTCTGCCGGCGAGCAGATCACGGAAGATGCCGTCGCAAAGATAGAGGCCACTCCTATTGAGATGGTTGAGATTCGTTCCGTGCTCACTTGTGAGAGCAAGAAGGGTGTTTGTGCTAAGTGCTATGGCCGTAACCTTGCCACTGCCCGTATGGTACAGAAGGGTGAGGCCGTGGGTGTCATTGCGGCACAGGCCATTGGTGAGCCTGGTACACAGCTTACCCTGCGCACCTTCCACGCCGGCGGTGTGGCTGGTGGAGCGGCAGCGAATGCGTCTATCAGGGCGAAGAACGATTCTAAGATTGAGTTCGACGAGCTTCGTACCGTTGACTTCAAGGATGAGGAAGGCAAGGATTGCAAGATGGTGGTAAGCCGATTGGCCGAAATCCGTTTTGTGGATCCTAATACTAATATTTCATTGAGTACGCTGAATGTGCCTTATGGAAGTTCACTCTACTTTGCTCATGGAGATACGGTTAAGAAAGGCGACCTCATCGCCAAGTGGGATCCGTTCAATGCCGTCATTGTAAGTGAGTATGCTGGTACGCTGAAGTTCCACGATGTTGTCGAGGGCTCGACCTATAAGGCCGAGACCGACGAAACTACGGGTCTGACGGAGCGCATCGTCGTAGAGCCCAAGGAACGCAACCTCGTGCCTTCATGCGATGTCATCGATAAGAATGGCAATATCGTTGCAACTTATAACTTCCCGATCGGAGGACACATTGCGGTTGAGGATGGCGAGACCATCGTAACTGGTAAGACCCTTGTCAAGATTCCTCGTAATGTGGCAAGTGCTGGTGATATTACCGGTGGCCTTCCACGCGTACAGGAGCTTCTCGAGGCTCGTAACCCGTCTAATCCGGCAGTCGTGTCCGAAATTGACGGAGAGGTGAGCATGGGTAAGATTAAGCGTGGTAGCCGTGAGATTATCGTTACTTCCAAAACTGGCGACCAGAAGAAGTATCTTGTCAGCTTGAATCGTCAGATTCTCGTGCAGGAGCATGATGCCGTCCGTGCGGGCACTCCGCTTTCCGATGGTGTCGTAACTCCCGATGATATCCTTGCCATCCAAGGTCCTACTGCCGTGCAGGAGTACATTGTGAATGAGGTTCAGGATGTCTATCGCCTTCAGGGTGTGAAGATCAACGACAAGCACTTCGAGATTATCGTGCGCCAGATGATGCGCAAGGTGCAGATTAACGATCCGGGCGATACTACCTTCCTCGAGCAAGAACTTGTTGACAAGCTTGACTTTGCCGACGAGAACGACCGCATCTGGGGTAAGAAAGTCGTAGTGGATGCCGGCGATTCTGATATTATGCGAAAGGGACAGATCGTAACGGTGCGTAAGTTGCGCGATGAGAACTCAAGTCTGAAGCGCCGCGACCTTCATCTTGTCCAGGTGCGTGATGCCGTTCAGGCTACCGCCACACAGGTGCTTCAGGGTATTACCCGTGCGGCTCTCGGTACGAAGAGCTTCATGAGTGCCGCCTCATTCCAGGAAACAACCAAGGTGTTGAACGAGGCTGCCATTCGTGGCAAGGTGGATGCGCTGGAGGGTATGAAGGAGAATGTCATCTGCGGCCATCTGATTCCGGCCGGCACAGGACAGCGTTCTTTCGATAAACTCATCGTGGGTAGCCGTGAGGACTACGAGCGTATGGAGGCCAATCGCAAGAACATACTCGACTTTGCAGATAATGTCGTAGCTGAATAGGTTGAGAGTCTGTCTATAACAAAGGCCGCAAGCATTCATTTGCTTGCGGCCTTTGATTTTTCAATACATTATAGTCATGCCATCTTTCATAAAAGCCGTTTCCTCTGTATATTGCCTTTCCTGTGCCAGGGTGAGACTTGCCGGCAACAGGGATGCTATCAGGAATAAAATAATTCGCCTCAACATACACTATTTAAGGTTCGCCAAAAAAGTAGTTGGTGTATATGACCTTGTGCCTTTTGATTTTAAAATCTTTAAAACTTATATAACAAGAAAGTTCAGTAAAATCATCTAACTCATTAGTAAACCAAAAGTCGTATTCAAATTCCAACTTCTTACAAGCCTTTTCTATGGCATTCATCTCTTCGTTGGTCAATAGTGCATCCAAGACCTTTGTCCCTTGCTCATATCTGAAAGATACATAGGCCAGATACTTTTCGATACCATTAAAGTGTAAGTTTATCCGCAAGCCATAAGGTTGGAGTTCACGAAACCGTTCTTTGGAGAGCGTAGACAAGAGTATGGGTATCAAGAAGTCTGATACCGGACGACCGTGTATTCGTACATAGCCTTCAGAATAGCTTCGCGGTTTTAGTTTGAAGGAAGCCTCGCTGCGATATTTTCCCAGCTCACTTTTTACATACATAGGGGCTTTGAATGCCGTAGTTTCCTGTGCCAAGGCAAGACCTGCCGGCAACAGGGATGCTATCAGGAATAAAATAATTCGTTTCAACATCCTACTTGTTTTTGGGCCTGTCGTAATGTTGTTTATGGTATATGGCCTTGTTTTTCTTAAACGAGAATGTAAAGTAAACTGTGTCAGGCACCAATAAAAAAGTAGTTTAACACGTTTATTTTAAGATGGCAAACGAAGAAATAGATTACAAGTTGGCAGCCGAGCAATTACGTACAGGCAAGCCTT
>NZ_FOOW01000031.1 GCF_900113305.1 Prevotella sp. KH2C16 | reverse complement strand
GGAATGGCACGGCTCATACCTTGAAAGAATTCGCCCGAAGAGAGCGGACGGTTGGGATTGAGCACTACATTGCTGTCTGTCTCTTGAGCAAAGGCTGCCCCCGTTGCTGATGCAAGTAGCATCACTGATAAAATAAGTTTCTTCATTGCTGTTATTGATTTGATGTTATTGTTTACTTCTCATTTTCCATTATTTTATTTGGTCTGAACCAAAAACAGGCGATAGCCCCCTTTGAGTGTTACCTTGACGGTGCGCAGTTTCTTTTGAAGAAGCTGGCTTGCGCCCTGCATCACGCCACGGGCCGCCTCGGAGATAATCTGGTCCTTGGCGGAGGAAGCGAAAGTGAAAGATGTCCCCATCGAGCCTCCGATGTTCGCCCCCACTTCTTTGAGAGCGTTGATGTCCTCCGAGCCGGGGATATACACACCCTCCTGTCCGTCCGTGTCGTATGCCGAGAGCTTGACGGCTATGATATGCCCCCCCACCTCAATGCTCCTGATGAGCAGGTGCATACGGTTGCCCTCAATCTTGGCAACAGCTATCAGCCGGCTCTGCCGTGGAATGCGCAGTCCCTGCACCTTGGCAGTCTCCAACAGACGGAGCACCACATTGTCGCCCTCCTTGAGCGTGGTCGTCCTGTCCACCACCACTTTGAGCGTGTTGCGCATCATGGGAGCAGCCGTGCCTGTGAGCGAATGGAAACCTAAATTGCGTGCTTTCATGCCGTATTCCGCAATGAAATCCGCATCGCTCATCGGCTGGTTAAGCGAGGACACCACCTGTTTGCCCTCCGCCAACACTTCCACTGCGGGTGTATTGGTTGATGCTGTCTGATTTTTCATAGCATCATCGGATGGTTTTCCATTATCCTTTCCATCCGTAAAAGCATTGGCCAAAGACGGTGGAGTGGCAGATGTCTTTGGCAGATACTTCGCCGCCATCTGATAGCTCTTTTCCATCAAGGCGAGCTGTCGTTTCTCCTCATCATCCTCCCTGCTGTCCTTGGAGGATAATTCCTTTTTGAGGTTGTCTATCTCCTGTTTCATTGCCTCACGCTCCTCCTCATACGGATCGGGGGCGTAAAAAGAGTTTAGCAGACGGTTGTTTTCCTCATAACGGCGCATCGAGCTTTCAATCTTTGCCGTGGAAGCGGCTGCTTCGGCACGTTCCGTTTCCGTTGGAGCCGTATTCTCGGCGAAGTAGTCGGACAGTCGTCCCATCTCCTCGCGTGCCTGTTGCTGCTCGTGCGCCTTGTCGCCCAGCTCGTAGGCTTTGAGCTTGTTGCCCGTCAGCTGCTCGGTGGTCGCCTGCGGTATGCTGTCGTTCAAACCCTGTCCGGCAGCGGTCTTGTCCTTGCCCGACGGGGCAAAGATGAACCACATCGAGAGGGCGAACAGCAGTCCCAGCCCTCCGAAGACCAGGCCTTTCTTCAGTTGTTCTTTCTGTTTATTATCCATTGTTGTCGATTTTTTTGATGATGTTGTAGGTAATAATTGCCGTATAGCTCGTGCAAAGTGCTGTCCGTCCGTATGGGACTGTCCATCAGCTTTCCCTTGGGGACAGGCAGTCTTTCCTCCTCTGGAGGCAGGAAGAACTGTGCTATCATCCAAAGGGAACAGATAAGATAGACAATGCTCAGCCCATAGACGATTTCCTTGCGCTGTCTTATCGTGAGCTTCTCGCACCGATGGCGGAGCCACAGATGAAGCCTCAGATAATGGCGGGCGAGCGGATGGTTTCCTTTCCTTGCCATAGCCTTATCGTTTATAGGTTTGAATATCCCTGTTCTCACGCACAAGAAAATGCTCCATCAGGAAGCCCTGCGGATTGTTGTCCGAGCGGACGGAGTTCTGCAGCGTGCAGGTCGTGACAAGACTTCGCTCCGTGACGTTGCTCTGTCTGACGATGAACTGCCGGGCAAAGGTCGTTACCTCGTAAGGGTAAGCGTTAAAGTTGCAGTGTATGGAGTCCACCTCTATGCGCTGGTTTACATTGCCCGATATGGCGCGGTTGTAATAGCCTTTCTCCGCCAAGTCCTTGTAATAGTTGAAAGCCGACTTGTCGCAAAGCAGAAAAGCACGCTGCATATTCCCCTCAATGGCATCCTTGTCGGGCGCAATGGTGAAGAACAGCTCGTGGAAGCGGCGGACATGCTCGCGGGCTTCCACGGGACGGTTACGGCTTGCGTCCTGACTGAGGGCGAGCATGAGCGACTTTCCTTGGTCAAGCACATAGATCTTCTCCCGCTGCTCCTTGGCAAAGGCATACGAGGCATAGACAGCATAACCGCTCACCGCCACGCACACGATGGCGAAGACAAAGGCGTAGAGCCGTATCTGTCTGAAGGAAGTCTCGATATTGGTGAGTGATTTGAATTCCATTTCTTTCCTTTCTTTATTGGTGATTATTTTCCCTTGAACAGCCTGCCCTTGATACGTCCGCCCACATTGCCGATGGCTGCACCTGCGCCACCTGCCACATATTTGCCGCCCGTGTATGCACCATGTGCGCCACGCTGTGCCGTCTGATTGACATTGCGACCGTAGGAGCCGATACCGCCGCCTGCCTCGATTATCCAGCCTGCCACGGTAGGCACGCAGAAGTAGCCCACGATGCCGATGAGGAAGAATACGATGTAGTACCACGTCCCCGAATCGGGCAGGTAGTTCGGGTCGCTGAGCGCCTCGATGTCCTTCTGCATCATCAGCACCTGTATCTTGGTGAGCAGTGCCGTGAGGATACTGCTGACAGGCAGCCACAGATAGACCGATATATAGCGTGAGAACCAAGCCGTGAGCGAACCCGACAGACCGTCCCACACGGCAATGCCGAATACTATCGGACCGAGTATCGAAAGGACGATAAGGATAAAGGTGCGGAGCGTGTCGATGACAAGCCCCGAGGCATGGAACAGCAGTTCCATCAGGTCGTGAACAAGCTTCATCACCCATTGCTTGGTCTGGTAGGCGGCACGCTCGGCGTACATCCCCGCAATCGTCACGGCATCCTCCGGACCGATGATGCCCATTTCCTCTATCTTCTCATCGAATTTCTCATTGGACACCATATAGGCCGTTTCGGGATTCTTGAGGTAGGCTTCCTCCTGCAACTTATCTCTCTTGGCGGTAAGCTCCGCAAGGTTGCCCTCCTGCTGATGCACCATCATCTCCGTCCCCTGCACCACGGGCGAGAGCACGGCGTTCATCGTACCCAGCACGATGGTCGGGAAAAACATGATGCAGAAGCCCAGCACAAAGGGACGGAGCAGCGGAAACACGTCTATCGCCTCGGCACGGGCAATGGAAGCCCACACCCGAAGGGCGATGTAGAAGAGTGCGCCCAAGCCCGCTATCCCCTTGGCAATACCCGTCATCTGGGCGCAGAGGGGCATCATCTCGTCGTAGGTCGAGCGTAGAAGCTCGTGTAAACTGGCAAAATCCATAAGCGAATCTGTTTGGTAAATGTTTTATTGTTGTCCTGCCTGTGGGATTACCAATACCTGCTTGCCGTATTGCCGTAGAGTGCCTTGACGGAGGCGAGGTCGTTCCTCTCCCTTGCACGGACATAGCTCACGGAGATGTTCTTTCGTGTGTAGTATGACACGAGCGAGCGGTATTCGCGCAATGTGGTGTAGATACGGTCGATAGCCTGCATGCGCTCGTGGTCGTTCATGGAAAAGACACCCGACTTGGCAACGGACTTGAGTTCCTTCAGGCTCTCACCGCTCTGCTCCAGCAGCTTGGCGTAGCCCGAAGCCATCGCAGCGAGTTCGGAGGGACGGAAGTTCCTGTCCGAGAGCATTTTCTTATAGGAGGTAACGTAAATCTCCGAGATGTCGCCCACCATGAGGATGCACTCCTTAACCTTGTAGGCATCGCCGATGAGATTGTTCACCTTCTTCAGCGCATCGTAATACTTCTTGGTGTCGTTGTAGAGCTTCTCCACCTCCTTGAATCCGTCCAGGGTGTTCTTGACCGTCTTGCCAGCCGTGGCAATCTCCTTGACGGAGTTGGCGATGTTGCCCGCGAAGTTGCCTGGGTCATAGACCGTCCACTGTGCGTGGGCTTTGCCATTCATAAAGAGAACGGCACAAATCATCAGCATTAAAATCTTTGTCTTCATTGTTCTTTCTTGTTTATGATGTGAATAATATGTTTATTTGAATTCTCATTAAGGAGTGTCAATCATTAGTGTTTAACACCCTTGCTCGTTAGTGTTTAATACTATAATCCGTGGAGTCTTATATCAAAGAGCAATCTATCTACTTCGTGCAGCACGCTTTTCAGCAGCCAACTGACGGATAGCGGTCTCGATGTCACCGCCGAGCTGTTCCGCACGTTGCATGACCTCCACCTTTTCTGTTTCCTCCGTGGTGTAGGTAAGGTATTCCTCCATGCTCACCTCCGTGGCATAGACGGCACTCTGCATACCGCCCAAGCCAATCCATACCTCTTTGTAAAGCCTGTTCGGGTCGTTGTTCTGGTTGATGGAGAGAATCTGGCTTTTCTCCTTTTCAGATAAGCCGAGCATCGCCTGTATGCCGTCAAACTTGGTCATATACTTGCGCTGGTCGAGCAGTATCTTGCAGTCGCTGTTGTTGATGATGCTCTCCTTGACGATGGGTGACTGGATGATGTCGTCCACCTCCTGCGTCACGACAATGGCTTCACCGAAATACTTTCTGACGGTCTTATACAAATATTTTATATAGTCCGCCATGTTTGCCGAGGCAATCGCCTTCCACGCTTCCTCGATAAGTATCATCTTTCTGATACCTTTGAGTCTTCGCATCTTACCCAAGAAAGCCTCCATGATGATAATCGTCACCACGGGGAAAAGGTCTTTGTTGTCCTTCACTTGGTCAATCTCAAAGACGATGAAGCGTTTACTGAGCAGGTCAATGTTCTTGTCCGAGTTCAGCAGGAAGTCGTAGCGACCGCCACGATAGTATTGCTTCAGTGTCGTCAGGAGGTTGTTGATGTTGAAGTCCGAGAGCGTTACCTCGATGTCCCGCTTTTGCATATCCTCCCGATAGACGTCCCGCAGATACTCATAGAAGGTGTTGAAGCAGGGAACGATGGTATGATCCGTCCGGATAAGTTCTATATAAGTATTGACGGCAGAACCAAGTTCGCCTGCTTCTGTCTTGGTGATATGCTCATCGGCACTCTTCCAGAGCGTGAGCAATAAGGTACAGATACTCTCCCTTTTCTCCACGTCAAAGACGTAATCATCGGTATAAAAAGGATTGAATGAAATGGGATGTTCATCCGTATAGGTGAAATATACCCCGTCCTCTCCCTTGGTCTTGCGGTGAATAAGCTCACACAAGCCCTGATATGAGTTACCCGTATCGACCAAGAGGACGTGCGCCCCCTGCTCGTAATACTGGCGTACCATGTGGTTGGTGAAGAAACTCTTGCCGCTGCCCGAAGGACCCAAGATGAACTTGTTGCGGTTGGTAATCACGCCCTTTTTCATCGGCAGGTCGGAGATGTCCAAGTGGATGGGCTTGCCCGAAAGACGGTCTGCCATCTTGATGCCGAAGGGAGAGAGCGAGTCCTTGTAGTTGGTCTCTGCCGTAAAGAAGCAGAGAGCCGGCTCGATGAAGGTATAGAAACTTTCCTCCGCGGGAAAATCGGCGGCATTGCCGGGAATACCCGCCCAATAGAGCGTTGCCGCGTCAATGGTGTTGTGGCGTG
Source organism: Prevotella sp. KH2C16 (assembly GCF_900113305.1). GTDB lineage: Bacteria > Bacteroidota > Bacteroidia > Bacteroidales > Bacteroidaceae > Prevotella. The sequence goes on along the minus strand of NZ_FOOW01000031.1, from coordinate 14,403 downwards.
GTCGGCACTCCATCAGGGCAAGGGCACTGCCCACGTCATTCTTGACAGCACGCAGTTCCTCCTTGTCGCTGCTCCATGCCAGTACGTTGAAGTGGGCACGGATGGAGGTCAAGCCCTGCGAATGGGCGATGTTGAGGTATTCCTGTATCCACTCCTCGTTAATCTGATTGGAACGGGAATAACGAGCCAGCGAGTGCATGTTCCTTGCCTGCTTCTCGAAGCGTTCAAGATTGGCGTCGCTGTCCTCGATGAAGATATACTGGTTGTAGATATGGTTACACGGCAGCATCAAGCCCACGGGAGCGGCAAAGGAAAGACGGCAGTCGCTCCTATCGGTGGAGAGCCGTTCATACCGGCTGTCGGTACTGACCGTAGTCGGCAGGTCGTCCGTGTCAGAGAGCGTATGCAGACAAAGCATATTATCGCCCACACGCACAAGGTCAGCACCCAGACGGATGTCCTCCAGCGAGGCGTGTCCCTCTTCCGAGAGGGAGAAATACCTATCCAGCAAACCGCCTTTTTCCTTTGTGCCTACCAATTCTTCCTCCGTCATGCGGGTAATCCTTATCTGTTCGGTGTCATTGATGATACGCTCGAACTGATCGACGGCTTCCATGAACATCATCACCTCGTCCTTGTTGGTGATTTCCTTGGGCAGCAGGTGTCCACGGCAGAGCGAGGAAAAATTGCTCTGCTGCGCCATGCGCTGCCTGTTGGTCTTGGTAAGGAACAGGTAAACGCTGTGATGCAGGTACGGACGCTCGTTGAAGTGCCGTTCGGATGCACGGGCAAGGAAACTCAACCCACCGTCGGAGAGCCTGCACCGATAGTCCTCCTTGATGAACCAGTCCTGCTTGTGGACGATGCTGTAATTAGGCAGCACTTTGATTGCCTTGTGCCAAGCCGAGTGCATCGCCTCGTATTCTGCGGAGGTGACGGTAAAGAGTTCGGGCAGTTCCACACGGAAAGCCACCGTGATGTCCGCATCCTTGCTCACCATGCACCCCTGCTCGACGGAGAGCAGCGGGAATTTCGATTCCAAGGTCGTTATCTTGCTTACATTTCTCATTTCTTCTTTCTTTGGGGTTGAAGGTTACGGATAAGATGAAAGACGGTACGGCGGTTCACAAGGTAGCGTGGGTGCATACGCACCGCCCCCTGCTTCATCAGCCCATACCGCCCATACTTTCGGTTCATGGCGAACGTTTGCCACACCACGAGGGTGGCACCCACTACGCCTATGACCAGACAGGCAATCTGGCTGACTCCGCAGAGGTAGAGTACGACCACGAGAATGAAGACGGCAAGCAAGCCTCCCGCAAGGAGGAAGAGATACTGCGCCTTCAAGCCCTTGAACTCCACCGTCCGACCTATACCCTTGTTGATTTCCCACTCAGCCATTGTTACAGGAAGAAGGAGCGCAGGATGGTTGCTGCCACGATGAGGAAGATACACGCACCGAACCAAGAGGCGGCGGTCTTGCTCGTATCGGGGTCTCCCGAACTGAACTTATTGTACACTTTTATGCCACCAATCAAGCCTACCACGGCACCGATGGCATAGATGAGTTTCGTGCCCGGATCGAAGTACGAGGTTACCATCTTCGTGGCTTCGTTGATACCCGCCATGCCGTTGCCTTGTGCGTATGCTCCCACGGCGGTAGCCATCAGCAGGAGCAGCATCATTGTGATTTTTTTGTTGTTCATTTTGCTGTTTATTTTAAGTTGTTAAACGAATTGTCTTCTTGTGGAGGTGTTAGGGGTGGCTCGGTTTTATCGTATGACAGATATTGGCTGATTGTTTTACTTTTGAGCCACCCCCTGCATTCCTCCGAAATATGAAAATCAAGAAATCATTTTTACAGATAATAGGACAGCGGACGGTCGGCTTCTTCCGACACATCATCGCCATCTTGTGTTGTATCATTATCAGGATAGGTTGTTTCTTCGCTCATCATTTCCGCTTCCTCCGCCTTGCGGATGGCGGCAAGGAGTTTCTGATGGTCTTTCTCCTGCTTGAGCGTTGTCTCCTTGATATAGTCCATGAGCTGTGTACCCCGAATGCTTTGCAGCGTGTCCCGCACCTCTGCTTCGTTTACCCCGTCAAGCGCATCATCATTCTTGTGCCAACCATTGACACGAACTAAGTCCCGTGCGAGAATGGCGGACGGTGAGACCTCCGGCATTGCATCATCCGCAATTTGCAGTTCTTCACGAACGATGCTGTCCTCATCCGGCTCGTCCATCGTGTAGTCAATCTGCATCCCGTTCTCTTCGGCTGTACCTTCCGCATCTTCTGTTTCTTCGGGTACCGGAGGATTTTCCCCTGCAAAAGTACCGGGTTTTTCGGCTGGATTTTCAGTTGGGGAAACAGCGGGAACTTCGGGGACAGACGGGGAAACGAAAGGTTTGCTCCTGCCCACCAAAATATGGCGGGCATTGTCTGTCTGCTCTTGGGAAACGGCAGGCTTGGGGCTCTCGCCTTGCCTGTTTTCTTTCCGGCCCGGAGTAATCTTCCCCGATTGGGTTGCAGAGTCTTGAAACACTTTCCAGAGGTATGCAATGCCGAGTATCAGCCACACCACGCCCAATAGAAGGATTATGTTGATAAGAATCGTTTCCATCGTTTACAATTTTAACGTATTCAGTCTTCTCTGTTTGTCGGCGGCATCATTGAGCAGGTCCTGATGTGCCCGTAAATGCTCCCGTAAGATATTCTCTATATAGGAAGCCATTGGCACACGCTCATTCAAATCATGGAGAACATTACGAAGCAACTGCAAGGTTTCCACGTTCATGGTAAAAGCCGTTCTTTGAGTAAAGCGGGAGGTCTGGAGAAAGCGGTTACGGTAACTCTCTATATCCGGACAGTCCGCAAGCCTTGAACTGTTTTGGGTATCTTCTTTGAGGAATTGGAGGTATGCAGCCTCCGGTTCCTCTGCTTGGTCATTGACAGCATGCTTTCAACAGGAGATAAATACCTGTCCATTCGCACGCAGAAATAGACAATGCTGATAAGCATCCACGCCAATCCTAAAAGAAGGAAGGCATCGAATAATAATGTATCGGTCATAAATTGAGTGTTTGGTTACGTTTATACTGTGCCGCTGCCTTGTTGAGCATGGCTTGGTTTTCCCTTAAATGCTCAAGTAGAATATTTTCTATGTAAGAGGTCAAGGTGGTTTTGGAACGGACATCACGGAGAACATCCCTGAGCAGTTGCAGAATATCACTGTTGATGGTGAATCCGGATTTTCCGCTGCCGCGTTGCGAACAATTAAGGTAGCGTTCGCGATATTCCTCAAAAGACAATTTGGCTCTTATACTTTCCTCCTTGCATTCCTTGGCTTTAGGCTTCCTTTCCGATGCAAGCCCGGCAGTGCCAGCCGCTTCTGCACACACGGGCGCAGAACTCCCGGACGGTTCTGCCTCCACTTGCTCCTTATCAGGCTTCAAGCGCTCTAACTCGCGTTCATAGTCCGTGGGCTGGTCATAGAAGGGGGAATCTTCCGGACTGCGTACCTGCACCCCAAAATTACCCATCTCCTTGAGCTTTTGTTGCAGGATTTTCTTCCGTTCTTCGTTGATGGAACTCATAGGCTATTGAGGTATAATATGACATTTCTCCATCACTTCCTCCACCCACAAGTCTATCCCCGTTGGAAGCCGCAAGGATAGCGAGGGGGGAAGATAAGTACTTCGGAACACCCCCTTAACGCCACCTTGCCCCAACTCTCTTGAAAATCTTACAGAATGATACACATGGGCATCAAAGAGATTGATTTCCTGTTCCTTTGCATACTGCGTGTAATGGTCCATGACAATGGTGCTGGCGCTGCGGTTGATCTTATTCCAAAGTAAGAGCAGGTCCTTAATGTGCGCATCGCTTAGTCCTATTCCCAAGTCCCTGACAGCCTTGGCGTATGCAAAACTGGAGACCAGGGATTGGGGATCGGCTTCGATGGGAGTGATGATATAATCCATGTCTATGGAAAGTTGAAGCAGGTCTTCGGTTCCGGCATGACCGGGAAAGTCGAAGATGGCAAGGCTTATCTCGGTGTCATGTGAACTGACGTATTCCTTGACATCCTTTATGGCATCTTTCGGTGTTGAGCGGATGATCGGATAAGCCTGTTTTCCGAATTTGGTAAAGAATTGCGTCATCTGCCGGGATAGTTCCTCGTCATTTTCAATCATACGGCGTTCTCTTTGCCGCAGCTTGAAAAAGGACTCTTGTGTCCCGTCACAGTCCACGACCAAGAGAGAGGCTCCCTTTTCGTAATAAAGGATGGAGGCGAGGACTTCGGCAAGGCTGCTTTTGCCCACACCGCCTTTTTGAGATGCAAAGCCTAAAAATACAGGCTGTTTTGTGGATTGTTGTTTCATTGTTTCTGTTTTTTTTTTGTTTTATCTGCTTTGTGGTTTACTCTTGGCTCAGTTGATGAGTGAGTAAGTTAATCAGTCAGTCAGTAAGGGAGTCCATCTTGACTTATTTACTGATGGACGGGCTGACTCCTGAACCGACTTACTGACCGACTCATCTACTGACTTGACGACTGACCGAGTCTTTGGCCAATGAACTTATCGACTGAGCTCAGTTAGTTGGTAACAGAGTTGGTCAATGAGTGAGTCGCGACCTAAATCAGTTGCAAAGTAAGTCAGTAAATCAGTCATTTCCAACCCTTAGGGAAATTGAGGGAAATGAAAGGAAAAAGAGTGAATATCGTTGATAATGAGATATTTGAAAATCCGCCGTAACTTTGCAGACGAGAATAAAACATGGAGGTAACATCCCGAAGCAGACACCCCAAAAGGGTGGATACTTCAATCGTATCAACTCTTGATATTGGCAAGGTGTGTCTTTGTAACACAAACCGCAGTTTGTACCACAAAGACCCTTGCCCCGAAGGGGGATAAATTCCTCCAAAGTCGTAATTAGAAACCAAATGGATATGGATAAGAAAGAGGGACATAGTTCAGAACGAAAGGCGGCAGAGAAGCCACGTTGGGACAACTGGCATGTACGGTTGCCCAACCCGAAAGACCAGCAAAGGGCGATAGATTTGTTTCAGCGTTCAGGTGCAGAAACCAAGTCGGATTTCGTGCGTGGTCGCATTCTTGGAGAGCATTTCAAGGTGATTACGGTGGATAAATCCGCCGTGGAATATTACCGAAAACTATCCGAACTGACGGCACAAATCCATAAGATTGGCGTGCTCTATAACCAGACCGTGCGGGCCATCAACAGCTACCACAGCGTGAAGACCGCACAGATTCTTCTTGAAAAATTGGAGAAATTGTCTGCTCAAATCATTGCCTTGCAGGAACAGGCTATCCGTCTGACCATAGACTACCGCAAAAGATGATAGCAAAGATTTCAAGTACGGAGAACCTTGGAGGGGCACTCGGCTACAACTTCAAAAAGGTGGAGAAAGGGGAAGCAAGCATTCTTCTTGCCACTGAGTTGTATCAGGACAGGGAGGGTCGTTATACGATGGAGGAGGTGTTTGCCGATATGGAGGCTCTGATACCGAGGAAATGCCGAACGAAGAAAACGGTGTTCCACTGTTCCCTCAATCCGCATCCGGACGAGAAGCTCTCCGATGAAACGCTCACGCTGATAGCCAAGGATTATATGGAGGCACTTGGCTATGGCAAACAGCCTTACATCGTATTCAAGCATAGTGACATCGCCCGTGAGCATATACACATCGTGTCGCTTCGGGTTAACAGCAAGGGAAAGAAAATCAATGACAGGTTTGAAAAGCGGAGAAGCAAGCAGATTACCGACGCTTTAGAAAGGAAATACAACCTCATTCCAAGCTCAAAGGTCAGTGAGAAGGCGGAAACAGAAACGCCCAAGGTGGATATGGGTAAGGGAAACATCAAGGAGCAGGTGGCAAGTATCCTCTGTATGGTGCTGAAGCATTATCGCTTCTGTTCCTTGGGTGAGCTGAACGCCATCCTCTCCACATACAGTGTTGCTGTAGAAGAAGTAAAAACGGAGTTTCGGGGAAGGAAATACGACGGGCTTGTCTATGTCCCAACCGATGACAAAGGCAACAAAATAAGCACACCTATCCATGCCTCGGACATCGGTCGTGGTGTGGGCTATACTGCCGTACAGAACAGGATGCAGAAATCGAAGCAAGTCATCAAGCCATTGATTCCAGCCGTTAGAAGGAAGGTGTTGGAAGTTATGCGTACTGCTCCCGATACAGAAGAAAAACTCCGAAAAAGATTGGAGGAACAGGGCATGCGTGTGGTTATCCGAAAAAACGAAAGCGGACGCATCTATGGCATTACCTTTATTGACGACGAAGGAGGCATTGCGCTCAATGGCTCCCGATTGGGCAAGGGATATGCCGCCAATGTATTCAACGCCTATTTCTCCAATCCAACGCATAACCCATTCTTGGATGAAACGCTGTATGGCAGTTCGTCTGCCCGTTTGGAACAATCGCCGACCATTCAACCCTCGCAATCAGAGACGGAAGAAGGAGACAACCTTGTCGATGAACTTATAGAGGATATGGTGGGCGAGTCATTCGGAACGATGGGCAACGATGATTGGAAGGAAACTGCATGGCAGCGTAAACTCCGCAGACAAAGTAAGGTAAAACTTAGACGAAGAAAACATTAAATAAACGAGCATTTCAATCTCCCCTCCCTTCGGAGGGGTTGGAGGAGGCTACAAAAACATAGCATTATGGCACAGGAAGATGATTTAAGGGCATTGGGTAAAGTCATGGACTTTATGCGGGGAATATCCGTGATATTCCTCCTCATTAACTGTTATTGGTTCTGTTACGAGGCTTTTCAAGAGTGGCACTTTACGCTCGGTATCATCAACAAGATACTCATGAACTTTCAGCGCACCACGGGCTTGTTCTCATCCATACTTTGGACAAAACTCTTTTGTGTGGTGTTTCTTGCCTTGTCCTGCCTTGGGACAAAAGGAGTGAAGGAAGAGAAAATCACGTGGCCAAAGATTTGGACGGTGCTTTTCTCCGGCTTTGTCTTTTTCTTTCTCAACTGGTGGCTGCTGGCGTTGCCCATTGGTAAGATTGGTGCAGCTACGCTCTATATCTTCACACTATCCGTGGGCTATATCTGCCTGCTGATGGGCGGTGTATGGATGAGCCGTCTGCTCAAAAACAACCTGATGGACGATGTTTTCAATACGGAGAATGAGAGTTTTATGCAGGAAACAAGGCTGATGCAGAACGAGTATTCCGTCAATCTACCCACACGCTTCTACTACAAAAAGAAGTGGAACAAGGGCTGGATCAATGTAGTCAATCCATTCCGTGCCTCAATGGTGCTCGGCACACCAGGTTCGGGTAAGTCCTATGCCATTGTGAACAACTATATCAAGCAGCAGATTGAGAAAGGCTTTGCCATGTATATCTACGACTATAAGTTCCCCGACCTTTCTGAGATTGCCTACAATCACCTGCTTCATCACTTGGATGCCTACAAGGTAAAACCGCAGTTCTATGTAATTAACTTTGACGACCCACGCAGGTCGCATCGCTGCAATCCCATCAATCCCGCCTTTATGACGGACATATCAGATGCCTACGAGAGTGCCTACACGATTATGCTCAACCTCAACCGTTCTTGGATACAGAAACAGGGAGATTTCTTCGTGGAGTCTCCGATTATCCTATTGGCAGCCATTATATGGTTTCTAAAAATCTATGAGAACGGAAAGTATTGTACCTTCCCTCACGCCATTGAGTTCCTTAATCGTCCCTACGCACAGATATTTCCAATACTCACTTCATACGATGAACTTGCCAACTACCTTTCGCCCTTCATGGATGCGTGGGAGGGTGGTGCACAGGACCAGTTGCAGGGACAGATAGCCAGTGCCAAGATACCGCTATCACGTATGATAAGCCCTGCTCTCTATTGGGTAATGACGGGCGATGATTTCTCGCTCGACATCAACAATCCCAATGAGCCGAAAGTTCTAGTAGTGGGCAATAATCCCGACCGTCAGAACATCTATTCGGCAGCACTTGGTCTGTATAATAGCCGTATCGTGAAGCTCATCAATAAGAAGAAGCAGCTCAAATCGTCTGTGATAATCGACGAGCTGCCGACAATCTACTTTCGTGGTTTGGATAATCTCATTGCTACTGCACGAAGTAACAAGGTGGCGGTATGTTTAGGTTTTCAAGACTTCTCACAGCTTACTCGTGACTATGGGGACAAGGAGAGTAAGGTAATTCAGAACACGGTGGGTAATGTGTTCTCCGGGCAAGTAGTTGGGGAAACTGCCAAGACACTTTCCGAAAGATTCGGCAAGGTGCTTCAGCAGCGACAGTCTATGACTATCAATCGTAACGATAAATCAACCTCTATTTCTACGCAGATGGACAGCCTTATCCCTGCATCGAAAATCAGTAACCTTACACAGGGTATGTTTGTGGGTGCGGTATCCGATAACTTTGATGAACGCATCGACCAAAAGATTTTTCACGCAGAGATTGTTGTGGATAGTGCCAAGGTGTCGGCAGAAATGAAAGCATACCAGCCCATTCCCGTGATAGCCAATTTCACAAACGAAAATGACTCCGATAATCTTGAAGAGACTATCGAAGCCAATTATCGCAAGGTGAAAAAGGATATATTGTCGCTTGTGAATGCAGAGGTCGAGCGCATCAAGGCTGATCCTGCATTGGCGCATCTCGTCAAAGAATAGTTCCTACTGATTTTCCTTTCTCCTGTACTCCGTGGGGGTAACGCCACATACGTTCTTGAACGCACGCACAAAATTAGGATAGGCGTCAAAACCGCACCGGTCAGCCACTTCGTTGAAACTCATCTGTGGATTGCCATCAAGCAGGTTCTTCGCCTTCTGTATCTTGATACGCTGTATGTAAGCCGACGGGGTATATCCCGTGAGAGCCACCAATTTGCGATAGAATTGGCTGTTGCTCATACATGCGTTCGAGGCGATGATGGATACATCGACTCCCTTGTTGCGCCCAAGTAACGTATGGATGGTGTCTGATACCTTCGAGAGAAAGCGCAGGTCTGCATGATTGAGCGGTGCATCATCGTCTCCGTCATCCCTCTTGCTGTCCATTGCCACCTGTGCGTATTTCTCGCACAAGAGCCGTCTGCCCTCCAAGAGTTTTTCCACCCTTGTGCGCAGTTCGTCAGCGTTGAACGGCTTGGAGAGATAGGCGTCGGCTCCGGCTGCTATACCCTTGATGCGCTCTTCCTCCGTAATCTTCGCCGTGACGACAATGATGGGGATATGGTTGATGATTTCGTTGGAACGTACCTGTCGGCAAACCTCCAGCCCATCCATGCCGGGCATCATCAGGTCGGTGATGATGAGGTCGGGCACCAGTTCCTGCGCCTTTTCCAGTCCCACCTTGCCATTCTCGGCATAGGAAACGGCATAGCGGTCAGCGAACTGCGAGCCGATATAGGCCGCAATGTCGCTGTTGTCCTCTATCACGAGCAGACGGCATTGCTCGTCGCCGCCCTCGCTGTCGGCAAGTACAGGTTCTTCCTTGGGGAGCAGCGGAGTGATGCCAAGATTGCCGCCTTCCATCTTCCGCTTGGCGGTATGCTGTATGGGCACACTGATATGGAACGTCGTCCCCTTGCCCAAGGTGCTTTCCACCGTAATCTTGCCTTTAACGGCATCCATGATTTGCTTCACGAGTGCCAACCCCACACCCGTACCGATGTTTGGGACATCGTTCTCTGCCTGATAGAACGCCTCGAACACATGGACCATTGTCTTCTTGTCCATCCCCTTGCCCGTGTCCTCCACGTCGATGAGCAACCAATCCTTCTCGCGTTGCAAGGAGAGGCTCACCCTGCCGTATTCGGGCGTGAACTTGAAGGCGTTGGAAAGCAGATTGTTGATCACCTTGTTTACATAATCCGGAACAAAGTCCATCTCCACCGTGTCCTTGGCAAAGAACTGCAGGTCGATGTTTCGGCTGCGGGTATAGTCGCGCCAACTTTCAACAATCATCGTGAAGTAGGCGGTGATATTGCCATTGCGCCAGTCCGCATTGCCCACCGACGATTTGATTTTCGAGATGTCAAGCAGTTGGTTGATGAGCGTGAGCAGTCCCTTGCCCTGCCGCTCGATGGTCTGCGCCTTGTCGCCGACATCCGTCACTTCCGGATTCTGCAGGTCGTGGCTCAGTCCGAGTATCACGGTGAGCGGTGTGCGGAACTCATGCGTAATGTTGGTGAAGAAGTTTTCCCGCATCGCCGACATCTTTTTTAGGATCAGATGATTGCGACGGCGCAATCGGTTCGTGTAAAGAACTGCGGCGAGCAGGCCACCCAGTGCCAGCAATACCACACCCAATACGATGAAACCGACATACCGCATCGTGCGCTCACGCTCCAGTCGCAACTGTGCATCGTTCATCTGTCTTGTCTGTCTGTTGCGCTCTATGTTCAGGCTCGTGTTCTGTATGCGGTTCACCTTCTCCATGTCCAGCACGCTGTCCTGCATCGCCATAGCCTTTTCGTAGGACATCAGTGCCGAGCGGCAATCACCGGTCTCCTTGTAGTGCTGATAATATAAGGTATGGATTTCTGCCAAGTGTTCCGGCGACTTGATGGCTTCTGCCACCTGCTTTGCTTTGTCAAGGTGCTCCAACTCCTTGGTGCCATTACCCGTGGCATGGTAGATGCCCGCGAGGGCGATGAGTGAGTTCAACGCATGCCATTCATCCTTCGAGGCTTGCATCAACCGATAGGCAGTCTCATATTCCCCTCTCGCCCTCTCGTATTGTCCCGCTTTCTCGTAGAGCGAGCCGAAATAGGTATGGCAGAGCGATATGCCGAGGTCACTGCCCGCTTCCGTGTTCAGTGCCATCGACTTGCGGTAATATACCCAAGCCGAGTCCGTCTGTCCCCGGTGCTCGAAGATGGAGCCGAGGTTGGCATAGTTGATGGCCTGTCCCAGTGCGCTGTTCAGTTCCTGTTCGCCTTTCAGAGCCATGCGCAGGGTGCTGTCGGCCCGTTCGTAATTGCCCAATGTCATATATATATTGCCCAATCCGTTGAGCGACACTACGCGGTTCTTCTTCGCCGTGAAGGATGTGTCGGCACATTCTTCGCTCAGTGTCCATGCGCGGTAATGGTACTCCTGTGCCACGTCGAGCACACCCATGCGCCGATAGTCGGTACCGATGTTGTTCAACGCCTGCACCCATTCCAGCGTGTCGCCTATGCTCTCCGCTTGTCTCAGCCCTTCGCTGTGGGTGCGCAGGGCTTCCTCAAAACGGCTTTCGTTGCGCAGGGCCTTGCCCCATTCCCTCAAGGCCACGACGCTGCCCAGCCTATTGCCCTCACTTTCCAGCCGCTTTTGCAGCAGGGCGAGCGAGTCGGGCGTACGCACTGCACGCACGATACTGTCAGCCGCCTTGCGTTCGTCGGGGGTAAAAGCAGTAGGTTTCCTCCCACATGAAACGAGCAGGAAAGAAATTGAGACAAAAGCTACTAATACTTTTAAAATTAATAGCTTACGTTTATCCATCGTAGATGTTAAACGGCTCGTCGTGAGGTTATAAAGGGGGTGCTTGGCCATGTTTATAGTTCTGTATATATACGATGATTTAGGGGTGCTCATATTTTATTTTTCTTCTGTATCGGTTTGACCACTTTCATTGATAGCACCTCCTTTCGAGGTGGTCGGCAATGCGATGACACGCCATCGCTTAGGGTTACTGTCTTTCACGATATATCCCTTCTCCGAGAGTGTCGTCAGTTGCTTCTGCACGGCCGAGGTGTTGATGCCCAACAGCGAGGACAACTCCGCATTGGTGACTCTGGGATTGTCGGCAAGTATATGCAGCAAGCGCGGGGTACGGGGGCTTCGGAATGAGATGAGTCCGCCGTTGTACCACCATATACGCTCCGCACTGCCCTCCACGAAGGCTATGTTCTGCATCAGTTCGCCGGAAAGCTGCTTTTCCATATAGGCCGTAAAAGGCTTTATCTGTTCCAGCGTGGCGTTCGCACCGTCCGAAGGGAAAGTCCCTACCTGCGCATCGGCTGCGCTGAGCGCATTGAGATAGGTATGCTTGTCGCTGCTGCGGACGACGATCATAGGATACCGCTTGCGCAGCAGGATGAAGTTCACTAACAAGCGGGCTATGCGTCCGTTGCCGTCTTCAAAAGGGTGTATGCGGATGTATCTGTAATGAAACAGCGAGGCGAGCTCGATGGGGGTATATTCATCGGTGCCCGCCACACGGTTGTACCAGTCCACAAGGTCGTGCATGAAAGCCGGCGTTTCTTCAGGAGAGGCGTAGTCGAAACGTTCTCCCGTGGGAGTGATAACGGAGTTCGGGCGTGTCTTGTAGCAGCCCGCGTGTACCACATAACTGGTCTGCACGCCACCGGGCAACTGTCTGAGCACTTCATAATCCTCACGCAGCATCGTGTGTTGCATGTTCCGTATGAAGTTCTCCGTCAAGGGATGGTCGCTCAACGCCTCTGTTTCCATCATCTTCAGGCATACGTTGTGCGCCTTCATCTCTTCCAAGTCCTTCATCTTGGCCGAGCCGACCACCTCGCCGAGCAGTAGCAGCACTTCCGTCTGTCCGTAGGTAAGCGTGTTCCCCTCGATGTGGTTGCTGTTGAAGTTGAAGTCGAGCATGAACTTTCGTCGAAGCCGCCGCTCATCTTCCGGCGAGAGGGGCTGCAGTGATAGCCATTTCTGATAGAGTTCCTGTATCTGTTTCATTCAAATGAGTATTTGACGACACAAAGTTAAAAAATCTTTTGAAACAAACCAAGAAAACAACCACCTTTTTTACTTGAACTACTATCAAAGGTGGTAAGTATGCAAGCCTGCACATTTGCAAATTACTCGTTATATGGGGACAAAATCCGATGAAATATAGCAATAAAAAGCATAGCAAGCCTCGAAAAACGCTATCTGTTAAAAATGGCAAAAATATCACTGCTAAAATACTGCTATACAATGCTTTATAAGCATCCTATGCACGATAATGATAAGTCGACGAAATGAAGATTGCACGATATTGATAGGTTTTTGACCGATAATGATAAGCCCTTTCGTGCCACGTGCCCGTAACTTTGCAACAAGAATCAGCGACACTCTGCAAATCGGGAAACAGGTGTCCCTTTGCACTCGCTTCGAGAATCTTTAGAGTATAATTAAAAACAAAAAAGATATGCGGCAGAAAAGTGATAAACGTACCAAACGGCAAGAACGTTATATGAAGTTCTCGGAAGACCATATCCGGTTCCTCGACGACATACGCGGCACTATCCGTGAAATGATAGATATCGAGCTCGACCGTCGTGGTGTTTCTCCTGATGGCAATCCTCATCCCGAGAATCCGCCGCCTGACCCGAAAGGCAGGGAGCCATCGGAAGCCAAAACCGAAGAGCCGAACGACCGTCCCTGCCGCACCCTCTGGAAGCGCATCGTGAGCCTCTTCACCGTATGCCTATAATAATATAAGGTATGTAGAACAGACATATATATAAACCCTTTTAATTCTAATTAAGTATGAACAGCAAACGAACAAAACCGCTCATTCCGCCGCTCAGCGGCCGATGGGCAAGGGTGGGTCTTACGGCACTGCTCACCGCTTTCGTCGCCGTCGGCGCACAGGCGCAGACCTTTGACGAGGGCAGTACGCAGCCGCCACGAGACCACAACAGCGAACTACGCACTCGCACTTGGAGCATTTACGCTCAAGGCGGACTGTTGTGGGCTACCGACGTATGGTATCAGAACCTCGATGCCAAGCGCAGTTACAAACAATCGCCTGCCGTGGGCGGAGGCGTGGACTTCACCATCCGACCGTGGGTGCGTGTGGGAGCAGAATACCTCTGGTCGCGCTACCGCCGTGAGCAGCGTTTCTCCACACTCGACACCAAGACGATGCCCGTGAAGGCCTACGGCAACTACCTGATGAACTTCCACAATGCCAAGCTCGGCGTAGGCTTCAACCTTATGGAGTTCTGGCCGCGCCGCCGGGCGCAATGGCTCAACATCTGGGCCGGCACAGGCGTGGGCTACACCATCGGACGTGGCAACGAGTACGGCATGTATTTCAGCAACACCAAGACGCAGGACGGGCAGACCACACCGCTCACCGACGGGGCGAGCATCAGCAACGACGATGCCATCACCATCACGGGCAATGTGCAGACGAAGAACCGACACGAGAAGTTCAACACCTTCTACATCCCTGCCTCGCTCCACATCGAGGCCGACGTGAGCCGCCGCTTCACCATCGGACTGAAAGGCGAGATGGACTGGTTGCTGAACCGCAAGGACATCGCCCCGAAGAACCTCGTCTTCGCCCTCGCCACCGTGCGCTACAACTTCGTGCCGAGCCGTGCCCGTGTGCAGCGTGCCTACTAT
>NZ_FOOW01000029.1 GCF_900113305.1 Prevotella sp. KH2C16 | reverse complement strand
AGAGGCTACATCAAGAAGGCACTCTTCGAGCATCTCTTCGACCAGGGCATCCATCTCGTGCATGGCCTCAAGGCCAACATGAAGAATAAGCTCATGCCCATGTGGGACAAGATCATGCTCAGAAAAAGGTACATCATCGAGTGTATCAACGAATTGCTCAAGAACAAGGCCAACCTCGTGCATTCACGACACCGGTCCATACACAACTTTATGATGAACCTATGCTCGGCTCTCGCGGCCTACTGTTTCTTTGACAACAAGCCGGAGGCGCTGCCAGTGCATGTGGAGAAATCAAGACAATTAGAGCTATTTGCATGGTAATCTTATCCCGAACTCGCGTATGATTTTCTTCCTTTCTATTCGTTTAAATGTTTTCTTTTGACAACGCAAAGGTACGGAGAAAACAGCGAAGTTAGCTTAACATAGCCTTAACCTTTCCTTAAGATTTCATTAGGGCGCAATGCGCCCGACGGCTCCCGCTCCCGCTATCTCCAGCCGGCAAGAACGGCAGCGGCCGACAGCTCCACACCTTCAAGCGGTTACCCGGCTGACAAAATCGGCGAGATTGAACGACAAAATCGCTGAATTCATGGGACAAAATCGCCGATTTTGTCAAACAGGAAGCGGCTTCCGACACGGCAACGGGCATCATCCCGAAGGAAAAGGCACAAAAAAAGAGGCCATGCCTTGCGGCCTGACCTCCCATAAAGGATGCTTTATGTCAGATGTTCACTTGCCTAAAGTGGGGATGTTGAACTCGCTCACCTTGGAGATAATCTTGTTGGTGCCTTCCAAAACCGACACGCAAATCTTGGCATTCCCTTTCTTCAGGCGGTTGTCCGCCTTCACCAAAGCCGTGTATCGGACGCCCTTTCCGGGCTCAATCTTCTCTACATGTACGCTCGGCGAGATGAAGAGGTGCCTGTTGGCATCGGCCTCTACGACCGTGGGCTGCACATCGTGGAGGGTTCGCTGGCTTCTGTTGACAATCTCGAATATCACCTTGCAAAGCTCGCCGCGGGAAATGGCATTGTCTTCATTGTCGTCTACAAAGCGGGCGTTGCGCACCTCGATGTCGGGACTATAGGTGAAACCCTCCGTCAAATCCTCGACACTGGAAGAGGCAGGAGCCGTGGCCACGGGCTGCTGAGCCGTGTAGTCGCCGGTATATTCACTGCTGTTGAAGTCGTAGATGCGGTCGTCTCCGCTGTTCGTCTCGTCAAATCCGCTGCCATAGGAGGGGTCGGATTCCGGAGCCGTATACGGCTCAACCGTATCCTGCTGTTGCCTGGCTGCACGGGCTGCAGCCCGCTCGGCCTTGTCGCGATGATACTGGTCTAAGTCCGCCTGACGCTTCTGATCCTGCGCGTTGCCGATGGCAGCTCCCACCACAGCACCTCCGGCCATGCCGATAATCGTGCCCAGGTCTGACCCGCGAGGGCCGTCGCTAAGGCCGCCGATTGCACTGCCGAGAATAGAACCCAGCCCCACGCCTGCATAAGCGCCAGTACCTGCATAGGTGCCACAGCTGCTTACCAGCAGCGTTGCGCCCATTACCATGATAATTCCTTTCTTCGTTTTCATGTCCGAGCTATTAATCTGTTTGCAAAGATAACTTAAATAGATGACAAAAGGAAGCCTTTTTCCCTAAATCAAGATAGGGATTTCCCTAAATCAAATCACCCCGTAGCCAAGAAAAAAGCGCCTCCCCCAGAAAGGGAAAGCGCTCTATGTATGCTTGATTGAATAACCTGAACTATTCAGCCTGTGCCTCCTCGGCCTTGGGAGCTTCCTCTGCGGGAGCCTCTACAACCGGAGCTTCTGCTACAGGAGCCTCTACTGCCTTCTTGGTGGAGCGACGACTACGACGAGTCTTCTTCTCTGCCTTAGGAGTCTTGGCCATGTTCTCATCGAAGTCTACCAACTCGATGAAAGCCATCTCTGCAGCATCACCCTGACGGGTGCCAAGCTTTATGATACGGGTATATCCGCCCGGACGATCACCCACCTTTGCAGCGACCTTACCAAACAACACCTTTACAGCTTCTTTGTTTTGCAGATAGCGGAAAACAACACGGCGGCTGTTGGTGTCATCCTTCTTACAGCGTGTGATAAGGGGCTCTACATACTTCTTCAAGGCCTTGGCCTTGGCAAGGGTCGTAGTGATTCTTTGGTGCAGGATCAGGCTGATAGCCATGTTGGCAAGCATGGCAGCACGATGGTCTGCAGTACGACTCAGGTGGTTGAATTTCTTATTATGTCTCATTTTTGTTTTTTGCTTTTGTGGACTTATTCCTTGTCCAGTTTATACTTTGAAATGTCGGTTCCGAACGACAGATTCAGACTCTCGAGCAAATCATCAAGCTCCGAGAGCGATTTCTTACCAAAGTTGCGGAACTTCAAGAGGTCGGTCTTGTTGTACTGAACGAGATCACCGAGGGTCTCTACATCAGCTGCCTTCAGACAATTGAGCGCACGAACACTGAGGTTCATGTCAACCAACTTGGTCTTCAGGAGCTGGCGCATATGCAGTACTTCCTCGTCAAACTCCTTGTTGCCGTCCTGATCAGGATTTTCAAGAGTAATCTCCTCGTCAGAGAACAACATGAAGTGATAGATAAGAATCTTTGCAGCCTCTTTCAGCGCGTCCTTAGGAGCGATGGAACCGTCCGTCGTAACCTCGATAACCAGCTTGTCATAGTCGGTCTTCTGCTCGACACGATATGGCTCAACCGAGTACTTCACATTACGAATCGGGGTGTAGATTGAATCGATTGGGAGCACATTCACATCAGTACAGAACTCACGATTCTCATCTGCCGGCACATAGCCACGGCCTTTATTGATGGTGAGATCAATCTGCATTGAAGCTTTTGCATCTAAATGACAAATCACCAAATCAGGGTTTAACACTTCAAATCCAGTCAAATACTTGCCAATATCGCCCGCCTTGAACTCTGTTGTGTTCTCCACGGTGATACTAACTTTCTCGTTCTCGAATTCTTCTACTACTTGCTTGAATCGAATTTGCTTGAGATTCAAGATGATGTTAGTAACATCCTCCTTCACACCAGGTACTGACGAGAACTCATGCTCAACGCCACCGATACGAATGGTGTTGATGGCAAAGCCCTCGAGTGATGAGAGGAGAATGCGGCGGAGAGCGTTGCCAATGGTTACGCCGAAGCCAGGCTCAAGAGGACGGAATTCGAACTTGCCGAAATGGTCGTTAGCCTCCACCATCACTACTTTATCGGGTTTTTGAAATGCTAATATTGCCATTAATTTAATAATTTAAGCTTTAGAGTACAACTCAACGATTAACTGCTCCTTTATATTTTCAGGGATATCGGCACGCTCTGGCTTGTGCAGAAACTTGCCGCTCTTAGAATTCTCATCCCACTCGATCCAAGGATACTTGCTATGGTTAAAACCTGCAAGGGATACCTCTATGACTTCAAGGGACTTTGCCTTCTCGCGAACGCCTACAACCTGACCAGGCTTGACAGCATAAGAAGGAATATTCACAACCTTACCGTCAACAACAATATGCTTGTGCCCTACAAGCTGGCGAGCTGCTGCACGAGTGGGGGCAATACCCATACGGAACACGACATTGTCGAGACGACACTCAAGATTCTGAAGGAGAATCTCACCCGTGATACCGCTGGCCTTAGCTGCCTTGTCAAACATATTACGGAACTGGCGCTCAAGCACACCATAAGTGTACTTGGCCTTTTGCTTCTCTGCCAACATGACACCGTACTCAGACATTTTTCTGCGGCGGTTATTGCCATGCTGTCCAGGAGGGAAGTTTCTCTTGGACAAAACTTTGTCAGCACCAAAGATGGGTTCTCCAAATCGGCGTGCAATTTTAGATTTCGGACCTATATACTTAGCCATAATATTATAAAATGTTCTTTTAAAATTTTAAATTCTGCAAGAGCCAATCTTTAACTCTTAACTATCAACTCTATACTGAATTATACACGACGACGCTTCGGAGGGCGGCATCCGTTGTGCGGTAATGGGGTTACATCTATGATTTCAATAACCTCGATGCCTGCACCATGCACGGCACGGATAGCACTTTCGCGACCGTTGCCCGGCCCCTTAACATAAGCCTTAACCTTACGGAGACCAAGATCGTAGGCTACCTTTGCACAATCCTCCGCTGCCATCTGGGCTGCATAAGGAGTGTTCTTCTTAGAGCCACGGAAGCCCATCTTGCCGGCTGAAGACCAAGAAATGACCTGACCTTCCGAATTGGCAAGAGACACAATAATGTTATTAAAAGAACTATGTACATGGAGCTGACCCATTGCGTCAACTCTTACATTTCTTTTCTTAGATGTTGCTTTCTGATTTTTTGCCATAATTAATTTCCTCCTTCAGAATTACTTAGTAGCCTTCTTCTTGTTAGCAACAGTCTTCTTCTTACCCTTACGAGTACGAGCATTATTCTTTGTGCTCTGCCCGCGAACAGGAAGACCATTACGATGTCTAACTCCACGATAGCAACCGATATCCATCAGGCGCTTAATGTTCATCTGAATCTCCGAACGGAGATCTCCTTCTACTTTGAATTCAGCACCGATAATTTCACGGATCTTGGCTGCCTGATCGTCAGACCACTCACTGACCTTCAGGTCGCGGCTTACACCGGCCTTGTCCAATATCTTTGCTGAACTACTTCGACCAATACCATAGATATAGGTCAATGCGATTTCGCCACGCTTATTCTGGGGCAAATCTACTCCAACAATTCTTATTGCCATTTGTAAAATAAATAATAAAAAATTTGTTCTGAATTTTGCTAAAAGCATGCAAAGATACCCATAATTCTGCAATTATGAGCACATTTACAGTTCTTTAACATTAACCCTGACGCATCTTGTACTTAG
Organism: Prevotella sp. KH2C16; assembly: GCF_900113305.1. GTDB lineage: Bacteria > Bacteroidota > Bacteroidia > Bacteroidales > Bacteroidaceae > Prevotella. The sequence goes on along the minus strand of NZ_FOOW01000029.1, from coordinate 23,495 downwards.
GGTTCTTCTTGTTGATAACGAACAGACGACCCTTACGACGAACGATCTTGCAGTCGGGTGTACGCTTCTTTAATGATGCTCTAGTCTTCATATCTTTATATTGTTACTTGTATCTGAAAACGATTCTACCCTTTGTCAGGTCATATGGACTCATTTCCACTTTCACCTTGTCGCCAGGAAGAATTTTTATATAATGCATTCTCATCTTACCCGAGATGTGCGCAATAATCTGTACACCATTCTCAAGTTCCACTCTGAACATCGCATTAGACAAGCTCTCAACGATGGTTCCATCTTGCTCTATCGCAGACTGTTTTGCCATATCAATAAATATCTCCTTCTAATTTCTCTATTTCCTCAAATGTAGACAAAATCTCAGCCTTGCCTTCACGAATCGCAATCGTATGCTCAAAATGAGCAGCAGGTTTTCCGTCGCGGGTTATAATACCCCATTTATCCGGCAGTAACCAAATTTGCCGATCGCCCATCGTAATCATAGGTTCAATGGCAATGCACATTCCAGCTTTTAGCATTACGCCATTACCACGCTGCCCATAGTTTGGGACCTGTGGTTTTTCGTGCATCTCCTTACCTATTCCATGTCCTGTAAGCTCACGAACCACACCGTAGCCCTCGCTCTCGCAGGATTCCTGGACGGCTGCACCTATATCACCAAGATACTTTCCAGCTACCGCCTGCTCTATACCGAGATATAAAGCTTCCTTGGTGGTTTTCAGTAAATGCTTCACTTCGGGAGCAACCTCTCCAACACAAAAGGTATAGCAACTGTCGCCATTATAACCGTCGAGGAGTGTTCCGCAATCGATTGAGATAATATCTCCATCTCTGAGGATTGTTTTCTCGTCTGGTATTCCATGTACGACGACATTGTTCACCGAAGTACAAATACTTCCTGGAAACGGCCCTCCAAAAGGATTAGGGAAGCCCTTGAAAGTAGGGATTGCCCCATGGTCTCTGATGAACTCCTCCGCAATTTTGTCCAATTGAAGGGTCGAAACGCCTGGCTCAATATGTTTACCCAATTCCGCAAGGGTGGCCCCAACAAGTCGGTTTGCCCTGCGCATCAGGTTGATTTCATCTTCCGTCTTCAGAAATATCTCCATTACGATATCTCTGACTAATAGGCAGATACAGCTCCTTGACGAGTATGGCCTGAATTCAACAGTCCGTCATAATGACGCATCAGAAGATGGCTCTCAACCTGCTGGAGTGTATCGATAACAACACCAACGAGAATCAAGAGAGAAGTTCCTCCGAAGAACTGTGAGAATTCCTGCTGAACATTAAGGAAGCTTGTAAGTGCAGGCATGATAGCAACAAAGGCAATAAGCAAAGAGCCTGGCAAAGTAATACGAGACATTATAGTATCAATATACTCCGCAGTATCCTTACCCGGCTTAATACCGGGAATAAACCCATTATTGCGTTTCATGTCCTCAGCCATCTGAGTCGGATTCAGAGTGATTGCCGTATAGAAATATGTGAAGGCGATAACCAAGATCACATAAATCGCATTATACAGCAGACTGCGCGTGTTCATCAGATTCTGAACCAACCAGCTGGCATTTTCGCTCTGATACTGTACGACCGCCAAAGGAATGAACATCAAAGCCTGAGCAAAGATGATAGGCATCACATTAGCAGCAAACAATTTCAGAGGAATATACTGACGAGCTCCACCAAACTGCTTATTGCCAACAAGTCGCTTAGCGTACTGTACAGGTATCTTGCGCGTTCCTTGTACCAATAGAATCGACAGGCAAACAACTCCATATAGGATCAGAATCTCGACTATGAACATAACAAGACCACCGCCACTAATCGCCGTAAAGCGAGAGCCAACTTCCTGGACAAAAGCCTGGGGGAGACGGGCGATAATGCCAATTGCAATAATCAAGGAGATTCCATTTCCAACTCCCTTGTCCGTAATGCGCTCACCCAACCATAGGATGAACATACTTCCTGCCGCAAGGATAATGGTTGCCGGAATCATGAACACCGACCATGAAATGCCGGAGGCCAGAGCCTGACCAGCCTGCATTCGTAGGTTGATGAGGTAACTCGGAGCCTGAAACACCAAGATGATTACAGTCAGGATACGAGTATACCAGTTGATTTTCTTGCGACCACTTTCACCTTCGCGCTGCATCTTCTGGAAATAAGGAACAGCGACAGCGAGAAGCTGCATAACGATAGAAGCTGAGATGTAAGGCATGATTCCGAGTGCAAAGATTGACGCATTCGAAAATGCACCACCAGAGAACATGTCCAACAGCGACATAAGGCCACCAGAGGTTTGCGACTGAAGTTTCTGTAACATGCCCGGATTGATACCCGGAAGTACTACAAACGAGCCAAAACGGTAAATAGCCGTAAACAGAAGAGTTATGAGGAGCCGCTGACGCAAGTCCTCTATCTTCCAACAGTTCTTTAGTGTCTCAATAAACTTTTTCATCTACTTAGATAATAGTTGCGGTTCCACCAACAGCCTTGATAGCTTCCTCGGCTGTCTTAGAGAACGCATTTGCTTCTACTTCAATTTTTGCCTTCAATTCACCATTGCCAAGAATCTTCACAAGCTCTTTGCCATTGGTAAGACCGGCCTGCTTGAGCTCTGCGATTCCAATCTTGGTGAGATTTCTCGTCTCAGCAAGGGACTGAAGGGTCGACAGGTTGACGGCAAGGTATTCCTTATGGTTGATATTCTTGAAACCAAACTTCGGGACGCGGCGCTGCAACGGCATCTGACCTCCCTCAAAACCAATCTTCCTCTTATAGCCAGAGCGAGACTTGGCACCCTTATGGCCACGCGTTGAAGTACCGCCCAGACCAGAACCTGGACCACGGCCGATACGACGGCGAGAATGTGTTGAGCCTGCAGCTGGCTTTAAATTATTTAATTTCATATTAGCATCTGAATTTAAAAATTATTTAACTACTTCTATCAGGTGATGAACCTTGCGAATCATACCGCGGTTGCTCGGAGTATACTCTACCTCAACAACCTGAGAAATCTTATGGAGCCCTAGTGAGAGAAGAGTTCTCTTCTGATCTATCGGAGCTCCGATACGACTTTTAATCTGCTTGATTTTAATTGTTGCCATAGTTATATCTCCTAATTAACCATTAAATACTCTATTCATAGCTATACCACGATCGCCAGCCACCGTGTAGGCATCACGCATCTCACTAAGAGCGAGAATCGTAGCCTTCACCAAGTTGTGGGCGTTTGAGGAGCCCTTGGATTTAGCGATGACATCCGTAATGCCAACACTATCCAAGACAGCACGCATAGCACCTCCGGCCTTCAGTCCCGTACCTGTAGCAGCAGGCTTGAGAAGCACCCGGGCTCCGGCAAACTTAGCTTCAATCTCGTGAGGAACAGTCCCATTGATAACCGGAACCTTGACAAGGTTTTTCTTTGCAGACTCTGTACCCTTCTGGATAGCAGCAGTAACTTCACCTGCTTTACCGAGCCCCCAGCCGATAACTCCGTTACCGTCACCTACAACGACGATGGCAGCGAAACGCATCGTACGACCACCTTTTGTAACCTTTGTTACACGGTTGATAGCAACCAAACGATCCTTCAGTTCGATGTCGCTATTTACTTTTACTCTATTCATTGCCATAATCGTTTAGAAATTAAGACCTCCCTCACGAGCCCCTTCGGCCAAAGCCTGCACACGGCCGTGATACAGATAACCATTACGATCAAAAACTACTGCCTCAATCCCAGCAGCCTTTGCCTTTTCTGCTACAAGGGCACCGACTTTCTTTGCTTGCTCAGTCTTTGGCAACTTTTCAAGTCCCAGAGATGATGCAGAAGCAAGAGTCCTGCCTGTTAAATCATTAATCACCTGAGCATAAATCTGCTTATTTGAGCGGAAAACGCTAAGACGAGGACGCTCAGCCGTTCCTTTTATACTCTTACGAATACGGAACTTTATCTTAATTCGTCTTTCAACTTTCTTTATTGTCATAATCGTAAAATCAATTAAAATTACTTAGCTGCAGCTGTCTTACCTGACTTCCTGCGAATAACCTCGCCCTGGAATAAGATACCCTTTCCTTTGTAAGGCTCAGGCTTGCGGAAAGAACGAATTTTTGCACAGATGAGTCCCAGCAATTGCTTGTCACAAGACTCCAGAATTATGATAGGATTCTGATTTCTTTCAGACTTTGTCTCAACTTTAACCTCCTTAGGAAGTTGAATGAATATCGGATGGGTATAACCAAGAGAGAACTCTACCAGATTTCCCTGATTGGAAACGCGATAACCTACACCGACGAGCTCCATTGTCTTCTTGTATCCCTCACTCACCCCAATAACCATGTTGTTTACAAGGGAACGATACAGACCATGGAATGCCTGCTTCTGCTTCGTGTCTACCGAACTGTTCTCGTCTATTTCGAAAGTTACCACGCCATTCTCGTCCTTAAACTTGATAGACGGGTCGATTTTCTGAGACAATTCACCCTTCGGGCCTTTGACTGTAACCACATTTGACTTCTCATCGAAATTAACCATAACTCCAGATGGAATACTAATTGGTAATTTTCCTATTCTTGACATATTCAATCCTCCAATTAATAAATGTAGCAAAGAACTTCACCGCCAATCTTCTGCTCGGCAGCTTCTTTGTTAGTCATAACACCCTGAGATGTAGATATAATTGCAATACCTAATCCATTAATAACTCTTGGCATATCTTTGTAACCCGTATACTTACGGAGACCTGGTGTAGACACACGCTTCAAACTCTTGATTGCGTTTTGCTTTGTTTGCGGGTCATACTTCAAGGCAACCTTGATGGTTCCCTGAGGGCCATCTTCTATGAACTTATAGTTCAAGATATAGCCTTTTTCGAAGAGAATCTTTGTAATAGACTTCTTCATGTTAGACGCAGGAACCTCAACGACACGGTGATGAGCCATGATTGCATTTCTGAGTCTTGTCAGATAATCTGCTATTGGATCTGTCATAAAAATAAATGTTTAATTAATCGGGCCTATCCCGACAATATTAAATAATAAAAAACTTCTCGTTTACCAACTCGCCTTTTTTACCCCAGGGATGAGACCGGCAGAAGCCATTTCACGGAACTGGATACGAGAAAGACCGAACTGGCGGATATATCCCTTTGGACGGCCTGTTATCTTGCAACGGTTGTGGAGGCGGATTGGGTTCGCATTCTTCGGAATAGCCTGAAGTTTACGAGCAGCCTCGTAAGCTTCTGCAGGATCCTGGGCCGTAGCGACGATCTTTTTTAAAGCTGCACGCTTTTCAGCATACTGAGCGACGAGCTTTGCACGCTTAACCTCGCGAGCTTTCATTGATTCTTTTGCCATATTTCTTAATCGTTTTTAGCGTTTTTGAAAGGAAGACCAAATGCCTTGAGCAAAGCATATCCCTCTTCGTCTGTCTTAGCAGATGTTACGAAGGTAATGTTCATACCTTGGATGCGATCGACCTGATCAATATTAATCTCAGGAAAGATAATTTGCTCGGTAATACCGAGAGTATAGTTGCCACGACCGTCGAATTTGCTTTCAATACCTTTGAAGTCGCGGATACGAGGCAAGGCAATGCGAATGAGTTTCTCCAAGAATTCATACATACGCTCACGGCGCAATGTTACCATAACGCCGATTGGCATCTTCTTGCGAAGCTTGAAATTCGCTATATCCTTCTTTGAGTATGTTGCAACAGCCTTCTGGCCTGTGATAGCCGTAATCTCATTGATTGCGACATCTATGATCTTCTTGTCCTGCGTTGCATCGCCCAGACCCTGATTGATAACTATCTTCTTCAGGGTGGGAACCTGCATAGCGGAAGTATAGTTGAACTGCTTCTGAAGCTCAGGAGCTATAGTCTCCTTGTAAACTCTCTTTAACTCTGCTGTATTCATTACTTAATTTCCTCCCCCGATTTTTTAGCTATACGAGTAACATTCTTTCCTTCACGCTTGATTGCAATACGGGTAGGCTCACCAGTCTTTGGATCTACCAAACTCAGATTTGAAATATGAATGGAAGCTTCCTGCTTGATGATGCCCCCTTGAGGATTCTTAGCCGAAGGCTTTGTACTTTTAGATACGATGTTAACACCTTCCACTATTGCGCGCTCTTTGTCAACAAGCACCTTCAGCACCTTATGGGGTGCAGGATACTTGCCATTAGACTTCCTGACATCCTTGTCTTTTCCTGCAAGGACGAGAACCATGTCGCCTTTTTTAATATGTAATTTACCCATTACTCTTTCTTTTAATTATTTAAAGAACTTCAGGTGCCAAAGAAACGACTTTCATATTAACCGCACGCAACTCACGAGCCACAGGGCCGAAGATACGGCTACCACGAAGCTCGCCGGCATTGTTCAGCAATACACAAGCGTTGTCGTCAAAACGGATGTAAGATCCATCTGCCCGACGAATTTCTTTCTTTGTGCGAACAATCAAAGCTTTAGATACTGCACCTTTTTTCAATTCACTTGCCGGGATAACATTCTTTACAGCAACGACAATGATATCACCGACACTTGCATAACGACGGCGCGTACCACCAAGTACACGGATGCAAAGAGCCTCGCGTGCGCCGCTGTTATCACATACTGTAAGTCTTGATTCTGCTTGTATCATAATTACTTAGCTTTTTCAACAATTTGTATTAATCTCCATCTCTTTGTCTTAGATAGAGGACGAGTCTCCATGATTTGCACGGTATCACCTATATTTGCCTCATTTTTCTCGTCATGTACATGGTACTTCTTTGTTTTCTGGACAAACTTACCATAAATAGGGTGCTTCTCCTTGAACTTAGTTGCAATAACAATGGTTTTGTCCATCTTGTTACTGATAACGACACCCTGTCTTACTTTTCTTAAATTTCTTGTTTCCATCTGGACCATTGTTATTTATTAAGTTCTCTTTGACGAAGCTCTGTCTTCATGCGTGCTATATCGCGACGAACAATCTTAATCTGTGATGGATTCTCGAGAGGAGTGATGCTATGATTCAGCTTCTTCTGATGCAAATCAGCCACGGCAATCTCCAGTTTCTCACGCAGTTCCTTGTCGGTGAGTTCTCTTATTTCTTTAGTCTTCATAGTTTAAGCGTTTTTATCGTAATCGCGTCTAACAACAAATTTTGTCTTAACAGGCAGTTTCTGTGCGGCAAGACGGAGAGCCTCCTTAGCCACATCAAAAGAAACGCCTTCTACTTCAAAGAGGATGCGACCCGGCGTAACGGGTGCTACCCATCCAGCAGGATCACCCTTACCTTTACCCATTCGGACATCGGCCGGCTTACGGGTAATTGGCTTGTCTGGGAAAATACGAATCCATACCTGACCTTCACGGTTCATGTAGCGGTTTACGGCTACACGAGCCGCCTCTATCTGGCGACTGTCAATCCATTTGGCCTCAAGGGTCTTGATTCCAAATGAACCGAATGCCAGCTGTGTTCCTCTGTGGGCGTTGCCTTTATTGCCACGACCATCTTGAGGCCTTCTATATTTTACTCTTTTTGGCTGTAACATGATAGCTTCTACTTTTAACGATTGTTATTGTTTCTTCTACGATTACCGCGACCGCTATTGTTAGGACGGCCAGCACTCTGCTTCTCCTGAGTAAAATTAGGTGTAAGGTCTCGCTTTCCGTAAACCTCACCACGGCAAATCCATACTTTAATACCCAGCAAACCAACCTTTGTCAAGGCTTCTGCGTGACAGTAATCAATATCTGCACGGAATGTGTGGAGAGGTGTGCGCCCCTCCTTGTACATCTCACTGCGTGCAATCTCAGCACCATTCAGACGACCTGAAATTTGAATCTTGATACCTTCTGCCCCTGCGCGCATCGTATTCTGGATTGCCATCTTGATAGCGCGGCGGTAAGCAATCTTACCCTCGATTTGACGAGCAACATTGTTTGCTACAATCGTTGCATCAAGTTCAGGTTTCTTTACTTCAAATATATTAATCTGAATGTCTTTCTTATAGAGTTTCTTCAACTCCTCCTTCAATTTATCGACATCAGCACCACCTTTACCTATGACGATGCCCGGACGGGCTGTGCAAATAGTAATGGTAACGAGTTTCAATGTACGCTCGATGACAATCCTTGAAACACTGGCCTTAGCCAAACGCTCATTAAGATACTTACGGATTTTCTGGTCTTCTACCAGATTATCCCCAAAGTCTTTGCCACCAAACCAATTAGATTCCCAACCACGAATAATACCAAGTCGGTTGCTTATTGGATTAACTTTCTGTCCCATGCTATTTCTTATTTTTCGTCATTAGTTTTGGCATCTACAAACAAAGTAACATGGTTCGAACGCTTGCGGATTCTGTAACCACGACCCTGCGGTGCTGGTCTCATTCGTTTCATTGTAACGCCTTCATCGACGAAGACCTTGCTCACATAGAGTTCGCCGTCTTCAGCCTTGCGGTCATTCTTAGTCTCCCAGTTTGCAATAGCCGAACGCAGCAGTTTCTCAACATCTGCGGCAGCATGCTTTTTAGAGAACTTCAGTACTCCGAGAGCACGGTTTACCTCCATACCACGAATCATGTCGACTACATAGCGCATCTTGCGTGGAGAAGAAGGAATGCCATTGAGTTTTGCGAAGTACAAATTCTTGCGAGCTTCCTTTAATCTTTCAGCTGCTATATGTTTTCTTGCTCCCATTATTGTTTTTACTCTTTAAATGGTTTGCCCTATTATTTCCTATTACCAGAATGGCCACCGAAACGACGAGTTGGGGAGAATTCTCCAAGCTTGTGTCCCACCATGTTCTCTGTAATATAAACAGGGATAAATTTATTTCCGTTATGAACTGCAACAGTGTGCCCCACGAAATCCGGGGAGATCATTGATGCCCTGGCCCATGTCTTAACGACACTCTTCTTACCACTCTCGTTCATTGCGAGAATTTTCTTCTCGAGTGATACATTGATATATGGACCTTTTTTAAGTGAACGACTCATAATTTACTCTTTATTTTTTATTAGCTCTTTCAATAATATACTTGTTAGAAAGCTTCTTCGGTGCACGAGTCTTGAGACCCTTGGCGTACAAGCCCTTGCGAGATCTTGGATGACCTCCGGACTGACGGCCTTCACCACCACCCATCGGGTGATCGACAGGGTTCATAACAACACCACGGTTGTGAGGACGACGACCCAGCCAACGAGAGCGGCCTGCCTTACCAGACTGCTCAAGAGCATGATCCGAATTACCCACACTACCTATGGTAGCCTTACAAGCAGAGAGAATCTTGCGAGTCTCTCCAGAAGGGAGCTTAATCACACAATAACTGCCCTCACGAGAAGTCAACTGAGCAAAATTACCAGCCGAACGAACGAGCAACGCACCCTGGCCCGGACGCAACTCAATGTTGTGGATCACCGTACCAACAGGAATGTTTGCCAAAGGAAGGGCGTTGCCAATCTCAGGGGCAGCTTCTGTGCCCGACATCAACCTCGCACCTACCTGCAGTCCGTTAGGAGCAATAATATAGCGCTTTTCACCATCCACATAATAAAGCAATGCGATACGCGCCGAACGGTTCGGATCGTATTCGATTGACTTTACTACGGCTGGAACACCATCTTTCTCACGCTTAAAGTCGATAAGACGATATCTTCTCTTATGACCGCCGCCCATATAGCGAACCGTCATCTTTCCGGTGTTATTACGACCACCGGTAGAACGCTTACCGTAAACGAGAGACTTCTCTGGCACTGATGCAGTAATTTCCTCGAAAGTGCCAATAACTTTGTGTCTTTGACCCGGTGTAACGGGCTTTAATTTACGTACTGCCATTTTTTATTAAATATTGCTATAAAAATCAATTGAATCGCCATTCTTCAGTGTAACGACAGCCTTTTTGAACGCAGCCTTCTGGCCTTTCACAAGACCTGCCTTGGTATAGCGAGCCGAACGCTTGCCGGCATAACGAGCTGTGTTGACTGCAACTACGGTAACATTGTACAGGCTCTCTACTTCCTGCTTAATCTGGAGTTTGTTGGCTTCGGGCTTTACGATGAATCCATACTTGGGCTGTGCCTTACGCTCGTAAGTGAACACGGTCTTTTCCTTGGAAACTTCCTTCCCGCCCTTTTTCTTACCTGTCTTGTATGTATAGCTGCGCTTTTCTTCAACAGCATTATACTTATCGGCTGTCTTCTTGCTATAGGCGGTAAGCTTCCTGTCGACAGAACTCTTGTCTGTCAACTTGGTCATCTTCTCCGTAACCAATGGTTTGATAATAAATGCCATAATCTACTTTCTCCTTATTACTTTGTTAAGACACCGTCGATAAGCTTCAGCGAATTCTCTGTAATCACAAGAACATCAGCATTCAAAACTTTATACGAATTGAGTGCAGATGCCGTCATAACTTCGGTTTGCTGTAAGTTACGAGCTGACAAATATACATTTTTATTTACTTCTGGCAAAAGCAGAAGGGTTTTCTTCTCGTCGACTTTAAGATTTTTAGCGATATTTATAAAATCTTTAGTCTTTGGCACATCCATTGTAAAGTCTTCAACAACAACAATGGCGTTTTCCTGTGCCTTGTAAGACAAGGCTGACTTACGAGCAAGAACTTTTACCTTTTTGTTCAATTTAAAGCTGTAATCACGAGGCTTCGGCCCAAACACGCGGCCACCCCCCTTCAGCAATGGAGAATTGATATCACCGCGGCGAGCCCCACCACCGCCTTTCTGGCGACCAAGTTTACGAGTGGAACCGCTGTGCTCACTTCTTTCCTTTGACTTAGCGGTACCCTGACGCTGATTAGCGAGATACTGCTTCACATCGAGATAAAGAACATGATCGTTAGGCTCAATTCCGAAGATGCTCTCATTGAGAGTTACCTTCCTTCCGGTCTCCTGACCGTTGATATTTAATACGCTAACTTCCATTATTTCTCAATTAAAACGGTTGAACCTTTGCATCCAGCGAAAGACCCCTTTACGATGATGAGGTTCTGCTCTGGAATTACCTTTAACACTTGAAGGTTCTGAGTAGTAACCCTATCACCTCCCATTTGGCCAGCCATACGCATTCCTTTGAACACTTTGGCTGGATAAGAACAAGCACCGATTGAGCCTGGCTTACGCAGACGGTCGTCCTGACCGTGAGTAGCTTGGCCTACACCACCGAATCCGTGGCGCTTTACAACGCCCTGGAAGCCTTTACCCTTAGATGTACCAACTACATCAACAAACTGAGCGTCGTTGAACAACTCAACCGTGATAGTATCACCGAGGTTGTACTCCTCATCAAACTTGAACTCGGCCAAGTGTCTTTTAGGTGTTGTGCCGGCTTTCTTAAAGTGTCCCATCATAGGCTTGGTGGTATTCTTCTCCTTAGCCTCCGAGAAACCTAACTGAACAGCCTTGTAACCATCCTTCTCTACGGTTTTAACCTGGGTTACAACACAAGGACCTGCTTCGATAACAGTGCACGGTACATTCTTACCGTCGGCACTGAAAACGGATGTCATTCCGATTTTTCTTCCAATTAATCCTGGCATTTCAATTAAATATTAATAATTAGACTATACTTTGATTTCTACTTCTACGCCGCTTGGCAACTCGAGCTTCATCAAGGCGTCAACAGTCTTGGCGGTTGAGCTATAGATGTCGATAAGGCGCTTGTAGTCTGAAAGCTGGAACTGCTCACGAGACTTCTTATTAACGAAAGTACTGCGGTTCACAGTAAAAATACGCTTGTGTGTCGGCAGTGGAATCGGACCGCTAACGATAGCACCGGTAGCCTTGACAGCCTTCACGATCTTCTCTGCTGACTTGTCTACCAACTGATGGTCGTAGCTCTTCAGCTTGATTCTGATTTTCTGACTCATTGTAATTCTTTAAATTTAATATTTATAATTGGAAAGAGGGGGCGCTCCTTAAGAGTCATTCGCTAAGCAGCGCCTCTCCACTCCTTTTGTTAATCCTTATAGAAGTTCCGAATGGCCGCCCGCCTCGTCGAGCACGGCTTTGGCAATAGCCGTGGACACAGGTGCGTGGTGATCATACTCCATAGAACTTGTAGCACGACCGGAAGTAATGGTACGCAATGCGGTTACATAACCGAACATCTCAGCCAGCGGAACCATGGCTTTCACGATACGGGCGCCACTACGAGCTTCCTCCATACCCTGAACCATGCCGCGACGCTTGTTCAAGTCGCCGATTACATCACCCATGTTCTCCTCCGGCGTAACAACCTCGACGCGCATAATCGGCTCCATCAAGACAGGCTTTGCCTTAGGTGCAAGCACCTTGAATGCCTGATGGGCAACAAGCTCGAACGAGAGCTGATCAGAGTCCACGGGGTGGAAGCTACCATCGGTAAGGGTTACCTTCAGACCGGTCATTGGGAATCCGCCGAGGACACCGTTTGACAGGCAGTCCTTGAATCCCTTCTCTACAGAAGGAATGAATTCCTTAGGAATATTACCACCCTTCACCTCATTGATGAACTGCAAGTCGCCTTCTGTGTAATCCTCGTCCTTAGGGCCGATGGTTACATCAATGCAAGCAAACTTACCACGACCACCTGACTGCTTCTTATAAGTCTCACGGCTCTGGGCAGTTCCGACAATCGCTTCCTTATAGTTCACCTGAGGCTTGCCCTGGTTACATTCCACCTTGAACTCACGCTTCAGACGGTCGATAATGATATCGAGGTGAAGCTCGCCCATACCTGAGATAATGGTCTGGCCACTCTGCTCGTCGGTACGAACGGTGAAGGTTGGGTCCTCCTCCGCAAGCTTGGCAAGTCCGTTGTCGAGTTTTGCTACATCAGCCTGGCTCTTCGGCTCTACTGCGATAGAAATCACAGTATCAGGGAAGGACATAGACTCGAGTACGATCGGGCGGTTCTCATCGCAGAGGGTATCACCCGTACGGATATCCTTGAAACCTACACCTGCACCTATATCTCCCGCATCGATAGACTCCATAGGAATTTCCTTGTTGGAGTTCATCTGGAAAAGACGGCTGATGCGCTCTTTCTTTCCAGAACGGGGATTGTAGACATAGGAACCAGCCTGCACCTTACCGGAATAAACGCGGAAGAATACCAGGCGTCCCATGAACGGGTCAGTAGCGATTTTGAACGCCAAGGCCGCTGTAGGCTCGTCATCTGACGGCTTACGGTCCTCTTCCTCATCTGTGTCCGGATTCGTGCCAACGATGTTTTCCGTATCCAGAGGTGAAGGAAGAAAAGCGCAGGTATAGTCCAGCAGGGGCTGAACACCCTTGTTCTTATAAGAGGAACCGAGTGTCATCGGAGTAATCTCCATTGAGATACAACCCTTGCGGATAGCGGCAATAATCTGCTCTTCCGGAATTTCCTTGCCGTCAAGGAACTTCTCCATCAGGTCCTCATCGAAGTCAGCAGCAGTCTCAAGCAACTTCTCGCGCCACTCCTGGGCCTCGGCCAAGAGCTCTGCGGGAATCTCCTCAATATCATATTCTGCGCCCATGGTCTCATCGTGCCAAAGGATAGCCTTCATCTTAATCAGGTCTACTACGCCTTTGAAGTTCTCCTCCGCGCCGATGGGAATCTGTACAGGCACAGGGCGGGCACCCAGGATATCCTTCATCTGCCGAACCGTCTCGAAGAAGTCGGCACCTGAACGGTCCATCTTGTTCACATACCCGATGCGGGGAACATTATATTTGTCTGCCTGACGCCATACCGTCTCCGACTGTGGCTGCACGCCATCGGCCGCAGAATAGGTAGCGATAGCTCCATCCAGCACACGGAGTGAACGCTCCACCTCAGCGGTGAAATCCACATGTCCCGGAGTGTCAATCAGGTTTATCTTGTAAGTATTGCCTCCATAGTTCCAGTTACATGTCGTTGCGGCTGATGTGATAGTGATACCACGCTCCTGCTCCTGTGCCATCCAGTCCATTGTGGCAGCGCCATCATGAACCTCGCCAATCTTGTGAGTCTTACCCGTATAGAACAAGATACGCTCCGATGTAGTGGTCTTACCCGCATCGATGTGCGCCATGATACCGATGTTCCGGGTCAAATGTAAATCGCGGTTTGCCATTGTTTCTTTTTACCTTTAAAGTTTTGATTAGAATCTGAAATGAGCAAATGCGCGGTTAGCCTCTGCCATGCGGTGCATGTCCTCCTTGCGCTTGAACGCACCACCCTGATTGTTGAAGGCATCCATGGTTTCTGCTGCCAGTTTCTCTGCCATCGACTTACCGCTGCGCTTGCGGGCGAAAGCGATAAGATTCTTCATGGAGATGCTCTCCTTGCGCTCGGGACGAATCTCCGTAGGCACCTGAAAAGTAGCACCCCCGATACGGCGGCTCTTCACCTCTACCATCGGAGTGATGTTGTCGAGGGCCTGTTTCCAAATCTCCAACGGAGACTTTTCGTTGTTGGCCATTTTCTCCTTGACAATGTCAAGGGCGTTGTAGAAAATTTTGTAAGATGTATTCTTCTTACCGTCATACATCAAATGATTCACGAACTTTGAGACCTTCTGGTCGTTGAAGACGGGATCCGGCAAGATCACGCGCTTCTTTGGTTTTGCTTTTCTCATTGTTTTTTTTACTTTATTTGCGGAGGCTGTAGCTTTTGTTCTTCAACGCCTGCACCCAGACATTTACTCAACCTTATAACTTTCTCCAGCAAAACGATTGATTGTTTTTCCTTACTGCCCAGGCCCTCAGGCATCTCCGCCTGTGGACTTTGGGCATGGCGTCCTGTTACTTCTTAGCCTTCGGACGCTTTGCACCATACTTGGAACGGCGCTGTGTGCGGTTTGCGACACCGGCAGTATCAAGTGTACCGCGCACGATATGATAACGAACACCCGGAAGATCCTTCACACGACCGCCGCGAACCAGCACGATGCTGTGCTCCTGCAGGTTGTGTCCCTCGCCCGGAATGTAGGAGTTCACCTCCTTAGAGTTTGTCAAACGAACACGGGCAACCTTTCTCATTGCCGAATTAGGCTTCTTGGGAGTCGTGGTATAGACACGGACGCAGACGCCGCGACGCTGAGGACAGTTGTCCAGAGCCGGAGACTTGCTCTTGTCTTCCATGACCTTTCTGCCTTTTCTTACCAATTGTTGAATTGTAGGCATAGTTTTACTCTTTTATTATTATATATTTAATTTGTATTTTCTCGACGGTTCGCGACACGACATAATATGGCGTTTCGGGCTGCAAAGGTACGCACTTTTCTTCAAACCACCTAATTAATAGAAAACGAAAAAGTCTACATTCTGCCACTTTTAGCAAAATATAGACTTCGTTAACATATTTTATTGTTACTCGTATCGCCGTTCAGGCCTCGGGCGTTCCTTTTCCGAAGGGCGAGATGACACGAGACTGGGGTCCGCCAAGGTCAATCGTCCCGAATTCCTGCTCATATTTGTAGACATTCTCCTGCAGGGCTCCCAGCAGGCGTTTGGCGTGTTCGGGAGCCATAATCACGCGTGCCTCCACCTCGGGCTTGGGAAGTCCGGGAAGGGCGGCGGCGAAGTCGAGCACGAAGTCGCTGTGCGAATGGCTTATCAACACCAGGTTGGAATAAATGCCCGAAGCCACCTCGGGCTTTAGGTTCAGTTGCAGCTGCATCTGCTGCTCGTCATGTTCTTTGTCCATAGTCGCTATATATAATATAATAATGTATATGCAGATCTCAATAAGCGGGCCCGGGAATCATCCCTGTCCGACGCCATCCTCCTTGGCATAAGCCACCTTCACACCCTCGCAGAAGGCATTGCTCAGGCTACGACTGCCACTCCGCCGCTTTCCCGTGGGCAGGAAGCGGCACTTCACACCCTTGATATGGTTGCGGATGGAGAAATCTTCCGGCGTGTCGGCCGATATGCTTTCCGCCACGAGCCTGAAGCGGCCGAAGCCGTCGAGCACCACGGTGTTGCCGCTCTGCAGTTCCATAGTCATGGTGTCTACCAAGGCATCTATCATGCCTTTTACCTCTCCCCGGGTGAAGGTTGTCTCCTTCTCGATGGTGCGCGCAAGGTCGTTCGTGTGCTTCTCGCCCATGGCGACGGTCTTCGCAAACCACTTCCCATAGTTCTTGTTGCCGCGCATCTGATTGCGCATCAGTTTGATAAAAATCGACATAGGTTGTATTTTAGTTTATTGATGATACTCTTTAATGATCTAACAAATAACATGCCAAATGGTAGTTTACCGCCTTCTGACATGTAAAATAAGCGATTTTACAGGATGAAATAAGTGATTTTACATCATAAAATAAGTGATTTTATACTTTAAAATGAGTGATTTTACCTTAGCCGAAACGGCAAATTACAATACAGAAGACCGTCTGTCATCTTGTCGGAAGCCGCATGTTGGCCTGCCGACAATGGCTACGGGTTGCCGTCCATATAATCGCGGAGCACATCGCAGCGGGTAACATACAGGTCCACCCTGCCCCGGTTCTGTCTGTAAAACGCGGCCAGCTCGTCGTAGGCGCGGACGACTTCCTCGCTCGTAAGCCAATTTATCCAATACCAATGGCCGCTCGTGGCCACATTATAGAGTATATAGGCCTTGGCATAGAGGCATTCCTCCGTCATCCTGAAGTCGCCGTTGGCATAGTGCAGACAGGTGTCGAGATAGTTCACGGCAGTCTGCGCGAAGTCCATCTGCCAGCTTCGTGCGCTGTCCGTCCAGCTCACCTCGTAGCGGGAGATATACCAGCAGTCGCCATACACCGACGCCTGATAGTATCGCTTGGCCAGCTCGTAGGCGAGATCGCGGCGCAGCGTGTCGGTTCCTGCCAGCCGATAGCGGCTCTGCAACTGGAGCATGTCGCGGCAGAAGTCCACCCGATAGTTGCCGGCGAGCACCGGCAGCTGGTAGTCTTCGCCGTATCCACCCTCGTCGTTGTCCACCTGATGCACCAGCCAGCGGGGCTGGGTGAAGTCGAAGGAGCAGCGCGGATAGGCATCGTTGTAGCCGTTCACATAGAGCATGGGCACCCGCTTCAGATAGCGCAGGGCCTCGGCAAATCGGCCCTCGGCCAGATACTTCGTGCCGATATAGTCCGTGAAATAGAGCCTGCCGCGATAGTTCTGGCTGATCAGGTACCGCTCGAACTCGTCCGAGGGCTGCGACTGCAGGTAGCGCGCATAGCCCACCATCTCGTCGGCAGTAAGGCTGTCGAGCGACGCCACATACTCCGAGTAAGCGCTGTGGCGGGGCTCGTCGTCGTTGAAGCGGTCGAAGGCATAGCCCCAGTCGGGCTCTATCGCCCCTTTCAGCAGCAACGCCACCTCCTTACGGCCCTCGGCACGGTATTTGGGAATGAGGTTCATGCTGGCCACGCGGTCTTTCACTAAGGCGTAGTAGTCCTCCCAGTCGGGCAAAGAAGCGTTTTCCGAAGACTTTGCGTCCAGCCACTCAAACTCTTTACGCAAGTAGCGGGTGTACTCCGGGGTAAGGCTGTTGCACTTGGTGCTGACCAGCAGCCGGATGCAACGGGCATTGTCGTGCATGCGCTCGCTGCCGTTGGCAAGCACGGCCCTGTCGGCATCGGCCATCGCCTGCCGATAGTCGCCCTTCAGATAGCGCAGCATGGCAGCGGCGGAGAGCCAGAGGCAGGGCACACGGGTACGCCCTTCCGTCACCACTTGCCGCGAGAAGGTGAGGAAACGGTCGATGTCGGGCTCGTAGGTGGGCGGCAGTCCCACCCATTCTATGTATTCCCTACTGCCATTTTGGTCGACGGTCTCCTGGGCGCCGTTCACGAATTGCTGGATCAGATACACCAGCGAGGGCGAGTTGGGGTCCTGGGAATAGATCTTGCGGATGCCCGCGGCGTTGCGATAGTTCCGCAACAGCCACATCAGGCTCAGCTCGTCGCCCTGCCGGGCATAGATGTCGCAGGCCTTCCGGACAAGCTTTTCATCGTCCTTAGCCCACCCCAGGTGGAGCTGGGCGTTGGCGTAGAGGTTCTCGCAATAGTCCCGGAACACGCTCGGCGGCAGCTTCCGTGCCCGCAGATTCCAGAAATCATAGTTCTCCTGATAGCGTTCCAGCTGCAGGTTGGCCCGCATATAGAGCAGACAGAACTGCGGAGCCAGGCGCGTATTCACCTTCTCCCTGGCTTTCTCTGCTATCTTCCGAAGCACCTTGGAACGGTTGGCAAGCTCGTCCTTGGTGGGATAATCCCAGCTATCCTCCACGATAGAGTTGGCATGATCATAGCTCACGAGCATCCCAATGTAATGCTCCATCAGCTTGTCGTGCTTGCGGTGGGCAGCCTGGAAGATGTAGCGGCAGCCGTTGCCGAAAAACAAATCGCCGTAATCCCATATATCCTGTCCTGTCGCACGCAGTTCCGCTTCCGTGCGTTTCTCGCCTGTATAACGCTTCCAGAAGTCATACAGGCGGTCTTCGAAGCCCGCGCTGTAGTATTCCGGATTGAAAACGCTGAACATGTAATAGTTGTGCACGGGAGCCATGGGGCCGCATGCCAGTCCGTTCAGCCGGCAGAGCAGGACAAGCAGACTACTGATGATAAATCTCTTCATAATGCTCGTTTTTCTTTTTCAGGTCGAAGATGATGATTTCCCGATGCAGGTCGGGGCGCAGCGCGTTGACGGCATGCTTCACGGCAAGCACCTGCTGCAGGTCGGCATGCCGCTCCACGACGCTGTCGCCGGGCAAGACAGGATATTCGTCGGCATGATGCAGGATGCCCACATAGTGCCCGGCGCGGAACAACAGGCGGTAGCCGAACGAGGGATAGGCGGCCGAGAGGGGCAGCTTGTACCGGCGGAGCTGCCGCAAGTAGGGTTTCACATCGGCAAGGTCGATGATGGGATTCTGACTGTCGAGGCGTCGGAAGTCGCCCGTATTGTAGAGCATCAGCACGCCCCGGTCGGCCGGCGGCGGTGTCTGCGACAGCTGGTGCAGCCGGATGGTGGTGGACAATTGCAGTCCCCGAGCGTGGGCCAGCTGGCGCAACTGCCGCATGAAGTCGTCGTAGCAACGGCGTGTGGTGGCCGTCCAGTCGCAGTCTATCTGCACTTCCCGCACTCCCCCGACACCGTGGGTATCGCTCATCTGCATCACCCGGGTCAGTATCTTCTCCGCCAGACCTCCCGTCTCCTGCCGCATCACATCGTTGACGATGAACACCACGGGCACCACTTCCACCCCTTCGGGCACATTGCCCCGAAAGCGGAGGGTGGCATTGGGCACGGGCTTGCCGCTCTTTTCACGCACCACATCAAAGTATCGCACATAGAGCCTGCTGATGTCGTGCGCCCGGAGAAAGGCCGTATCCACCTCCAGCGTCGTGCTCCAGTAGTAGGCACTATGCCTCTCCGCTTCCGTCGCCGCCTCCTGACAGGAGGCAAGGAACAGGGAAAGCGCAACGCCAAAAAGGCTGAAAGAGAATATGACACATTGCTTCATTCCTTCTTTTCATCTTCAGTTGATTCACTATCTTCTATGGGCGGCTCTGTCGGAGGCAGATAGTCTCTGGCCTTTGCAGGAGAGACAACGGAGTGCCCAAGCTTGCTTTCCAACTGATGGCGAGCCGCTTTAGCCACGCTTCCGCCATCTCGAGCCACGCCTTTCTGCTCCTTATATCCGTTAGGATCGCGTTTTTTGGAGAGTTCGGTAGCCGAAGCTTCAGCAAGGATATTGAACGCCATCTCAAGATTAGTCATGTTATCGCGCAGACTTTCTTTCTTCAATCCCTTGAAGGTTTTGTACTGTTTGGTGGTAAATCCACTCCATTCACGGGTAATTATGTCGGTGAGCGAGGCAAACTCCAAGCCTTCTCTTACGCCCGTCCGCTTCCATTCATCGGTCAATTCCTTGCGTATCTCTATTGACTTGAGACGCTGGTTAATCCATGCATCGGAATAGCCCAGCCTCCGATAGTCGGCCACCGCTTGGTCAATGGACAGTTCCGGATCCTGCATTTGGTCCATCCGAGAACTCGCTACCTGTGCCATCCATTGTTTGAAAGGTTCTGCCTTGGGCGAGGGTATCGACTGGACAAGACGGAAAAGCTGCTCGGTATCAGCAACATCCGTCGTTCTCATTTTCCCATCTGCTGCACGAAGTTTCAACCCGTGACAGTTTGTCACGGTTTCATTACCTTCTGCCTTTAACCGCTGTTTCAGCTTACGCCAATAGGCTGCGGCATTCTTGCTGTCGGTAAGTACTGCCACGACATCTACAATGGAGAAGTACCACTTCTCTTCCTTATCGTCCCATATGGCGCGAACCTTGCGCTCTTCAAAGAGCTTGACCACCTCTTTCTTAGTCATAACCTGCTTGTCTATATTGATTTTTCCTATTTCCAGCCCTTCACACATGCGATATTTGATACAGCAGTTGCCGATACTGCACTACAGCAGAACATCCAAGGACATCCGCTCCTGCGCCATATTGTATTGCCGAATCAAAGAGTCATAGGAGAGAAACTTCACCCGAGAGGCTATCGGCTCAAACGCAAACGCCTTTATCTTCTTGTCAAACTCCGCCCTCCTCCTTTTGTCCGCCACGATGATCATTCTCGCGGAGAAGTCGCAGAGGTCGTCATACTTGAGAAGGGAGTTCTGGAAATCCGTCGAATGTTCCCCTCGAAGAACGAGTCGGGCATGTCTCTCTTGTTGAACCAGATAACATCTATCGTGGAACTTCGCCGCATCACCTTGTCCGTGCCGAAACGAGGAAGGGTGCTTAGCGTGCACACCTCACCCAGTTCCCGATTGGAATATCTCTTGTGGCAGTCCTGACGGGGAACATAGGTGGCCATCTGCTTCATGTTGCCATACTCCACCAGCAATCCCTGATAGTAATAGTGGTTGAATTCCTGCATCGCCTCCGTATCCTGATTCTCCGGCGTTTCTTCTATAAAGCCGTTGGCCTCAAGCTGCCTCCTGAAAGTCTCCAGCCCATACAGCCCTGGCTTTATGCGATAGATTCCGACCTTATTATGCCTCACGATGCGGCGGATGGAGGCATAAGGAGTCTTCGTCTTCCATTGGCAATCACCAATCTTGAAGACATTCTGGTTTATCTGGGCCAAGGTGGCCATGCCTCCCAGCATCTCTATGGTTTGTCTTACTGCTTCAACTTGATTCATAGTAAGCACAAAGATAGAAAGTTTCCTGATGAAACGCAAGAAATCTTCCTGATTTTTGGCAAGACTCTCCGCAAAAGCTTAAAAACTAAAACGAGACTGTGTCCTGTCGCCGGCGGAGCCCCCGCTCAATAGCAATCCCAGTTATAGAGCACATCGGAGAAGTCGCGGCGGAGCAGGGCCTCACGGTTGATGAAGAAGTTGCCATCGCCCGCGTCGCCCCAGAGAATGTTGTCTTCGTCGTCAGACACGAGCTGCAGGAGCAGGGTATCGTATTTCGCGAAGTCGGTGCGGGGGTCGGTCTGGGTAAACGAGGGATAGCCGAGGAGCTGATTTTCCTCATGATAGAAGGCATCGAAGAAATAATTATGATACGCCTCATCCTCGTCAAAAAGTTCGTCTATCAGATCCGTATAGTCCTTATTCTCCGGGTTCAGGGTCTTGCCAAAGAGGTCTTTTACCACCTCGCAGAAGAGCCCGGGGAAGCGGCCGTCATCGAGCGTGGTGTGCATCTCTGCCGGTTTTATCGACAAAGCCAGTTCCTTGCAGCAGGGTGTGTATTCGACGAGGTCGGGCTGCGTATTGACGGGAAGCCCCAAGGCCTCCACCTGACTGGCGGTAACGGCCGGATCAATGTCCTCATGATACACCACCCGGAAGTTCTTCTGCTCGGCGGGATGGTCGAGGTCGGCCCCGTAATACTCGCTCTTCGGCGAGAGGAAAATCTGCAACAGGCCGTGGTCAGGGAGCGGTGCGGCGGCCTTGAACTGGGCAAAGTTCACCTGCACGAGCAGGAACATCTTTTGCCCCTCAGCGCCCGTGGGATAGTCGCGGGCAACTGGCCAATAGGGCAGTCCGCCCAGCTTGGAGTCCGTAAGACCGGGCTTGCGAGCCTCGTCAATCGTCATCTGCCAGCAGGCAGTCTTCGTGCGCCGCTTGATTTCGTCGGCAATGGCCTTGGCGCGCGCCGTCTTTCCTTTCAACGCCGACTTTCCGAAACTGATAGTTTTCATGCTTTTATTGGATTTACAGGATGCCGTGGCAAGCGGAAGCAGGCACAGACCTGCGCCCAACAGGAGGCGAAGAAGGAGACCCAGATGCTGTTTCATGCTCTTCAACGGTGGATTATACGGGCAAATATAGTAATAAAAAAGAAAACGCGCAATGGTTTCCCGTATTTTTTTCTGCAGCCTCCCGTCCTGCTCCCTGCCACCCTACCGACAAACAGGAGCAGCTCCCGGAAATGTTACACGCGGCTTGTAACACGATTACCAGCGACTGGTAACAGCATTACCAGCGGTTGGTAACCCTCTTACCAGCGGCTGGTAATACTCCCCGAGGCTGCAAACTGGCTTTCCGAAGGTGGGTTCCCCAAGCCTGAAAACGCATAAAAAACGCAAAAAATGCTTGCTTCTAAAATAATTTAAATGTATATTTGCAGCATACTTAGACAATCTACAAAAGAAAAACTATGAAGAAAAAGGTGATTTTGATGATAGATAAACTCTATGAAATTACATGAAGAAGCCCCACTCACCTACAAGGAATTGATGAAAGGTTATGACGAGCACTCTTATTATGATTTCCTCCGGGACTATTCAGAGGCGAATTCCGACACTCCGGGGTACGGTCCGGGATATATCAAGGAGGACATGCAGCCCAAAGCATTAGAAGCATTGTGTAACCCAAAATTCAAATAAATATGAAACGAATTATTTTGTTCCTGATAGCATCCCTGTTGCCGGCAGGCCTTGCCTTGGCACAGGAAAGAGGGGAGACGGAAGAATCCGTCTATGTAGAAAACGAGAAAGGCGAATATAGCAGCAAGGCCTCCCTGAAACTTAAGCCGCAAAGCTACCGAGACGCCCTTGTCCTCTTCAACGGAAGAGGGGCAGCGAGAAATTCCATTGTTATACCTATTCTCTTGTCCACGCTCTCCGAAAAGCGGTTTGAAGAACTCCGCCTTTACACCCTATGGCTCTCCCTGAATTTTGATGCCATCAATAAAAAGATGGCTTATGTGGGTTTTCTTTTTCTTAAGGATTTTGACTTTGCGAAACCGCCGTTGACGAATGCCGAGATGGCAGCCATCGAGAAGGCATGCAAGAAGCTGAAGTTCGAGTATAAGCTTTATAACACATACAAGACCAACGATTTTACTCGTTACCCCTATTTAATTCTATTTAATGAATTCAAGTTTAAGAGGTAGTGTAAATTGAACTGTGTCAAGGTCATTTTCCTTATTATATTAACCTCAGATGAGGAACACGCTTTTTAATCGTGTTTTCCAAATGAGGAGCCTTTCTGGTTGCGAAGTTACATAATTTCAAATCTATC
>NZ_FOOW01000028.1 GCF_900113305.1 Prevotella sp. KH2C16 | reverse complement strand
ACGCTCGACAAAAAGAAGAAAAAGAAAAAACGTAAAATACATTTATAATTATGGCAGACAATAATACATTTGTCCTCTTTGAGGAAATCAAAAAAAAGCTGGAAACAATTTACAGGGAACTGAAGGAGTTGAAAGAAAATGAGAACAGCTCTGTCTCTCTCCCTGTTTCATCTACCCCAGTACAAAGTGACGAACAACGGGAAGAAGCATTGCTCAATCAGTATGAGCAGCGTACAGAAGCCTTTATCAATAAGTACATTGATGTGCAAAAGCGCATCAAGGACGAGGAGGCTAAATCCATAGACAAATTGGCAGCGAGTGTCTTGACCATGCTGCACGAGTGGCAGGAGCAGAAAGAGCATCCACAACCGCAGGAACAGATTCACAGGCATAGCTTTGATATCAAGTCGTCGAAAATCTTTACTACTGTGGTGGCAGTGTCTGTCCTCTGTCTTGTTTCTTTGGTCGGCAACTATTTCTTGTGGCAAAGCAAACAGCAATATAAAGATGATGCCTTGAAATTTCGTATCATCAGAGTGTGGAGGGGCTGTAGCTCCAAGGATATTCTATGGCTCAACGATGTGTTTGACATTCATCGTAATGAAAACACAATCAGAAAAATTAAGAAGGCAACTGATAGTTACGACATGGAACTGAAGCAAAAGGCCGATAGTTTGATGCAAATGAAATTGAAATAACCCTATATATGAAGCAAGCCCAACCAAAATTCTCGCTTGGTTGGGCTTACTATAATGCCATATTATTCTATGATTTCCCAGAAGCCACCATTATCTGGTCCGACACGGCGAAGGTACTTATTACGCATATATTCGATATTACGCATAATAGAAGTCGCACTAATACCAACAGCAGAAGCAAGTTCCATCTTGGTTATATAGGGATTTTCTGCCATTAATTGCAAGATGGTAATACGATTTGATGTTAATTTATCACCATTTTCTAATGCTTTGGCTACAACTTTCTCCACTGTTACCTTTCGGTTATCAGTCACCCTATCAGATACCTTTGACTGTTCATCAGTCACCTTGTCAGATACCTTTAGATGATTATCAGTCACCTTGTCCGCATTCTCTTTCACAGACTTCTCTTGCTCCGACACAACCTTCGGCACTGTGATTTTCAAAATAAAATCATCAAGATGAAAAGATAAATGTGATGTACCATTAGCTTCTAACTCCCTACACATGCGATCCACACCTTCGCCAAACTCCTTTACAAAGTCGTATATTTTAAGGAATTGGGCTATTTTTGGATTACGCGAGAAATGTGTATGACGAATGTTAGAGGGCTTGACCGTTCCAGGCAGCCTACCTGGCGACTCGAATACAAGGCGATCGTCAAACATCTTAATTTGAATTTCAGTACCCTTGATATTGTAGGCACGGTGGCAGCAAGCGTTGACAACCATTTCTTGAATCACAAACCTTGGGTAATCCCTATTGGTTACAAACTGCCCATGCTGTCCCAGAAAAGTGTGTTCCTCCACTTGGGTTTCAAGATAAGCTATCGTGGCTTTCACCTGATCAAGTATAGTTCCTTCAAAAGTTACATCCTTGATGACATTCATCTGTGTTCCCACTCGTTCCTCTGTTCCTTTATAACGGATGAAGCGAGTGCGTCCACGAGGAAAAAACTTTTGAGGATATTTACAAAACAACAGAATACAAGCCACACTAACTTGCTCCTCTCCCTTTGCATTGGTAGTTATGAAACTATTATTCTCATGTAGATATTGCTTTGCCGATTTGGTATAGCCAATCAATTCTGTATATCTTTCGACGGCAGCCATATCAATATCATCTGCCGTAGCACCATACACAGCCGTATCTTCATAGTAGCGTTCTCCCTTATCGTACATCAACTGTATGCGTTCTTCAAAAGACAACTTCCTACTTTTGTCGCCAACACGCATAAAAGCTTCATCGGCTTGATTAGCATGCAATTCAGAGCTGGCAGGAATATGCATCAATAAAATATGATTTTCGTTCCCATCCTTATCCGTGCATGGTAACAACTCGCTGGTAATAGATACGGTTGGGTTACAGAAATCCAAAGGAACACGCAGCAACTCATTCAACTTTTCCGTATACTGGTCAACCCCCTCTATCTTCCTCGTCTTGTCAGACACACCGACAGCAATATCACCACCATCAGCATTAGCAAACGCCACGATGGTAATAGCCAATGCTTTCGGATCAATTTGAATGCTTTTGCAATCAAACGTCTGATCTTCCTTGCGAGTTATTATATCTTGTATAGTCATAGTGGAAATTATAATGTTACCATTTTTTGTTTATTATTAAAGGCTGCCTTAAGCGCGTAGAGACTGCTTTGCTCAGTTACGCCAACGAATAATATCCTGTCAGCCATTTCGCAAAGCCATCTATTCCTTATCATTGCTGTGTTCTTTGACTGACGTGCAGTATTACTTACAGAAATGATCAATAGTCTATTTTGAGTTAACGCTTCTTGTAATTCCTTAGGGATAACTTTATACATTCGCCGGGCAAGGACAAGAATAACAGGTTGGCTGCCCTTCAACAGAAAATGAAGTACATCTTGTTCCAATTTACTGTTAAAGCCACTGATAATACACTCTCCACGACTGCGCATCTCTGTTGCCCAGTCATACACCTTCAGCACCGTTTCTGAAGCGATGGTGCTTGATGCAAGGAAAGCTGTCTTTTCCAATTTCAGCAGTTCCTGATTGCCAAGATATTGCGTGTAGACTATCATTGATTATTCTCCTCGTTGTCCTTCTTCTTATTGTTTTTGCGTGGCGCAATACGTTTCAGGTCTTGGTCGAGTTCTTTGATGCTTTCAAGATGCTCTATTTGCCGTTGCTGCTCTTTGTAAGCAATATATTCCTTTGTAGCCTTAGAAACTGCCAACTTGTGAGAAATTGTACCAGCATGCTCAAGGATATTCTTTTCGTTCATGGTGAGTACAAGGCGCAACTTCTCTATCCAGTCACGCATATACATCGGTTTCTCTGCCAAAGCCTGCGCCTCGGCATAAGCAAGGAACTGTTCAACGATTAGTTTTAGTTGACCAATCTCTTTCTCATTCAGGTAGTTCTTACCTATCGTAATATCCCCTTTGGTAACCTTTCCCTCTTTTTCTGTGGAAGTGAGTCCCATCATTGGTAGTGAAGCATTGGCACGATAATATATAAGTTCGGCTGCCGTCTTTCCGCTGACAGCCCAAAGTAGTTTGTTCTGTACTTCCTTGAAGAAAGCCAATGTCATTTCAGCAGATGGATTATAGTCGATGCTTGTTGCATAGATATCCTTTATCTGCTGATAAAACACTCGCTCTGAGAGCCGTATCTCTCGAATACGGTCTAAGAGTTCCTTAAAATAATTGTAAGACGAACCTGTCTTGAACCGTTCATCGTTCAGCGCAAAACCTTTGATGATATATTCTCTGAGCCGCTGTGTAGCCCAAATGCGGAACTGCGTGCCCTGCTGCGACTTCACCCGATAGCCTACAGAGATGATTACATCGAGGTTGTAATAATCCACTTGATAAGTTTTGCCATCTGAAGCAGTTGTTGCATAATTTGCAACAACTGAAGAGGCTTGCAATTCTCCTTCCTCGAAGATATTCTTCACATGCCGTGAAATAGTAGATTTATCACGCCCAAATAATGTTGCCATCTGGTCTAATGACAGCCACACGGTTTCCTTTTCAAACCGAACATCTATCTTTATCTTTCCATCTGCCGACTGGTAGATGAGCATATTATCGTTGTTGCCTGTTTCCATTATTAAATTCTTTATTTATTGATATTGTTCTTTCATTTAATCACATCGAATTCGATAGGATTAACATTGTTCAGTTTTTCTATATTGTATAAAGTTTCGAGGTATACTAAAACATTTTTATTCCACCTTCATCAAGCCATTTCGGAATGTTTACATCTTTTGTCCTCGGATGTTGTTGAAAAATATGTCGCAAGCATGACATAGCATCATAGACCTCCCGCATTAGCGTATCTTGTTTCTTTGCATACTCTTTTGAAAAAACATTATCGATGGTTTTGTGGGCAGGGACTTGTCGTTCTTTACGAACTTTCCTAAAAGACTGAAAAATATCATCTAATCCCTTATTGTCATCTGTTTTATAGTTTTGTTTTAACCATTCTTCAAGCAATAGCAAAGTTCCTTTGTTTTTTTTCTCAACAACTCCGTCTTTTTCTTTGTATGTATACATCTCCATTGCAAATGATTTAAAGAAATTTCGATTCAAATTATCCGAAATCATTTTATCTAACTTCAATGTAAAATCATAATAATTTTTTGATGTTGGCAGGAAAGAAAAACTTAACGAACCTTCTTCAAATGTTGATAAAAACAAAGAAGTACCAAAAGCTGCTACTGATAATTCGTTTAATGCATTTAATTCACATATAAATGCACGATATATAGAATATGAATTGGCCCAACAGCCTATGACCATGTTTTTATAATATTCTTCTGTCATCTTACAATTAGTGTCTGTAATTTCAAAAGAATACCAATACGCTTGCTGTGTCTCAGACAATTTTCCTAAATCCGTTAAGAAAACACATATAATTCTATTGCCGTTAGAATCATATCCAAGCCCAAACGATTTCAAATATATTTGATTTCTTTTTGGTAAATCAGAGTTTCCATCCTTATCACATTCATATGAGATATAACCACTATAGCTGTTATATTGTAACTCGTATCTTGGATCATTACTATACCGTTCCAACACATTTAAATCGAAATAGACAACCTTTAATTGTGGTTCACATAAAGCCAATCTTTTCGTGTAAACCCCCATTGATGAAACATCTCTATTTTTCTTCAATACATTACAAGTTGGGTACAAACATATAGGATAGTCTGTATGTTCATAATGAATTTCTAAAATTCCTTCATTCTCTATTGTTTCAGTAATAGTTTTTGCAGATTCTAAAATTGCGATTTGTTTATCCTTACTACTTATAAAATTGTATATATGCGGATTAGTGCTGGACTGAATCATAACGAGTTCATCATTCACAAGCTGCTTTATAATATCTATAGACTCTACATATCCTATACCAAGTTCCGTAGAAACCTGTCTTAATGGAATGCCATTATAGTCATTAGATTCTACAAAGAAATCATACACTAATTTACTTATTGCGTTATGTAACTTTTTCATACTCTATTCCTCTTTCAGTTCGTCACCCATGCGGTATTTGATATCATAGTTGATGATGAAATCCAGTTCTTCTTCGGTGAAACCATAATGACGGGCAAGGACTTTGTCTATCTCGTCAATGATGGGCTTGGACTTTGCAGGATAATATTCCTCATAATATATTAGCCCACTATCATAGGTTCTGTTTTTTATTTCTTTAGTACTATTATAAGATATTTGTAATTGACTCTGCAAATTACCAAAATCAAAAGTACAATTGCCTATAGGAAAACAACTAATTTCTCGTTCTGAATAATCTCGGCAATTGCTAATATTCTTGTAATACCAATAATAAATCGAACTGTTAAGAATGCAAGTAATAAGGGCACTGTTTGTACTCTTCAGTAATTTATAATGTGTGGACTCTTGCATGCCAGGTTGACTGTTTGGTTTTTGGGACATTGCACGAATAAAATAAGTAGGTGCATTATGATAATATGTGTGTTCATCGCCACTACCTAAGATATGTCCTAAGGTTTTTTGTTTTGAAATTAATTTTTTGTAGATGCCCATTTCAATTGCTCGTCCAACTTTAAATAGAGATAAAGATGGATTCGTTCTTTTATTTTTTGTATAAAACAAACGGGTAAAAAGTACATTCCTTTCGATTACATTCCAGTGCTGATATGGACTAGAATAGTAAGATGAGTCTAAATTTAAACATCTTCTTCCTATAGCAATGGTTAACCTTTGCTCTACATTCTCAAATAATTTGCCTGGCCTATTAGAGTAAGAGGAAAACCACGAGTTTGTATTAGTTAATAATATATTCAGCAATGGTACAAATTTATCATTTGAAACGCAGGAAATAGGTATTATCATTCCATATGAAGAATGCATGTGGTATAGAAGTTGACAGCGCTCTAAAACAAATGCATATAAGTTGTTGCATGAAAGTGTTTTATAACCAGGCAATTTATAATTATCACTAACAGTTTTTTTTGTATGTTTATCTTTTTTGGTATAAACCACATACGGCGGATTTCCAATAATCACATCAAATCCTCCGTGATCATTGATAATCTCATAAAACTCTGCGAGCCAATGGAACGGCTGGTGCGACTGGTACCATGCATCGTAATCGGAGGTTGTGCCCACGGCACCAAACATCTGATGGTTCAACAGGTCGTTGAGCTGGGCGAGTCGTTCCTTCAGTTCGTGCTTGGCACGCTTAAAGGCTGCCATGTCTTCAACTTGTTTCAACTGTACGTCTTTAAAGATGTCATAAGTGCGGGCCACCTTATCCATCTCGTCGTTCACCTTCGTTTTGAACTCCTTAATGGCAAACATGTCTCCCTGCACCAAATCGCGTTCCAGTTCCTTCTGCGTGGCATAACCCACAAGAGTGTTACCACAGCGAATATTGAAGTCGATATCGGGCAATGGGTCGAGTCCTAAGTTCGGATCACGCTTATCCACCTCGACCACTGCCACCATCTTCAGGAACAGACGCAGCTTGGCTATCTCGGTAGCTTCCACCATGATATCCACGCCATAGAGATTGAGAAGAATGATGCTTTTATAGATGAAGTACTGAATGTTAGAGCGGTACTTATGTGCTATCTCCTGCAATTGGCGAGTAAACAAATGAGGATTCTTCTCGTTGAACTCCTGCATACGGTTGATGCAAACCTCATAGAGAGGTTCCAGAATGTTGAGTGCTGCAAAAAGGAAAGCACCCGAACCACAAGTAGGATCGAGGATTGTGACGTGCTGCAAGGCATCGTAGAAGTATTCCACAAACAGATGATTCTGCGTGTGTGCAAGATAGTCGGCTACGAACTGGCGAATGTCGAGATTATAGGTGATGAAGTCGTTGATGGCGGTTATCTCTCCCTTTTCTATCTTCGCCTTGATGCTGCGGTAGCGTTGTAGCCGTTCGATGGTTTCGCGCCATATTTCCGTAGGCAATGCCAAGGCTTCGGGCGTACGCTCATTCCAATGGCTACGGTGCTCCAAGAGGTTGGGATGCGTGGTGTCTAACCCTATGGCAATGTTGTCGGGCAGCGGCTGGTCGGCACCTTTCTTCATGGCATCGTAGATGTACCGGTCGCCACTCTCACGCAAGTATGTCCACAACTCACCATTGGGGCGGAATAGTTTTTCGTCTTTACGCTTGACAGCGTCCATCAGGTAAGGCACGATGGTGTTACGCCCGATGTACTCCGTGATGTCCTCCTTGGTATAGTAGGCTCCCATCTGTGCGCGGTCGTTGATGTATTGCTCAAAGATGTAACCCAGCACATCGGGGTTAATGTCGCGCCCTGATGCCGTCATGCGGTCGTCAAGATGCCAGTGCCATTTATCAAAGAAGTCGAAGAGGCTACTGAAAGCCTCATCGGCTATATCAAGTTCAGCATAGTCTTGCTCTATCTGATGCACATCGAACATTCCCCCATTGAGATAAGGTATGCGCCCATAAACAGCCTCAAACTCACGGTTGTGTTGGGGAGCGTTGAGCCCGTCGTGGAATAGGCTGACAAGGAAGCCTTTATAGAAATGGTTGAAGAAACGGTCCTCGCCCTCCTGCTCACGTGTCCACTCCAATTTGTGGCGCAGATAGTCGACATCGCCGTCCAAGAAGCCCTTTTTCTGAATGAAGTAGCAGAACATCAACCGGTTGAGCATCACCGAAGTGTACCACTGCTTGTTCTTGTTTTGCTTATCATCAATATGGTCGTCAATACCCATAATGAACTTCGTAAAGTTGTTGTGTTCCTTCTTAAATCCGGCATAGAAGTCTTTGGTGATCTTCTCCGAATTGATCAGGAATGATGCCTGTACCTTGTCGATGATGTCAAGAATGGTGGGATTATCTTCAATCGTAAATGAGAGATTTTCTATCTTCTCAAACAGAAAACCAGCTTTGTCAAGCGAATCATATTCTATCAGGACCATGTCGCGTTTTTCCACTTTCTTCACAGGAGCCACCCAAAGATGGTGCATCGTACCAGGAACCATGAAGATACAAATATAGTTTTCTGCATTCTTGCGGATTTTATGGTCAATACGCTTGCATACTGCCGTCGAAGGTATCTCGCTAACATGGCATTGCAGAATCTGAAAGCCTTTTCGCTCGGCAATTTCCTCTATCTGGAAGGTGGTGTCGTCTATCACCAGATCGGGCAATTGTGTAGCACCCTGAGGATTGTTCCATAACATTTCACTGATGAACAGTCCCTTGAAATCGGACGCTGATATGTACTGGTTGAATATATTTCTTTTCATACTTGTTTTAAGCTTTTAATCCCATAGAACAGATAATCACAGGGTCTTTGTGTTTCATTTTGTCCTCATCTACACGACATAGGTTTGCATTCTCGTACATTTCAATGACCGTATCCACAATATCGTCGTGCGAGTTGACAGTGCGCATCATGCGCCCGAGAATGAATTTGGAATTTTCCAACAGTGGATAGTTGTATATCTGGTCAATGGCAAACTTCAGCAACTCTTTCTTTTCCTGAGTGTAGAAGATGTTCAGTGGCTGCTCATAATAGTGGTTGAGCAAGTCGTACACTTTGCGCTTGGTGCTGAAACGACTGCCAAGAATGCCTCCCACATTAGTGTTTTCGTTCTTAATACCCTTCACCGCCTTCTCCACCAAGGCGAGGTGGTTGTCTTGTGCTGGCAGGCAAGGCTCATTGATGGAGCACGCCATGGCCTGGAGAATACGCTTCTGCGACTGACTCACAATCTCTCCCTTGGAGTTGTACCATGTGAGCACATCAAAGTCGTTGTAGGTGCGTGCATAGGTAATCACCCCGTCTTCCACTGTGCCGTTGGCAGCTTTTGTGGAATAGGCAATATTAGGTATGGCAGGAATGATGCGTTTCAAGTCGGGATTCGCATCAGTGGCATTCTTCCATATCTGATAAGCCTGCGAGCCGAGATCCACATCCACATCGTCTTCCTCATCGTCCAGGCTGCCGCTTTTCTCGTTGTACATGTCACGAAGGTTTTGCTCGTTGCCCTCGAAGAACACCTCGTCGCTCCCAACGATGCCGGCGTTCTCATTGATACGTTCGTTGAGCCGGGTGCGCAGGTTGATAATTTGCTCTACCTTGTCGGCAGGGAAGAACGAATAACAGTAGATTTGTTCAGAACTTTGGTCGATACGATCCACACGTCCTGCACGCTGAATAAGTCGGATAATAGCCCACGGTAGGTCGTAGTTCACGATGACATGGGCATCTTGCAAGTTCTGGCCCTCACTCAACACATCGGTTGCTATCAGCACACGCAATTCATTCTCTGTGGCGACATCTGCCTTGTTGCTCATGGGCGAGAATCTATCAACAATAGCAGTAGGGTTCTGTGTGCCTCCCGTCACCTTCTCTATATACTTGAAACCACGCTTCTTGAGTTGATGATACACATAGTTTGCCGTATCAGAGTATTGCGTAAAGACCACGACCTTGTCCTTCTGATGCTTATCATTCAGAAGAATTTCCAGCTCATTGAGTTTTTGGTCGGTCTGTGGATTCCATGCATCACACAGGTTGATCATGGCTATCAGTTGCTCGCAGTCTTTCTTCAATTGCTGTTTGAGCGTACGCTTAAAATACTTGGCATCTATCCACTGCACATTGTTTTTACCTACCAAGCCGTTGTAATACTCCTTAGCTTTATCCATATAGACCTGCATGTCGTTGGGAACGGTTATCAGGTTGTCGCCGGAGGAATACTCTTCATGCTCATCGTCATTCGTAAAGATGTCGTTGATATCGGCATCATCGATGAAATTTTCAGGGAAAGTGTTTTCATCACTGATGGGCAACTTCAATTTGTTGTCGATAGCATAGAGATATACGGCGTTGCGCAATATATGACGAAACAGGGTAATCAGGAACGAGAAGCCGCTGCTGTCGATACGCTTGAAGAATGTGCTCTTGCAAAATCCCATCATACGCGCTCCTGCACGCGACAAGTTTTCTATCAGGTTCTTCTCATACTTCGAAGCATCTTCTGCCCTCTTCTCGTCTAAGTAATGTATCAGACCATAACGAGGAAGATTCAGACTCTCCATCAAACCGATCATCTGCTCTGAATACAGACGGCTGTACTGATCGCCATCGACCGTCTGGAATTTGACGGCTTTCGGTACCCGGTCGGGGAAATAAGACTTATGCCCATCCTTGAATTCCAAATACTTTCGTCCATTCGTTGGATCGGTCTTTGCATAATTATCCCTAATAAAAGTGCGTGTGCGGCGAATCAGAAAGAGTTTCATCAGCTCCTGCCAGTCTTCCTGACAATCACTTCGTTCAAAAGCCTTGATACTCCGTATAAAGTCCTCGTGTTTCTCGGCAAACTTGCGCTCGCCTCCAATCTCGCGAATGTAGGCTTCCGGTCGGATGCCCAAGTCGGTATCATCGTCTATAAATAAACGCAACTGACTGCTCAAATCCTTATATTGCTTGTTGTAAGGTGTCGCCGTGAGCAACAACACCTTGCAATCTTGCTTCTGGATAAGCTCCTTGATATTGTGATAGCGCTGTCCCTGGCTGTTGCGCAGGTTATGGCTCTCGTCAACGATAATCAACTTGTAGAATCGGGCATTATCCACATCAATGGGCTTCGCCATCGACATAATGTCAGCCTTCAGGTCGTATTGCCGGCGATATTTGGCCCACATATCCTGCAGGTTGGCAGGACAGATAATCAGCGTGTTGCTGCCAAAGGTGTTCTCATACATTTTGGCAATGGCACAGGCGGTAATGGTTTTACCCAGTCCTACCACATCGCCAATCATTGCCCCGCCACGTTTCTCGTTGTTCAGATGGCGGGCGGCAATCTTCACCGCGGTCTGCTGGAAGTCGAAGAGATCGTTCTTGAACTCGGCAGGGATGGCAAACTCCTTGATGCCCGAACGAGCCTCCTCGCTCAAGTGATAGGCTGTTTTCAGATAGATATAATAAGGTGGAATGTCCCTATCGCCTGCCCAACTGTTATCAATAATCTCTATGAGCTCTTTGGTGATGTCAAGACAGAACTTGTCTTCCCAACGGTCGTTAAACCAGCGAGCCAATTTCTCAGCACTGTCGCTGTCGCCAAACTCCGCATTCAGTTCCCCCTGTTTTGTCAATCCCGAATAGGTGAGGTTGCTGCTGCCCATGATGGCTTGAATCTTGTTGAAATTATCATCGGGTCGATGCGCCAGATAAAGTTTGGCATGAAGCGGTTCGCGCAGATACAGTTTTACGCATACCTTTTCCTCTTTCATCTGTGCGGAAAGGCGGCGAAGCGTAAACTCATCCTGCTTAGTGGGGAAGCCTAACTGCAGCTGACGTCTGAACCCACGAGCTATCGACAGTTTGCACTGGCTCACATAGTTGGCATCGGGCAGCGGTTGCTCGGTATATAACTCGCGAATGATTTCCTCGGCAGGACGGTGCATACCTATGAGCAGCCTGCATTTGCGGAACACACGCTCGTCGTTTTCATAAATATAATCGCCATCAAGCGTATCTACCTGATCAACAACGAGGTTCCAGCCACGCAGGTTGAAATAACCCACACAGAAATCCACACGCTTCACACCGACATTGGTAATAATGCCTTGCAGCCCTTCAGCAAACTTGCTTTCTATATTATCATAAATTCGTGCCATAATACAAATCCTTCAATAGCCAACTACAAATCCTCTGTCCACAACAAATCATCGACTCTCACTTCCAATATCTTTGCCAACTGGATGAACATTTCAACATTAGGCTGGGCAACATTCGTTACCCACTTTGATATAACTGCAGGGTCTTTGTCAAGGATTTCTGCCAGTTGCTTATTCGTCATTCCCTTTTCGGCGAGAACCACCTTCAGACGATTGATTTTCTTCCGTTCCATATTTATGTAACTTTATTACGCCATAAAAATACTCATTATTTCTTAGAGTTTATGTATTTCCAAGCAAAAATATGACTTTGATTGAATAAAAAATATCTTTCAATTCATTTTTTCCTTATATTTTTAATTCTGGCAAACTATTTATCGCCTCACTTTTCAACTTGTCCACCGCCCGGGTGTATTTCTCAGTATGCTTCAATCCACTATGCCCTAAAAGACTTGCAACGGTTTTGATGTTCGCACCATTATTCAGGATGTTTACTGCAAAGCTATGGCGGGCGCAATGCCAACTGATGTGTTTATTAATGCCAGCACGTTTTACCCATCGTTTTACCGATTTGCAGCAACTCTCATAAGTAGGTAAGTTGAAAATGGAGGTATCTAAGTCTTCGGGAGCTTCTCCTATCAATGAAAGTAATCCATCATTCAGAGGAATGACGACACCACTATGCGCCGAATGTCCTTTTGTCTTATTCTGCTCAAACCTCAATAGGCGATTGGTATAATCAATGTTTTTGTAGGTCAAGTCTTTTACATCGCAGAAGCGCAGCCCGCAATATAGACAAAGGATAAAGGCTCGCCTGACATTGGGATTTTCGTTGTCGTAATGACATTGAATCAGTGATTGAATCTCATCCATTGATAGTACATCTTTACGCAGAATCTGTTCATCTACTTTGCAAACCACACCCTTGCAGGGGTCTTTCAACATCACTTCGTGGTCAATAGCGTATCGCACAACCTTCTTGAAACGCTGGTAGATGCTCTTTGCACCTTCACCAACACTTCTTGATTGCAGATATTCAACAAATTGTTCCATCATATCCTTGGTTATCAAGTCGGGCTTAATGCTAAACTCATAGAGTGGGTATTGCTCTTTCAGAAAATCCTTAAAACGATTCAAGGCTATCTTCATCATCCGCAAGTCTTTCTTTGTATAACTGTCAATGTAAGCCTGATAGTAGTCCAAGAAATTGATATTTCTATCTTTCTTCAGACGATAGCCGAGCATACTCTCCTTAAATTGCTGTTCACGCTCTGCACGAATCTTGGCAGCCAGTTCAAGCGTTTCTTTGTTCTTTTGCCGTTCCACAGGGGTACGGGGCTTGGCTATCAAATACAACTGCAAATTCTCTTTTCGCCTATTGTGCTTGATGTGTACTTTGGGTTTACCCACCATCTTACCTGTTTCATATAAAACAGGGTTACCGTCCTCGTCCAATACAGGTGTTTCTTCTCTACCAAGATAATACTCCAGATACAGACTTATCCGACCATCAGACAGCACATTTTGCTCTAATTTCGGGTTTTCCTTTGCTTTATTTTCTAATTTTGCCATAATTGATAGTTATGTACCTAAATGCGTATCAAACCGTGTTAAACCATTAACTCGTTTATTTTCAGATGTTTTCTTATTTTGCAAAGATACTAAAAAGTTCCGAATATCAAAGTGTACTAAAAGTGTACTATCTAACCAAAAACAGGAAAAAATGAGCAAAATTGACAAATATAAGAAAATCATAAAGTATTGATTATCAATTAAATATATTCTTTTTATTTCTCTTGTTTTCACGGCATTGTACCGGCTCTGGGTACTTGGAACACCTTGTAAGTCGTTGATTTACAAGGTGTTTTCTTTTTCTGAGGCGTTAAAAAGGTGTTAATTTTGAACGTATAACAGAAAGTTGGTCAAAGAAACGAAAAGAGGGAAGATGAAAAGTTAAAGAAACGTAGTACATCACCCATTTCTTTCCTTTTCTCACTGAATTTGACTATCTTTGCACCGTAAATAGCAGTTAAGTCATAGTATGAACGAACAGGAACAGGCAATAGCCAAGATTCAACAAACGTTGGATTATTGCATCCAGCAAACGCTGCGTTCGCTGGAAGATACCATTGAACGCAAAGCAGAAGTTCTTACGGTTAATGAATTGACAGAAGTTGAGCGGAGCGAGTACACCCATGCCCTGGATGAACTCGCTGTCATCTATTCCAAGTTCCCTGCTGTTCGTAGTATCAAGAGCTACATGCACCTTCCCAACTATCTTTGGGAAAGTACATTCATTGAGTCCTTGACTATGGAAGAGAAACGTAAATGGTTTCACAACCATAGCCTTGCCACATACGATGATTTTTGCAAAGACAACACCATTTTTGATGAGTCATTCCCCTACTTCTCTGTTGTCTATCAGGTTGTAGTCAATGAAAAGTACACTCAGTTTCTCAAAAAGAGGAATGACCAAAGGAACCTTAGTTCTTTCATCGTGATGGAGAAAGGTGAAAACTCTGTTTCCTCTAACCCCGAATCGATAACTGAACCTGCCACCGAAAATGTTCAAGTTGAGAAATACACTTTTGAACACTCGTTAAACGACCAACAAATTAACTCCCTGGTAGATTGTGTCAATGAGGTGCGGATGTTCAAAGGTAGCGAAGTGACCTTTGAACAACTGAAATCCATCTTTGATTGTCAGCCCATAGCTCCGCTCAGGTCAAGCAATAATCGTCTGTTAGCATTTTTCTTCGACCAACTTTCCAACCACTCATATATTACTGAAAAATGGCAATCGGCTATCTACAAGAACAACCTTTTCCTTTCGTCGCAGAAAGATTCCTTTGTAAACCAAACGGATATTTCCACGGCTGTCAATCATTGCCGGGACATTCTAATGAAAGGAAAGTTTGCCAAAATAAATCAGTATATCAACAATCTGAAAGGACTTTCAGAATAGGAAAAGACATCAAAGAAGCACAAAAACATTGACAATGGGTTGACACATCAAACATTGTCAAACAACCCTCAAACTTATTAGCGATACCTTTGCCCCCGAATTCAAATTTCGGAGGGCGCGCACTCCTATTGTCTCATTAAATAATTATAGAAATATGGACGCTAATAAGTCAATTGAACAACGCATCGAGGAACTGGAGTCCCTCGTGTATGCAACCAAGAACGTGCTGAGCTTTGATGAAGCCAGCAAGTTCCTCTCCTTGTCGAAAAGCTATCTCTACAAGCTAACCTCGGCAGGTCTTATTCCACACTACAAGCCTCAGGGCAAGATGATCTATTTCGAGAAGAACATCCTCGAAGAATGGTTACGTCAGAATCCGGTCAAGACCCAGGCACAGATTTCCAGTGAAGCACAGAAGTATTTACTTAATCGCAAGTAGGCTATGGAAACACGTAACTATAATCCCAGCGAGCCGATGACCAAGGACGAGTTCCGTGTCATCTGGCAGTCCATCCACTTGAAAGTAACCGATGAGTATACCGTTCCACCTGAAACTCTTCGGGTGAACGGTTCCACCATCGGTACGCTTGGTAACTTCAGTGCATCCACAGGCAAGGCTAAAAGCAAGAAGACCTTCAATGTATCAGCCATTGTAGCTGCTGCCCTCGCTAATCGTGAGGTGCTGTGCTACTCGGCATCATTTCCCCAAGACAAACGCAAGATACTCTACATTGACACGGAACAAAGTAAGTTCCATTGTCAGAAGGTGATGAAGCGTATTTTGCGATTGGCCGAATTGCCGACAGATGCAGATTGTCCTAATCTTCTTTTCGTTGCCATGCGAGAATTATCTCCAGAGAAACGAAAGACGGTCATTGATTACATGCTTTCCAACATTGAGGGTATCGGCCTGGTCATTATTGATGGAATACGTGACTTGATGTATGACATCAACAATCCGACGGAATCCACAGAAATCATCAATATGCTTATGCGATGGTCGAGCAGCTACAATCTGCACATTCATACAGTCCTCCATCTAAATAAAGGTGATGACAATACCCGTGGTCATATCGGAACCGAGTTAAACAACAAGGCAGAGACTGTCTTGCAGGTGACAAAGTGCCAGACGGATGCCAACATCAGTGAGGTAAAAGCCATGCATATCCGTGACAAGGACTTTGAGCCGTTCGCATTCCGTATCAATGAGGACTCCTTGCCGGAATTGGTTGTTGGCTATGAATGCCAACAGAAAACGGAGCGCATTGCACTTACGGAGCTACCAGACGAGAAACACAAAGAAGCTCTTTGCATTGCTTTCGAAAAGGGCGACATCCAAGGTTATAACAATCTGATTGTTGCCTTGAAGCACGGTTATGCTTCCATCGGCTTTGAACGTGGGCGCAATACCCTGGTCACACTCAACAAGTGGCTGATGTCCCGTGATATTATTGTCAAACATGACAAGACGTACAGTTTAGCATGGGGCATATATAGTGAGAATCAACATAAACCTAACCATCAAAACCTCTTTGATTATGACCATTGAACAAGCAAAACAAATACGACTGGAAGACTTCTTGCAGTCACTCGGACACACCCCTGTTCGACAAAGGGGTAATAAGTTGTGGTATCATTCGCCGTTGCACAGCGAAAGTACGCCATCGTTCAAAGTCAACACCAACCGAAACCAATGGTATGACTTCGGTATCGGCCGTGGTGGTAGCATTATCGATTTTGCCATATTGTATTACCACACCAATGACATTTCTCATGTACTCAAACAGATTGAGCGTGAGACACCCACCACAGCTGTGATTCCAATTTCTTCCTATCATCAGCAGTCTTCGGACCCAAGTTTCAAGGATGTAGAAACAAAACCTCTGACACATTTCGCTTTGGAAGACTATATTAGGAAGCGCAAGGTTGACATCGACATCTGTCGCCAGCATTGCAACGAGACCCATTATTCTCTTGGCGACAAGCGATATTTTGCCATTGGGTTTCCTAACAAATCTGGCGGAAGCGAACTGCGCAATCCTTTCTTCAAAGGTTGTATACCTCCAAAGGATATCTCTGTTATACGGCGCGAGCAGCATCATAGCGAGTGCAGTATCTTTGAGGGGTTCATGGATTATCTGTCTTTCCTAACCATGAAAAAGCGTGGATATGCATATGGCCGTTTAAGCGAGGATCAGGATTTTATCATCTTGAACTCCGTCACAAACCTGCCAAAAGCCATCCCCCTGCTTGAAGGTTATGACCACATCTATTCGTTTCTCGACAACGACCACGCAGGGCGTGAAACCCATGCAAAACTCGTAGAAGCATATGGCGATAATGTGGTAAGCATGTCAGAGCATTTTGACGACTTCAAAGATGTCAATGACCTTTTATGCTGGATTGAGAATAAACATGAATGAACTTGTGAGTGCTATGCAAGAAGTGCCAATGTCGAACAAACGGCTTCGCTGTTAGTTCGCTTATTGGCTTTCTTGCAGACGCTCGCAGGCTCGCATCAGATTAACAATTATCCATCAAAAAACAGAATCAACAATGAAAAAGAGCTCACATGAAAAGACCGTTGAAAGACCTTGTTTGGAATGTCGCTTGGCATTCCGGCTATCTGCAAAAGAGAAACAAGAAATAGAGGCGAAGGCAAAGCTATGTGCGATGTCGCCAAGTAGGTATGTTCGCAGATGTATTGTAGGACACAGCCCCAAGCTCCATCTTACGGAACAAGAGACTGAAGCCTTCATCAGCTTGGCAAATGCCCGAGGCGACATTGTGCACATCAAGAATGCCCTTAGTGGCAAAAGCCAGGAAGAACTGCTGCGCTACTTTCGTGATGCAAACTTCATGAACTATTGGATTCTTGCGACCGATAAACTTATCCGTCGCTGGTATGAAATCGAACGTCAATTATCAGAATAGCCTATGATAGCCAAAGCAAGATCCATTTCGCATGGAAGTATTTCCATCGACTATATTACTCGAATGGGAATGGCTGAGATTGTAAAACTCAACCATCTTCCCAAGGACGTTGAGGTGGAAGCCTGGTGGGCACACATGCAGGCTCACCAGATGAAGTTTCGGTATAAGCGTTCGAAGCATCGCCCGATGAAGAATTTCATGATACGCATTGAGATTTCTCCTGCAAGGGAAGAAACCGGAGGCTTTACTCTTGCTGATTGGGAGAAACTGGCAGAGGACTTCATCAAAGCATTCGATGGCATAGACCTCTCGAAAAAGACTGGCCGCACCTCCGCCGCTGGTACTAACATCGCCAATTCCCAATATGTTGTATCTCTACACCGCGATAGTAAATCAGGCATTGTCCACATGCATCTTGATTGTAATCGCATTGACATGGATGGTAACGTCAACGATGATCACGACATCGGTATCCGGGCTACGATGGCAGCCAATGAAGTGACACGCCAACGTGGATGGGTACAAGCAGAGCAGCGTTCCGATGAAAACAAAGAGAGAATCGCGTTTGACTGTATGAATGCACTTAAAGCCATGCCCAGGTTCTCATGGGATGTCTATGTTCAGAAACTCGCAGCCAAGGGTTACGACCTGAAACTGCGTTATGACTCCAATGGAGTAGTAAGAGGCTATACCGTCCGCATGGGCAACTCCATTTACAAGTCGTCTGAGTTGGGGAAGGGGCGTAACTTGATGCCCTCAAAGATTGAATCGACATGGCGTAAGCTGCATCCTTTGAATTCTAATGAGAATAGACCTCATTCAGCACAATCCGATAGTCCAAGATACACTGTTATTCTTCAGCCAAAGGTGTTGCCAAAAGTCGAGCAACCTATCTATTGCTTACGCAAAGTAGATGTGGATGGTCACACCTATTCCATTGAAATTCACGACAAGGCCCTTGATGCTATGAAGGATGAAGTTGCCTGTTTCAAGGTTAATAACGAATCGGCCGACCACATTCTTGATGTTGCTCTTTTGCTCTTCGCCAGCTACATTGATGCCGCCACATCTATGTCCGAAAGTTGCGGCGGGGGTGGGACATCTCCATCCTCTGGTTGGGGAAAGGATGACGATGATGATTGGGAATGGGCAAAGCGTTGTGCTCAGATGGCCCATTCCATGGTAACAACGCCAAAGCCCAAAATACGTCGGAGCCGAGGAAGATAAAACAACAAGCTTATGAAGAAATACAATATCAATCAAGAAGTTCCAGTGCCACCAATGCCAGAGGACACTAGTAATCCTGTCGAACACATGTTGTGTTCCATAAACCATCAACATGAGTTCTCTCAGGAAGAGAAACGGCTGGATGCCAGGATTGAGACATTGCGCCAAGCCGTTTCTGATTTAGATAGTCACATCACCTCTGCCAAGGAGATGTGTGACCGCATGATCGAACTTGGCAAAGTTATCGAGACAGGTTGCTCGAAACTCAGTGAGATTGCAGACTATATCACTGATTTGAAGCAGCAGATTGAAAACATGGTCATACCTGCCAAGATTACACCTGACTCCTTTGAGGAAGTCAAGAAACGTGTTGACGACTTGATACAGCAAGTTAATCAGCTGTTTGAAAGTCATCGACTTCAGCAACGCCAGGAATGGAATGTGCAGAACGACCACCTCAAATCTGTAGTGCGTGAGAACAAGGGAATCTGGCTATCCAGCAAAGTTTTCTGGTGGGCCATAGGCATCTTTGAAGTGGCCGTGTGTCTTGCCATCTACTTTGGTGGTAATGCCCTGCTCGCCGCCATTCGGTAACACACTAACAATGAAAAGCCCAGCCGACCAAGTGAATCAGTTGGGCTTTTATAATATTGCTTGAACACCAAGGCTTAAACTATTACTTCCCAGAAGCCACCTTTGTCTGGACCAACTCGACGAACAACACCTTGCTCTTATAGTTTCTTGATGTTTCTTGCAATGTTTCTCCTGTCAACACCTATGATTTCAGCCATTTTAGAGGTTGAAATACAAGGATCTTCCTTTATCAAGTCGATAATTTTCTGTGACGTTTTCTGTGACGCATCTGTGACGTTTTCTGTGGCATCCACCTTTTCTGTGACGTTTACATCCACCCTTTCATCATTTACAGTCACCTTTTCTGCTACCTTTTTCTGCTACTCATGAAAGTTTTCTGCTACTTCCCATTTTTGAACTAGCAGATTCATTTCAACGATTTGAACATTTTGCTGATGCATTTTTTCTTTTGGTCCATATTAGGGTGAACGTAAAGGTTGAGTGTTGTGCTGATATTCGCATGACCAAGTATGACGCTAACGGTCTTGTAGTCACACTGGCTTTCAATGCATCTTGTGGCAAATGAGTGGCGGAGCCCGTGAAATTTCAAATCCGGTATGCCGAGTTGTTTCAGTAGTTGCTTGTAATAGTTGCGGTAGGTACGCGGCTCTGTCGGCTTTGCCTCATTGGTTATCACAAAGTAGTCATCATTCATCAGTTTCTTTAGAGGACGGATAAGTTTCATGAGTTCCTTGCTGATTGGAATCTCGCGGATGGAGTTTTTCGTTTTGGGTGTACCAATGACCAGTTCTGTACGCCTTTCGTCACCTTCGATGATATAGATGCGTTCTATTGTTCTGTTCACATGGATGGTTTCTGCACCCAGGTCAATATCGCTCCATTTCAATGCACATACTTCCCCAATGCGCATTCCTGTACTCAGGCAGATATATATACCGAGGTTGCGGAAAGTGAAATTATCTGTGACATACTGCATCAGCTTCTTCTGGTGATTGATGGTTAACACTTCCAACTCTTTGACCTTCTGCTCTGTTGGGTACTTGATACTCCAGTCGGAGAATTCAAGCAGTTCTGCTTTTACGCCAAACTTCTGAATCATCTTCAAGACAATCAAGATGTCCTTCACAGTCTTCTGGCTCAGTCCGTCGTTCAACTTCTGCAGCGCAAAGGCTTGAACATCGTCCTCTGCTAAATGAGACTTGTCACCAAACGCTGGGAGAATGTGATTCTCCAAGATGAGGGCATAAGCCGACATTGTTGACTGCTTTA
This sequence comes from Prevotella sp. KH2C16, assembly GCF_900113305.1. GTDB lineage: Bacteria > Bacteroidota > Bacteroidia > Bacteroidales > Bacteroidaceae > Prevotella. Next base: position 8,909 of record NZ_FOOW01000028.1, on the reverse strand, counting down.
CATACTGCTGCTTATCACTCTTCCAGAGGGCAGCAACTTCTCTAATCGTTTTCTTATCCATATTATTCTCTTTTAGGGTTATACCTACTTATATAATAAGGAATAGGCTGTAAAATTAGAGAAACAGAAGCATCAAAGTCCCAACTTTGAGATTCCCTGAGTTTAGTGGAGATTGGAAAGAATCTACTATTGGCAAAGAGTTTGAACTTTATTCAGGTAACACACCCAGCCGATTGGATAAGGAAAATTTTGTAGGTGATGTGAACTGGATTACGAGTGGGGAACTGAAAGACCACTATATTGGTGATACTAAAGAAAAAATATCAGAAAATTCTGCGAAAGAAAACAACCTAAGGCTATTGCCAGAAGGTACATTTGTGATTGCCATTTATGGTCTTGAAGCAGAAGGTGTCCGCAGTACAGGGTCAATAATAACCAAACAATCGACCATCAGTCAAGCTTGTATGGCTTTCACCCCTAAAGGGATTATTTCTAATGAGTTCCTATATTCATGGTATAAAAAGCATGGAAATGTTATAGGCATAAGATATGCGCAAGGGACAAAGCAGCAGAACCTCAGTTATGACATAATTGAAAAGTTCAAAATACGTTATCCGTCACTGCAGGAGCAAGACAAACTTAATTCTTTCATCTCTTTACTGGATACTCGTATATCTACCCAAAGCAGGATAATCAATGAATTACAATCTCTAATAAGTGGGATTACACAAAGGACTAGTAAACATTCGTCAGTAAGAATGGTGTTGCTCTCTGAGTTACTAGTAGAACGAAACGAGAAGAATACAGAACTTTTTCCTGTTCACTCTGTCTCTGTTTCAGAGGGTGTCATTAATCAGATTGATTATTTAGGGCGTTCTTTTTCTGCTGCAGACACATCTCACTACAATGTAGCTCATAGAGGTGACATTATATACACGAAAAGTCCCACAGGTGAATTCCCTTTCGGAATCGTGAAGAGAAATTCAGTAGAGACTAATGTCTCAGTATCGCCATTATATGGTGTATATAAGCCCGTTTCAGACGAAGTGGCGCTATATATACATTACTATTTTTGTAGTCCTCTCAATGCCCAGAACTATTTGCATAAACTGATTCAGAAGGGTGCAAAGAATACTATCAACATAACCAATCAGCGGTTTTTGGAAAATATCATTCCACTTCCAGACAGGAAAACTTTAACAGGATTTGTAAAATTAATAAGTGCTGTTTCTGCAAAATTGGAATTAGAAAAATCTCTATTAGAAACATTACAAACACAAAAGAGATATTTGCTTACACAGATGTTTGTTTAGTTCCACATTGGGGATATACTGTCCCTAATGAAAGGACTTGCGGAGAATTTTACGGCATTTACTCCTAACACTAAAATTGCAGATTGTCTGAGTTGTCATTCGTCTGTATTACTAGAAAATCAAGTAAAGAGCGAAGGCTACTATAAAGTTTATGGCGCAAATGGAATTTGCGGCTATAGCGATAGTCCGGCAATTTTAGAAGATGCCATCCTTATTGTAAAAGACGGTTCTGGTGTTGGGAATGTGAGCTACGCCAGTGGTGAATACTCAGTTATAGGAACCTCAAATTACCTAACTGCTAAGTCTGGGTATTCACTGAAGTATCTATACTACTGCTTAATGATTTTCAACTTTGTCCCTTATAGAACAGGTATGGCTATACCTCATATATATTTCAAGGACTACGGAAAGGCTTTGATTTATTGCCCCTCGTTGGATAAGCAAGTTCAAATAGCCACCTTACTATCAATGATTGAATGTAAGATTGAGGCAGAAAAAGCGATTACAGATTCCTACCAGCAGCAGAAGCGTTTTCTCTTGCAATCAATGTTCATATAAGAAGATTACGTAAAAGGAACTCTTTTTGATGTTGATAATGTGCTAAAATCTGATTCTCTACTTTGAGTTTGTTGTCATAAGCATTGAGTATTTCAAATATTCTATGTTGGTCATCAATAGATGGATAGGAAAACTGTTTCTTCAAAAAATCCGATTTCTGCAAATTGAATCTTGTACTTCCCTGTGCTAAAGGATAAACCTCACGCCTGAAACGACTTGAATTAAAAAAGTAAGCCATATATGGGGAAAAGACTTTCCCATCTATATTTCTTACGCCAAAACAGAAACTATTGAGATATGTTTCGGTATTATTACCGGAATATACCGCTCCATAGCATACTTCTTCTGGAGTTTCTGATGAAAGTGTGAATAACATATCTCCTTTCAACACTATATTCTGTTTCTCACCTCTATCAATTGATACCTTGTCGCAGCAATCATCATCCACAAAGTTGTTTGCATATATACATACATAGGTTATGTATGGTTTGCCTCTACCAAAATCCTCTGCGGCTTTTCCCGATAGTCCAGAATAATCCTCGCCAATGTCAGAGAATGACAAGGAATACGACAACGGCATAGAATCCTGCAAATAATCATTTAGTCCTTTCATTAGGGATTTCAACTTTTCAATTATCCTGATTTGGGTCGTGATACGCTCGTCTATAAGAGACAAGAACTTCTCTATTTTCTTTTGTTCAATTAATGAAGGCAATTTGACGTTTAATGCTAACAAATCTTCTGAGTCAAGTTTCCCTGCACCAATGCCTGTACCAGTTACCATATATTTAATCTTATTTTCATGGGACAGGATCCAATTCAATAAGAATAATGAGGTCGTATTACTATTAGGAATTATGCCTTTTACATCTTGGTTGAAAGCGACATCCACATCATTATAGCAGATTGGTATCTTATTCCATAGCATACTGCCACGCACAAGAAGCAGTAGATTCCCTGCTTTTAATTGTTTTGATCCATTACTTACTCCTTTTTTAGTTAAGTGTAAAGGCGTTTCCTCTATATGGGTATCATGCATAGCAATAGCAGAAACAAAAGGAATGTCACCTCCCCAATACTCAACGTTATCTATAGACGGTGTTCCTCCCGAAAGGAATTTGCATAAATCTTTCAAACGAGTATTATTCCATTCCCCACTAAACTCTGGAAATCTCAAAGTTGGGACATTAAGGACTTTATCTTGTTTATCTGCTGCCATAGTCATTCTGCCGTAATCTTGTTAATGAGTTCCGTTGTGGTAATGTCTTGCATCAAAGTAAAAGCAAACCACTTTTTGCCCAAGTCTTTGATGGATGCTCCAATGTGATAAACCTCATCGTCTATCAGTAGGAAGCGATCATGCGCCCTGTTGAAGTGTTCCACATTTATTGCAGGGTACTGAGTGTTGTGACGATTGATATCAAGCTGAAGTTGTCGGCTGATATGCTGTGTATAGATGGTAGCCGTTACATTATCTGCTCGTTTGTCAAGAAGCGTCAAAACAGCATCATCTACATAGTTGTCTATTAGGACGATGGATTTCATTGCCTTGCGCACCAAGTCACAGACGAATTGATAAGCATCGAATACCTGACCATCGTAGAAAATACCTTGTTGGGGCTGAGTATTAGCATCCAGCCTCTTGAACACTTCATCAATACGTCTGTCTGTTTCTATCTGATGGTATTCAATGTTAGCAAGACGCTGGAAAACCTGAGCATTGTTTGCAAGGAAGTGTCGCATGGCGACAAATGCGTCCATGATTCTGATGCTAACATCTATAGCCGTCTGGCTTCGTAAGACGGTAGATAACATTGATATGCCTTGCTCTGTGAATACATACGGGGCAGACGAAGAGTGCTTCAGAGTTTTGAACCGGTCACAATTTGTGACCAGTTCGTCCTTTTCTACATCAGAGAGTTGGAATCGGAATCGTTCAGGGAAACGGCTTATATTGCGCTTTACAGCTTGATTAAGTACTTTTGTATCAACACCATATAAGAGTGCCAAATCCCTGTCAACCATTACCTGAGTGTCCCTAATGGTCATAATCAACTGACCTATGTTTACCTGTTCGATGGCCATTGGGGATGTTGATTCCACCAACTGGTCACGTTTTGTGACTGGTTTTGTGGACTGGTCGCAATTTGCGACTGGTTGTTTATTCGCAGTCTTTATTGTCTTCTTTGCCATGTGATTCCCTATTCTACAATTCCCAATTCTTTCAGATACACCTCAATCTGCTTGTCAAGGTCTGCACGTTTGGCTTCAAGTTCCTTGATCTCGCCCATTACGGCATGAATGTCGATGGGTGCTTCTTCCTCAAATGTATCAACGTAACGGGGAATGTTGAGGTTATAGTCATTGTTGATGATTTCCTGCATCGTTGCCAGATGGCTATACTTTTCAATCTCCTTTCGTTCCCTGTATGTGTCGATAATCTTCTGTATATGCTCAGGACGAAGTTTGTTCTGGGTCTTTACCTTCTCAAACTCCTTGCTGGCATCTATGAAGAGTACATTGTCACCCTCCTTGCGGCATTTCTTGATAACGATGATACACGTCGGAATGCTTGTACCATAGAAGATATTGGCAGGCAAGCCGATAATAGCATCAATGTAATTACGTTTCTCTATCAAGAACTGACGTATCTTTCCCTCGGCAGAGCCACGGAACAACACACCATGCGGAGCCACGCAAGCCATCGTGCCACCATCGTTGAGGTGATAAATCATGTGGAGGATAAAGGCATAGTCGGCTTTTGACTTGGGAGCCAGCACACCAGCCTTGCTGAAACGATCATCATTGTTAAACTTGGCGGCAGCACTCCAGTCTGCAGAGAATGGAGGATTAGCCACCACAGCATCAAACTGGCGGTCACCAAATGCATCTGCCTCTAAGGTGTCACCATTCTGAATGTCGAAGTCATTGTACTTCACTCCATGCAGCAGCATGTTCATTCGGGCCAGATTGAAGGTCGTTGGATTCTTCTCCTGTCCGAAGATACTGTCAGCCTTACCACTTCTGGCGGTGCGCAACAATAATGAACCGGAGCCACAAGTGGGGTCATAGACATTCTTCAAACGGGTCTTGCCCGTTGTTACTATCTCTGCCAATATCTGGCTGACCTCCTGCGGAGTGTAGAACTCACCAGCCTTTTTGCCTGCTCCGGCAGCAAACTGACCAATCATGTATTCGTAGGCATCACCGAGGATGTCAATGTCACTGGCATCTTCCAGACCGAAGTCAATGCCATTCAGTGCTACCAGTACATCACTGATAAGTCGGTTCTTGTCATCAGCCGTCTTGCCAAGTTTGGGAGAAGCAAGGTCAATATCAGAGAATAGACCGCCAAAATCATCCTCACTCTCTTGTCCGATTGTGCTGTCCTCAATCTTTTTCAGTGAGCGTTCAAGTTGGGGTAGAATATTCTCCTTACGCCCTATGGCATCAATGATGGTGGAGAAAAGGAAGTCCGGCTCAACAAAGTAACCGAGGTTATCAACGCACATCGCCTTGATTTCCTCTTTCATCGCCTCGTCATCGCCCTGCCAAACCTTCTGAAAGGTAGTCTCGTCAGCCTCTAACTCGTCATTGACGTACAACTCTATCTTTTCAGACAGGTATTTATAAAAGATGAAGCCAAGAGAGAAATACATGAAGTCGCTTGCCGACATGTTTCCTCTCAGCGTATTGGCAACCGTCCATAGTTGGCTGCGTAGTTTCTGTTGCAGGTCTTCGCCCATATCTTGATTCTTATTTTAGTCCCAATTATATGTGTTAATGATTTCTCTCAGTCTTTCGATGATCCGTTTCAACATCGTTGAGCGTTCCATCAGTTTCAGTCCTTTCTTTGCACGGATTGCCTTTTGGATGATTTCTGGCTTCTCCCGGTGCAGATAGTCGTATTCCGAGATGAACTTCGTCAATGCCTCTTCTTCTATCCCCTCAAACACGGCAAGGCTGTGAACTGCATTATTCCGTGAAGTAGCAATATACTCATTGAGTCGGCTCTCCAAATCCATAGAGCCGTCTGCCTTTGCCTGTTGGAATCCTGCCTTGTCGTTATCCACGTTCTCACGGATGAAGTCATCTATCAGTTTCGACTTGTTGCGCATTACGGCATCCTTGATCATCGTATCGAGAATGTCCTGACGCTTCTTGTCATAGTCCTCTTCATCAGGATTCAGGTTGGCTATCAGTTCCAGGATATATGCTACGTTGATGACGTCACTATGAAGCAGTTCCAGACAGAAGTCTATATCCTCCAAACCACTTTCGTCATTATAGGGAATTTCTCCCTCTGCAGCCATAGTCGTAGCATCGACAAGAGGATTGATAACGCCGACAGTGATGTCCAGGTATTTGCTCTTGAAATCGGCAAACTCCTGTTCGGTCATGTAGAGGTCTGGATCATTGGTATTGTAGTCCTCGTATATCTGTATCTCAGCCTGCTTTTTGATGATTTCACGGAATGCCAATACGAAGTCACGCTTATCCAGTTCGCTTTGCAGTGTGTCGATATACTGTGGCTTGGGGTATTTCTTTAGGAACTCAATAGTGAGATTGTTCAGTTCCTTTTTCACTTCTTCAAATGGCTCACGGATGATAAATTCATTCGGCTGGTTGTTGCTGAACAACTTGATAGCAGCATCCACGTTATCCTTCAAGTCACGGAAACATACCACCTTGCCAAAGCGTTTCTTCTCGTTCAGCACACGGTTGGTACGACTGAATGCCTGCAGCAGTCCGTGATATTCCAGATTCTTATCCACATAGAGCGTGTTCAACTTCTTCGCATCGAAGCCCGTAAGGAACATACCTACAACCAATAGTAGGTCAAGAGGTTCCATATCCGGCTTTTTCTTCTTCATACGCAAGTTGATGTCATCGTAATATGCGCTGAAGTTCTCCGTCGTGAATGCCGTATTGAACATATCATTATAGTCGTCCATGATGGCTTGCAACTCGTCAGAGGTCACCTTGTCATCTGCAAAGCCTTGGTTCATGCCTGTCTGTGCATCGTCCTGACTCTCGTTGGCAGCGTAAGTGAATACGGCTCCAATCTTGATTTTCGGATTCAATGATTTGAATATCTTGTAGTATTTCAAGAGCATGGGAACGGACTGGATGGCAAATAGAGCATTAAACTCCCCGTCAAATGTTGACTTGTTGAAGTTGTTGAGGATGAACTGTGCTATCTCCGTCATGCGCTTCTCACTGAATAAGTCAATATTCTGCTGTCCCTTGTAGTATTCTACAAGGAATCCAAGCACATTTTCGTCCGCAATAGCATCCTTGATGAGATATTTGTGCAGACAGTCACCAAAGACTTCTGCCGTCGTATGCTCCTGCTTGGCGTTTTCAGCAAATATAGGCGTACCTGTGAAACCGAATATCTGTAAGTTATTGAAGAACTTCACGATGTTCTTATGACATTCGCCGAAGTGACTGCGATGGCACTCGTCGAATATCATTACCACCTTCTGGTCACGCACACCCTGCAACCGCTTATTGTAGTATTCGCGAGTAACGGCAACATTCAGTTTCTGTATCGTAGTGATGATAATCTTACTGTCACTGCGTAACCGCTTGATAAGTTCCTTGGTGTTGTCCGTGTTGTCAACGGCACCCGGCTCAAACGCTTCATACTCCGATTGTGTCTGGGTATCGAGGTCGTGGCGGTCAACGACAAACATCACCTTGTCAATACCATCAATCTCACTCACTAACTGAGCCGCCTTGAACGATGTCAAGGTCTTACCTGCTCCTGTAGTGTGCCAGATGTAGCCGTTCTTATTAGAATTCTGCACTCGGTCGAGTATCTGCTCCACAGCATAGAACTGATAGGGGCGAAGCACCATTAGGCACTTATCGCCCTCATGCAGTACTATATACTTGCTTATCATCTTGCCAAGATTGCACTTGTCAAAAAAGAAGTAGGCAAACTTACTCAGGTCGTTGAAAGGTACGTTTTCTGCATCCGTCCAGTTGAACGTGAACTTATAGCCGCTATTGGGGTTGTTTGCAAAGTAACGGGTATTTACACCGTTGCTGATAACGAAGAGTTGGATGTAATCAAAAAGCCCGTGAAACGAAGTCTTGTGGTATCGTTGAATCTGGTTGTATGCCTGTTTTAACTCCACACCACGCTTCTTCAACTCTATCTGTACCAGTGGCAAACCGTTGATGAGGATGGTAACGTCATAACGGCACTTCTTTCGTCCCTCAACGGTTATCTGATTGCTGACCTGAAACTCGTTTTGGCACCAGTGCTGCTTGTTGATGAACTCAATCCACACACGTTCACCGTTCTCTAACTGGAAGTTCTTCAGGTCACGGAGCTTCTTTGCCTTCTCAAAGCGGGTACCACCCTCCAAGTAGAGCAGTATCTTGTCGAACTCCTTATCGGTAAAGTGTTCACGACCATGCGCAGCCAGCTCCTTATGGTTGTGCTTCTCCAACTGCACCTTGAAATTAGCAAGCAAATTCTCTTCCTCCTTGATGGAAACGTACTCGTAGCTCATTTCCGTCAGGGTCTTTATCAGTCCTTGCTCCAGTATCTCTTCGCTCTGCGTCATATTCGAATCAAATCATGTTGAACAACATTAGAGATACAATATCTCCAATATAATCAATTTGCGGCACAAAGGTACTAATTTTTAGTCGAAAAATTGCATTAACGGTCTAAAAACAAGCATTATTCACATTATTATATACGCGAGTTCGGGATAAGATTACCATGCAAATAGCTCTAATTGTCTTGATTTCTCCACATGCACTGGCAGCGCCTCCGGCTTGTTGTCAAAGAAACAGTAGGCCGCGAGAGCCGAGCATAGGTTCATCATAAAGTTGTGTATGGACCGGTGTCGTGAATGCACGAGGTTGGCCTTGTTCTTGAGCAATTCGTTGATACACTCGATGATGTACCTTTTTCTGAGCATGATCTTGTCCCACATGGGCATGAGCTTATTCTTCATGTTGGCCTTGAGGCCATGCACGAGATGGATGCCCTGGTCGAAGAGATGCTCGAAGAGT
>NZ_FOOW01000037.1 GCF_900113305.1 Prevotella sp. KH2C16 | reverse complement strand
ATACGCTTATTTGTAGCCTAAGATGCATATTTAGTAGCAAGGATATTAATCGGACTGCAGCAAAGGATAAACTGCATGATTGGTATCAGAAGGTCTCAGCATGCACTTTGCGTGAAGTGAAGGCTGCAAGGGATGCTATCAAATACAAGGAGGAAGAAGTACTAAACTACTTCATCAACAGATCAACTAATGCTCATGCAGAATCTCTAAACTCAAAGTTGAAAGGCTTCAGAGCACAGCTCCGTGGAGTACAAGACCTGCCATTCTTCATGTATAGAACGACGATGATCTTTGGATAACAAAATGTTATTGCCACGGATATTTGCAACTGTGCCGAAAAATCTCAATATAGTATATTTGATTTTATTGGCAGAAGTTGCTCTTCTTTCAGGAGGTACAATTATTGATTTCTTCCGGCGGAGAGTTTTCCTTAAGGTTAGCACACTTGTTGATATTTCGCTCATTTCTGATTTTTTTGTCAAGTTGATGAAACTTCCAATGAAATTCTTCTATATAAAACTTCCTGGAGATATTTTGCAAAGGATAGAGGATCATACCCGTATAGAGAATTTTCTTACAGATCAGAGCCCTAGGCTTGTGTTTTCTGCCTTTAATATCGTTACATTTGGTTTTGTCTTGGCATTTTATAGTTGGAAAATACTTGTAGTTTTTGTATTGGGTAATTTGCTGTATGTCCTATGGATTTTCCTTTTCTTAAATAAGCGTCGCATATTAGATTATCAATACTTTGAGAAACAAGCCAACCAACGAGATGTAGTTTATCAGATGATTACAGGTATGCCGGAAATAAAGATTCAAGGATGTGAGCGAAGGAAGCGGGAACAATGGAGAAAAGTACAAGAAGATATTTTCGGTATCAATCTAAAATCACTCACTTTAAATCAATATGAGGAAGCAGGAGGTATATGCATCACGGAACTGACCAATATAGTTGTCGTCATAATAGCAGCTACCTCTGTTATATCAGGAAGCATCACTTTGGGTGTAATGTTAGCCGTGCAAAGTATTATTGGTCAGCTCAGAGCTCCTATGGATGATATAATGAGTTTTATTTATCAATGGCAGGATGTTAACATCAGTATGGATCGTATTAACGAAATACATTCTATGAAAAACGAGGAGGAGGAGTATGGATGTATCAAAGATATAAACGATGTTAACATAGAATTTCACAATGTAAGTTTTCAATATGATTTATCCGAAGAAAAAAATGTATTAAACCATATTACGCTAAGAATTCCACAAAATAAGGTAACAGCTATTGTTGGTGCTAGTGGTAGTGGAAAAACAACATTGGTGAAGTTGTTGCTGGGACATTTCCTCCCAACAGAAGGTTGTGTTACAATAGGTGGCATAGATATACAGCATTTGGATTTGCGATGGTGGAGAAGCCTGTGTGGGGCAGTTATGCAGGACGGAGTTATTTTCCCGGAAAGCATAGCTCAAAATATAGGATTAACCGATTCTACTCAAGATGGGCAGAAGCTTATATATGCTGCAAATAAAGCTTGTATATTGGATTATGTAAATTCTCTTCCTCTTGGATTTAATACAATGCTTTATCAAGACGGGATGAATTTGAGTAACGGGCAACGACAACGCATTCTCATTGCTCGGGCGATATATAGAAATCCACGGTTATTTGTGTTTGATGAAGCAACAAATTCTTTGGATGCTAATACTGAATCGGTAATAGTAAGAAATCTTAAAACTGTTTTCCAAAACAAAACAGTTGTTGTTGTCGCCCATCGCTTAAGTACTGTGAGGGAGGCAGACAATATTATAGTCCTTGACCAAGGAAAAATAATAGAGCAAGGCAATCATGACGAACTAATATCAATAAAAGGCTATTATTATAGATTAGTGAGAAATCAATTGGAAGAATAGTATTATATTCTGATGCAAAAGTCAAGCATCGTGTTTCCGCTCTATGTCTTTGATTTGTGCCCTATGCTCCGTGGCTTCAGGTGCGGGGAACATTTAACAAAATAAATTAGTGCGATTGCTTGCGCGGCTCGCCGAAAAAGATTATCTTTGCGCTTATAGGAAGACACAGATGCCACGACCCCGCCCGGGCTCACGGCACGGGGCGGCGGACACCTTAATAATAATATAAACAGAGCAGCGATGACGATTTACATGAACATTGTGGGCCTGCGCTACTACGCCCTGAGGGATGACCGGTGGCAGGAGCTCTTCGACGGGCGCGGCAGCCTGAAGCCCGCTCTGTCGGGGCGCGAGCTGATATTGCGGCGCGCTGCGGGCGCAGCCGTCGACGGTGCCGTGGAAGCCCTCTGCGGCACGGAGCAGTGGGGCAATGTGGCCGACGACCAGAAACTCGTGGCCTCCTCCTGGCTCGAGGCGCAGGGGCTGGGACAAATCACGACGACCATCGTGGGTGGCGACTATGACATGCACGCCCTGACCGTGAGGGCAGAGCTGGACGGGCTGTCGCTCGCCGCAACCCCGAAAGACTTTGTAAAATACGAGGAGTGGATGCGCTCGGCCTCCGACCTCCCCACGCTCATGCCTACGGCCGCCGAGCAGCAGCTCGACCGCACGCTCTCGTCGCTGGAGTGGCTCGCGGGGCAGGGACGCTGGAGCCACGACGCATTCGCCGCCCTGCTCCCGCTGCTGTCTCTCGACCTCAGCGGCGATACGGCCCTGCGACTGCAACGGCTCCTGCCACAGCTCGACTCTGACGCCCCGCCCGAGACACGGCACGACGCCCACGCCCTGCGCTGCGCCCTCGTACACCTGGGGAGCACCGAGAGCCGGCTGGCATGGAAGGCTTTCTGGCAGCAGACGGCCGCCCGCTCGCCGCAGATGGACACGCTGCGCTGTCTGGCCCGCCATGCGGATGCCGCCCGGCTGGAGGCGCTGCTGCTCGCCTTTCCCGGCGAGGTGTTCGCCCTCATGGATGCCGACCCCGTGCTTGCCGTGGCACGCCTCCACTATGCCCGTCTGCCCCGTGCCGTGCTCCGCAAGTTTGTCTCGCTCTGGCTGCTCTGGCTCGACAGCGTGCAGCCCGCGGGGGCTGGGGAGCAGCCCGACCGCCCCGACCAGTTCACGGCGCAGCAGACGGCCATCCTGGCCTATTATCTGCTCGACGCGCAGCGCACGCTCTCCAGCGCGAGCCATCAGGCCGTGGCCGAGCTCTTCGCCCTCCTCTCGGGCTACAGGGAGCGCACCATCGTGCGCAAGCTCGATTTCCAGGCTCGCTTCGACTCGCCCCGCGTGCAGCAGGACCTCCACTTCGTGGCCTCGAAGGTGCGCCACCTCTTCCCCGAGGTCTATGCCAAGATTATGAGGGAGATGGAGTAACACCTCTCCCCAGCCCTCCCCCAAGGGGAGGGGGATGGAATAAGGAGTAAGGAGTAAGGAGTAGGGAAGAAGGAGTAAGGAGTAAGAATAATAGGATAGGGGAACAAAAGCCAACAGCTTTTATTCCCCTATCCTAAGTTTCCCCCCTCTGCAGGAGGGGGGCAGGGGGAGGCCTCCCCTTTCTTCTCCGCAATAACCAACCTGAAGTGATAGGATGTCCTATCCGGTAATCGAAAAAAACATCACTAAATGACAGAAATTTCGATTAGGACTTGGAGTTATGGCGGGGAAAACTTATCTTTGTAATCGGAAAAGACATCACCGGGTTACATAAATTTCGATTACGATGAAGATAATAGCGAGAAAAAAGTATCTTGACGAGCTTATATCATTGCGCCACAATGGCATGATTAAGGTTGTAACAGGAATGCGTAGGAGTGGTAAGTCGTTTTTGCTGTTTTATCTGTTCTACGACTACTTGAAATCCAATGGCATCCCTGATGACCATATCATCAAAGTTGACTTGGATGACTATAAGAACATATCCATGCGAAATCCCGACACGCTCTACTCTTATGTTATTGGCAATATCGTGGATAATGGAATGTACTATATCTTGTTGGACGAGGTGCAGATGGTTGAGCATTTTGAGGATGTGCTCAATGGATTTCTTAAGATGCACAATGTTGACATATATGTAACGGGAAGTAATGCAAAATTCTTATCCAAGGATATTATCACTGAGTTTCGCGGGCGTGGTTACGAGGTAAGGATATACCCTTTGAGCTTCAGCGAATATATGAGTGCCTACCCCGGAAGTGTACAGGCAGGCCTAAATGAGTATATGCTGTATGGCGGCTTGCCTCAGATACTGATGCAAGGCACGGAAGAACAGAAAGTACATTTTCTGCAGTCATTGTTTACCGAGACCTATATCAAAGATATCAAAGAACGCTACGATATACGAAAGGATGATGATTTGGAAGAGCTTATCAATTTGATGGCTTCAGGGATTGGTGCGCTCACCAATCCCAACAAACTGGCCAACACTTTCCTTAGCGAGAAGAAAGTCTCCATATCTTATGACACTATCAAAGACTATATAGACTATCTTTGTGATTCTTTCTTGGTAGAGAAGTCGACACGATATGATATCAAGGGAAAGAAATACATAAGCACTCCCTTCAAATACTACTTTATGGACTTGGGGCTGCGAAATGCGCGTATCAACTTCAGGCAGTCGGAGAAAAGCCACCTTATGGAGAACTTGATTTACAACGAATTGCGTATTCGGGGCTATAATGTGGATGTCGGGGTGGTGCCAGCGGTGTATAAGGATGCCGCCGGCCGGCAGCAGCGCACAAGTCTTGAGGTTGATTTCGTATGCAACTTGGGGAGTAAGCGTTATTACATACAGTCTGCTTTCAGGATGGAGACTGACGAGAAGGCAAGGCAGGAGCATCTCTCGTTGCTGAAGATAGATGACTCTTTCAAAAAGCTGATAATCCTTGGGGAAGAGACACCGGTAACAAGGGACGAGAACGGTATCACAACCATTAGTATTTACGATTTTTTATTGAGTCCGAACTCACTGGAGCTATAGTTCCAACCAGCCAGCCAATAGTGGCTCCCCCTGACCCCCCTCTGCGGGAGGGGGGCAGGGGGAGGCCTCTTTTATCCTAAGTTTTCCCCTCTGCAGGAGGGGGGCAGGGGGAGGCCTCTTTTATCCTAAGTTTTCCCCCTCTGCAGGAGGGGAAGAGGGAAAGGGAGAGGCTGTAGGAGAGTTTCATTTACTCCTTACTCCCTTACTCCTTACTCCCTTACTCCTTATCTTAATACGCGAGTTCGGGATAAGAAAAGCATTATAAAAGTTGGTAATCTCGCCAATATTTTGTACCTTTATAGGTGAAAATCAACAAGTTACAAAACAACCAAGCGATGATTACCAAGGACAAAGTTACAGAAAATCGCTGTAATATTTGCATAAAATCGGCAGTTTAACGCAATTCGGCTTGATTATTAAGGATATACGGTGTAAACCGCAGCAAATCCGCCATCTGCCACGAGGCAGGAAAATGCGGATTATAGAAACAGAAAGGTTTTCAAATCGTTACCCAAAGGCGGGCTAATTACCTCCTCCAAAAAGGAGAAAAACAGCGATTTTCCGTGCATCCGTTGCTGTTGCTTTGTTGCTCTATATTTTGCATAGCAGAGTTAGGCTCTTTCATGTTTAATTTTGCAACCAAAAAGAAAAGGCAATGGCAAGAAGCACATTCAAGGTGCTGTTCTATGTGAACGGCAGCAAGGAGAAAGACGGTATCGTCCCCATCATGGGGCGTGTTACAATCAACGGCACGGTGGCGCAGTTCAGCTGCAAGCGCACCATCCCGAGGGAGCTGTGGGATGTGAGAGGCAACAAGGCGAAAGGCAAGAGCAAGGAAGCCATTGCCACCAACCTCTCGCTCGACAACATCAAGGCGCAAATCATCAAGCACTACCAGCGTCTTTCCGACCGTGAGGCGTTCGTTACGGCGGAGATGGTGCGCAACGCCTATCAGGGACTTGGCAGTGAGTATGACACTCTGCTGAAAGCGTTCGACAGGGACTGCGCCTCCCTGCTCAAGCGTGTTGGCAAGGACAGGAGCATGGGGACATACAAGGTGATGCTCAGGGCGAGGAACAACACGGCGAGGTTTATCCGCCACAAGTACAACCGCAGTGACATGTCCATGATGGAACTCACCCCCGACTTCATCAGGGATTTCGCCGTGTATCTCAGCACGGTGAAAGGAAACAGGAACGCCACTATCTGGCTTAACTGCATGTGGCTCAAGGGCGTGGTGATGCGCGCGCACTTCAACGGCAAGATACCCAGAAACCCCTTCGCGCAATTCCATGTAAGCCCGAACACAAAGGAGCGTGAGTTCCTCACGGAGGATGAACTGAAGACACTTATGGCTCACGAGTTTGCCGACAGCCACTCCGCTTTCGTGCGTGACTTGTTCGTCTTCGCCTCCTTCACCGCCCTTTCGTTCGTGGACTTGAAGGAACTCACCACCGACGATATAGTGGAGGTGAACGGCGAGAAGTGGATACTTGCGAAAAGACACAAGACGCATGTTCCGTTCCAAGTGAAACTGCTTGATGTCCCCCTGCAAATCATTGACAGATACAGACCGTTCCAGAAGGACAACTCCATATTCGGGGACATCAACTACTGGACGGTCTGCAAGAGGCTCAAGAAGGTCATCGGAGAGTGCGGGATAACGAAGGACATCTCCTTCCACTGCGCAAGGCACGGCTTTGCGACATTGGCACTCAGCAAGGGCATGCCCATCGAGAGCGTGAGCCGTGTACTCGGACACACGAACATCGTAACCACGCAACTCTATGCGAAGATAACCACCGAGAAACTCGAAACAGACCTCTCCATGCTCGGCAGCAAGCTCAACGCATCATTCGGAAATATCAAGATGGCATGACAATGAAAGGGAAAGACATAAACAGCAAGGTCCGCCAGACAATCACGATGGACGAGCACGGAAACATCGTCATACCCAACGGCGAAATATGGATGGGCGAGTTTGAGATTGCCGACCTGTTTGGCGTGTTCGGACATACCGTCCGCACGCAGGTCAAGAAGATATACAGGGATGGACTGCTGCACCCCTGCACGGCAGAGAGGAACATCAGGGTGGCTGAGGGGCGCTGGCTTGATGTGTACAGCCTTGAAATGGTCATAGCCCTTGCGTTCCGCATCAGGTCGCAAAGGGCAAAAAGGCTTCGGGAGCATGTCATCGCAATGCTGACCGAACGGCACGAAAGGTTTGTCATGCTCCTTCCTGCACGGGCAGGCAGTCCTTGCTGAAACGCCTTGCCAGAGGTCTGTCCCCATAGACACAAGAGGGCAGACCTTTTTTTCTTTTGGTGGCTGGTAGGCAGGGATGGCAGCCAGTGACGAGTTGCATAGGACTGCCGAGAAAAGAAAAACACACCGAACACAACCACTTTTATTTTGATGAATTGATGAATAGGCATATAGTATAATTGAGTATCAAGTGATTACAAGCTCATCTATATATCATCAGACACTTGCATACGATGAAAGAAAAAGGCATTTTCCCTTTTGCAGCAACCCTCGACAAATCCTGCCAAATTATCCTCCTGTTCCCTTCAATTCTTGCTCTGCACCTCCCTGTTTTCCCTTGTTTTTATTCCATTCCGTTTTTCTTTCACCGTTCTGCACCATTCTTCACAAGTGGGTTTCGGAACGATGTCCGTAACTTTGCACGATGCTATATATCAATCATTTAAGCAAGAAGGAAATGAGTAAGAAAAACAACGGAGGGCTGTTGGAAGACACGCCCGAAAAAAGAAAAAAGGACGGGGCGTTCGTCCGTGTGGGAACGACACTCTACAAACTTGCAGACATGCCTCTTGTCGGAGGCGGTTTTGTAAGGAAGCGCATCGTGTGGAACAACGAGACGCTCCGTCAGGACTACGGCAGGGACTATCTGGCGACCGTCCCGAAGTATGACGGTTTCTGCACCGTCCCCGACCATGTGGACTATCAGCCCGTAATAGGCAGTTTCCTCAACCTCTATGAGCCGACGGGACACCAGCCGAAGCAAGGTGTGTTTCCCCATATAGAGGCACTGGCAAGACACATCTTCGGGGAGCAGTACGAACTTGGCATGGACTACCTGCAACTGCTCTACCTGCATCCCATAGAGAAACTGCCCATCCTGCTGCTCGTATCAGAGGAGCGCAACACGGGCAAGAGCACATTCCTCAACTTTCTCAAAGCTCTTTTCGGCGGCAATGTAACCTTCAACACCAATGAGGACTTCCGAAGCCAGTTCAACTCGGACTGGGCAGGGAAACTGCTCATCCTCGTGGACGAGGTGCTTCTCGACCGCAGGGAGGACAGCGAGCGGCTCAAGAACCTCAGCACCACCCTTTCCTACAAGGTGGAGGCGAAGGGCAAGGACAGGGATGAGATTTCATTCTTTGCCAAGTTCGTGCTGTGCTCCAACAACGAGCGTCTGCCCGTCATCATCGACACAGGGGAGACACGCTATTGGGTGAGGAAGGTGGGGAGGATAGAAAAGGACGACACGGACTTCCTGCAACGGGTAAAGGAGGAAATACCTGCCTTCCTCTATTTTCTCCAGCATCGCACGCTCTCCACGAGGAAAGAGAGCCGTATGTGGTTCAGTCCCGAACTCATCCGCACGCAAGCCCTGAGCAGGATTATACGGAGCAACCGCAACAGGACGGAGGTGGAGATGGCGGAAACCTGCCTTGAAGCCATGGACTGCATGAAAGCGGACGCTTTCTCCTTCTGCATCAACGACATGCTCCTGCTGCTGAACTGCGCAGGTTGCAGGACGGACAGGACACAGGTAAGGCGCATCGTGCAGGAAATATGGAAACTCGCCCCTGCCGAAAACACGCTCACCTATACGACATGCCAGCCGAACTATGACAACATGCGCCCATACACGGAGGTAAGGCGCACGGGGCGTTTCTATACCGTCGGCAGGAAGCAGTTGGAGGATATGCAGGGATAGGAACGGTGGAAATGATGAAACTCAACTTTGACAAGCGGCTTGATGAGGGCATGATGAAAGCGTATTGCATTGATTTTCAAATTATTGAAACAACATTCATCAATTCATCAGAAATTTCATCACTCCGACTTCGGTGGGAAACGGCAGTGACATTACAGGCGGAAACAGGACATGCAGGACACGCTGATATAAGCAGCAGAAAAAGGCAGTCACGGCAAGCAGTGCATTCAGTATTTCCAAGCATGCAGGGTGTTCAGACATTCGGGTGCAGTCCAAGTATGCCTTCGGAGAGGCAAGTCCAATCGGCTGCACCGATGGAGAAGCCCACGAGGGGGCTTCAGGTGCAAGGACAAAAGGGAACGGCAGGTGCAGGCACGGTACGGATATTTCCGCAGGTCGGAAAATACCGTAGCTTATTAGGGGATTTTCCTCACGCTTCACTTCGTGTCCGCTAAAAATCCCCCAATAAGCCAACGGGGCTGCACCCCTCTGGACATCCCTGCCAAGCCTGTCGGCATGAAGGAACGGGCAAGCCGAAACAAGTTTCATTTCTCCTCTCACCGATAAAATCAGGGATATAAAATACAAAGGACAACAACTATAAAACGAAAACATCATGGGATATTGTGTATTGCATTTAGAGAAGGCAAAGGGAGCCGACAGCGGAATGTCGGCACATATCGAGCGCACCATCGTGCCGAAGAACATAGACCCCACGAGGACGCATCTCAACCGTGAGTTGGTGAAGTTTCCCGACGGGGTGCGCAACCGCACGGCAGCCATACGCCACCGCCTCGATACGGCAGGACTGAAGCGCAAGATAGGGAAGAACCAAGTACAGGCAATCCGCATCGTGCTGAGCGGAACGCACGAGGACATGGCACGGATGGAGAACGAAGGCAGACTCGGAAAGTGGTGCGATGACAGCGTGGCATGGCTGAGGGAGACCTACGGGACGGACAATCTCGTGTCGGCAGTCCTGCACATGGACGAGGAAACACCGCACATCCATGCCACCGTAGTGCCGATAGTGCAGGGCGAGCGCAGGAAGCAGAAGAAGGAAGAGAACGCAAAGCGCAGGTACAGGACGAAAGCACCTGCCCCACGCCTCTGTGCCGACGAGGTGATGAGCCGTGCCAGCCTCATCAGGTATCAGGACACTTACGCTGAGCATATGGCAAGGTACGGGCTGAAAAGGGGTATCAGAGGGTCAGTCGCCAAGCACCTGTCCACGCACGAGTATTACCGCAGTCTTATCACGCAGGGCGAGGACATACAGGCGAGCATATCCACCCTGCTGGCAAGGGAGGCGGAGGCACGGCGCATCATCGAGGAAGCGGAACAAGCCAAACAGGTAATCGGCGAAGCCGCTTGCGCAAGGCAAGAACTCGCACGCATCAAGGCGGAGACAAAGACGGTAGAACTGAAGAACTCCGCCACCAAGACCGCCACCGCAGCACTCAACGGCATCAACTCCCTGCTGGGTGGTAATAAAGTAAACAGGCTTGAAAGCGAGAACAGGAAGTTGCACGGTGAGGTGGCGGAACTTAAAGAGAGCATCGGACAGATGCGCACGGACATGCAGGAGATGAGGGACAGCCACACCGCCGAACTGTTGCGGGCATCGGAGCTTCATCAGCGTGAGGTCTGCAATCTGAGGCGCATCATTGACAAGGCGAGGGAGTGGTTTCCCATGCTCGCAGAGTTCCTCAGGATAGAAAGGCTTTGCCGTTCGGTCGGATTGTCGGAGAAACACACAGACGAACTCTTGCAAGGCAAAGTACTCGTCGTTACGGGAAAACTGCGGTCGGACGAATACAGGCGTTCGTTCACCGTTGAGAAGGCTCGCCTGCAGGTGGGCAGGGAGGAAAGGGACGGCAAGACCGTACTCGACCTGCTCGTGGACAGAGTGCCGATTGCCACATGGTTCAAAGAAAAGTGGGAAAGGTCAGTCCAGCGTCTTCTCCCAAACTCAAACAGGGTACATAAAACAAACCATGGGCGAAGAATGTAAAAAAGGGCATATAGCAAGCAACAACATGCTCGTTATACCATTCTTCTGCGTCAGTATTATGGCTGTAGCTATCTCTGAGCAACAAGAGAAAACAGTATCGGTATCATTCCTTCTTTATCTTTTATATGATACTTTCCTTTGTCTTCTTCCATATTTCCAAACAGATTAAAGGGCGAATAATCGTATTCCTGAAAATCGACTATGCGCAGACCGTTCTGCAGCAGACCTTGAAAGACTTTGTACAAACCGTGATTCCAAGTTATCTCTTTGTATTCTCCACCTGTCCCAGAAGTGTCTGCATAGGTTTCAGAAACACTTATATAGGGTTCTTCCCTTGAATAAGCGGACTCTATCATCTCAAACCGCGTGTCAAACATCCATAGAATTGGATGAAACTCTACCATCACAAACTTTCCATCTGGTTTTAGATACCTTCTTATAATAGCTCCCCATTCCTTGAGATTGGGGAACCAATTGATGACTCCGTAACTTGTAAAGACGATGTCGAACGAATCATCCAGATACTCGGGCAGGTCAAAAAGATTACAGCAGACAAACTTTGTGTCAGATCTTGATCTGTCTGCAAGCAGTCGGGCCTTTTCTATGGCTTCGTCCGAGAAGTCCACTCCTGTAACCTTAGCCCCCATACGGGACAGGGAGATTGTATCCAGCCCGAAATGACACTGCAAGTGCAAGACTTTCTTACCCTCTATGTTTCCGAGACACTCCAATTCTATGGAATTGAGTGACGACTTTCCTTCCAAGAAACCTTTGACATCGTAGAATTGCGAATTAAAATGCTCCTCAGTCTTTTGGTTCCAACTGCTCCTATTGGTTTCTATAAAATTATTTCGCTCCATTATTCGTCAATTATTTTTTCTACATATAATACGCATAACTATAAGAAAATTGTGAATTCAATTTTCTCAATGACAGATTCTCATCCTACTATGATGCGTTTTGGTAAGTTTCATTCTTTTCGCCCAAACACAGCAATAGAAGCATATATTATCAACAAAAGCATATTGATTCCACCTAATATATCTTCTGTCTGCTTCTTGCTTAGGAACTCAGCCGCAACTTGAGCAGATTCTTTATGCTGATAGGCAAGATCGGATACTTGATGTGCTAATGGGATGAGAAGACCCTGGCCAATCAAGAGTACCATTCCAGCAATAATTAGCAGTGCGATGTACTTCCTCTTTCTTTCGCACACATATAACAAACAGCTGGCAATAAAGACAAGCCAGATTCCTGGTTGTGTAGCAAAAGACATGATGCTGTCAATGAACTTCCGCTGCCAGAAAAAGAACGCTGCATTTTGGGATTCCGAGCTGAAATTCATCGCAACAAAAGCAACGATACTACCCAGTGCCATACTGAAACTTACCAGAATCAGGAACAAAGCCCAGTTCTTGATTACCATTAAAGTGGATTTCTGTTTCATGATTGTCTATGATTTGTTGATAAAGCTATTATTCATCGGGACGTAGATTATTCTATGCTAATATCGCATGTTTCCTCCATTGGAGTATAAAGTTGCAATGCCTGTTTTAAAAGGTTTAAACTCGTTGTCCTTTCTGTTAATAGTTGATTTTCCATAATCGAGGTTTGTTATTTATAGAATCTGTGTCACTTTTGCCGTATTGTCACGCTATCTCCCACAACGACAATGGCTTGCTGGTTTGTGATGGGTTTCAACGGCAAATTTATGTATCTCCGCACGGCCAATTGTGTTTCTTTTTCAAAAGGAAAACTGCCAAAATGCGGGACGGGATAGAATTCCACGATATTAAGCCCCTTGAAATCCGAGGTCTGTGAGGGAGGGATGTCCATCTCTTTGGCATATTCGATGCTGGGAGAGACAACCATTGCCCCTGCCGATTCTCCGATATACGGCTTGCCGTTCTTCACTTGTTCAGCAATCAATTTGTCCGTCCCTGTCTTTCGGAGTTCCTGCATGAGGAAGAATGTGTTGCCACCCGAAACATAGATATAGTCGCAGTCTTCCAGGCACCGTGCAATTTCCTTCGTGTCGTGCCGTGTAATTTCCAATTCGTTCACGACAAGCCCAAGGGAGTCAAGTGTCACTTTCCCATCTTCAACATATTGGGTATATTCTTCGTGGATACTTGCGGTTGGAATGAATGCTACCGTCTTTCCTTTCAATGGAACAGAAAAAGACTTGGGCAGAAGAGAAGCCACATCATGAAAAGATGAGCATAAAAAGAGTTTTTTCATTGTAACATTATGTTTTGGTGAATGAGGAGATGAGTTATCAGACATCATGGCATATATAGCCCAGATGAATGCAAGAGAGGATGCCGTAAAGAGGATAGTCAATAATTTATGCTTCATTATCGTCTTTATTTGATGTAGACAAAGATACCTATAATTCTCTGAAAAGAAAGCATCTGCACCTTAAAAATTAGTGCAAAATTTTGTCGGATAACAAAAAACAAGTAACTTTGAAGCCGAAAAAGAGTTTCAAATGCAAGCAGAATATAGTATATCATAGCAAATGGAACGGTTGCCAAATCGTTACCCGAAAATTCGCCGATTGCATGGAACTCCCTTGTATAAAGGATTGTCGCTTTTCTATCCAAAGTTACAGAAATTTTCTGTATTATCGATGAGTTTGACAAGAATTTGAATGCAGAACTGGCCCAAAACCTCCCATTGCCCTCTCATGATGGCG
>NZ_FOOW01000027.1 GCF_900113305.1 Prevotella sp. KH2C16 | reverse complement strand
ATTGTCCACGGATACAGCAGAGGTAGTACTCCTTGAAGTTTCTGTAAGTACCGAAATGGTAGCATACCAAGATTGTCATAATCTCACTCTCGGATAGCCTGCCCTTGCGGTTACGGTAGCGCTTCCCATCGCCATCATGAGAGGGCAATGGGAGGTTTTGGGCCAGTTCTGCATTCAAATTCTTGTCAAACTCATCGATAATACAGAAAATTTCTGTAACTTTGTCCTTGGTAATCATCGCTTGGTTGTTTTGTAACTTGTTGATTTTCACCTATAAAGGTACAAAATATTGGCGAGATTACCAACTTTTATAATGCTTTTCTTATCCCGAACTCGCGTAATAAGTGGTAATCGCATTACCAGCCGTTGGTAACGGCGTTACCAGCGGCTGGTAAGAACATGGCAAGACGGCAGCAAGAGCATCCAAAGCCACTCCGGGCACAGCCAGGCGCAGCAAGCTTGCCCCCGCCGGTTTGCTATCTACAAAAGCAAGAGGGAGCGGCATCTACATGCCCCGTCTCGCAAAACAAAAAGGGATGCCCCGATAGGAGCATCCCTTTATATCTTATCGTGTCAGCTGAACGGGTTACTCAGCAACAGTTACAGTAGCACGACGGTTGAATGAGATAGGAGACAGTTCGTCTACACCGCCATTACCCTTAGTAGTAATGTTGTCGCGGCTTACACCCATCTTAACGAGCTCATCAGCAACAGTAGCGGCACGCTGCTCGGACAACCACTGGTTGTGATCAGGCTTACCGGTTGCGCTGTCGGCATAACCGTTAACCATCAGCTTAGAATTGTTCTCCTTAGCATACTTTGCAACAGCCTCTACATTTACGAGATCCTTCTGAGAAGCGATGTTTGTCTTGTTGAGGTTGAAGAACACAGATACCGGAGTCGTAACGAATTCCTTCACGGTCTCAGCCGGCTTCTGGTTAGCAAGCATCTCCTTCAGGCGAGCGTTCTCTGCGTTAGCATCGTTGAGCTGAGCGTTGAGAGCGTCGATCTGAGACTGAGAGAGAGCCTTGATGGCGTCAACATCAGGAGTCTTGTCCCAAGTAGCCTTGCCAAGGTTGAAGGTCAAGCCAAGCTCTGCATAGAGGTTGTTGTCGTGAGAATCCCATCCACGGTCGCCAGCAACCTGATCATAACCGTCGACATCGCCCTCGCTGCGAATCCAACCCAGCTCGAGATGGAGACCAACATGCTTGCCGAGACGGAATGTGTTCAAGATACCAGCTGACAAATCCATGCCATAATAGTTTGCTGTCATGGAGCGGCCAATGCCACCACCTGCAAACGGAATGAAATTCCAGACACGATTTGGGTTGTAACCACAAAGCATATTGCTCAGGTTGAACAGGATCTGTTCATTCAGGAACCAATAACGGTTGCTTACATCCTCTGGGCCTTCTCCATCGCCCCATACGCGCTTACCCCAGATACCCTGAAGCTTCGTGCGAAGTCCGAGACCCGGAGTGAACCACTTACCAATTGCTACTGCAGCACCTGGATTGGAACGGAAGCTCTTGAACGGGCTGCTTGCAAGGTTCTTACCATGCTCCTGACCTGAATACCAAGAATTCCACTGGCCACCTACCTGGATGAACCAGTTGCTCCAGAAAGAATTAGTTGCTACACTATACTTAAGTGTAGGATCTGCATCCTGTGCGAAAGAGCACATAGATACACTAGCAAATGCTAATACAATCAATAATTTTCTCATAACTATTTATATTTAACAATCAAAAAATAATTCTACGATATATATTTACGCATGTATTTGGGCACAAAGATAGTAATATTTTTTAAATATAAGCATTTTTTCTTGAAAAAATCTCCGTATTTTTAAAAAAAGATGAACAAAAGATACATTTTTTAGCCTTTCCCGTGCTTCATCTTGCCTTATCCCAGCAAATGTTCTATATCTTGCTGCTTCAAAATGCAGAATATATTTTTACCATCGGGGGTGTAATTCACATTCTCACAGGCAAACAGACTATTAACGATATTCTCCATCTCCTCGTTGCTCAAGACCTGCCCCTGGGGGACAGCGGCATTCCGGGCCAGCATCAACGCCAGGGAACGATCGATTTCCTCCTTCGAGGAGTTTCCCTTTTCCGCTGCATCTGTCAGCATCTCATCAATAAGGGTTACATAGTCCAGCCCGTCGAGACCTGCGGGGACACTGCTGATGGCAAATGTATTTCTGCCAATATCGTTGATTTCAAAGCCTAAATCTTCCAGCTCGGCTTTCATCTTATCCAATTGAACAACGCCAGAAGCATTCAGATAAAGCATTTCCGGGAAGAGAAGCTTTTGCGGCTGGCCCTTATGGTTCCTTTGCTGGGCAAGATATTTCTCATAAAGAATTCTTACATGTGCCCGATGCTGGTCTATCACCATGAGCCCCGACTTCACCGCCGTCATGATATACTTGCCCTTATATTGATAGTGAGTGGGCGATTTCTCTTCTATAATATTCCGCCCGGAAACCGTCTCTGCCTTTGAGTCGAAGATTTCCGCCTCGTCGGAATGCTCTTTCCTTAGCCCCTGATAAAGCTCCTCCCAGTTCGTTGGCACTTTCTGTCGGTCAGCGGACTTCTCCGTAAATGGATTATACTGCGGATTCAGCCTTATCTTAGGAGCTGAAGGCGCAGAGGTCGTATCCGCGTTGAACACCGGAATATCCGGTTTCCCCTGCACATCAAAATCTATCGATGGCACATCATTGAATACGCCAATCGACTCCTTGACGGCCGCAGCAAGGATTTGCCAGATGGCCTGCTCGTTCTCAAACTTGATTTCCGTCTTCGTAGGATGGATATTCACATCAATGTCTTCCGGTGAAACTTCGAAATAAAGGAAATAGGGCACCTGCTCCCCTATAGGCACAAGGCGCTCAAAGGCTGACATCACGGCCTTGTGGAAATAGGGATGCTTCATATAGCGTCCGTTCACAAAGAAATATTGATGAGCTCCTTTCCGGCGCGACGATTCCGGCTTGCCGATAAAGCCTTCTATCTTACAAATCGTGGTATCTACATCCACGGGAATCAACTCCTGATTAAGTTTTTTCCCGAAGACATCAACGATGCGCTGCCTCAGGCCACATGCTTTCAGGTTATACATCTCCACCCCGTTGCTATGAAAGGTAAAGGCTACTTCCGGGTAGACCAGCACAATGCGCTCAAAAGCTGCAAGAATATTGTTAAGCTCCGTCGAGTTAGACTTCAAGAACTTCCTGCGGGCCGGAACATTGAAGAACAGGTTTTCCACCTTGAAATTACTTCCCACAGGACAAGAGCAAGGTTCCTGACTAATGAATTTAGAACCAGAAATTGCAAGATGCGTCCCAATCTCCTCCCCCTCCTGCCGAGTCTTCAATTCAATCTGGGCAACGGCCGCTATTGATGCCAGAGCCTCTCCACGGAATCCCATGGTATGGAGAGCAAACAAATCATCCGCCTTGCGTATTTTGGAAGTAGCATGACGCTCGAAGGACAATCGCGCATCGGTTTCCGACATGCCTTTCCCGTCATCAATCACCTGAATGGATGTCCGGCCGGCATCCACGACAAGGATATCTATATGCTTCGCACCCGCGTCAACGGAATTCTCCACCAGTTCCTTGATGACACTTGCAGGACGCTGAATGACCTCTCCCGCAGCAATCTGATTGGCTACCGAATCCGGCAACAATTGAATTATATCACTCATCCTTCCTCCTCAAATCATAACATAGCAGATAAAGATCAGCAGCAAGATAAGTATCAGCGGGAAGAGGATGACTATCCAGCAAGACTGGAAAATCCTGCCCTTTTGCCTGCCTTTTCGTAAGGACTCGGAAAAGTTCTCCTTAAAGTTTCCCGCCTTTCCCTTTCCATCAGAATAAATAAATCCATGGTGGAAACCTTGTGGCCGTCTGCTATTAAAATATCTCATGACTTACTCAAATGCTGTAAGGGAGCCTCGTGGCGTTTGATTACCTTGAGTGTCTCTCCCTCTTTTTTCCCTCTCCAGTTAAAGATGTCGTACTTATCTTTCGGCCGGATTTCATCAAACCACCCGAAGACATCCAGCTTATCGCGCGTTGGGGGAATCTGGGTCATCGGATATAGAGTCGATGTAAACTTGTTGGTCCAGATACGGTCCAGCTTCCGCTCGGGAGTCATATACATCCGCATGGTATCGGTTTCAAGATAGTTCAACCCAATGAGAGAGCTGTCCTTGTCGTCAGTCGGATAATATATCGACCGCACATTTCCAAAAGATTCCGCCTCGCGTATCTTCCCGTCGATGAAGTATGCGTTCATCTGCTTTGAAGATACTTGGTTATAATGCATGCTGTCCGGCATCTGCTCTATGGAGAGAGCCTGACCAATGATTTCGGCTTTCCGGATCGTGGAGTCATTCATATAGACCTTGATCACCTCTCCCAACAATTGTCGGCTCCCATTCCACACAATCGGATCACGATACATCGTCATACAGGAATCCAACGAACTGACTACCAAGGAGTCGCACACAGCCTGAACATCTGTCCTATATGCGCGTACCTTATTATAACAATGCACCAGTCGATAGACCGAGTCCGTATTGATATTGAAGGTATATAGCTTGATGGAATCCGCATGGGCGAACAGGGTATCAGGGCCTTGTGAGAAGTCCTTCAATACTGCCCGCTTGGTCGCAAACCCCTTCCCTGTCTTCTCGTTATAGTGAAGTTCGTCGCAAACAAGGGAGTTCTTATTCTCATGGTCTATATAGACTACATTACCAAAGCCATAGCTCTCCCCCTCCTTGACATAATAAAGGCTGTCGCCTGTTATTTCCTTCTGCTTATCCACCATTTTGGAGCGGCCGTACAGTTGTGCCTGATCCGTCCGCGTGTCGTAATAGGCATCTGAGGTGCTCACGACGCTCTCCTTGGAGGTTATCTCTGAATTCGGTCCTACGATATGGGCCAGCGACTTACGGGTGTCATAATACAGGGTGTCCGTCTTTATCAGGCGGTCCTCGCTGCGCATCCTCACATTGAACTTGAATACTGCCTGACGGGAATCCAGATAGTATTCCCCCCAGTCAGCCACCAGCTGGTCTTTCCCGTCGACAAGCTTTCCTCCCTCAAAGAAGTAGGCATAGTTATACAGGCGGTCATAGTCCAGGCTATCCGTGGTAAGCGTCTGCTTCCTGTGCTTTAGTATTACATCGTAGCGGGCACGCATCATCTGCCCCAGACCGTCATATTCTGCATATCGGCAATTCAGCGAAAGCGTGTCGCCTTGCTTGAAACGAACATGCCCGAAGGCCTTTACCGAATTTGCCTCCTGAAAGAAATAGGCACTGTCGCACCAAAGCTGTGCACCCTGATGAGTGAAGTGAACATTCCCCTTTACAACCTGCGCATCGGGATTATTGCCGAAATGGTCGTACCTCAACTCGTCAGAGTGAACCAGATATATCCGCTCGTCGCTCTTCTTGCGCGTTTTCTTGGCAGGTTGACTTGACTGTACATACAGGCCAAAAAGGCATAGAATCGCTATGAGAGAAATCCTATGCCCGTTGATATGTTTGACTATAGTTCTTAATGGAGTCATTTAACCCAGCCTTCATATTGATACTTTCCATTCCTATATCGAGGATTCATCCACACATAGGTGTGCTTGATTTTCTCTACGACCCAGTCATGGAGCACCTTTTCGCGCTCCTTATTGAGCACTACATTCTTCATCACCTGGAAGTCTTCTGTGATTGTTGCCTTATGACCCTCTATCCGATTCTTCAGCTTCACGATGGCAACCACGGTCTTCCCCTTGTCGTTTACCATCTGGAACGGCTCCGAAATTTCACCCACCTGCATCCTTTCCACCTGACGGGCGACCTCAGGAGGCAGGTTCTTCATCTCGAAACGAGAAGTACGGGTGCCGTTCTCCTGATTGGTAAATGCCATCAGTCCATGGTTGTTTCGCGTATCTTTATCGTCAGAGACATAAGTGGCAGCCTCTTCGAAAGAGAACTTCTTCGCACGAATATCATTGGCAACGCTATCCATGCGGAGCTTTGTCTCCGCTATGGCCTGTTCTGAAACATGGGGCTTGCGGAGGATGTGGCGAACCTTGATACGGTCTCCCCGCTTGTCAATAAGTTGAATGATATGGAATCCGAACTCCGTCTCCACGATCTTGGAGATTTTCTTTGGGTCGGTAAGATTGAATGCCACATTGGCGAATGCGGGGTCGAGCATGCCACGACCTACATAGTCCATTTCGCCTCCCTGCCGCGCAGAGCCTGGATCTTCAGAGTAAAGACGAGCCAGGGTGGCGAATGATGTGTTGCCGCTCGTTACTCGGTCGGTATAATTGCGGAGTTCATCTTTCACGCGGTTGATTTCCTCCTGCGGTATTCGTGGTTGTCGGGTGATAATCTCCACCTCTACTTCCGTCGGCACAAAGGGCAGACTGTCCGCGGGAAGTTTGTCGAAATACTTACGCACATCACTAGGTGTTACGGAAATGTCCTTTACCAGTTCCTGACGCATCTTCTGGGAAATCTGCTGATTCTTAAACTCATCGTGCATCTGCTGACGCATCTGCGAGATGGTCTGTCCGCGGTATTCTTCCAGCTTTTCCCTCGACCCCGCTATCGAGATCCAGTTGTTTATCTGCTGATCGATGGTTGCCGTTACATCGGATTCCGATACCTCGACCGAGTCGATGGCTGCCTGATGGAGATACAGTTTCTGGACGGCAATCCGCTCGGGAATGGCATAGTCCGGATTACCCTCCCATTTCACGCCTTCCGCCTCAGACTGCAAACGCAGTGCCTCGACATCAGATTTCAGGATAGGCTCATCTCCCACGACCCATATCACCTCGTCGACAATGGAAGACTCGGGGGCTTCTGTCGCCCGAGCTGTCTTCGTGGTGTCGTTCATCCCGGGCATAGCCTTGGCCCGGAATGCCTTGGCCTGACTCCCTATCAACAAGAGCAGGGCCAGAAAAGCCGTAAATATCTTATATCCTTTTTTCATCTTCCTAATGCTTATTTACCGTTTTCAATACATTCTGATCTATCTCTACCGGATATTTCCGGCGCAATTCCTCAACCCATTTTTTCTCCAGCGACTCCTGATAGTCTACCAAGACCTGCGAGCGGACATCGTCGACTTCCTGCGGAGTCTTGAGCTTCTTGCCGTAAACGGCATCTATCGGGAAATCTTTGACAGGCCTTGCCGTCGCGCCGGTCTTGAACACCTTATTGTCCACCAGCGAATTGTCGCCCTTCTTGAAGATGCCTTTCTCTACGCGGATACGCAGGATGCTGTCATTATTGAAGGTCTTGCGGAGCCTCTCCGCCCACTGGACGAAAGGAAGCCTCTTGACAGCGTTCCTGACATTCTTCACATCCCGCTTGTCCTTCACATGATAGGCTATGCCCTTGAAGCGGGGCTCAGCCCATTTATATCTTTTCTTGTTCCGGGCGAAATAGGCCTTCAGCCCAGCCTCGTCCTTCGATGCCTTGTCCCAGACGGTGCGGTTACTGATCTCGTAGAGCAACAGGCCGTCATGATATTCCTGAATCAAATACTTCACGGCGGGGTCGCTTGCTTCCAGCTCCGCCTGTCTCTGAGCTAGTACGGCGGCAGGAGTGGTCGCCGGTTTCGCAGCCTTTGCCAGAGAGTCGAGCCGCTTGTCGATGATGGCTTCCCGCAGTCCCCGCTGGTCGATGAACTTTACGATGTCTGCGCGCACCGAGTCG
Organism: Prevotella sp. KH2C16; assembly: GCF_900113305.1. Classification (GTDB taxonomy): domain Bacteria; phylum Bacteroidota; class Bacteroidia; order Bacteroidales; family Bacteroidaceae; genus Prevotella. Next base: position 22,155 of record NZ_FOOW01000027.1, on the reverse strand, counting down.
TAGGGAAAGAAATTGCGCTTATCCTTCAGCAAGAGGATGTGCCAACCGGCCGGCGACTCAAAAGGCTTGCTCATTTCCCCTTTCTTCAGGGCATAGGCCTGGTCTTCAAACTCCTTCAAGGCCTGGCCCCGCTCCAGCCACGGCAGTTCTCCGCCATTCGCGGCGGAGCCTTTGTCGTCGGAGACCTTTCTTGCCAGTTCCGCAAAGTCGGCTCCCTTCAGGAGTGCGTTGTATACAGAGTCTATCCGTTGTTTTGCCATGGCAATCTCCGCCTGTGAGGCCTTCTGCTTCATCAGTACGAGGATGTGGGCCGGCTTGACAAGCCCTCCCCCCTTGTCCACGCGCTGCCGGGTCTCGTTATAGATGTTGCGGGCCATGCCCTCTACATCGGCATTCGTGATAACCGAAGGTCGCACCTGCTGGTCGCGATAGGTGGCGAATTCCTGTTGAAACGACCGCATCGTGTCGAGCTTTGCGTCCAAGGCTGCCTCGACTTTGAGCTTGTAGTTGACGAACAGGTCTACATATTCCTCAACGCTCTTCTTGTCGATTACGCTCTCGGTGTTGTTCTTGTTGTAAGAATACTCAAACTCCGACCGGCTCACCGGTTTCCCGTTGATGGTCATAATCGTCGGATCGTTCTGGGCGAAAGCCGTGCCGCTCCACAAGAGCAAGGCTGCGAACAACAGGGTTGACTTCATCTCTTCTTCAATTCTGTTTATTCCGGGCGGCTGTAGTTCGGCGCCTCGCTCGTGATGGAGATGTCGTGCGGATGACTCTCCTGCACGCCCGCATTGGTGATGCGGGTAAACTTAGCTTCGTGAAGCCGCTCGATGGTGGCGGCACCACAGTAGCCCATACCGGAGCGCAGACCGCCCGTAAGCTGATAAATCACCTCCTGCACCGTTCCCTTGTAGGGCACGCGGCCGGCGATGCCTTCGGGCACGAGCTTCTTCACATCCATGGTATCACCCTGGAAATAGCGGTCCTTGGAGCCGTTCTTCTGCCCCATGGCCTCCAGGGAACCCATGCCGCGGTAGGACTTGAACTTACGGCCGTTATAGATAATGGTCTCACCCGGACTCTCCTCCGTACCGGCAACGAGCGAGCCTATCATCACGCAGTTGCCGCCGGCAGCCAATGCCTTGACAATGTCGCCGGAATAGCGCAGACCGCCATCGGCAATCAACGGCACACCCGTCTCTCTCAGGGCGGAGAAGACTTCATAGACCGCACTCAGCTGAGGAACGCCCACACCGGCCACCACACGCGTCGTGCAGATGGAACCCGGGCCAATGCCCACCTTCACGGCGTCGGCTCCGTGCTCTACGAGATAGCGTGCGGCCTCACCCGTGGCGACATTGCCTACCACTACATCGATGTTCGGGAAGGCGGCCTTCACCTCCTCAAGCTTGCCCACCACGCCCTTGGAATGGCCGTGGGCGGTATCGATGACGATGGCATCCACTCCGGCCTCGACCAGCGCACGGGCACGGTCGAGCGTGTCGGCAGTAACGCCCACGCCGGCAGCCACGCGCAGACGGCCTTTCTCGTCCTTGCAGGCCATGGGCTTGTCCTTGGCCTTGGTGATGTCCTTATAGGTAATCAAGCCCACCAGATGGTTGGCGCCATCCACGACGGGCAGTTTCTCTATCTTGTTTTCCTGCAGTATCTGCGCCGCTGCGATAAGGTCGGTCTGCTGATGCGTGGTAACGAGATTCTCGCGGGTCATCACCTCGTCGATGGTCTTGTCGAGCCTGCGCTCGAAGCGCAGGTCGCGGTTGGTAACGATTCCCACCAAGTGATTCTCCGCGTCAACCACGGGAATGCCGCCGATATGATAGTCGTGCATCATCTGCAGGGCATCCTTCACGGTGCGTCCCTGCCGGATGGTAACGGGGTCGTAGATCATTCCGTTCTCGGCACGCTTCACGATGGCCACCTGACGAGCCTGCTCCTCGATGGACATATTCTTGTGAATCACGCCGATGCCCCCTTCCCGCGCGATGGCAATAGCCATGCTCGACTCGGTAACTGTGTCCATGGCGGCGGTTACGAAAGGCACATTCAGCACGATGTGTCGGGAGAAATTGGTCTTCAACTCTACCTCTTTGGGCAGTACCTCCGAATAGGCCGGAATCAACAGGACATCGTCGAAGGTGAGTCCGTCCATTACAATCTTATCTGCAACAAATGATGACATAATGTGATTTTAGAAATTTATTGCGTGCAAATTTAACAATAAAAATCCACATTTTGGCCGCTTTTCCTGAAATTCTCATGCATTTAATGGTATTTAACGCACGATTCTGCCAGCAGCCCTCCACGGTCTATGGCTCCTCCGTGAAGAGCGACCGAATCGGCAGGAGACCGCACCGGAAAAAGGGGCCGGCGGCTTTAGGAAATGTTACAAGCGGCATGTAACAGGATTACAAACGGCGTGTAACGAGATTACAAGCGGCATGTAACAGGATTACAAGCGGCGTGTAACGGCCTTGTCCGCAGCATGTAACAAGCCTACCACTTGTCGGCAAGAATCCGAAAAACGGATTCTGCGCCCCCTGCCGACTGCAGGGAAACGGAGCCGAAGCCCCTGTTTGGAGGGAAGATATCTATCCCAAACCGGCCTGCTGCCTGGAGACAGAAACAAAAGAAAGCGACAGAGGGATTCTCTCACGGGGCTTCCGTGCGGACATCATTCGGCCGAGATCCTCCCTAATTAGCCTGCTCGGAGAGGAACTTGATGCGTACCAGCCGGATTTCTTCTTCCGAATAGTCCTCCCCCAGCTCGTCGAGGGCAGCCTCAAGGTCATCGGTTTCGCTTTCCCGGAAATACTCATAGATATCGTCCACCTGGTCTTCGTCCATCACTTCCTCAAGGAAGTAGTCGATGTTCAGCTTCGTCCCGCTGTAGACAATGGCCTCCGTCTCGTCGAGGAGCTCGTCGAAATCCTTCCCGAGAACGCTCGCTATGTCGTCGAGGGCTATCTTGCGGTCGATGCTCTGGATAATCTTCACCTTCAGCATGCTCTCCTTGGCTACCGTGCGCACGCGCAATTCCTCGGGACGCTCAATGCCTTTTTCCTCGCAATGCTGCCTGATGAGCTCGCAGAACTCCTTCCCGTAGCGCTTGGCCTTGCCGGCTCCCACGCCCTGGATGTTCTGCAGTTCCTCCAGCGTTACGGGGTACATCGTGGCCATCTGCTCAAGCGAAACATCCTGAAATATCACATACGGAGGCAGTTCCTGCCGCACGGCCACCTTCTTACGGAGGTCGACAAGCATCTGATAGAGCTCCGGGTCGAGAACGCTCGTGCCCCCCTGAGCCTCCTCTTCGTCATAATCACTGAAGACGGTATCAAGCACCACCTTGAACGACTCCGGCTTCTTGATGAAACGCTTGCCTTCCGGCGTGAGCTTAAGAAGCCCGTAATTCTCCACATCCTTCTTCAGATAACCCGCTATCAAGGCCTGCCGGACAACGGGGTTCCATATCTTCTCGTCCTCGTCTTCCCCTGCGCCGAACTCCGCAAGGTCGTCGTGCTTGTGAGAGACAATGTCGTCGGTGGCTCTTCCTTTTATAAAATCTATTACATATTCCTGCCGAAAGTTCTCCTTAAGCGCACTCACGGCCTCCAGGACTATCACGAGCTGCGTCTTCGCCTCGATGTGCTCTTTCGGATGCAGACAATTGTCGCAGTTGCCGCAGTTATCTTTCGGGTATTCTTCGCCAAAGTAGTGCAACAGCATCTTGCGACGGCACACGGACGACTCGGCATAGGCCGCCGTCTCCTGAAGCAGCTGCCGGCCGATGTCCTGTTCGGAGACGGGCTTACCCTCCATGAACTTCTCCAGTTTCTTGAGGTCTTTACTCGAGTAAAAAACTATACATTTCCCTTCGCCGCCGTCACGCCCCGCACGCCCGGTTTCCTGATAATAGCCTTCCAGACTCTTGGGAATGTCGTAATGGATGACGAAGCGCACATCGGGCTTGTCTATACCCATGCCGAACGCAATGGTGGCCACGATGACATCAATGCGCTCCATCAGGAAGTCGTCCTGCGTCTGCGAGCGGGTCTGCGTGTCAAGTCCTGCATGATAGGGAGCTGCCTTGATGTCGTTGGCTTTCAGGACCTCGGCCAGCTCTTCCACCTTTTTGCGCGACAGGCAGTAGATGATGCCGCTCTTGCCGGCATGCTGCTTGATGAACATGATAATCTGCCGGTCGATGTCGCGGCTCTTCTGGCGCACCTCGTAATAAAGGTTCGGGCGATTGAAAGAACTCTTGAATTCCTTCGCGTCCTGTATGTTGAGGCTCTTCTTGATGTCGGTGCGCACCTTGTCGGTGGCCGTCGCCGTCAAGGCGATGACCGGGGCGTTGCCAATCTTGTTGATGGTAGGCCGGATGTTACGGTACTCGGGACGGAAATCGTGGCCCCACTCCGAGATGCAGTGAGCCTCGTCAATCGCATAGAAAGAAATCTTGAACGAGCGGAAAAACTCCAGGTTCTCCTCCTTGTTCAATGATTCCGGAGCCACATAGAGCAGCTTGGTCCTGCCCTTACGGACATCGTCCATGACTTGCTGGATGGCCGACTTGTTTAATGATGAGTTCAGATAATGGGCCACGCCGTCCTCGTCACTCATTCCGTTGATGACATCCACTTGGTTTTTCATCAACGCGATGAGGGGTGAGATGACTATCGCCGTGCCCTCCATAATCAAGGATGGCAGCTGATAGCACAGACTCTTGCCGCCTCCGGTGGGCATCAATACAAAGGTGTCGTTGCCTGCCATCAGATTCCTGATTATCGCCTCTTGATCCCCCTTGAAGGTATCAAAGCCGAAATAGTGCTTCAGTTTTTCAGTTAGATTTACTTCTTCCGTCATATAAACAAGCAGATTCGGTCTACTTAGGTCAAATGGTATTTCCTGGTATAGCCTGCATTCCCGGAGTCTCCCATGTCTCCGCATGGAAGACTCCTAAGAATTCTATGCCGACTCCAACTTCTGCAAATGGGCTTTGTCAAGCTGCCGCCTTGCATAGTCAAGAGTTACATCAAGGCTCTTCGTCTTTTTAGAAGGGATTTCAAACATGGCATCCATCATCACCGACTCAACGATTGAGCGCAGTCCGCGGGCACCAAGCTTATATTCAAGGGCCTTGTCGACGATAAAGTCGAGGGCCTCCTCATCAAATGTCAGCTTCACCCCGTCGATGGCAAACAGCTTCTCATACTGCCTGATGATGGAGTTTTTCGGCTCAACCAATATCCGCTTCAAGGCCGCCCGGTCCAGTGGGTTCAGATAAGTGAGGACAGGCAGTCGTCCGATAATCTCCGGAATCAGGCCGAACGACTTCAAGTCCTGGGGAACGACATATTTCATCAGGTCGTTCTTGTCTATCCTTGCCACATTCTGTACGGAGTTATAGCCCACTACATGGGTGTTCATGCGCTGGGCTATCTTGGCTTCAATGCCGTCGAAGGCACCGCCACAGATAAAGAGAATATTGCTTGTATTCACATGGATATACTCTTGGTCAGGATGCTTGCGACCGCCCTGGGGGGGCACATTCACCATGGTTCCCTCAAGGAGTTTCAGCAGTCCCTGCTGAACACCCTCGCCGCTTACATCACGGGTGATGCTCGGATTATCGCTCTTGCGGGCTATCTTGTCGATCTCGTCGATGAACACGATGCCCCGCTCCGCAGCCTTCACATCGTAGTCGGCCACCTGCAGCAGGCGGGAAAGGATGCTCTCCACATCCTCGCCCACATAGCCCGCCTCCGTAAACACCGTCGCGTCCACAATCGTGAAAGGCACATCCAGCAACTTGGCAATGGTGCGGGCCAGAAGGGTTTTCCCCGTCCCGGTGCTCCCCACCATGATGATATTGCTCTTCTCTATCTCTACGCCGTCGTCGTCCTTTGGCTGCTCCAGCCGCTTATAATGATTATAGACCGACACGGAGAGATAGCGCTTGGCCTCGTCCTGCCCGATTACATATTGGTCAAGATACTTCTTGATCTCCCTAGGCTTCGGCACCTTCTTCAACGAGAACTTGTTCTCGGCCTCATTCTTTGCCTTGGCCTGCGCATCGGTAAGCCCCATCGACTGGACGATGGAATAGGCCTGTTGGGCGCAATCTTCACAGATGAAACCGTCCAGGCCACTGATCATCAGCTTCACCTGGTCTTCAGTTCTTCCGCAGAAACTGCATACTTTCTTTTTCGTAGCCATTACTTCTTACGCATTAAGACTTGATCTATCATGCCATATTCCTGAGCTTCCTTGGCTGTCATCCAGTAGTTGCGGTCGCTGTCTTGCCAAACCTTCTCGAAAGGGGTATGGGAATGGTCTGAAATAATCGTATAGAGTTCTTTCTTGAACTTCTGAATCTCCCTTGCTTCAATCTCTATGTCGGATGCCTGTCCTTGCACTCCGCCCAATGGCTGGTGAATCATCACACGGGCGTGAGTGAGTGCCGAGCGCTTGCCCTCCGTACCGGAAACGAGCAGGACGGCGGCCATCGACGCGGCCATTCCCGTGCAGATGGTGGCGACATCGCTGCTGATGAACTGCATGGTGTCATAGATGCCCAGGCCTGCCGTTACGCTACCGCCGGGACTGTTGATATAGATGGAAATGTCCTTGGCGGGGTCTACACTGTCCAGGTAGAGCAGCTGAGCCTGCAGGGTATTGGCGGTATAGTCGTCGATTTCCGTTCCGAGAAAGATGATGCGATCCATCATCAGGCGTGAGAACACATCCATCTGGGTAACATTCAGCTGGCGCTCTTCCAGGATATATGGGTTCAGATACTGCGCCTGTGCCTTCACGACATCATCCAGCACCATTCCGTCTACACCCAAATGTTTCGTGGCATAATTTCTAAAATCTCTATTCATTTCATTCCTTCTAATTGTTTATTCTATAATATGTAAAGAGGAGTTATCCACCTTTTTTGTGTATGTTATTAGAACAAAGATACAAAAAAAAGTTGATAACCCCCTATTTAAAGAAGATTTTTAACTAAAAAATAGTATTATGGCTCCATCAGCTTGTTGAAGTCGTCAAGAGAGATGCTCTTGGTATTGAGTTTTACCACTCCTTTGAGTATCTCGGTGAGCTTGCGGTCGATGGCACGATCCACGAAGGGTTGTACGCTCTCCTGCTTTTTCAGCATCTCGTTTGCATAGTTCTCCACATATTCGTCCGGCACATTGTTCATACCATACTGGGCAAACTGTGCACGGGCAGCCTCCTTGGCAGCGTCCTTCACTTCCGCGTCGCTGATCTTAATGTCATGAGCTGCTACGAGTTGCTCCTTGATCAAGTGCCAGGTGAGCTCCTTGATACTTGCCTCATAGTTCTTTTCTACAAACTCCTGACCCTTATCCTTGTTGTTGGCAAGCATGATGCGCTTCAGGATTGCATCGGGAAACTCCAGCTTCCCTACCTTCTTCTCGCAGTGAGCGCGGACATCCTGGATAAACTTGAAGTCGCTGTCGGTGGCCAGTTGGCTCTTCAGGCCTTCGGCAATCTTCCCGCGGAAGTCGTTCTCATCCTTGCAAGAGTCCTTACCATAGATGGAGTCGAAGAGCTCCTGGTCTACTGCATGCTTCTGGAAATGATTGATTTCCGTTATCTGATAGCTGAAGTCGCCCGTGTGCTCGCCCACCTGCTCGCGCTCTATCTTCAGCAGGGCAGCAACCTCTGCGTCGCTTTCCGGATAGGCCTTGCGGGGATTGAAGGTGATGATGTCGCCCGCCTTGGCGCCATCGAAGAGCTTTTTCTGGTCTTCACCCTTGATATACGACGGCATCAGCATAGCCCCCTCGACGGTGAGACCGCCTTCCCTGGTATTGCCGTTTCCGTCAAGTTCACGGAGGTCGCCCTTCAGGTTGTCGCCTTCTGTATACTGTTCAGCAGGGGCATACTTGCCCGTCTGCGACGCGAACATGTCTACCTGGCGGTCGATGAGCGCATCGTCAACCGTAATGTCATAATAGTCTATCTTGTCGCGACCAGTAAGCTCGCACTTGAACTCCGGCGCTACGGCAATGTCAAACTTGAATGTATACGGTCCGTCTTTCTCGATGTCCACGGATTCTTGCTTGTCAGACGGCAGCGGATCGCCCAGCATCTGAATCTTATTGTCCTGCACATACTTGTAGATCTGCTCGCCAATGAGCTTGTTTACCTCGTCCATCTTTACCGAAGCACCGAACTGGCGCTTGATAAGGCCCATGGGAACCATGCCCGGACGGAAGCCGGGAACATTCGCCTTCTTACGATAATCCTTTAATGTCTTCTCGACATTAGCGGCGTAATCGGCTTCTTCTACTGTAATCGTCAACAGACCATTGACCTTGTCAGGGTTTTCAAATGAAATATTCATCTCTGATGTTAATTATATTTTGTGATTTTTTACTTGCTCGAATCGGGATGCAAAGGTACTCATTTTTCACGACAATACCTAAACCTCACGCGAGAAATTTGTTTTTTTAACCAACTTGTCCCTCTGCTCTTTCCATGGCAGTTTCCTGCTCCTCGGCAATTTCCTCAGCCTGTTCGTCCTCCTCATTAGGCTTGAATCTACGGAATGTGAAGTTCTCGCTGAGATAGTTCTTGCGGACTACGGGATTTGCGGAAAGCTCCTCGGGGTTGCCCTGGAACAGGATGCGACCCTCGAAAAGCAGGTAGGCGCGGTCGGTGATACTAAGGGTTTCCTGTACATTATGGTCGGTGATGAGGATTCCGATGTTGCGATACTTCAGTCGCCAGACGATGTGCTGGATGTCTTCCACGGCAATGGGGTCGACCCCGGCAAAGGGTTCGTCGAGCATGATGAACTTCGGACTGATGGCCAGGCAGCGTGCAATCTCGGTGCGCCGCCGCTCACCTCCAGAGAGCTGGTCGCCCTTGTTCTTGCGAACCTTGTTCAGGCGGAATTCCTTGATCAGTCCTTCCAGCTGGCGGAGCTGCTCTTCGTGGGACAGGTCCGTCATCTCCAGCACCGACATGATGTTGTCCTCTACGCTCATCTTGCGGAATACGCTCGCCTCCTGAGGCAGGTATCCGATACCCGCACGGGCCCGCTTATAGACAGGATAGTCGGTGATTTCCTGATCGTCGATATACACATGTCCCTCATTGGGCACCACCAGACCGGTCGTCATATAGAATGAAGTGGTCTTGCCTGCTCCGTTCGGCCCCAGCAAACCCACGATTTCTCCCTGCTTCACATTGATGGAGACACCGTTGGCAACCGTTCGCTTGCCATAACGCTTCACCAGTCCCTCGGTTCTAAGGACAGAACCGGCTTTTCTTTCCTCGCTCATAACGATTTCCGTAATTATTCCGCAAATTTACTAAAAATACGGCTAAATACCCTTATAAATTCAAAAACTATTGGGAATATTGCAGTTTTTTAGCGGATTTTGGTTACTTTTGCAACAGGAAACTGACAAAAAAGCGATGCTGATAACTCATTTACTGAAAAAATATCTCACCACCTTAGGCAGGTACCTCATCCTCATGGGTCGCTCGTTTGCCATCCCCGACAAGATGCGCATGTTCCTGAAGCGCTATGTCAAGGAGATGTCGCAGCTGGGCGTCGACTCCATTCCCATCGTGCTGCTGATATCGTTCTTCATCGGAGCCGTCATCTGCATCCAGATGAAGGTGAACATCGAGAGCCCGTGGATGCCCCGCTGGGTGGCAGGATACACCACCCGAGAGATTATGCTCCTTGAGTTTTCCAGTTCTATCATGTGCCTGATCCTGGCCGGGAAGGTAGGTTCCAACATCGCCTCGGAGCTCGGCACGATGCGCGTAACCCAGCAGATAGACGCCCTCGACATCATGGGCGTGAACTCTGCCAACTACCTGATACTCCCCAAGATACTCGGACTGGTAACCATCATGCCGTTCCTGGTCATCTTCTCGTCGACCATGGGCATTATCGGAGCTTACGGCACTTCCTATTTAGGGCACATCATCGCACCGTCCGACCTTACCGCGGGCATCCAGCATGCCTTCAACTCGTGGTTCATGTACATGAGTATCATCAAGAGCCTGTTCTTCGCCTTCATCATCGCCAGCGTCTCCAGCTACTTCGGCTACTCGGTCGAGGGCGGCTCCGTAGAGGTAGGCAAGGCCTCTACCGACGCCGTCGTGTGCAGCTCGGTGCTGATTCTCTTCTCCGATGTGTTCCTCACGCAGATACTGAGTTGAGGCTATCAGCCCCCTGAGTTAGGGGGTTAGGGGTCTGTTTCAAAAGCAAAAGAATGTATAATAGATATAGACAAGTCATGCTGCCAACACGAATTTCAAACCTCATCTACAGCAAAGAGCAGCGACAGCAACTCAGGAAAGAGGCCACGCCTGCCGAGAGAATTCTGTGGCGGCACTTGCAGAAAAGGCAGGTTGAAGGGCTTAAGTTCAGGCGGCAGCATGGCATCAGCCTCTATGTCCTGGACTTCTATTGTCCTGAAATCAAACTGTGCATAGAGGCTGACGGAGCCGTCCACGATACCCCGGAGGCCCGGGAGCACGACTTGGAGAGAACACGGCTCCTGGAAAGCAACGGCATCAAGGTCATAAGATTCAGGAACGAAGAGATAGAAAACAATATAGAAGATGTGATACAAGTGATTCGCAAAGTGGCCAGAGACCGCCTCGCTCACGCCGGTATCCATCCAGAAAAACCTTAGCACATCCCGGGTGGACGGGCTGGAGACCAAAACCGAAAATTCATATAACAGGGTTGGGGACAGAAGTCTTGGGTGCGCAACCGCAGATGGTGCCACCGCCCTACAGACCCCCAACCCCCTAACTTAGGGGGCAAAACTCATGATCGAAGTAAGAAACCTCACCAAGACATTCGAGGACAAGACCGTCCTCCACGACATCAACGCAGTGTTTGAGACGGGCAAGACCAATCTCATCATCGGACAGAGCGGCTCGGGCAAGACCGTCCTGATGAAAAACCTCGTGGGACTGCTCGACCCCACGAGGGGAGAAGTGCTTTACGACGGGCGCGACTTCGTAACGATGACCAAGCGGGAGAGAGTGAGGATGCGGCGGGAAATGGGCATGGTGTTCCAAGGTTCGGCACTCTTTGACTCGCTTTCGGTAAGGGAAAATGTGCAGTTTCCGCTCGACATGTTCTCCACGATGAACTACAACGAGCGCGTGAAACGAGCCCAGGAGTGCCTCGACCGCGTGAACCTGCTCGACGCCGAGGACAAATTCCCCGGCGAAATATCAGGAGGCATGCAGAAGCGAGTGGCCATCGCGCGCGCCATCGTGCTCAATCCCAAGTATCTCTTCTGCGACGAGCCCAACTCGGGACTGGACCCGAAGACCTCGCTCGTCATCGACGAGCTGCTCTCGGGCATCACCAAGGAATATGGCATCACGACGATCATCAACACGCACGACATGAACTCCGTGATGGGCATCGGCGAGAACATCGTCTTCATCTACAAAGGACGCAAGGAATGGCAAGGCAACAAGGACGAGGTCATCGGCGCGACAAACAAGAAACTGAACGATCTGGTCTTCGCCTCCGACCTCTTCCGCAAGGTGAAAGAAGTGGAACTGGAGGAGGAGCAGAAAGCTCATGAACAAGGATAGGAAACATCTTCCTATCTCTCCCCTTAGGGAAAGGAGCCACGAAGGAGGCGGAAGGATTTCTTATCTTGACTTTTACAGTTCCAGGTAGGAGCTTCCATTAATTGCTCATGCAAAATGATAGCATCAAGATTTCGTACAGAAACCAACCAGACCAAAGTCTTTGACTTCAAGCTCATCTTAGTTCCTGCCAAATGAACAAAGACATTAAGAGGGCGTGTACCCTGTATCTATACATAACAAACAGCATGCGCTATTATATTCCAATTTGATTTCGAATAAAAAAATACGAGATTAAAGGATCATTCCGAAATTTCTTATCACAAAGGAGGTAACTTATGAAAAGATCTCATAAACTCGCACTTGATTGTTGAGTTCGCACTAAGCAATATTTCTACATATTATTAATTTAAAAATTTAACAACATGAAAAGAATCTTTATTATCTTAGCAATGGCCAGTCTTTTGCTAATCACATTCTTTGCCTGTAACAACGACAACGATTTTATGCTAACCAACGCAACAGAATCTTATTCATTGTCACCTCAAGACAAACAAGATGGGTTCATGCAATTAAATAGCATTCCTGACGAAGTCGTAAACAAAATGACAGCAAATGAACTTCGATATTGGAAGAAAATTGCATCTAAATTCTACATCAATTATGACTTTATAAATACAGATTTTTACAAACACAACAAGAATTTAATAATCAAATATGCTTTAAGGACATATAACGATACCCAAAAGCGAAATCTTTCTCCAACAAAATTATACATATCCTGCTCTCCAAATAGTTCTAAAAAACTGAATTCATATAAGCTTAGTGAATATGACTTTGAGGATGATTCTACTGCTACGCCAACAGATTGCATCCACTATCATTATACCTATACTGTTACAAATGGGGTTTCATTTGAAGTATATACCATCTTATTACCTCTAACAAATTCAGATGGAAGCATATATGCTTACGAAGCACTAAATACTGAATTTGTTTGCTATCCTCCTTCTGCAAAATTTTATGGTTCAAAAACCATTGGATTCACTAACCAAGGTGTCGCAAATATTAATGCAAACGGATTCATATACTACAATAATAAGAGATATAATATCAGTATCAACGAACAAGATTCTATTTAAGAATGTAGTATCCAGTTGTATACTCACCTTATAACAATCTTAAAGAAAATTATTAAAAAGTCAGCATTTTGAGAACACCCTTTTGAAATATTATCTATATTTGTGGAATATATCTAATCTAATCAATCGGCGGAAACATGATAAAAGTATTATTAATTGTTTTGCTCTGCCTGTCTACAGACACTGCTATAGCACAGACACAGAAGTATAATTGTGTCGTGATCACGAATAATAAGACGGGAAATATTTCCTACAAGTTTGAGTTCAAGAAGAATATTGCTGGACTGGAAGAGGACGAAAGGTACGCATTCTTGGATGAAAAAGGCGAAATGGTATATTTTAAGTGTCCTGCAGACGCAGCACAGTATCTGATAATTAACGGTTGGAAATTCAAAGAGGTTATTGCTTCTGAAAATCAAACAATGAAGTTCTTCTACAAAGATGCAGCCAGCAAGGAAGAAGCCATGAAAGGAATTGTACGCTTGAAAGCGTGGAAGAATCCGCAAGGCGAAGGCAAAGTCGATTGTCTCCAGAAGAAATAAGTCAGAAGAAAATTTTCCTTCTGCAGCCAATCTCCCAAGGGAAAAGGCTGCGGAGAAAGCGTAAAAGGCAAGATGTGCAAACCTCTCCCTCCCCCCCTCTTCCCAAGGAGAGGGAATAAAAAAAGATTACAAGGGACACGATTCATCTTATTCCGAATACATGGCAAAAGTATTACAACTGGGGAAACAGGACAGACCGTGCCTCCACATCTTTCATATTTCAACCGAAGGCATCCGAATTAACCTTTTCACAGGGCACATTTACCCCATCTTATTTTCTCACATCGAAGGCAGAATTCAGCCCCGGGCTGAAGTGGAAGGCCATACTGACCTCCTCCCCCGACGGCGTCTTGACAACGAGCGAATAATCCTTTTCCAGCAAGGGGCCTATCTCCGTGGTCAAATCGTAGGCACAGACGCAATTAGCCTCCTCGCCCTCAGCAGTCTCCGTCAGCACGATCCGGTTGCCGGCCAGCCACACTCTCGCGTTGAATTTGCTTGCGCAATTGACCACTAAATCCTGATGAGTAATGCGCAGGGTGCCGTCAGCCGCTCCCTTGCAGACGATTTTCTCCGTGCGACCAAGGATGTCCGGGGAAGACGCGCCGTTGCTCTCCGTATTGACACCAGCCTCCTTGCAACCCGAGTTAGAGATGTTTCTTACGACGGGACCGCTTCCTTCGCCATTGTCGTCGCTACATGCAGAAAACACGAAGAGCAACGCCAAGAGCGGAAAAATAATTACAAAACGCTTCTTCATAATCAGTAAATTTATAACAACCTATGTTTTGCAAATATAGGGAAAACATCCGTAATCTTGCAAAAAAATAACTTTATTTAACTGTTCCTCCGTTCTGAGATACTGCATCCGCATGCCTCCGCAAGACAAGAGGACAACTGAACGCATGCCGGGAAGCCGTCTTGAGAAAAGTAAAATCCCAGACTTTAATAAGTAAAATCTGAGATTTTAAATAGTAAAGTCTGGGATTTCAGTCTATGGAAGGTGGCCTTCAGCCTTCCCGATTGCGGTTGCCGTCGTCAGCGGAGATACCAGAGGCCGCCCTGATAAACCATCGGGACGACCACTTCTTCACTCGTGCTGTCGCCATAGAGGAAGGTAAGGAAGGCGTTCCCGGCATGCTTTGCGGTGTCTACATCCGCACGCACGACATTCACCTGGCGGATGCCGCGGTGCTCGTCCTGCTGCTGCCCGATGAACATCTTCGCATTGGCGACGAGCTGCTCACGATAAACAGCGGGGATGCTGTCGGGCTGATAGTGCCCGTCTACAAACTGCTCGTACTTCCCCTCGAGCAGCTGATCATAATAGGCCTTGGCCGCCCGGGCGGCAATCTCGTTCTGCGACGGTGCCTTCTGACAGGCACCGAGCAAACTGAGGCCGGCTATTACAAATAAAATCTTCTTCATATCTTTTCCAAGAGAGGCCTCCCCCACGGAGGGGGAGACCCAGAGGGGGTTACTTCTGACGGATAAACACATTGATGGGGCACCCATGCATCGACCAGTTGTCGCGTATCTTGTTCTCCAGGAAGCGCTTGTAAGGCTCCTTCACATACTGCGGCAGGTTGGCATAGAACACGAACGAGGGTATCTGCGTGTTCGGCAACTGGGTGCAATACTTAATCTTGATATACTTTCCCTTTATCGAGGGAGGCGGCGTCTGCTCGATAATCGGCAGCATCACCTCGTTCAGCTTGGAGGTTCCCACATGCGTCTTGCGGTTCAGATAGACCTGCTTGGCGGTCTCGAGAACCTTGAAGATGCGCTGCTTGGTCAGTGCCGAGACAAAGATAATGGGAAAGTCTACGAAGGGAGCCATGCGGTTTCGGATGGCAGTCTCGAAGGTGGAGATGACCTTCTGGTCCTTCTCCTCCACCAAGTCCCACTTGTTCACCACCACCACGAGCGACTTGTTGTTTTTCTGGATGAGCTGGAAGATGTTCATGTCCTGCGCCTCGATGCCGCGCGTAGCGTCGATCATGAGGATGCAGACATCGCTGTTCTCGATGGCACGAATGCTTCGCATGACGGAATAGAACTCCAAATCTTCCGACACCTTGTTCTTGCGGCGGATGCCGGCCGTGTCGACAAGGTAGAAGTCAAACCCGAACTTATCGAAACGGGTGTAGATGCTGTCGCGGGTGGTACCGGCAATCTCGGTTACGATGTTACGGTCTTCGCCGATGAAGGCGTTGATGAGACTCGACTTGCCCACATTCGGGCGGCCTACGACGGCAAACCGCGGGATGTCGTCTTCCACCTCCTCCCTGTTCTCGGCGGGAAGCTTGTCGAGTATCATATCCAGCAAGTCGCCCGTGCCGCCGCCCGTAGCGGCGCTGATGCACTGCGGGTCGCCCAGCCCCAGCTTATAGAACTCGGCGGCCTGATAATAGTTGGCGCTGTTGTCCACCTTGTTGGCCACGAGGATGACGGGCAGCTTCGCCCGCCGCAGGATGAGTGCCACATCCTCGTCCCAGTCGGTAAGTCCGGTCTCCACATCCACGAGGAAGAGCACCAAGTCGGCCTCTTCGGTGGCCACCTTCACCTGCCGGCGGATGGCGTCCTCGAATATATCGTCGGAATTTACGACCCAGCCGCCGGTGTCAACGACGGAAAATTCCTTGCCGTTCCAGGTGCACTTGCCATACTGGCGGTCGCGGGTGGTGCCGGCGGTATCGCTTACGATAGCGCGGCGAGACTGTGTCAGTCGGTTGAAAAGCGTAGACTTGCCCACATTGGGGCGGCCTACGATAGCTACTAAATTTGCCATTTCTTGCTTGTTTAATTTCTGAAGTTATACATTCTTCGGCCCTCCACTTGGGAGAGTTTGCCCTCGTTCCATCAGGGCCTGACTATCTTTCTACATGCTATAAGCGTGCTTCTGCCGCCCGGGCCACACAGGCCGGAGGCAGAAAGGCTATTTCGGATTGTAACCGAAATTAGTGAGCTCCCGCTGAGAATTGCGCCAGTCCTTGTCCACCTTGACAAAGACCTCGAGGAAAATCTTCTTCCCGAAAAACCTCTCCAGCGACTTCCGTGCCTCGGTAGAGACCTTCTTCAAGGCTACGCCCTGATGCCCGATGATGATGCCCTTCTGCGAGTCGCGCTCCACATAGATGACTGCGCCGATGTGAATCAGCCTCTCGCCTTCCCTGAAGCTTTCTATCGCGACCTCTACGGAATAGGGAACCTCCTTGTCATAGTAGAGGAGTATTTTCTCGCGGATGATCTCTGAGACGAAGAACTTAGCCGGCTTGTCGGTCAGCTGGTCCTTGTCGAAATAGGCGGGCGACTCCGGGAGCAGTTCCTTGACCCGCTTCAGGAGCATGTCGATGCCGAACTTGTTCTTGGCAGAGATGGGCAGAATCTCAGCGTTGGGCAGCAGCGTGTGCCACTTCTCCACGATGGCGCCGAGCGATTTCTGGTCGGTCTCGTCAATCTTATTTATCAAGAGGAGCACGGGGATGGTCATTGCAGCCACCTTGTCGAGGAAGTCCTTGTTCTTCTCGGGACTTTCCACGACATCCGTTACATAGAGCAAGACATCGGCATCGGCCAGTGCCGACTCCGAAAAAGCCAGCATCATCTCCTGCATCTTGTAGTTGGGCTTCAGTACGCCCGGCGTGTCGGAAAAGACTATCTGACACTCCTCGTCGTTCACGATACCCATGATGCGGTGGCGGGTGGTCTGTGCCTTGAAAGTGGCTATGCTCAGTTTCTCGCCCACCAGCTGGTTCATCAGCGTGCTCTTGCCCACATTCGGGTTGCCTACGATATTTACAAAACCTGCCTTATGCATATTTCCTGTTTTTATCAGAACAAAAAAACGCATCGTCTTAAGATTCTAAGAAGGATGCGTTTCTTGATTAATCTTTTTCAGAGTTTACTTGTTTGCCGCCGCAGAAGCTCCGTCATAGGCCCACTTATAATAAGAGGCCCCGTGGACGAATCCCGCTCCGAAGGCCGTGAAAATTACATTGTCGCCCTTCCGGAACTTGTCCTCGTTGTCCCACATGGCCAACGGAATCGTCGCGGCACTGGTGTTGCCGTAACGCTCGATATTGATCATCACCTTGTCGAGGGAGATGCCTGCATGCTTGGCCACCGCCTCAATGATGCGAAGGTTGGCCTCATGAGGAACCACCCAGTCGACATCCTGCTCCGACAAGTCGTTCATCTTCATGATTTCAAGGACATCCCTGCTCATGCTGGTAACGGCATAACGGAACACCGTGCGCCCCTCCTGATAGAGGTAATGGAGGCGATGGTCTACCGTGAAATGCGACGGCGGACATACCGAGCCGCCCGCCTTCATGTGGAGGAAGGGAAGACCCTTGCCGTCAGTTCGCAGAAATGAGTTCTGCACACCGATGTTTTCCTCGGTCGTGGCTTCCACCAGAACAGCTCCGGCTCCGTCGCCGAAGAGCACACAGGTCTGGCGATCCGTATAGTCAACCAGCGACGACATCTTGTCGGCTCCTATCACGATGACCTTCTTGTAGCGGCCGCTCTGAATCATCGAGCCTGCTATGTCAAGGGAATAGAGGAAACCGCAGCATGCCGCTTCGAGGTCGAAGGCAAAGGCATTCTTCAGTCCCAGTTTCCCGATGACAACGGAAGCCGTGGAGGGGAACTTATAGTCCGGAGTGGTCGTCGTAACGATGAGAGCATCTATGGAGTCTGGGTCTACGCCGGTCTTCTGGATAACCTGCTTGGCAGCTTTGCGTGCCATATAGCTGGTTCCCAGTCCCTCTTCAGTGAGGATACGGCGTTCCTTGATACCTACGCGAGTTGTTATCCATTCATCACTGGTGTCCACCATGCGCGACAGCTCCTCATTAGTGAGGATATAGTCAGGCACATAGCCGCCGATACCCGTGATGATCGCGTTGATTTTCTCCATTATTCAGCGGCTTCCTTTACGATAGCGACTTTGCCTCTATAGTAACCGCAAGTAGGGCAGACGGTGTGATATACATAATATGCGCCGCAGTTGGGGCATACTGCCAATGTAGGCATTTCAGCCTTGTCATGAGTTCTTCTCTTCCTAGTACGGGTCTTTGACTGTCTTCTTTTAGGATGTGCCATAATTGTTTAATTTTAAATCTTTTAATTTTTAATCTTTCAGTTTTGCGAGTGCCGCCCAGCGTGGGTCTACGGGTTTCTCTTCTTCCTCTTCACCTCTTCGGGAAGCTGAATGTTCCTCAAGAACCTTCATCATGGCAGGGTTGCATTTTCCAGGTGCATGCACATGCCTGATCGGAATGCTGAGATCTATAAACTCATAGATGAACCACGCGACATCGAGTATTCCTTCGTCCTCATCAACGGCCACGAGGTCATCCTCCTCTGAACTATCCTCTCCAAGCTTCGCCCATAGGCGGTTTTCCGCGTCTACCGGCTGCTCCATTTCGTCGAGACAAAGGTTGCATTGGACAATTGCCACGCCTGTTGTATGGAAGTCAAGCTGGAAAGTGTTGCCGACCCTGTGTATCGAAATCATCGTATGCAGATTGCCTTTACGGATATCCGGGGCTCCAACGGCCTCGAAGAATCCGTCATCCAGATCAAATTCCAAGAGGTTTTTGCCCTCCTTCAGGTCTTTCAGGTTAATCTTAAACGATTCCATATCGGACATAGCTCCACTTTGGGTTGCAAAGTTACTACTTTTTTCCGATAATTGATAACTTTATCCGAAAAACTTTATCTTCTGCCCTAATTTCCACCTCTTTATAGAGCTACAATGACAAGAGGAAAGTGCTTTTCCGGGCAGAAACGAGAGACCGCAAAACAAAAGACGGCTAAAAGCCCGGCAAAAAGCCGTTAAAAGCCGAGCTTCTAACGGCTAAAAGGATCGTAAAAGGCGGCCTTTTACAAGGCAGCCGTTATTTTCTCAATTCAATCCTGAAGGTCGTGCCCTTTCCTACTTCTGAACTTTTCACCCAAATCCGGCCTTTATGGTATTCCTCAACAATTCTCTTCGCCAGACTAAGACCCAGTCCCCAGCCACGCTGCTTGGTGGTAAAGCCCGGGCGAAAGACATTGGCAAGGTCTTTCTTCCGGATGCCCTTTCCCGTATCCGACACTTCTATAATGGCTTTGTTACCAGCATCTTCCACATGCAAGACTATCTCTCCCCGCTCTCCGCCCATGGCATCGACGGCATTCTTCGCAAGGTTCTCTATCACCCACTCGAAGAGCGATGCGTTCAGGTTCACGATAATGTCGTGGCCGGGAAAATCCTTTATCATCCTCACTTTCTTTGAAGTCCTGCGATCCATGTAGTCAATGACATGGTCCATGACCTCGTTCAGGCTTGTAGGTACCGGTTCTGGCAAAGAGCCTATCTTGGAAAAACGGTCGGCAATAAGCTGCAGCCTCCTTACATCCTTGTCCATTTCTGGCAACAGTTCGTCGTCCGGATAATTCTCCTGCAGTATCTCTGTCCACGCCATCAGACTCGAGATGGGGGTACCCAGCTGATGGGCAGTCTCCTTGGAGAGCCCTACCCACACTTTATTCTGCTCTGCCCGCTTGGAGGTGAGCAAGGCAAAAATGGCGATGACGACGAAGATAAGGACAACGCCCAGCTGCACGAACGGATAGATTTCCAGGCGTCGGAGCATGTTGGAATCATCGTAACAGACATCGATATAGTCCGTCTTTACAGAATCATCGAGCTGGATGCGAATATAACGGCCGGCCTTCAACAATTGCTGCCCTATGGATGCGGACTCCCGCAGGCTGTCCTCCCGGCTTCGTGCCTTCATGTCTACATTCCGAAAGATCTGCACCTGCTGCCGGGAATCCATGACGACGATTGGGATGGTATGGTTTTCGTTAATGACTTTCAGCACAAGATTCAGGTCGGTGTTCTCATCGGCGTTGCTCAAAGAGCGCATCGCCTCGGCCCACACCTCCACCTTATTTCTCTCTTCCTCCTCCAAATCATGAGTCAGGAAATGGGAAATAATGAGCGAGGCTACCGCTATAAGGATGGCGGCGACCACCAGCAGGATCTTCACCTGACGAATACGGTCTGTCCATTGCATACATCTAATTAACGCTCTGCGCTACCTTTTATTGTGCGATTACTCGCAAGCGATAGGCCTATAGTTCTCCTCCCAGACCGCATTAAACTCCTCGGGGGTGATAATCGACTCCTTCGTAAGGTTTTCTTCCCAATTCTCAAAAAACCAAAACATCTCGTCAGACATACCTTTGTCGTCCTCGCGAGTGCTGTATTTATCGAAAAATTCAACCCCTCCATCCTCAAAAACGGCTGCGACCTGCATCACTTCATAGTCTATCTCCCCATAATAATGAATGCCGTCTTTCACCACATGGATGCAGAAAAACTCGTTCTCCCATTTCGACGCATCCTTCAAGATGGGTCTTATACGCTTGAGCAAATCCACAGTGGCTATCCTTTTGGGCATAACAACAGAATATTTGCCGAGCCAGTCGCCGGCCGTAGCATAGTATCGAAGTTCTATCTCCGGCGACAGTTCCTTTAAGCGTCGTTCCGTCTCTTCCATCACGGGGAAGAAGGTTTCTTCCTCGGAGAATGGCGTAAATGGAAAATAGTTACACTTGATATCAAGTTGCTTGGAATAATAATAGACCAGCGTGAGTCCCATATCGAGGTCATAAGTACCGACACTCCCCTTGCCAAAAGACTCAACTTTCATCATACGCTCACCGAATGCCTTTGCCCGGCGAGTAAGCCAACGGCGATGACGGGTAACATAGGCAATGATGGCTATACTACCCAACAGTACCACGAGAAAAAACAAAGGTTCCTGCCAGTTGCCCTCGCCAATCATGCTGATACATCCCAATATCATCACTAAAATCAAAAGAGCTCCGAAAATCACCATGATTCCATTCCATACTCGGTTCAGCCGACGCAACAAAATACTGTGCCGCGCTCTCCACCCTTGATAGGAAAGTGAGTTGTCAAGTATGAGCTGCAACGCGACCAGCAGCAGTCCGGAGCCGATGCCGCACAGAAAAGCCTGCCGGAGGAGTATTCCCAAGATAATTAGAAACACTCCCAATATCACCCAGAGTATAGTCTTCAGCCGTAATCCTTTTCCTTCCATGCAGCAAATATAGTAAATATAATCCAAACACCCGGCAAGTTCCAGGGAAAATCTGACGGGCCGGGGACCGGCTGCATGCACAAGGACAAATGCCGGGACGGCCAACAGCCGGCGCCGGCAGGGAACATGCCTGCACCGCGGGCCGGAAATCCGCACCACGGGGGCGATTCACCGTCCCCGCCCGCCGGGCACGGCGCAAAGGAGAACAGGAGAATAAAGGAATAAGAGAATAAGAGAATAAGAGAATAAAGGAATAAAAGAATAAAGGAATAGGAGGATAAAGGAAGGACGAAAAAGGAGCCCCCGTTCCTCACCGGCGGGGGAACGGGGACTCCTGGTATGGAAAGGGGGCGGCGGCCTACTCTCCCGCATCGTACTGCAGTACCATCGGCGCTGGCGGGCTTAGCTTCTCTGTTCGGAATGGGAAGAGGCGGGACCCCGCCGCCACGGCCGCCCGGATGGGGCGACACGTCGGGCACGGGCAAGGGACGAAGAATACGGGAAGGGCCCCGGAGGGGGCCGGAGGGACGGACGCGCGCGGAAAGGTTCGGGCAATTAGTAGCGCTCGGCTTTGGCGTCGCCGCCTTTACACCTGCGCCCTATCGACGTCCTCGTCTGGGACGGCCCTCGAAAAGGAGCTCTCATCTTGCGGCGGGCTTCGCGCTTAGATGCATTCAGCGCTTATCCCGTCCGGACGCGGAT
>NZ_FOOW01000026.1 GCF_900113305.1 Prevotella sp. KH2C16 | reverse complement strand
TTGTCCACGGATACAGCAGAGGTAGTACTCCTTGAAGTTTCTGTAAGTACCGAAATGGTAGCATACCAAGATTGTCATAATCTCACTCTCGGATAGCCTGCCCTTGCGGTTACGGTAGCGCTTCCCATCGCCATCATGAGAGGGCAATGGGAGGTTTTGGGCCAGTTCTGCATTCAAATTCTTGTCAAACTCATCGATAATACAGAAAATTTCTGTAACTTTGTCCTTGGTAATCATCGCTTGGTTGTTTTGTAACTTGTTGATTTTCACCTATAAAGGTACAAAATATTGGCGAGATTACCAACTTTTATAATGCTTTTCTTATCCCGAACTCGCGTATATATTAAGCCTGAGACGGAGGAATTTCTAATTCAGGGAATCGAGTCTTTGCTGGCAGGTTCCGACCACGGAGAAGCCAGTCAGGATGATGACAGTCATGAGTCAAAGGTGGGATTTTTTGGCAGCGACAATGTAGCTGCCAATTCTGACTTTAGTTCTTGGGAAGACTAATAGAATCGTTTTATTATATTCAGAGCCAAGGTGGAGCGGTCGTGCGACCGCTCCATTTTTTCTTGTTCGAGCATGTAGACAGGCTGCCCGGATGCCCGTTTCTTTCATCGAAAGCCCTTGCTGTATGGTGAAAGACGGTTGACAGTTTAGTAAAATAGCCTATTTTACCCTCACGAAGGCCGTGTTTTCCTCTTTCCGCAGTCTATTGTAGGGGCGCAATCCCTCAATAGAGCAGTATCAATCCGGCAAAGGCGGCCCAGCAAATCATGTGGATGGGGTTGACCTTTACATATTTCGTGCCGACGAAAGTAGCAATGAAAAGGGCTATGCTGATCCAGAACTGCCACGGATTGGATATTGGAGAGCTGAAGTTTTCCTCATTGCAAAGCAGGAGGGTTGCCGCAGCCAAGAGACCTACGACGGCCGGCCGGAGTCCCGTGAAGACGCTCTGCACGGCAGGCGTGTTCATGTATTTCATGAACATCTTACTTATTAAGATCATCAGGATGAAAGAGGGAAGCACGAGGGCGAATGTGGCCGTAGCGCTTCCGGCTATTCCCATGAGGTTGTCGAATCCCGCATTGCGCACGGCCGTGTAGCCGCAATAGGTGGCGGAGTTGATTCCAATGGGGCCTGGAGTCATCTGGCTGATGGCCACGATGTTGGTAAACTCCGCGCTCGTGAGCCAATGGTGGTGCACCACCGTCTCCGTCTGGATAAGTGATAGCATGCCATAGCCTCCGCCAAACCCGAACAGGCCTATCTCAAAGAATGTGATGAAGAGGTAAAGGTAAATCATTATTCGGTAGGTTTTAGGAAAGCTCCATAGAGATATCCGCCCACTCCGGCGGCAATGATGATATAGATGGGATTCACTCCGAGTGCCCAGATGAGCAGGGCGCTGCCTATGGGAATCCAGCAGTTCACGAGGCTGATGTGCGCGCTTTTTGCGAGATTGAAGGTGGGAACGGCAATCAAGGCCACCACGGCAGGGCGTATTCCCCGGAACATAGACTCCACCCAGGCATACTCCATGAACTGATGGAAGAACATGGCAATGAGCAGAATGATAAGAAAGGAGGGCAGCGCCGTGCCTAAGGCGGTACAGAAGGCACCCTTCAGTTTGCGGAGTTTATAGCCGATGAACACGCTGATGTTGATGGCAAAGACGCCCGGACAACTCTGGGCGATGGCAATCAGGTCAAGAAATTCATCTTTTCCAATCCAGCGTCTCTTGTCTACCACCTCGCTCTCGATGATGGGAATCATGGCATATCCGCCGCCCAAGGTGAAGGCTCCGATTTTAAAAAAGGTCTTGAAGAATGTCCAGTAGTCTGTCCGTTGATCATTATTTGCTTCTTCCGTAGCAATGGAAAACGGTATCTCGGTCTGTTGGGGAGGAGGAATATTACCCGCTTTTTTTTCAGTTCCGTCGTTTAACTCTTCCATCTGTTGTTTGTTGTGTTATGTCAATATGTCTTGCCCGCTTGCGCCGTCTCCCTTTCGGGAGAAGACGGCGGTAGGCTTTTTTTATTTCTTTTGCTCAATCCACTTCCTCGCATTGACAAAGGCCTCCATCCACGGCGTTATCTCATCGTCCTTGCGGTTGCGGGGGTACCAGGCCTGTTGCCATGGGAAGATAGCGCGTTCCGGATGCGGCATCATGGCGAGATGGCGGCCGTCGGCCGAGCAGATACCCGCCACCTGATAGTCGGAGCCGTTCGGATTGCCTGGATATTCGGCGTAGCTGTACTTGGCAACGATATTGTAATGCTCCTCCGGCTCCGGCAAATCGAACCTGCCCTCGCCGTGAGCCACCCAGATGCCGAGCCTGTTTCCGCTCAGCGAACCCAGCATGACGCTGTCGTTCCGGGGAATGTCAAGTCCCAGAAAGGCACTCTCGAACTTCTGGGAAGTGTTGTGCAGGAGGTGTGCGCGATGCTTGTGCTCGGGGTTGATGAGATTCAGTTCCACCATGAGCTGGCATCCGTTGCAGATGCCGAGGCTGAGTGTATCCTCACGGGCATAGAACTTGTCGAGGGCTTCCTTGGCCTTCGGATTATAGAGGAAGGCTCCTGCCCACCCTTTGGCCGACCCTAAGACATCCGAGTTGGAGAAGCCTCCACAGAAGACGATCATGTGGATGTCTTCCAGCGTTTCCCGTCCGCTGATGAGGTCGGTCATGGTAACATCCTTCACATCGAAACCTGCGAGATAGAGGGTATAGGCCATCTCACGCTCGCCGTTGGTGCCTTTCTCACGGATGATGGCGGCCTTGATGCCCGACGGTTTGCGCCGGTCGGCATTCAGGTCATATTGGGCGAGCCTGCCGGTGAGGTCGGGACGGAATCTCATCACTATCGGCTGCTCCTTGTAATGCCGATAGCGCTCCTTGGCCATGCCGTTAAGGCTCTGCTTACGGTCGAGCAGATAGCTCGTCTTATACCATGTGTCGCGGAGCGCATCGATGTCGAAGGTATGCCCATAATCGTCTTTCTTGATGACGAGCGTGCGCTCCTCGGGCGTGGGATAGCCTATCTTGGCATAGCCGATGCCATTCCCCTCCAAATAGGCCTGCAGTTCCAGCTTGTGATTGTCGCTCACCTGAATGACCACACCAGGGTTCTCGGCAAAGAGCGTTCTTACAATATCGGCGTCAACCAGGTTGTGCAGGTTGATGTGCAAGCCACCTTTCGTGTTGGCAAAGGTCATCTCGAGCAGCGTGGTAATCAGTCCGCCCGCACTGATGTCATGTCCGGAGAGGATCCATCCCTTGCGGACGAGCTCCTGAATGGCCTCGAAACAGCTGCTGAAATAGTCGGCATACATCAATTGATTGCCGTTATAGTCGCCATAGGGGACATTGTCGCCCACCTTGCCGAGGCTCTGCGCGAAGGCACTTCCGCCCAGTCTGGCCGGCTGGAAGCTGAAGTCTATGTGGTAGAGAGACGAGCGCTTGTCGTTCACCAGCACCGGGGAGACCACCTTCCGGATGTCGGAGACTTCGCCGCCTGAGGTTACGATGACGGTTCCCGGCGAGATGATCTTCTCGCCGTCGGGGTATTGCTGACTCAGGGAAAGGCTGTCTTTGCCCGTCGGCACATTCACATGGAGGTCGCAGCAGAAGTCGGAGAGAGCCTGGACGGCGGCATACAGACGGGCGTCCTCGCCTTTCTGCGAGCGGCAAGGCCACATCCAGTTGGCCGAGAGACTTACTCCCTGCAGGCCTCCGGCCAAGGGAGCCCACACGATATTGGTAAGCGACTCTGCTACCGACAGCACCGAGCCGGCCTCAGGCGAGGCTAATCCGGCCTGGGGAGCATGGCCAAGGGCTGTCGCGATGCCCTTGCGGCCGCGGTAGTCGAGGGCTACGACACCACAGTCGGACAGCGGGAGCTGGATCTCTCCTTGTGTCTGCTGCCGTGCAATCTTGCCGCTTACGGAGCGGTCGACCTTGTTTGTAAGCCAGTCCTTGCATGCCACGGCTTCCATCTGCAGCACGCGCTGGAGATATTCATCGAGTTTATCGAGTGAATAGGTGGCGTCTTCATAGTGCCGCGCCACGGTCTCGTCGGTCATGACGGTCTTGGGAGAGTGGCCGAACATCTGGGCCACATCGAGGTCGAACGGCTTCGTGCCGTCGCCCTGTACGAAAGAGAAGTGGGCGTCGCCCGTCGTCTCGCCGACCACATACATCGGTGCGCGCTCGCGCTCGGCAATCTTGCGCACATGGTCGAGGTGCTTCTCGTCAATCAGCAGCCCCATGCGCTCCTGCGATTCGTTGGCGATGATTTCCTTGGCGCTAAGCGTCTTGTCGCCGATAGGCAGCTTGGTCATGTCTATCCGGCCACCGCAGTCTTCAACAAGTTCCGACAGACAGTTCAGGTGTCCTGCCGAACCGTGGTCGTGAATGCTGACAACGGGGTTGTTGTCTTCCTCTACGAGTGCCCTGACAAGATTGTAGGCGCGCTTCTGCATCTCGGGATTGGCACGCTGGATGGCATTCAGCTCGATGCCGTTAGAGTATCGGCCGGTGTCGACGGAGGAGACTGAGCCGCCGCCGAGGCCGATGCGATAGTTGTCGCCGCCGACCACTACGACCTTGTTTCCTTTCTGCGGCTCTTTCTTCAGGCAGTCGCGCTTCTTGCCGTAGCCCACGCCGCCGGCCAGCATGATTACCTTATCGTAGCCCAGTTTTTGGTCGTCCTCCTGATGCTCGAAGGTGAGCAGCGATCCGGCAATCAACGGCTGGCCGAACTTGTTGCCGAAGTCGGAGGCTCCGTTTGAGGCCTTGATGAGAATCTGCTCCGGCGTCTGATAGAGCCATTTGCGCACGGGGAGTATGTCTTCCCAGTCGCGCTGTGTGTCGACCTTTCCTTCGTCGTCCTTCAGGCGGGGATAGGCGGTCATATAGACGGCCGTTCCGGCAATGGGCCAGGAACCTGTCCCTCCGCCCATGCGGTCTCTGATTTCGCCTCCTGTGCCGGTAGCCGCCCCGTTGAAAGGCTCCACCGTGGTGGGGAAATTATGCGTTTCGGCCTTCAGGGAGATGACGCTCTCGATGTTTTCTACCTGGAAATAGTCGCTCGTAGACTGGTCTTTGGGGGCAAATTGTTCAATCACGGGTCCTTGGGCGAAGGCTACATTGTCCTTGTAGGCCGACAATATTCTGCCCGGATGCTCCTTCGTGGTCTTTTTGATGAGGTTGAAAAGGCTCGACTCCATCTCCTTTCCGTCGATGATGAAGGTTCCCCCGAATATCTTGTGGCGGCAATGTTCCGAGTTGATCTGGGCAAATCCAAAGATCTCAGAGTCGGTCAGCGGCCGTCCATTTTGCTTTTCTATCTTGTGGAGGTAGTCTATTTCCTCGGGCGAGAGGGCCAGTCCCTCTTCCTCGTTATACTTTTCGATGTCCTCCACATGCCTGACGGGCTCGGGATCGTGGTTCACGGTGAAGATATTCTGGTCCAACCCCTTGTACATGCGTTGCAGCATCGGGTCGTGCTCGGCGTCTTCGGAGACAACGGGGAAGTACTCCTCTATACGCGAAATGCCGCTAAGACTCATGTTCTGGGTTATCTCAACGGCATTCGTACTCCATGGGGTGATCATCTCGCGGCGGGGACCCACATAGAAGCCGGCCAGCTCCTCGGAGTCGATTGGCGTTGCGTTGCCGTAGAGCCAACTAAGTTCATTGATTTCATTGGAATCCGGCTGATGGTCTATTTCAGTCGCAATCACATGCTCTTTCTGAGTCTTGAAGAAAAGAATCATACTAATTATCTATAATAAAGGTGAGTTTACTGGATGCAAAGATACATATTTTCTTTGGATTCTGCCGACCTCTCCCGATATTATTTTTCATGTTTTAGAAGTAGGGATATTAGATTCAAGGAGAAAGATGGCAGGGAAGTGGCGCTATAGAAATAGATTCCGTATCCTAAGCTTTGTTTTCCCTGGCATGATTTTATTATGTATAGTCTTTGGGCTCAATAGTTTGTTCGGAAAAGCAGGAAAGCCCTCTGTCAGCCTTTTTGCAGAGATAGATTCCCTGGTCTTTTACGGACTACTGTATGCTACTCGTCATGTGGAATGTCTATGTCTTCTATCTTGTCTCCGATGAAGATGATTTCCAGATTAACAGTATAAATCTTACTTTGGTCGGAATAGGGGTATTTCATACAAACTTTATAGCTTATCCGAGAACAATCTTCATTAACATAAGTTATCTCCATTGTTGACAGAGAAGTTTCATCAAATCCCAAATTGTCAGTAACGAAGTCGTACCCATCTCCTTCTTCTTGGTCTCGCAACATGGCATCATAGAAATTTTTAGTGCAATACTTTTTTATTATGCTAAAACTCTTTTCATAAGGACATTGTCCTTCTAAAAGAGGTTGAGACTTTTCTTCATCAAGTGCTTTCTTGTATTCCGCATAGAACTTGCGGATATAAGCCTCACGGGGATTTACCGGATTGTCAGCCTTCACGATATTCATGAGTACACTTCCAAATGCGAGCAATATAGCTGTTGCCAGATAAATAATAGTTTTTTTCATAATTCTGATTGAGCTTATTTGTTATATCTATATATCTTAAAGTTAGTTCTTGCATACCATGGATTTACATATTTGTAATGCTCAATATAGTCAGAGACCCAATAATAAAAAAGTTTTTTTAGTAGATAGCATAAAAGTAAGATTACAATAGTTGCTACAAAACTATATTTTTTATTTGACAAAATAAAATATTCTTGTCGTTTTTTCTGTGATAACGGGAATTTTTAATTTACAGGGTTAGCTGCAGAGATTGCCTTAAAAGCTATAATACATACTGTAAAACAGGTGGAAGAATATTTCTGAATAATTAGCCAGACAAGGAATAGAAAAGTAAAAGGCGGCTAAAAGCTCGCCTTTTAACGGCTTCCGACACTCCTTCTAACGGCTAAAAGGTGAGCTTTTAGCCGTCTTTTGCAAGGCTTGCAGTATCTTATTGATTTTCAGGTGGTGGTGTTCTCGTCTGGTTTCCTTATCGAAAACTCGCAGCCGCAGTAGGTTTGATTATAGAAATGGTTCTCCTTGAGCAGGGCGTTGCGCCGTTCCTGCAGGCCACCTACGCGCCAGTTCTGTCCCCACCAGATGATGCCGGTCTGGGCACAGGCCCATTCGCCGGCCTCGTTGATTTGCTCCAGACTCTTCCATCGGGAGGAGGCGAGGGTGGTGGTGAGCACCTTGTATCCGTTTTCCTGAGCGTACCAGGCGGCATGCAATAGTCTCATCTTGAAGCATTTCAGGCACCGCAGGCCTCGTTCGGGCTCTTTCTCCAACCCCTTGATACTGTATTTCCAGTCGGCATGGTCGTATTCCGCGTCGACTTGTTGCAGCCCGAGGGCCTTGGCATAGCGCATGCACTCCTGCTTGCGCACCTCGTATTCGCGCTCGGGATAGATATTAGGGTTATAATAATAGATGGTGGGGGTGATGCCGTGCTGCATCATCCATTCGATGATGGCCGACGAGCAGGGTGCGCAGCAAGTGTGCAGCAACACGCGGTCGGTGGCATAAGGAATCTGTATGGGGGCTCGTTTCATTTCTTTTTCGGTGTTATTTCTGACTGCGGAGCAGGTGGTAGGCACTCTGTTTCACCTTGTTCATCAGTGGTTCCGGATAATCCGGATGTTGCTCAATCCAGTATCCTACGAGAAATTTGGCCTCATGACTGTTATGTCCTCCCAACAAGGCGTTGAGCCAGTTGGTGGGAAAGAAGATGTCGCCCGTTTGCTGAATTTCCTGCAGGGCATTCAAGCCCCGGTAGACAAAGTCGTTGTTCTGTGGCTCGCGAGCCCCGGTGCTTAACAGGGCCAGCATCTTGGCGGCCCAGGGCTCCACGCTGCGGTTGTCCTTGTCCAGCAGGCTCTCGAAGAGTTTCTGCTGGATGCCCTTGTCGGGATTGCAGGCTCTGGAGATGTAGTCAAAGGCTCTCAACTCGTCGATATTTGACAGCCGGGCGCGTTGGATTTGTAAGATTTCCTGCCATTTATCCGGTTTTACGATGGCCAGATGATATGCCATGTCGGTAAAATCCTGCTCCGTGAACAGTAAATCGCTGTGTAACTTCCATTTTTCGTATGTAAATTCAATCGCCTGAGCTGATATGCAGGTTTGCGAAATATATCTTAATAGTTTTTGTTTAATACTTTTCTCTGGATGGTTTTGCGCATCATTAAGTAAATAATATTCGAAGAACTTCTTGCTCTCGGTGCTTAGCTCTCCATAGGCACTTAGCAGATAGCTGCACAGGGCGGAGGCTACGAGCGGGTTCTCCTCGTTCATGAGGAAGGTGTTCATCGTATTCATGTACTCTCCGGGCTTGATGCGGTTCATCAAATAGTTCTCGTAGAGTGTCATGATGGCTGCAAAGCGGTTGAGTTCATTTGGCATGATACGCCATGAATACTCCATGACGGCACAGCTCAGACTGTCGGCGACAAAGCGTCCATACCCGCTGCCGTCGTAGTTAGGAATGATGGCGTAGGGCTTTTCCGCAAGCGGAATCTGCACCTGGGGCTGCTGCATGTCTACCTCTATGCTTTTGATGGAATCGCCGTGGGCATCATAAAGTCCTATCTTGAACTTTTGTTTCCAGACCAATCCGCGTCCCCAAGGGTCTTGCTGGGCAATGATGAGCCGGCCGTCGGCATACTGCGTGTGAATAGTGGGAAGCCCTTTCTGTTTCACCCAGACATTTACCCACTCCTTGATTCCAGATTCCGGGGCCTCTGATTGCAGGATTTCTATCAGGTCATCCCATGTTGCATTGCCGTAGGAAAACCGTTTGAGATATTGTATCAAGCCTCTGCGAAGTTTCTCTTCTCCAATCTGTTCTTCAAATTTTCGCATCATGACGGGCGCCTTTTGATAGATGATGTTGCCATAGAGCAGGCCGGCATCTTTCAAGTTGGCCAGCATTTGGTGGATTGGATGCGTTCCGTCGGTGCGGTCGGTGCTTAGGGCACGCACTTGATAGGCCTTCAGGAAGTTCAGTTCATGGTTGATTTCGGGAAATTGCTCACGGCTGATTTTCGCGGCAAAGAAGTTGGCGAATACTTCTTTCGTCCACACATCGCTGAACCAGCGCATGGTAACGAGGTCGCCAAACCACATGTGAGCGGTCTCGTGGGCTATAAGCTGCAGGCGCGTGAGCTCCTCGTCGGGGGTAGGGGTGTCGCCTAAGAAGATTTCGCGGTCGGTGAACTGGATGGCTCCCGGGTGTTCCATGCCCCCGAACTGATACCCGGGGAGGACGACGAAGCCGTATTTGTCGAACGGATAACTGATTCCCGTGTATTCTTCCATCCATCGGATGGAGAGTGCTGCTTCGTCGAAGATCTTGTCTAACTGGGCTGTCTTCCGCGCGTCGGTTTCCCGATAGAGCGCCTGGAGTGTGCGTCCATCCCTCTGCACGGTACTTTCCTGGAACTTTCCGGCCGTGAAGGAGAACAGGTAAGTAGGTATCGGGTGGCTGTCTGCGCTGCTAATTTGCTTCCAATCCGCCGGCAGTTGCAGGTCGAGAGAGAACTTTGCTTTCAGGTCGGGCTGGTCGAAACAGGGGAAGACCGTTCTTGCATGGGCAGGAACGAAGAGTGTGTAGAGATAGTCGTCGTGCCGGTTCAGGGCGGCATCGGCGGACACGAATGAGAGCGATAGCTCGTTTTTCCCTTGTAACAGATGACGGTTCGGAATGATGATATGCTCGTGGACCCACTCGGCGGCTACCTGTTTGCCGTTGACTATGCAGCTGCCGTCGAAGCTGTCGCCCGCAAAGTCTAGCACCAAATCTCCCTTCCCGCTGAAGTAGAAGCGGAGGGAGGCCGTACCCGTAACCTTTTCTGCTTTGTCAGCGGGGATGTTGAAGTGCAGCTGATATTCGATGTTGTCCAGTGAGGTACTCCTCTCGATGGCCAAAGCATGCGACACGCCGTCCTCCACGGTATCGGCTTGTGTGGCACAGGGGGCAGCTACCTGCAGGAATATTGTCAGCAGGAGGTTGCATAGGGAAAAGGTTTTAGCGCTCATGTCGGTTTTCTTTGGTTACGACATAGGCACTCAGGAGCACCAGAATCAGTGCCACGGGCTTGTCCCAGGAGAAGAGGTCCTGGCCAATCCAGATGGCTATGAACGATGCGACGATGGGTTGCAGGTTGGTGTAAATGCTCACCGTGGTGGCCTTGAGGTAGCGCATGGCAAACGGAATGGCAAAGTATCCGGCCACCGTGGCAAACACGATGATGAACAGCATGCCGCTCCAGCCGAGCAAGGAGTCGGCCTGCCATTCGCCGCCGAACAGCCGCGTTTGCGGGAATTCATGCCATGCAAACGGGAGGACGGCAATCGTGGAGACGAGAAATACCCACTTCATTTGGCTCACGGCAGAGTATTTCTGCGACACCTTGCGCGTTATAATCAGATAGACTGCCCACGAGAGCAGGCTCAGGACAGCAAGGGTGATGCCGAGAATGTCGTTCTTTCCGGTTCCCGACTGCCAGGTTATGATGATGCCGAGCATGGCTCCCACGATGCCGATAGCGACTCCTACGGCCTTGCTCACCGTGATTTTCTCACTGATGAAGAGGGCTGCCATGAGCATCGTGGCCACGGGCGTGAGCGAGGCGATGACCGAGAAGTAGACGGGCGTGGTGTAATAGAGGGCCCAGGCGGTGAGCGTCTGGGAAATAACGAATCCCAAGAGTCCGCCGCCCATGATGACCAGCAGGTCTTTTCCGGCTATCCTCTCCTTTGGAAGAAACAGCGAGATGGCCCAGAAAATCAGGGCTGCACCGACGCAACGGGCAGCCATGTAAGTCATGGGCGTTACCCAGCCGGCCAGCAGCCACGCCGTAACCGGCACGCCGATGCCGAAGATGATGTTTGCAAGAAGAACGGAAAAGTGCCCCGCAACTTTGTTTTTATCCATTTTTCAGAGATTGTTTTATCTTGCAAAGGTATTAATAATAATTGAAAAATGCCGTTTTCAGGTTAAAATTCTATAAACGATTTTACAAAATTAGGTCTTTGCCCGTCTAATCAATAAATTTGCAATAGATATTAAAAACCCCAAAATCAAGAAGAAATGAGAAATAGGAAAAGTATCGTAATGTTGGCCCTGCTGGCTGGAATCCTCGCCTTTTCGAGCTGTGCCAGTAAGAAGGAGCTGGAAAACTGTCAGACTGAGAACCGCGAGCTGACGGCTAACTATCAGAACACGAAGGAAGAACTGGCAGCTTCCAAGGCGCGGGTGAGCAGTCTTGAGAACCAGCTCGAGCAACAGAAGAAGGACTATGCTGCCCTTCAGAGAAGTCTCGACCAGAGCCTGAGCAATGCGAACTCCAATAACATAAACATCTCCAAGCTCGTCGATCAGATTAACGAAAGCAACCAGTATATCCGTCATCTGGTGGAGGTGAAGAGCAAATCCGACTCGCTGAACATGGTTCTGACCAACAATCTCACCCGTTCCCTGAGCCGTGAGGAACTGAAGGAGGTGGATGTGCAGGTGCTGAAAGGCGTGGTCTACATATCCCTGGCCGACAATATGCTTTACAAGAGCGGGTCCTATGAGATTAACGAGCGTGCGGAGGAAACGCTGGGCAAGATTGCGAAAATCATCATGGACTATAAGGACTATGATGTTTTGATAGAGGGCAATACGGATAATGTGCCCATCAATACTGACGCTCCCACGATGAAAAATATCCGCAACAACTGGGATCTCTCGGCTCTGCGTGCATCATCGGTCGTCCAGTATCTGCAAAATCGTTTCGGTGTGGCTCCCAAGCGGCTCACGGCCGGCGGACGGGGAGAATACAACCCGATAGCCAGCAATGATACCGAGCTCGGCAAGCAGCGCAACCGCCGCACCCAGATTATCATCACTCCCAAGCTCGACCAGTTCATGGACCTGATAGAGCAAGCTCCAGAAGAGAAGCAACAATAAATTGACAAGGGCGCCAGTCTTCATTGACCGGCGCCCTTGTTGCATCTGCGGACCTCGTGTTCCGCCTGTTGTTATTTTAAGGAGAACAGGAAATCTTCGCCGTTGAATTCCCAACTTGCGAGGTCGTATCTTATCAGCCGTGCCAGAATCTTGATAATCAGGAACCGCTTGATGTGGGCAATCTTCGAGATTACCTCTATCGGCTGGTGCGGGTTCAGCCGCATCATCTCCATCAGCCGGGACTCCGTGTCGGTATAGGGCATCATGTTCTCTTCCCTTGATTCCTGTCTCCACATCTCAATGAAGACAGGTGAAGCCACGATGTTCTCGTCCTTGATGCGGATGTAGGCCACCTCTTTCCCCTCCTCGTCGATGGCATAGACAGGGCGCTCCACGGCTCTCGGAACGGTGGCAATCACTATGTTGCGCCCTTCCACATGGTAGGTTTTGAAGTTGATGGCAGCCTCCGGGCGGCAAAACTCATAGGCCGCCTTATGCACCATATAGATTTCCTCCTCAGAACGGACGCCCGCAAGGTTGCCGTCATCCCGCACTCCAATGAGCAGCCGACCGCCCTCCGTGTTGGCAAATGCCGATACGGAGCGGGCAAGCTTCATTGCGTCGTCCACCTTATATTTAAAGTCTTGCTGTTCATGCTCGCCTTGCGCGATGAGCTCCAGCAGGTATTCGTTGTCTGTCATACTACTCTCTGTTGTCTCAAAGGTCAGTTCTGCCTATTTAAAAAGGCGATTTGAAGGGCAAATCCAATAGCCATCTTATATATCCTATATATGCGGAAATACACCAAGCGATACAGATTCCATATCCGATAAACCTTGTTCGCTTATGCTTGTCATGTGTTTTGAGATTCCTAATGATTAGTCTTAATGTGATGACAAACTGTATGATAACCGTAACACAGCAAGCATGGAAGAGGAACGGATAATCCAAAAAGTCATAGAGCACATAGAGAAAGAATGATAAATAAAAGAAGGCGAAATTGCTGGTAGCTAATTGTCGGTAAATCCACCGTGTCTTTATGTATCTCATATCCTTCAGTTTTACTCAGTTATTGGTTTCTCTTGACGGTAGCGGTGATGAACAGCATGATGCAAGAGAGGTTGTTTTTGTGTTGCTCGAGAGGACATATAGCTCGGTAGACTCACGCCTGATATCTCTTGGCGCGTACCTTGAACTTGTCGAAACCCTCGCCGTAGACGCCGATGACGGCACTTTGCGACACGAAGGCATGTGGGTCTATATCGTTGATGATGCGGAAAATCTTCTGGCTCTCGCGCTTCTTGGCAAGGATGAAGAGCATCTTCACATCGTGGCCGGAGTAGAATCCCTGCGCGTTGAGCACGGTTACGCCGCGGTGGGGGTCTTGGTTAATGCGGTGCCCGATTTCCTCGTATTTCTCCGAGATGATGAAGAACTGTACCGAACGGCGCATGGCCATGACCACCTGGTCGATGCAGAACGACGACACCCAGAGCACTACATATCCGTAGATGACCTGCTCCCAGCTGTCGAGCACGATGCGTGAAGAGGTGATGATGACGATGTCGATGAGCATGATGACGCGCCCGAGGGAGATGTCGCGGTACTTGTTCACGATGGCCGCGATGATGTCGGTGCCTCCCGTAGACCCGTTGAAGGCCAGTCCCAGGCCGATGCCGCTTCCCGTGAAGATGGCTCCTATGATGCTGGCCATGAACGGCTGGTCTTGCAGCAGGTGCAGGTTGCCCGCCCATCCCTGAAAGAATTGGAGCAGGAGGGTGAGCACCGCCACGGCGAATATCGTCTTCACGCAGAACTTCCAGCCCAGAATCTTCAGGGCGATGAGCAGGAGGATGGCGTTTACGGCAAAGTAGGTTGCCTGTGCGGGGATGCCCGTACCCCAGTAGATGATGGATGCTATCCCCGGGACGCCGCCTGTCCCGATCTCGTTCGGGAGCAGGAATACCGTCCATCCGATGCCGTAGGAGGTCATGGCGACGGCAATCATGATGTAGTCGCGCATTTCCTTATAGAGTTTGTTGTTCTTTAGCTGCATAGTGTGTCTTGTCTTACAGATTGCAAATATACAACGATTTCTCGGAAATCAGATGTAATCGGCATTTATTTTTTCCGTTTCCTGTTTGTCCGTTTTCCGCAAATTTTGTTCTTGCAGGTGGCAGGAGCTCAGATGACGCGGAAGTGGCGGAGGGCATTGCGGATGCCGTCGCCGTCGACGGCGGTCGTGGTGTAGTCGGCACAGGCCTTCACTTCGTCGAGTCCGTTGCCCATGGCCACGCCCGTTCCGGCAGCCTTGAGGATGGGGATGTCGTTTCCGCCGTCGCCGAAAGCCATGGTTTCTTCAATCCTTAAGCCCATGTATTCCGCCATTTCGTGCAATCCCCGTGCCTTGTCGATGCCGCCGGCCGTGATGTCGACGAATTCCGGATGCCACCTTCCCGCCGTACAGTTTCCGAGCCGGGGCATGAGGCGGGTCTCCTGCTCTGTGGTTACGAACGGCGTAACCTGCAGGATTTCTTCGTCCGCGAGGTCGTTATAGCTGAGTGAGAAGTCGATATTCTCCACTTTCAACTCCTCCACGAAGATGCGGTGGACGGCAGGAGTGTCGTTGCAGACGACGAAGTTCTTGCTCCCCACGATAATCATCGAATAGCCCTGCTCGTAGCCGTCGTCGATGATGGTCTCCACATCCTTTCGTTTCATGGGATGTATGCTCACGGTCTCCTTGCCCGCGAAGCAATAGGCACCGTTGGTAGTGATGTATCCGTCTATCAGCGGTTCGATTTGCCCGAGGTTGGTGATGATGTTCAGGGGGCGCCCCGTGGAGATGAATATCTTCACCCCCCGCTTCTTCGCCTCACGGAGAGCCTCTACCGTGGAGGCCGGTATTCGGTGAGTGGCAAAGCTCACCAGGGTGCCGTCGATGTCAAAAAATAGAGCCTTGAACATGTTGCCTGTAAACCTTTTCGTGTGCAAAAATACGAAAAAAAGTGGATTTCGGCTTGCCTTACGCTAACTTTTCCTATATTTGCAGACAGTTAATTAAGATTTAACCAGAAAAAAAAACTGCTTATGAAAAACTATTTTGACTTGTCCGGAAGGGTGGCTCTCGTTACGGGATGCTCTACCGGACTGGGGGTGCAGATGGCTCGCGCATTGGCCAGCCAAGGCTGCAACATCATCCCCGTTGCCCGCCGCGAGGAGAAAATCAAGGAAGTTGCCGCCATGCTGGAGGCCGACTTCGGCGTGGAGGCTCACGCCATTCGCTGCGACATTACGGATACGGAGATGGTAGACCGAATGGTGGATGCCGCCATGACTCACTTCGGTCGCATCGACATCTTGATAAAC
The DNA here is from genome assembly GCF_900113305.1 of Prevotella sp. KH2C16. Lineage (GTDB taxonomy): Bacteria > Bacteroidota > Bacteroidia > Bacteroidales > Bacteroidaceae > Prevotella. Next base: position 15,352 of record NZ_FOOW01000026.1, on the reverse strand, counting down.
AATGCCGGGACGGGAGCGGTAGCTCCGGCCGAGGAAATCAGCGACGAGCAGTTCCGGAACGAGATGAATGTAGACCTCTTCGGCACCTTCCGCGTAACAAGGGCTGTGGTCCGGAAGGCCATGATACCGCAGGCTTACGGCCGCATCATCAACATCGCCTCGATGTACGGCCTCGTGGGCAACAAGATTGCGCCGTCGTCGCCTTACCATGCGGCTAAGGGCGGCGTGGTAAACCTTACCCGTGCGCTGGCAGCGGAGTGGGGGCGGCAGGGCATTACGGTAAATGCCATCTGCCCGGGATACTTCTGGACGCCTCTCACCCAGGCCACCTTGGAGACCGACTGGTTCCGCGCCTACGCCAAAGGGGCCATCCCACTCGAGCGCTATGGCCGCGAGGGCGAGCTCGACACGGCAGCCCTCTTCCTCGCAAGCGAGGCCTCCAGTTATGTAACTGGCATCATGTTGCCCGTAGACGGAGGGTATACATGCCTCTAAAAGGCCGTTGGCGGCAGATTAAATTCACTTGTTTTACAGGACGAAATCGGCGATTTTGCCCCGCAATCTCGCCGATTTTGTCAGACTTGCAACGGCTGAAAGCTCTTCTATAGTTTCTTTCGGGGCTTCCCGTCTGCCTCTCTCAAAGTGGCTTCCCTGGGCTGCAAGCTATGTGGGTATGGGCTTGCGAAAGAATCGTAATTTGTTAAAAACCAGCCCAATTAATATATTTTAACGGGAGGCTTGTGGCTCATCTACGAAAATTTCGTAGTTTTACGCCAAAGAAAAACCCAAGAAATATGGAAAGCCCTACCACAGACAGAGAAAAAATAATGCCAGTTTTGTCATTCTTTCAGCGGCCGCTTGGATGGCTCCTGCTGGCTTTTGCCTTTCCCGCTTGTGCCTTCGGACAGGAAGCGGGGCTGCCCGATGCCTATGCCATCGACTTCTACGGACAGATCTATCTCCGCAACGAGTTTGGCGGACGGCCGGCGCACTTCGTCTTCGACACGGGTTCACCCTACACTTGCGCCGACAGCACCTTTATCGCCCTGGGGCACTTTAAATTCCAGGAGGTGTGCAATGCGCGCATGGGTGGTGCGGGCAAGGACAGGGTGCGGGTGCCCTTGGTGAAGGATAAGGTGAGTAACCGCTTCCTGACGCGTGAACATGTGCCCTCGATGATACCGATTATCCAGCTGAAGCCGATACTGGGCGACTATGCCGACGGCATCGTGGGGCTCGACTATTTCGGACAGAAGGCGTTCCGGATAGACTATGCCCACCGTCGCATGCGCGTCTACGACAGCCCCGACTCCATCGACCTGACGGGCTTTACGGCCGTGGACATCGAGTTTGACGATCGCCGGATTTATGTGCCGGCGACCGTCTCGGTGAACGACACGCTCACCATCGTGGGCAAGATGCTCGTCGACCTGGGGTCTGCAGGGGCATTCACGCTCACGAGTGCCACCGCCCGGAAGTATGGCCTGGACAGTCTCATCACCCGTAAGCTGCGCTGGTATACGGCCTACGGGGGCATTGGCGGCGCGGGTAGTTCCTATGACTTCCGGGCCAAAGGAGCGCGGATTGGCGGCTTCGAGTGGGCGGATGTGCTGATGGACTACAGTCTTAACGAGTCGGGAGCCTTGTCTGCCAGGCCTTATCTCGGCATCATCGGCAATGAGATATGGAGCCGCTTCGAGGTGGTTTTCTGTCCGCAGGGTAATAAGATGTACCTCCGCCGCAATGCCGATTACGACAAACCCTATGAGATGGGGACATTCGGATTCGGCTATGTAGACCGTACCAAGACCCTGGGCTACTGGGTCGTAACGGGCTTGTATGAAGGGGGCAAGGCCGAGAAGGCGGGTCTGCGCATCGATGACCATATCCTCCTGCTCAACGGGCGGCCCGTCTCTGAACTGGACATCCACTGGCAATACACTCCCAACAAAAACCTTCGGTATCTCGACTTGCTCATAGAGCGCGGCGGGAAGACGCTCAACATAGGGTTTGATACTGAAGACCCGATGCGCATCTGAATCCCATTGGCCCATTTCCCAGTTCTTTCAGAAGGGCTGGGACATGGCTTACGAGAATATCGTAAATAGTTAAAAATCAAACAGATTAATATAAATTAACACACAAATAGCAACTTGTCTACGAAAATTTCGTAGTTTTGCGATAAAGAAAAAACCAGGAATCATGGAAAGACTTACCACTCAAGAAGAGGACATCATGCAGATCGTGTGGACGCTGGGGCAGTGCACCGTGCGCGAAATCGTAGACCGGATGGCGGAGCCCAAGTCTCCTTACACCACCGTGGCATCGGTGGTGGGCAACCTCAAGGCCAAGGGCTATGTGGCGCAGAGTCGCAAGGGCAACACCTATTTATATATGCCCACCATTGCGGAGAATGAATATAAGAGCAAGTTCATGAGCGGATTCGTGCGCGACTACTTCCGCAATTCGTTCAAGGAGATGGTCTCTTTTTTTGCGAGGGACGAGAAACTTTCGCCCCGCGACTTGCGCGACATCATCTCGGAGATAGAAAAGGGAGGAAAATAAGATGGCAGTCTATCTTCTGAAAGTCAATGTTCTGCTGATTCTGTTCTATGGCTTTTATCGGCTGATGCTGGGTCGCGACACCTTTTTCTCATGGCGCCGCGCCGCGCTCCTTGCCGTCTACGGGCTTTCGGTGGGGCTTCCCCTGATAAATCTGGGCGGATGGGTACAGCAGCAGGAAGGCCTTGCCGCCCTGTCGGACAGCTACACCCATGTGTTCTTGCCGTCGGTGGTGGTTTCTCCCGAGGCCGTTACGGTACTGTCGGCTGCCCATGTCCTGTTCATGGTCTGGCTTGCGGGCATGGTCGTCCTGAGTGTCAGATTCCTCTCGGGTCTTCATTCCATCCTGCGTCTGGCACATGCATGCCCGACGACGGAGGTGAACGGCATACGCGTGAAGGAGCTGCGCCATTCGGAAAGTCCGTTTTCCTTCTTCCGGTGGATATTCGTGAATCCCCGGGCGCAGGATGCCGATTCGCTGGCCGAAATTTTGATTCACGAGCAGGCACATGCCAGCCAGTGGCACTCCGTGGACATCATTCTCAGCGAGCTTTTCACGATATTCTGCTTCTTCAACCCCTTTGCCTGGCTCCTGCGCAGGGAGGTGCGCATCAACCTGGAGTATCTTGCCGACGAGCGGGTGATTGGCGAGGGCAGGGAAACCAAGTCCTATCAGTATCACCTCTTGGGGCTGGCCTATCATAAGAATGTAGCTACACTATCTAATAACTTTAATGTTTTACCGATTAAAAAACGAATCAAAATGATGAACAAGAAGCGTTCCAACGAATATGGCAAGTGGAAATACCTGCTGTTCGTGCCCGTGGCAGCCGTGCTGCTGGTGGCGTGCAACCTGAATAACAAGCCCCGGAAGGAGGCGGAACAGACCGACTCCGTGCCCATGACGGCGACGGCCGGCGACTCTGTGTCTGCTGTCAAGAGTTCCGAAGGGAAGGTCTTTGATGTGGTGGAGGAGATGCCCCAGTTCCCGGGTGGCAGCGCAAAGCTCATGTCCTATCTGTCCAGCCACCTCCAGTATCCCGCAGAAGCCCAGAAGAAAAAGATAGAGGGGCGCGTCGTGGTGTCGTTTGTCGTAGAGACGGACGGTGCCGTCAGCGGTGTGAAAGTGGTGCGTTCCATAGATCCGTTGCTCGATCAGGAGGCCGTGCGTGTGGTAGAGGACATGCCCAGATGGCAGCCCGGCAAGCAGCACGGGAAGACCGTCAGGGTGAAGTATAATATCCCGGTGGCGTTTAAACTTCAATAAGATTCTATGGTCAGACAATGAATAAACCCAAAATTCTTTTTTTCTTGCTCGTCTGCCTGCCGATGTGGGCAGACGGGCAAGACCTCGTGCAGAAAGGCGACAGCTGCATGGAAGCTTATGATACCTTTCATGCCCTGCAATTTTATGAGGCTGCCTTCGAGGCCGACAGCAGCATAAAGAACCGTCATAAGCTGGCTCACTGCTATTATCGGAGGCAGGCTTTCGGCAAGTGCATAGACCTCCTGAAGTCCTTGGAGGATGACTCCATTACGCACGAGGGTCTGCGCGAGCTTTTCTATAGCTATCGCTTTCTGGACAATTCGGCGGCTCAGATCTATTGGGGCGAGCATCTCCTGAAGCGTTATCCGATGGACGCAGAGATGGTGGCCGAGGTGGCGAGAACCTATAATCAGGCCATGCAGCCTGACAAGGCACTTATTCACACGGTGAAATACTCGTTGAAAGACAGCACCGACATTGCCGTGAACCGTCAGTTGGGCGATGCCTTCTTTCTAAATGAGCAGTATCAGCCGGCATCTGAGGTCTATTTGCGACTGGTAACGCAGGGCGACAGCACCTACTCGGTGTGCTATTCCCTGGGCATATGTTACCAGCAAATGAAGAAGCCCGACCGTGCCCTGCCCTGGTTGAACAGGGCTGTTGCCATCAGCGACTCCACCAAGGCCGGACCGTTATATTATCTCGGGTATGTGAACAACGATCTGAAGCACCCCGAAGAAGCCATTCGCTGTCTGAAGAAGGCCGAAAGTCTGTTGCAGCCGGAGCCGGCCCTTATGTTCAATGTTACGCGTGGACTGGCCGAGAGTTATTTCCAGCAAGGCCGCTACAAGGAGGCTTCCTATGTCTTCAAGGATGCCCTGAAATATGATCCAGGCTCCATTACCTCCTATTATTATCTGGCTTACTGCTATCAGCAGATGGGCGACAGGGGAAACGCCGTCGTCAATTATAATATCTTCATGAGTATGGCTAAGATGATAGAGAAGAAGACCGATGACCTGAAAGAACTCATGGAGTATGCCAATGGCTATCTTCTCAAGAACCGGAAGGATACCCCTTGATTACCTCCCGGAAATATTTGGTGGCGTGTTTTTTCTGTAAGTGCAGATAAAAAGCAGGGGCTGAACCATTTGAATGAGAAACGCATGCGAACACCGGAACTGAAATGGATAAGCAGAATCATGGAAGAGAGCTGTAAGAAGCGTGGTCTGGCGCGACACCCCGACTGCCCGAATATGTGGCTGCGGCAGCCTTTGTGGCTCTGCTTGCAAGGGCAGTTTTTTGTTATTTCTCATCCTGAATTGGGATAATACTCGTTTTTTGAGGAAATAAGAGGAACTGCCCTCGAGAATTTTTGCCAGGGTTAAAAGAAGGCCTGCCTATTGCCGCCAATGAAAAACAGAGCCTGGACATTTGTCCAGGCTCTGTTTTTGTTGGAATCCATATAAATTTGTCCGGGCTTTGTGGAAACTTCGGTATATGAAGTGTGCCCCTCCCGGTTCTGTTCGTTGCTTAATAACGATTGTCATGGTTGTATCCACCGCGGGAGCTCCTATGGTCTCCACGCTCCTCTCTTGGGCGCGCTATGGCTACATTGATGGTTTTGCCTTCGAAATCGGTGCCGTTGAGAGCGTCGATTGCAGCCTGTCCTTCCTCGTCGTTGGACATCTCTACGAAGCCGAAACCGCGGGAACGGCCGGTCTCTCTATCGGTAATGATTCTGGCATCTGCCACTTCGCCATAAGCGGAAAACAGTTTGAGGAGACTCTCGTTCTGAGTCTTGAAGTTGATGTTTGAAACAAAAATGTTCATTTGCTTTGTTCTTAAAATATAAAAAATAATTGTGAAAATCTTTTTGTCTTTTAATTTCCCTTGTCCGGGAGGTTGCCAAAGACAGCTTCTTGCGGCTTATCCGTTCGACACGGCGAGAGCAGTCTGTACCCTGTTGAGCTTTCTTCCGGTGAGTTTCTGGATGTCTTTTACTATGGGGTATTCCTCCTTGGAGCAGAAGGTGAGCGCCACTCCGCTATTGCCGGCACGGCCAGTCCTGCCGATGCGGTGAACATAAGTCTCCGCTACATCGGGCAGGTCGTAGTTGATAACGAGTTGCAGGTTGGCAATGTCGATGCCTCTTGCGGCGATATCAGTGGCTACGATCACGCGCGTCTTGCCCGACTTGAAGTTTGTCAGGGCGCGTTGGCGGGCATTTTGACTCTTGTTTCCATGAATGGCTTCACAGTAGATGCCCTTTGCTTTGAGTTTTTTGGCAATCTTGTCGGCACCGTGCTTGGTGCGCGAGAACACTAATGCGGTTTTCTGTTTGCTGTCGCTTAGGACTTCCGCAAGCAGTTCTACTTTCTGTGGTTTTTCCACAAGGTAGAGTTTCTGCTCGATAGTGTCTACGACCGAGGATGCGGGTGCCACCTCTATGCGCTGCGGATTGTGGAGAATAGACTTAGAGAGCGTGGCTATGGTCTGTGGCATCGTGGCCGAGAAGAGCATTGTCTGTCTGCGATTGGGCAGCATTGGAATGATGCGCTTGATATCGTGGATGAAGCCCATGTCGAGCATGCGGTCGGCTTCGTCGAGTACAAAATACTCTATATGCTGCAACGAAATGATCTTCTGGGAAATCAAGTCGAGCAATCGGCCGGGCGTGGCAATCAGAATATCGATGCCTTTCTTGAGGGCAAGCACCTGTGAATGCTGGCTCACTCCACCAAAGATGACACAAGAGCGCACTTGTGTGAAGCGTGAGTATTCTTTCACACAATCCTCAATCTGGATGGCCAGCTCCCGGGTAGGGGTGAGAATGAGTGCCTTAATTTCCGATTTTCTGTCGGAGTTGTTATTACTTAAGTGCTGGATGATGGGTATCGAGAAAGCTGCGGTCTTTCCCGTTCCAGTTTGCGCAATGCCCAGTAAGTCGTTTTTGTCAAGGGCTATCGGGATGGCTTGTTCCTGAATGGGGGTCGGATATTCGTAACCTTTCTCTTGCAGTGCCTTTAGTATAGGCTTTGATATTTTTAATTCCTGGAATGTCATAAAATGTTTTTTGCTATATGGGATATAGCGAGATTCTTTGTTGTTAATGTGAGAACAATATGGGAGAAGTCTGGCTGTGATAGCCTGTGCGTAAAGTTCTGATAATTGAATATTTAAAGATGTAACCGCTAAGGTGGTTTACAATGTGAAGATACGAAACAGTCTTGTTCTTTTAATACATATTTTAAACTCTTGATGTGCCGTGCGACAATTCTTGCGTAACCGCACAAAATGTTCCGGACACTTAGGTTCTTTTAATAAATTCTCCTCTTGACGGGTGATGGAAAAAGGACAAGAGGAAGTTCCTGATTCTCTTTTTGTATTGATATAATCATCGTTTCATATTGTATTGCCTTGTGCCTTGCGTCTTGGGCGTAGGTCCCGGCAAGTGAGAAACTTTATTTCGAGCTTGATTTTATGATAATGGTTTCGCCTGAAGAGGCAGGAAAGGGCATATCTATAAAAATATTCTACAAAATCTGAATTTCTTCGGGGCAAAGGTACATCTTTATTTTGATAAAACAAACTTTTTGTGGAAAAATGTGTGGAGGACGCGGGAAATAATCGTATTATTTCAAGGATAAGACTCCCTAATCGTGGATATTTCTGTCGGTAAAACGGATATTGGCTGGCGGGAAGGACAGTATTTCTCGCGATTCCGGTTCTTCCTTCTGCAGCGGGAGTGGCAGCTTTGGCTTCTCTTTGCGTTTTTTATTGGAGGTATAGTGTGAACAAAGACCCCTTTCGCCCTTCTCCTTTGTAGAAAGCGGACAAAGGGAATTGTCCACAGAGCCCCTCGCATTCGTCGTCGGAGAGGTGCCTTGTCAATTCCAGTTCGAGTGTACCGGTGGCGTGCTCATAGCCCAGACTCCACACGCAGTCGCCACAATAGGCAGCGACATCCGACCGTATCTCGTCTTCCAGGGCAAGGATTTCACAGAGGTCTCTCATCGCTGTATGATTAATTCTTTGTTTTTGCCGTCTTTATCGTTTAAAAGGAATTTGTATCGCCGCCCTTCCACGAAAGGGAAATTAACGAAGTCGTCAAAGCTGTGGATGGGCGTGTCGTCGATACGAAGTACTACATCACCCTGGCGCATGCCGCACTTGTAAGCGTCGCAGCCTTCCCAGATGAGGCCTATGGCAGCCTTGCCGTCGGCTGGCACGAAGGCCACTCCGGTATGCTTGTTGCCCACCTCGACGTTGTCAGCCGCATGATGGGGCTGGAAGATGATGCGTCGTCGGAAGGGGTTGATGATGATATTTCCATAGCGGAGTATCTGTGCTCCGATTCGTGAGGCTCCCTGCGTGGTAATGGATCGGACATTGCGGAAGGAAAAGTCGCCCCATTTCAAACGGTCAAGATGCAGGAAGACAATCTCGGCCTCAGTTTCCGTACCATGGCTTGCAATGGTCAGATGGCCCCAGGCTCGTCCCTCTACCTGTTCATTCACCTGTCTGCTCTTATAGGAGTGCTTGTCGAAGCTTTCTTTGCTCATCGTATAGAGCGGCCGGGAGCCGAGGTCGAAGAGAACCTCGTCTACATGGCGGATAAACGGACTTGCCAGTAAGTAGGGCACAAACCACTTCAACTTGTATTTGACGGCGAATCCCGGCTCGCCTTCAAACCATTTCCTGCGGTCGGTAAGGATGAGAATCTTTTTTTGTGCATCGATTTTAGCACAGATGCCTTTGTTGAAGATGTCGAAGCCGAGAACCGCATTGTACCGACGCTTTATGGCAGGCCTTCTTAGTAGCGAAGCCACATAATGGCTGACGGTGAGGCTTCCGATGCGGAAGGGGGGCAGGGCCACGACTTTTACCGTGTCCGTCCGTTGGTTGGCATCATGGGAAACGACATTGCCAAGTTCGGTCAGGCCTTCTATCTGTGATTCCTCGTACACGATTCCCTGGCTGCTTCCTGTATCGAGGTTAAAGCACAGTTCCCGGCCGTTTATCTCCACACGGATATAGACTTGGTCGTTCTCAATCTCGATGGGTATGGTGTCGCAGAAGTTCCGTCTCGATAATTCGAAGCGAGTGTCGTAGCCGTGCATCTGGGCATGAAGTCCCAGCGGAAGCACCAGGAGGCTCATCAGGCAGGAGAAGATACGGTTCATTTACTCTATATTTTCAAAGGTTACCCCACCGAATTCCTTCATCAGGCTGAGTATCTGGGTGTGGTACATGCTGCGCTTGGCCTTGATTTCCATGGAGACATGGTAAGTGGGCTTGTCGGATTCCTCTTCTTTCTGCATGCTGTAGGAGTCGATTTCAATGCCTTTCTGCCGCATTTCCTCGAGCGTCCGGGAGATGTCTTCACTCGTGGAGGCTGCAAACGATATGCTCAGGCTCCGGTATCCGAGCTTCTGGATGCCTATGTTGAGGGCTTCCAGACAGATGAGCACCATGATGGTGGAGGCTGCAGCCAGCAGGTAGAGCCCTGACCCGCAGGTCATGCCGATGGCAGCGGTTACCCAGAGGCCGGCCGCCGTGGTGAGTCCTCGTATCATATGCTTCTGCAGGATGATGGTTCCGGCACCGATGAAGCCGATGCCCGTTACCACCTGCGCCGCTATGCGCGAGGGGTCGAACTTTGCCAGATTGAGCTCGCCGATTACGGCGTTGAAGCCATATTGCGAGAGTATCATGAAGAGGGCACTCCCCAAGGCTACCAGAAAGTGAGTCCTGATGCCGGCCTCCTTCGCCCTGTATTCGCGCTCCAAACCGATGGCGCTGCCCAGAAGAACGGCAATGAAGAGACGAAGAATGAATTCTGCTGTCATATTCGTTTATCTTTTTCTGGGCAAAAATAAGAAATATTATTGGATTTCAGGTACTGTCCCTTGCTATTTTTAAAAATTAATACTATTTTTGCCAACAATATATCAAACTCAACAAAATGGAACAAATTATCAAGTACTTTACCGATGACGATCTTTATAAGTTCTCCATGTGCTGTGCGGTTATAGAGAATTATCCTCGTGCTCAGGTCAAATACGAGTTTGTAGACCGGGATAATACCGTTTATCCGACAGGGTTTGCCGACTTGCTCAATGAGCAGATTGGTTATCTGGAACACTTGAAAATCACAGGGGAAGAAATTGCTTTCATGAAACGACGCTGCGACTACATCCCCCAGTGGTTTTACCCTTACCTGAAGGGATTCCGATATAAGCGTGAATGGGTCAAGGCCTGGCAGGACGAGGAGAATCATCTGCATGTGGAATTCGAAGGCAACTGGAGCGATACAATCCTCCTTGAGGTAAAGGTGCTGGCGATTATCTCGGAGTTGTACTACATCGTTACGGGACAGGCTGACAAGCTGGACTATGAGGCTTATTATGGAAAGTCGTACCGCAAGGCGGAGCGCCTGTTGGCGGCGGGTTGCGTCTTTACCGATTTCGGTACACGCCGCCGGGCATCGCTTGAGGCAGAATCGGTCTGTGTCCGCGCTTTCAAGGACTGCTATCAGTCAAAGCCGTGGAAAGGCAAGTTCGTCGGCACGAGCAATGTCTATCTTGCCATGAAGTACGACTTGGTGCCAGTAGGTACCATGGCGCATGAGTTTGTCTGTGCCATCGGCGGCATGTATGGCCCCCAGATGGCTAACCATATTGCCATGAATGCATGGCGCAACACCTTCCGGGGAGCCCTTGGAACTTATCTCTACGACAGTTTCGGATGGGATATCTTCAGCATGAACTTCTCCGAAGACTTTGCGAATCTCTTCAAAGGACTAAGAATCGATAGTGGCGACAACCGCGAACAGCTTGAGAAAATAGCGGAGAAATACAAGTCGCTGGGCATCGACCCACGCACCAAACAAGTGATATTCAGCAATGCGCTCGATACAGACCGTGCCATCAAAATCCAAGGCTATGCCAAGGATTATTGCCAGCCAAGCTTCGGTATCGGTACTCACTTTACTAACGACTTTGAGGGCTTAAAACCTATGAATATAGTCATCAAGCTTGTTGCGGTGAAGATTACTGAGCTCTGGCCTTTCTATAATGACACCTGCAAGCTCAGCGAAGACAAGGGCAAGCATACGGGCAAGCCGGAGGTGGTGAAGCGCTTCATGGAGGCCGTGCATTTCGTTGAAAAGTAAAAGACCGTTAGAAGCCCGCCTTTTAGCCGTTAGAAGCGTTGCTTTTAGCCGTTAGAAGGAGAGTAAAAGGCCGCCTTTTACAATTCTATGGAATATCAAGCGTAACAGTCTTGGTTGTTGCGCTTGTTTTTTATGCCATTGTTCGGGGAATGGAATCTGGTAAATTCAATCTTGAACATCGGTAATTTGATAGTAAAATGATGATTGTCGGCGAGTGGGTCGCCCATCTTGTGCTCTGTCCCAAAGAGTTGTCTGGATGAGTATTATATATGCGTCCCTCATATGCTGCTAAGACAATAAAGGCGGTATGCGTTCAGGAACAGACCTGCCTACATACCGCCTCTATTGTCTTAATCGGCGTTTACCGAACTGCTTATATTTATTTGCCAGTATGCCAGTCTCCGTCTTCAGGCTGGAATTTGGTGTACCTTACATCGTTCATTGTCCATAAGAGTTTTATGAAATAATGTTCTTTTCCGCCAGGCGCATATCCTGTCAATGGTCCCATCTTGTCATCCTTGTCATTGAAGCTGCCCAGATAGCTGAAGCCAGCTGCGTTCAAGCCTCTCCAGTTCCAGACTTCGGGCAGGAAGTTCTTCTGTGGTACATTCAGCTCGTCCTCTTTTGATCTGAGGAAAACTACGGGTCCTTGATAGTAGATAAAAGTAAGATATTTTTTAGTTGCCAAGTCGTAGGTTACGCGGCAGCCAAAGTTGTCGACTATGTTGCATTTCGGGTCGTTGAAGTCGATGTTCCATCCTCCTTTGCATAGGAACTTTGCATAGCGTACGCCACCCGTTACGGCATTCATGTATGCAGCCGAGCCGCCTGTGCTTACGAGCTGATACACATTACTCTTCTTAACTTTCGGAATCCCTATGGCGTGCCCGCTTGCGGCGAGGCAAATCGTTCTGCCCGCAGGAACCATGGTCGTTGAGTGGTCAGGTATCATGTCGCGATTCTTTCTGTTAAGCTTTGCAAGGTCGGCCAGTGCCATGACATAGAGTGAGGCTGTTTCTGGATGATAGCTCACTAAGTAATAATCTTCCAGCGAGATGTCCCTATTGGTAACATTCGTGATTTCTATCCAGTTATATTCTCCTATGGCAATGGTGTTATGGTAATATTCCGTCATGATGAGTCCGCCGTCCGTATCAGCAAGAGAAGCGTCCACGCTGAAGTAATAGGTGTCGCCGTCGATAAACTGTATCGGGCATTTCGCCTCGCTGAAGAATTTGTCGCGCATGGAGAACTTATCTTCCTTGAAGGTAGCCCCCATGGTTGATACCGCCTTTCCGCGCACATAGACTCTTGCCTTTTGCCTGCTCTCCTGCCCGGAAGTCGCTTTTGCCCATACATAGAACGGCTTAGAATAGCGCGTCGTGCCGGCTCTGTCGCCGCTGCCGCCAATGGAAGTGCCGTTCACCCGTATGGTGTCGGTCTTCTCCTTGTGCTCGAGGTCTATGCGATAGTTCCTCGGGATCCATGCCGGCCGCGCCGTTGAAAGGTTGAGCGTTCCGTCCATGTGCAGCACATCAGACTCAAGCGCAATCGAGTGGATGTTACTCTGGTAAGCCATGTCGGACTTCGCCCTGATGCCTATCCAGCTGCCCAGCATGGTGAAGGTTATGCTTACGCTCTTGCCGTCTTTGTTAAGAGGGGACAGGCTTGCATAGAGGGGAATGTTGTACTTGTGCGAGGTGGCGTCGATGACGGCGGGAGTTGCTATCTTCGCGTTGCCCTCAGTATCCATTTTCGTTATCCACGCTCCGTTGTCCACATGGTTTTCCTTGCCGATGGCCACCGCTATCTTCAAGTTATCCAGGTTGTATTTGTCCGGTACATTGAACTGAAAGTGCCCTCGCTTTTCAGAGACAACCTTCAATACGCTCCCCGTAAGCGTCTCGTGGTGAGTGCCGTCGGTAATGTAAACGAACAGGGGAATCTCTGCCCCTGCCTCCCAGCTGTAGGTTATATTTCCACTTCTGTCGGCAGAAAGTGTGGCACGGGTTGCCGCCGCGCCTTGCGCTGCGTGGCTGATTATTTTCTGGGAGTTAGCATCAAGCTCGGCGTCTGCGGTAATCGTTACCCCCTCTTTGTGCGCGGCACTTTGTGCAGAGTCTGGGTAAATATCCTGCTCTTGGCATGAGGCTGCTGAAAAGCAGACGACCGTCATGCAGAGAAAACCTATTATTGATTTCATCTTTTCTTTCTCCTTAATTATTAATTATTATTATACTCGTTATCTTCTTCCCATAGGTTCGCGCCGTGTGGCTTTGCAAATTCTATAGGGTCTTTTTCAATCTCTCCGTCCATGTCATGGCCTGTTGAGCTGCCAGGCAGATTGCCCGAGGCTTCCACCATGATGTATTCCGTGTCTACTGTAAACACATTGCACAAGGGGGAAACATACTTTTTTCTTCTTGCCTTCATTGTTTTTAATTGATTATAGTTATTAAAAAATCATACGATTCATTTCTCCGGACTTGTCTTTTCTTTCCGACACTGTTAGGGCTGGATGAAAAAAGGGGGCAGACGCATAATTATCTGCTTGTAAATGTGGTGTCCGTTTCCTGAAAGAAATATTTCTGTGCAAAGTTACTGCTTCCCGAGGAGAAATAATAATGTAATCGTATGAAAGAAAGTCAAGGAGCTGATTCTTAGCGTTTTAATCCCTTAATACTCCACCCCCCCCCTTAACAGACCTTAACGGGCAAGAGGAAAATTGTATATTTTCCATTAATTGAGGAAATATTACTTGATAAGTTGATAAAACACCATGGAGTTATAATTTTTATTAGTATCTTTGTACTCCCTAATGATTATGGCAGGCATGAACATGATACAATTCATAAACGAACGGCTGAAGCGCATAGACGGAAAGGCAATGGGGTTTGAAAGCGGTGTCGTCCACCAGCTGCGCCTCCAGGTGCTGCGTGCCATAGTCATCATCGTTGTTCTCGGAAGCATGCTCAATGTTTTCGGGCTAAGCGGTCCCGAGGACTTTTTCGCCTCCAATCTGGTGTACGGGGTCGCCATCCTTGTCATATACATGTTGGCACGGCTGCGATATTTGCCCTTGCTTCTGACGCTTTACCTGATCTTCTTTATTACGCAGGTTTATCTCTCGGGCGAGATGATCTATACTGCGTTCTACCCGCATGACTATAGTGTCTCGCTGATTCTTTCCGACATCATTCTTCACTCAGGACTGCTGTGCATGACGACCTTTGTCTACATGCCGATGGTTACGCTTGGCTGCTATGTGCTGGGAGGGGCGTCGTATGTGGTGGCATGTGCCGTACTCGGCTCGCCGATACTGACCGAGGCGTTGCCCGTGCTGCTGTTGCTCTACACGCTGACCGTCTATCTGAGCGTACAGCTGAAGCGCTACACGGTAAAGGTGCTGATAGAAAACAACATGTTCAAGGACAACGAGAAGTCGTTGCTGGACTTCTTCCGCATGGATCGCAGCCAGCTGTTGGACTACATACAGCTGGCAAAACGGAAAAACCTGTCCCCGCAGGAAACCAATATGTTTCTCAGTTCTTTCGGAACAGAGGCAAAGGAGAACTTTCTCGCCAATGTGGACATGCTCGTACGCCATCAGCTGACAAGCAATAAGCTGCTTGATGACAAACTGCCGAATCTCACGCCTTCGGAGAAAGAGATAGTGCGACTTGTCATACAGGGGTTGCGTCTGAGCGAAATATGCACGAGACTGGGAAAGACAGAGTCGAATGTCTGTGCCCAGCATAGTCGAATAAGAAAGAAAATGGGACTTGCGCCTGAAGATAACTTGTATGAAAAATTGTGTGAACGACTTTTGTAATAAAAAGAAAGAGTTTTTAATTGGATAATTACCAATTTATATAAGACTTTTTATCTCGACTTCTTGTATAATGCATATATAATTAAGGTGAAAGATTTCCGTTGTCTTGATATTAGTCAAGAGAAAGAAAAAAAATACATAAAAAGGAAAAATATTCCCCGAAATATTTGGCGAATATAAAAAAACTGTTTACCTTTGCACTCGCTTTCGCCCTTCGGGGCGTAGCCGGATGGAAACGAAGTTCTTTGAAAGGTTTACATGGAGAGAGACAGGCAGTACGCCGCTGTCTCCGCCTCTGGCGGAGCGTCAGCGGAGGAACGCAGGTAGTCCGTCCGGCGGGAGGCCCAGGCCTTTGGCGGGACGGATGTCCGAGACAAGGAAAGCTCGTCGAGCCGGTTCTGAAGGAAATCATTTCCCTCAAGGACACGAGAGGGACAGACCATTCTACAATGGAGAGTTTGATCCTGGCTCAGGATGAACGCTGGCTACAGGCTTAACACATGCAAGTCGAGGG
>NZ_FOOW01000039.1 GCF_900113305.1 Prevotella sp. KH2C16 | reverse complement strand
GTGGCAAGCTCCGTAACGAGCAGCCGCTACACGGCTGGCGACGAGGGTCTGGGCTACTCCCTCTACGAGAGCGAGGACGGCACGGGCACGCTCGAGGTCGACAACCTCAAGGTACGCAGGCAGATGAGCATCGCCGAGCTCGAGGTCAGGAAGAAGACCTACACCTCCGGTAACCTCTCCCTGGGCAAGGCCGGCAACACGATATTCGCCGTGAAGTCCTTCAGGCAGGACGGCACGCCCATAGCGGACATGGTGTTCGCCGTGGGCGGGGCTGCGATAGCCGTACAGGACGGCAGCGTAACGGTGCTGGGCAAGGTGTCCGAGAACGAGACCCCATCATGGTACCGCTGCTACTTCCTGCGCACGGACGGAGAGCGTACGGTGGACAACTGCTGGAAGGCCGGGGACCAGGCGAAGTGCCAGACCAGCAACCTCACGGAGGGCACGACGCACAATGCGGCGAACCGCTACTACTGGCGTCTCGTCGTGGGCAAGGGCACGGAGACGCTGGAGGACGGCCGGGAGTACCACTATGTAGACCTGTCCAACGAGGAGAGCCCCGTGGTGGAGATGCCTATGATAATCAAGGGAGAAGCCTTGGCTTTCTATGGCAAAGAAGACGATATGCCGGACTGGGACGGGATAACAGCAAGATACAATCTCGTCCCGAAGGCGGGGGATGTGTACCTCTATGCCCATGAGGACGGGGCGGGCACGCAGCCCGAGGTCATCACCTATACCACGGACACGGAGTACACGGTACTCGTGCCGGAGCAGGACGACATCTACCGCACGGCGGACGGGAGGTACTACAGTGCCGACCTCGACTACAACGGCGATTTGTGGATAGAGACGACGGCGGCAGCGCAGGTATTGCAGGGCTACGACCCCTCCGCGGACAACGACGCCCCCATGACGGGCGATGACATCGCGCAGGAGGGTAACCAGGTGGACAAGGGCAGGCAGGGGCTGCTGGTCATCGACGCGGACGACGGCATCAGCAAGTACAGGGGCATCGACGGCTTTACCTACGAGGGCAAGCGCAGGCAGCACATCGGCGACACGGTGGAGCTGGAAGTCAACCGCCTCACCATCGTCTCCGAAGCCCCGGACGGCACGCCCGAGGAACACCGCGTACCCTGCTACATGGGGGCGTGGACGGCACGGCCGTACCCCTACTACTCGCAGGTGGACTGCGACGGCTCGATATGGCTTTGCACGAGGCCTGCGGGTGCCACGGTGGCCGACAGGCCGCAGGACGGCTCGGCGGTATGGCACAAGCAGGTCGGCAGGGGCGAGAAAGGCGACAAGGGAGAGCAGGGCAACGCCGTCAGCTCCTATACTTTTTTCCGCTACTCCGACGACGGGGGGCAGACCTTCACGGCGGCGAAGCCTTGGGCGGAGACCGGGGAGTACGGAAACGGGCGCAACCTGTACATCGGGAAGCGCGCCTGCGAGTTTAACGGTATCCCGAATCAATACTCTTTCGCTCTTCCCGAGGGAGTCGTGAACGCTGTAAGCGGGCAGAAGGTAACCCTGAGTGCGTATGTCGAGGGCGAGAACCTCAACGACCCGTCCGTCTCTCACTATATGGTAGACCTGTATTTTAAATTCGCAGACGGCACGGGAGTATGGAGTAATTTTAACAAGAACGCTCAGTTTAAAAATGCGGACACAATTCCCGGCATGCGCTATTCGAGGACTATTGACCTCTCGGGACATGTCCTTACCGAGATAAGTCATACTAACATCAGTCTGTCGAAAAGGGAGGGTGAACCACTTGCATCAGGAGTGCGACTTGTTATTAAAGACATCAAGATAGAGATAGGCGACACCGCCACGGAATACACTCCCGCCCCCGAGGACCAGCAGTTCGGGCTCACCACCGGCGCATGGCTCGGCGTGGCGGCATGGGACAGACCCTATCCGCCCATGGAGGCATCCGCATACTCGTGGAGCGAGGTCAAGGGCACGGACGGTCAGTCCGCAGAGATATACAGGCTCCGTGCCGGGACGGAGAAGGCGCAGGTGGACGGCAGCGGAAATCTCACCGTGAACCTGTCCTACCAGATAGAGCATGTAAGGGGAGCAACTACCAAGATGGAAGATGCGTCCGCAAGCGGCATGAAGGTACGCTACCGCGGCGACACGGGCACGCCCGCCGACACCGTGATGGGCTACGGCGACACCCCGTCGGCATCCTATGTGCTGGAGGACTATACGCATGTCCCGCACCCCGACTACATCATAGTTGAGCTCCTCAACAAGGACGGCAATGTCCTCGACCGCAGGACGGTGCCCGTTACCTTCTCGGCCGTGGCCGCCCTCGACATCAACGGGCAGGTCGGCGAGATTTCCGCCCGTGTGCAGGGCATGGCCGGCGGAGGGCGGAACCTGCTCAAGGGGACGGCGTTCGAGCGTGAGCACCCCGACTGGTTCGAGCTCCGGGGTGGTGCTCCTATCTGGCCAAGCGTCAAGCACGGCGGACACAACAGCGTCGACTGCTCGCTCACGGGCATGACCGGGGACATGTACAAGGGCGCATACTTCCGTGCGGAGGTGGAGCCCGGAAAGAAGTACACCGCATCAGTATGGTCGCACGGCGACCCCGCCAGCTTTGACAAGGATGCCGTAATCGAGGTTTCCTACGCCGCCGACACGCAGGGCGGCCGTACCATACTCGCCACGGAGAGCATCAGGCCGTCCGAGCTCAGGGTATGGCAGAGGTTCCACAAGACCTTCACCGTCCCGCAGGGCGTCTACGAAATAGAGGTGAACTTCTTTAACATCCGCAACGGAGGCATGCAGATAGCCGAGCCCATGCTCACCTCTGGGAACATGCTCGTAGACTGGCAGCCCGCACCCGAGGACGCGGAGGCGTTCCTGACGGAGCTGAAGATGAGCATCACGAATCTCTCCCTGTCGATAACCGACCTGAAGACCGGGCTCGAGGCCGTCGGCATACACCTGTTCTCGACCGAGAGGCCGAACATCCGCTTCGTGGGCAACTCCGTCGCATACTACGACACGACCGGGAAGATGTTCATGTCCCAGGGAGTAGGCCCAGGGGGTGAAGTATACTTCATCATCTACGACAAAGACGGAGTAACGCCATTATACAACCTCGGCCGCATGGGCATGCAGCAAATCATCGGCCACGCGACTCCCTACAGCATGGAGGAATCCAACCGCCTCGGTCCCATACCGCCCGGCACGGTGCTTACCGCCGTCGAGCTGTGGAGTGATTTGCAGACCACCCAGTACGGCACGCTCAGGCATACATCATGGCTGTACACCGAGGCCTATACCCTCGACGGGCAGGGAGGCAGGCTGTACCAGTACGGCGGCGTGTACAACGGTATGTACGACAGCCCTGCGGTGGACGGAGACAACAAGCCGACTGGCAACAGGCTTCCGGAGGACGGGCAGGGAGCCTACATCGGCGTGTGGGACACCTCCGACCCGTCAGGACACCTGCACTCCACGGCCATCGTCTACAACTACCCGAACGAGGAGGGTAAGGCGGCGGAGAGGCTGAAAGTCAGCCTGCTGAAAGACTACTACGGGGCGGGGCAGGACAGGTACCTGCTGAGTCTCAACGGCGGGGACTACACGGAGCAGATGACCGTTCCGCTCATTGCCATCCGCCCGTAAATCAGACTGAACATCAAGCATGAATAAAATATAATCAAAAAAACAAAGAGATATGGCAAAAGTATCAGAACTGGAAATCAAGAACCCCTCCGAGCTCCCGGTGGCGGACAGCATATCGGGCGTTACCCTGCCGTTCGTGCAGGGCGAGCGAATAGTAGTGGCAGGGGCGGAGGAGTTCGTGAACGAGTGCAAGAAACCCGTGAATACATTCCTGCAGGAGAAGAGCACGGAGTTCAACAAGAACCTCGACGCGGTGAAGAAGCCGGTGGTGCAGGTGTCATCGACGACGGTCAACCTGCTCCCGAACAAGTTCTACCGCTTCTCCATCCCCGAGACGGGCGGGGCGTACACGCTCACCCTGCAGGCCCCGACGGACACGGCTAACACCAACGACTACGAGGGAGGATTCGACACGGGGGCGACCGCGCCCACCATCACCTTCCCCGCCGATGTCAACTGGGGCGAGGCCGACATGAGCATCGTGGCCAACACGCACTACGAGTTCTCCATCCGCTATGATGCGGTTTCGAAGAAGTATTACGGAATGATATACAGCTGGGCATTATGAGGAACATCAGAAGAAGGCTGATGGCGGAGAATGCCGCCCGCAGGATATGGATGGACACCCCGATACGGTTCGAGGACGAGCATGCCAAGGCCCTGTGCGTCGGCCTGTGCGATTCCGACGGGGACGGCGAGGTTACGCCGCGAGACATGGCTGGGGTGAGGACCCTTACCGAAAGCAACTTCCGGAGTCATCCGGAGGCTCCGAACATCGTGAGGTTCCATGAGTTCCGGTATTTCACGGGGCTGACGAAAGTCGTCTGGAATCCTTTCTTCAAGTTCTCCAGCCTGGAGGAGATTACTTTCGGGAGCGCCTTCAACTTATGCGAAAGGGCTATGACCTATCTGTACATTAACAAACTCAAGCGCGTCGTTTTTCTCGAAGGTATAACCTCAATAGGAAACTTCTCCCTGCTGGGAGCTTTTGATAAAACCGCGGGCGTCGTCATAAAGATCCCGACTACTGTCAAATCAATCAATACCAACGCCCTGGGTAACAACAGCAACCTTACTTTCGTGTTCAGGGGGCTTGTCCCTCCGGCTATTACCAATGGGGGCTATGCCCTTCGTCAGAAACAACCTGTCTATGTCCCGGACATGGCATTGGAGGCATACCGGGCCGCGCCGAACATACTTTGGTTCGGAACCGAGGTGCGTCCCGTGAGCGAGTATGTAGGGGGGGTAAATAATATTTACAAAAAAGCCCGTGTCGTCATCCTCGGAGAAAGGAGGGCGGCATGAGGAACAATAGGAGACAAATAATGATGAAGACACTCAGGATGATAGAAGGCATAGACTTCTCGCGGCAGCCGGACGATGAGATATGGTATGTCTCCACGGACGGGAAGGTCTGCGAGCAGGTATTACCTACAGGGGGATACGGCTCGCAGCCGGGGCTTGAAGTCGTCAGCAACACCTATGAGAACGGGCTGGGGCGCGTGAAGCTGAATACTGCCATACAGAGCATTGGTGGAAGCTATATCAGGGAACAGAATTCCTACACTACGATTAATATTCATCTGGTCTCATTCCCAAGGCAGCTGCATAGATTCAACGCCTTCACTTTCTGGGCTACCCATTTACAAAAAATAATATTCCTGTATGAAGGTACAGTATTTATACACAATAGTTATCAATTCAGGCCAAAGTGTCCGAATCTGCTGTGCGTCTGGGCATCGGAAGAGAATATCGAGAGCTTCGAGGAGAAAGATAATTTCGGTGCCTCTCCGAATGTCGAGTTTAAGAAATTGAAATTCTAACAAAACATGATATGATACGATTCAGAAACAAAGACAACGAGATTTACAACGGCCGCTACATCAAGGTGGACGGCATGGTGATAGTCAACCCCACGGAAGACATGCTCGTCCAGATGGGTTACGAAAAAGAGGAGTACGAGCCCGAGGTACCCGTACGGGCCGAACCCGACACGGGCGAGGTGATTAACCAGCTGAAGGAACTGCTCGCCGACAAGGTTACGGAGCTCTCCGACGAGGAGGCGGCGGCCAAGCCCGCCCTGTTCCCGAGCTGGTCAAGCAGGGTCGGCATGGAGGTCAAGGCCGGCGAGAGGCTGTGGTTCAATGGCCGGCTCTACAAGGTTCTGCAAGACCACACCCCGGAGCTCCAGCACCAGCCGTCCGTGTACACGGCAGCCCTCTATGCGGAGATCGGAGATACCGACCCGACCAAGGGCACGATTGAGAACCCCATCAGCTTTCAGGTCGGCATGGAGCTCAAGGAGGGCCTTATCTACACACAGGACGGCGTGCTGTACAAGTG
Organism: Prevotella sp. KH2C16; assembly: GCF_900113305.1. Taxonomy (GTDB): domain Bacteria; phylum Bacteroidota; class Bacteroidia; order Bacteroidales; family Bacteroidaceae; genus Prevotella. Next base: position 6,556 of record NZ_FOOW01000039.1, on the reverse strand, counting down.
CGTCGAGGGACTTGCCAACTGCGTGTGGAACCTCAAGGACATACCCCGCTATGCGCAGGTGTACGACCCGGAGACGGGCGGCACGGCGGAAACCGCGGAGGCGGGGAGCTCCAAGGACAGCCCGATAGAGTTCCGGGCAGGCATGGGGTTGGTAACAGAAAAATACTATAAGCAGGCGGGCATCGTCTACAAGTGCCTGAGAGACCTGCCGAACTGCATGTACGACCTTGCCATCCTCGTGGCGCAGAAGTTCGTGGAGGAAGCGTAACTGATTTTTAGTTTTAACTTAAATATTTTGTAAAAATGAAGAAGATTAAGGAGTTTTTCGGAGACATGAGCCACTGGTATCACATCGTGGCGTGTCTGGTAATCGCCGCCGTAGTGGCGTTGGTGTCCAAGTCGCTGTGGAGCTACGGCGGGGAGACGGAACTGTTTGCCAACGCCGCATGCGGCTTCATCGGCTTCGTGGCGGCGACCTGCTGCGGCGTGGCCAAGGAGGTGGTCGATTTCTTTCGCTACGGGAGGTTCGATGCCAAGGACTTGCTCGCAGACCTTGTAGGCGCGGCCGTGGCGTTCCTGTTCGCGCTGGGCATGTGATTAATTTTTGACTGCGGATGAGAGACCAGAGTACGATACAGGGTGCGAGCACCGTGGTGTCCTCGCTGATGTGGCTGCTGATAGACCAGAGTCTCCGCCTGATGATACCGTGGATAATAGCCATCACGCTCGTGGTGGGCGCGGACTTCGTGGCGGGCTTGCGCAAGTCGCTGAAGCTGCATGTGCACATCTCCATCAGCACGGCGTTCAGGAGCACCATGGGGAAGCTCGTTACCTACTTCGCGTTCGTGTGTGCCGTGTGCTTCGTGGATGTGTCCGCGAACGGCGGCACCGCGATTGCCAAGTGGTCGTGCCTGTTCATCTGCGGCATAGAGGGATTGTCGGTTATCGGCAACATCCTCAAGCCATACGGGATAGACCTGTCGCTGAAGACCTTCGTGAAGATGTTCGCCATACGCCGCCTCGGGCTGGACAAGGACGAGGCCGAGAACATCGTCAAGGAGGACAGGATAGAGATTATCCGCAGGCGTGAGGAGAAGAAGTGGAACAGCAGGAAATAGTTTCTTATGGACAGGATAAAGACATTATGGCGGCTGGTCGCGGCACGCTGGAGGGCTAAGACCCCGAAGTTTTTCGGCAACATCATAAAGGCCGGCACGGGCATCGCCACGGTCGCCGTAGCCATACAGGGTACGCTCGCCGCAAGCGGGGCTTCCGTCCCCGGATGGTGGGAGACGGCGTTCCCCTACCTCGTAGGCATACCCGCGGGGATGGCGGCGGTCGCAAAGCTGACAAGGGAGGATAATAAGAATGAGGATAAGAATTGATAGGAAGTGGAAAAGGGATGCCTACACGATAGGCAGGCTCTCCGTGAACGGGACATACCTCTGCGACTGCGTGGAGGACAGGGACAGGGGGCTCGACGCCTCCATGCCGCTCTCCGAGATACGCAAGCGCAAGGTGGCCGGCGAGACGGCGATACCCTACGGCGAGTACGAGGTGCTCATCACCTTGTCCCCGAGGTTCCGCAGGAAGCTGCCGATACTGCTCAACGTGCCCTGCTACGAGGGCGTGCGCATCCATCCGGGCAACACCGCCGCGGATTCCGCGGGATGCATCCTGCCGGGGCTTAACAAGGTCGTGGGCGGGGTCGTCAACTCCCGCTACTGGACGGACAGGCTCATCGACCTCATCCAGCGTGCGCTGAACCGCAGGGAGAGGGTCTGGATAACGATAACAAGATGAACCCGTGACGGATATTCACGGTTTGAAATAATAACAAAGGCGTTCTTTGACATTATTTGTTGGGGCTGCCGCTAATTTTATGTGTATGAAGAAGATACTTTTACTGCTGATAGTGCTGCTTGCGGGCTCCATAGCCCTCAATGTATGCCAGTACAGGCACCGTGAGCCCGCGGGCATCACCCGGGACACGCTGCGGGACACCGTGCGCTACGCCTCGCCCGTCCCCGTGGAGCGGAGGGTCGTCAGGCACGACACCGCATGGCTTAGGGCGGCACCCGTGTACATCCATGGAGGAAAAACCGCCGCAGAGGGGTCAGAAACGCCGCAGGACAGCCTTTCGGACAGCGTACGGGTAAGCATCCCGATTACGCAGGAAGTCTTCGCAGACAGCGGCTATAAGGCTTGGGTGAGCGGATACCGCCCGAGGCTCGACAGCATACAGATATACAGGAGCACGATTACCGTAACGAAGACCGTGGAGCGCAGGCGGCGGCTCTCTTGGGGACTGACGGGCGGCGTGGGGTACGGCCTCGTTAACGGCAAGCCCGACATATTCATCGGCATCGGCGGATGCTGGTACTTTTGATTCATAGTTAGGTTAGTTTTATTTTTTTTTTATTTTTAGTTTGGTTTCCCGCCCGTCCGTGATGGATAGGCGGGATTTTCTATAAACAAACCTTAAAATCAACGCCGAAGTGTTAAAACTTAGTTAAAAACAGAAAATAATTTATATCAAATTTGATATATTCAAAAATTATTATTATCTTTGCAATAGAAAATAAAACAATAACCAATTTAGAACAGGGCGGCAACCTATAAGCGGCACAGAGACATGAGAACCATCAATTCAGCAAACTACTTTCTTGCAACCAAGGTTACATTCGCAGTTGTTCACGAGTGCTGCACGATGAGCCACGAGGATTTGGACGAGGTCTGGCACGACCTGATGAGCCGCGGTTTCGAGCATACCGTCAGCCCCAAGGGCAGCGGGTCTGAATATCTCGTTGACGAGAAGAACGGCATCGTCTATAGAAAGGCCGACCATTGGGGTCGCTGCGCTTCCTGCAACTGGAAGCTGGGTGCCGTGAACCAGGGCGCATACGCAATCGCCAAGGCTTCGTTCGCCGACTTCGAAGACATCATGACACCGGGCATGGCCTACATGCTGAAGAAACAGAATTTGTATAAATAATTAGAAACAATCATAAAAACAGAAGATTATGAAAAAGTATGTATTAGGCTGGCAGACGACAGAATGCTACGGCTCATATCTACAGAGCCTTGACAAAGAAACGGCAGAATTCGACAACTTGAAAGAAGCGAAGGCGGCTTTTGACAAAGAGCTGAAAGCTACAAGAAACACGAAGGTATCAGATCTTGACTACGACCCGTCCGACGACGAGTGCAGGCATAACCTTACTAATCTCTACATTGCATTGGCAGACACAGAGGACGACACCGTCTTCGAGGATGTGGAGACCTCTGACAACTATTGGATAAACGAGTAACATATCAACGCTGCGCTACCGGCACGACGGGCACTAAGATGGATAGGTTTATTCTACAGCGCAGCACCCGCCCGGGCTGGTGGGTGCTCACGGACACCCAGAACGCCGTCGTGGTGCGGTTCGAGCAGGGTCGCTTTAACGAGAGCCAGAAGATAACCGGGCTCAACGACGAGCCCGTATCAGACTACATGGCGGTTGCACGGGTGATGAGGGAGATAGGCGAGTACATGTACGAAAACCATAAAGACTTGATATGACAGACAGGGACGAGACAAGGCGGCGCATAGGTCTCCGCATAGCCGAGATTAGGGCGGCACGAAAAATAAGCCAGACGCAGCTGGCCGGCCTGACTGGCATAAAACAAGGGAACATCTCGAGGATTGAGCTGGGGCGGTACTCCGTCGGGCTCGACACGCTCGAGACGATAGCACGGGCCCTCGGGTGCACGGTTGACTTCGTAGAGGCGGGGGAGTGATTACTTCCCCGCTTTTTTGATCTCGTTCCGCATGAACTCCGGGTGTTCCTCGCTGGCGGTCTCCATGCATCCGCCGATATACTCCCCGTCGGCAATCTTTCTGTGGATGCGGTTGAACATGCGGGCGGTGGCCGGGGTGCGCAGCTCGATGTCGCCGTGCACCCTGTCGATGTCTGCGTAGAGGATGTCGGCGGCCTTGCCGAACCAGTAATACACGGCGGAGACATCATACTCGGCGAAGTCGCCCGAGCGGGCAACGCCGAACTTTTTCCTCGCTTCCTCGGCGATGCCCCTGAAGTCGAGCACGCAGGCCTGCAGGAGACACCGTGCGGTCTCCACCTGTGCATACAGCCCGGCATCCCCTATGCCGTGCTTCTCCATGACACGGCGAACGGAGTTGCGGAAGCCGGCGATGTCTTTCTCGGCGAGGTCTATCACACGATCGGCGTAGCTCTCGAAAAATCCACGCGATACCATGTACCCCGTAATGGCAGCCCTCCGCCTGTCGCCCTCCCTGACGGCATTGTTCACATACTTCTTCAGGCCGTGCCGGAACATCCTGCCGTCCCGGAGCATGCCTGCGGCCGTGTCGAGCTCGTTGAGGGCGAGGCTTATGGACAGCGAGAGGGCGAAGTCGTAGCACTTGGAGAGGTAGCGCAGGCACTCGAGCTCCCTGTCGCTGCCGTAGGTTATCCTCTTTACCATCAGCTTGCCCCCTCCGTCTTCTTGGCGATGAATTCCGCCATCCTTTCGTTGACCCAGTTCATGGCCTCCTCGGCACCCTGCCTGTAGGCGAGCTGGGTGGCCACATCGCCGGAGTATTCTCTTGACTTCTCGATGATGTACTTTCCAAAGTCTTTCATATAATCCTCCTTTCCGTTAATCGTATTGCATGCACTCGTTAAGGATTCCTACTACGCTGGAGAGCTGTACGGCTATCACGGTAAGCCCGAACAGGACGGCCAGCATCAGCATGATGATGATTCTCGATTCTTTCATGATTATTATTGTTTTTGTCTGTTGAACATATCCTTGGGCAGGAACGAGAAGATGTGCTTGATGACCTCGACGCACCACCCGTTCCCCAAAAGTCTGTACTGCTGCGTCTCCGATACCACCCACTCGTACCAGTCGGGCACGGTCTGGAGCCTTGCGCATTCGGTGGGGGTGATACGGCGGATGCGGAAGTGATTCTCCACGATCTTGAATCCGTTACCCTCGGCGGAGGATGCGAAAGTCTGCCGTACCGCACCTACCTTGCCGTTGTCTTCCGGAAAGCGGTGGTTGTAGTCGTCGTAGGGCAGTACCAGGTCTTCCGCCCATCCTCCGCCTACTTTTATCGGACTCATTTTTCTTTCCGGGACATGCGCTGTCGCGCTTTTCCAACAGGACAAGATTCTTCTTGCCACGCTCTCCTTCAGGTAGTATCTCTCCGGGACTTCCCTTTCCAAGACATCCCTTAATACGAGCCCCCTGTCCTCCGGTTGCGGGATGTCGCTCACGAGCTCGCCGAAGAGACCGTCCCTTCTCGTGCGTATGTTCGTCCAGTAGATGCGCCTGCGGTTCTGGGCGGAGACGAGTGCGGCGTTGATGTGCACGCCCATGATGCCGAGAGCCGAGCTTAGCACGCCCTCCCATTTCGCACCCATCTCCACGTTCTCCAGCAGGAAGAACACGTCGGGGTTGGCCTCACGGACTTCGTGCAGGATTCTCACATACTCCCAGAACAGGTAGCTCTGTCCCTCGAACTCGAAGCCCTGGGACTTCAGATCCATGTACCTCTCAAGCGTGGTAACCTCCTCGTGCTCAACGGTCGTCATGCCGTTGCGCTTTCCCGAAAAGCTGAAGCTCTGGCACGGCGAACCACCTATGAGCAGGTCTATGCGGCCGAGTTTCCGTCCGTCCACATTCCTTATGTCGCCGAGCTGTATCGTGTCTGGGAAGTTGTGCATGGTATTCTGTATGGCGAACCTGTCCACCTCGCTGGCATAGTACCTTTCTACTGGTACGCCGAGCTCACGCAGGGCTATCTGCCCGCAGGAATGCCCGTCAAAGAGGCTTAGCACTACCATCTTCCAGCCCCTCCCTGATTTCCTTTTCCAGCTTGCGGAGCTCTTCCTCCGTGAGACAGACGTCCGTGTTCTTGATGTACAGGTGGTAGACGAACTCCGTCTCCCGTACCAGTCTCATTTCATCCTTGTCCATTATCTTTCCTTTCTTTTAATAAATTGCCTATAATTCACGCACCCCGGGTTGTTGCACCAGAAGTTGTCGCCCTCCGTCCCTCCGTACCATGCGCAGCGGGGGCAGGGTGTATCTAAAAAATTCCTATTGCTCATATTTTCTGAAATTTCAGCCCGTGCACCGTGCCGTTCCTCGAGATTGCGCTGCTGATATAATTCTGGGGGAGATTGTACCTCGCTGCCGCCTCCCCGATGGATGCGAACCGCTCTCCCGTGGTGAGGCACTCGACGGGCTTGCGCTTGTCCAGGTACCGTCCCCAGTTGCTGCCGGGGGTGGCATTAAGCCGCCTGCAGAGCTCCCGTGCCTTGTCCGACCTCATTTTCCTCGTCTCAGCCGACTGGCGTGCGGCATAGATGGGGGACATGGTGTGCCCCGGCTTCAGCGACCCGTCAAGGTTCCGCCCCGGAGTAGGCTTGTAGCGGTAGTCTCCGAGCGGCGACCAGTCATCCTCGTACATGAGCTTCCATCCCCGGCAGAGGTAGCCTCTGGTGCATGCATTGGCGATGGTGTGTCTGTCGGCCTTGCC
>NZ_FOOW01000023.1 GCF_900113305.1 Prevotella sp. KH2C16 | reverse complement strand
TTACCGGTCTCCGCAGCCTTCGCGCCAGAGCCGCCGGCCTGCGGGGCGAAGATGTCCTTGGCCAGCTGTACGCCTGCCCCCACCTGCAGTCCGGCACCGGCGAGTCCGCCTTCGTTGCGTGCGGCATCGCGCATCGCGGCCAGTTTCTGCACGCCGGTATAGTCTAAGTCAACTTCGGCAGCCGCCCGCTGCTCTGCCGTCATGTCGGCAATCTTGCCGATACGCTCCATCGTGTCTTCGTCGAAGGTTACGGAGTCCACGCGGAAGTCGGTCAGCGTGAGTCCCAGCCTCAGCAGCTCGTCGCCGGTCTTTTCCTTCAGGTCGGCCGAAAGCTCCATCAGGTGGCGGTCCACCTCACGATAGGGATAGGCCTTCGAGGCAAGGAAGGCGGTGAGCGGGGCCACGATACGCGAGGAAACGAGCTCCTGCACATCGGCCACACGATAGTCGCCCACGGTTCCGAGCAAGGTGGTGAACATACAAGCGGCGTCGGCAATCCTCACCGAGAAGTTGCCGCAGACACCGAGTGCCACGGGCAGTTGATAGTCGGGCTCTATATACTTCACGGGCGAGGCGGTGCCCCAGAGCACATTCACGAGTTCCGCCGTGCGGAAGAAGTAGAAGCGCATCTTGTGCTCGCTCTCCATCTGCTGCGCCAGGTTGAGCAGCGTGGTGATGAAAGGATGGTTGGCGGTGGCCATCTCATAGATGCCGGGCTCGGTCAGCGTGGCCATCACCTTGCCGTCGTAGACCACGAGGCAGCCCTGCCCCGGGGCCACGATGAGCTTGCTGGCGTTCTTGATTTCATCCGTCGTCGTTTCCATCCGGTGGAAGAGAAGGGAGGCGTCTTGCTCCTTCCATTCAATGACCGTGCGTAGTTGTCGCTTGAAAAAGTTCTTTAGTTCCATAGCCTTTAGTTAGTAAGTTTTCAGGGATGGCTTCCCCTGATTTGGTTTTTATGACTTCCGCAAAGGTAGAAAAATTATTTTGAAAAAAGCCACGGTAAAGGCAGAAAATATGTTTCCTGTCCCTCCAGACCGCCTCCCCGCATGGCTCTCCGCCCCCTGCGGGAGGAAGCCCCCTTTACCGAAATTCAGGACAATGGTTTCTGGTCTGATCGTAAGCAAAAATGAATATTTATACATGTCGCACGAGAGGCGTCGGAACGGTGCAGGTGGGGAATTGTGCCACCGCGACAGGCCAAAGGCTTTACGAGGCTTCTAAAAGGGGATTTTCCCTTTTTATGATAAACAGGATTTCCGTTAGGTGCCCTGCGAACGGCCGATTTCAGAGTAAAAGGCGGTCTTTTACACCCTGAAAGGCCGCTGGAAGCAGGGTCGGAAGCCGCTAAAAGGCGAGTAAAAGGCCGTTTGCAGCAAGGCGAGCGGCGGTATCCTGCATAAATATGCAATATCGAGTGAATATACAACTGCCGGGACTGGATTCCGGAGTGTCCGTTTTCGGAACAAGCACTTGCCGCGCACGGTCAGCCTCCCCGTGAGAAATTCTTCGCCATGAAACCATGCCAGTTGAAATAAAAGTCGTATATTTGCGGACAGTAAGCCAAAACAGACAAAGGTATGCAGCAAATCGATACAACCAACATGTGCTCCCAACTGAAGAAGAAGTTGTTTGAAGAGGAGGGTGCCTACCACCACCTTTGGACAGCCATGCTGCATGACGATGGGCTGACGGCCGTGATACGCTCACGCCAGCTCTACATCTACCGGAATGGCAAGAAAGTGTTGGTGCTGGCAGGCAAGGCCGCTCCGAAGATAATCAGGGAAGACCGGATTTGCGAGATGCTTGTCAAGGGAATCAAGGAAACAGGAGCAAACCCATAAGGCCGGGGCAAAGGCTGGGCACAGAACACAAAAGGATGGGTTTTCGCGGCTCATCCTTTTGTGTTTCCAGATTCTTTTACCGGGCAGACCTCAGCTGAAGATATTCCCCTTGGTGAGGGCATATCTGCCTCCGCCGGTAAAGCAGAGAGCAGCGGCTCCGAGCAAGAAGAGCAGCGGGTCTTCGATGAGCAGTCCGCCCGTCATGGGGTCAAGTGAGAATATCTGAGAGGAATGTGCCATGAGTATGGCTACCACCATATTGCCGGTGAGCACGAAAGCGGCAGCGCGCGTCCACAGCCCCACAAGGATGAAGGCTGCACCGACGAGCTCTGCCAGCAGGCAGCCGTAGGCAATGAAACCGGGAAGTCCCAGGCCGGCGAGCATGCCCTCGATGAAGCCCACGCCGTGCAGTAGTTTAGATACACCATGGAAGAGCATCAGTCCCCCTATACTTACTCTCAATACGAGCAATCCCAAATCCTGATTGCGAAGGAAATCTTTGTCGACTATCATTTCTTTCTATTGGTTTTATATTCGCCTTTACCGGGCTCCGTCGGCAAAGGTATGACAAAAAATTGAATTCCGCAAGAAGACAGCTTAATAATATATGGTTACCTTTTGGCAGGAATCAGGAAGGCGGCAGGCAGGACCGAATCAAATTTAACAACCATTAACCCAATTTCCCTTGGCACTTTGGCTTCTGGAAGTTATCTTTGTAATCCTGTAACAAAGGATTGCCCATGGGGGGAATCCACCGACACGGGGAAAAACCGATGAAGCAAAAGACAAGGACAGTCATGTTTAAAGTAAAAATATACAATGGGAACCATCACTATTATCCTGGCATCGCTTGTCTCCCTGGAGCATGTCTATATCATGTATCTTGAGACGGTGGCCACGACTTCCGGACATACGGCGAAGACCTTCGGACTGCAGCCGGGGATACTTCAGGCCAAGGAGGCCAGGGCTTTGCTCAAGAACCAAGGCATCTACAATCTATTGCTGGCCGTCCTGCTGGCCATAGCCGTTGTCCTGGGCGATACCTTATGGCTGCGCCTGCTTCTCGGCTATGTCATCCTTGTGGCAGCCTATGGCAGTCTGACGAGCAATAAAATGATCATCATGAAGCAGGGAGGCCCGGCCACGCTTGCCCTCATCTGCAGTTTTCTCGGAATCTAATCTCACAAAATAAGAACAATGAAGAAAGCAGCATTCACACTCTTGCTGGCTCTGACCACCATCATGGCCAGCGCCCAGGGCACCCTGAAGAAAGTATATGACGAGACCATCAACCCGATGGAGCAGATCGACAGGGCCATAGAAGATATACGGGCAACGGGTGCAAACAAGTTCATCGTCTGCCAGATTGGCGGCAACTGGTGCCCGTGGTGCCTGCTCTTTGCCGACTTTGTCAGCAGGGATACCGACATCATGAAGGTGATTAACGACAACTATCTCTATCTGCATGTCAACTACAATCCCCGTAAAGGCAATGCGGAAAACGCCACGGCCCTGATGAAGCGACTTGGCAGTCCTCAGCGATTCGGGTTCCCCGTATTTGTCATCCTTGACGGGAATGGCAAGGTGCTGCATATCCAGGACTCCAGTTTCTTGGAAGAAGGCAAGGGATACGACAAAGAGAAGGTGCTTCGCTTCTTGAAGGCCTGGACGCCCGAGGCCGTAAGAAACTGATTCGCAGGATGCCATCTGCGAAGTAATCGGCGAAGGCCTTCCTGCCGCCCGGCTGCCGAAGACACGGGACATCAGGAAAGAGGTGCTTCAAGATTGACACGAAATGATGTATATAGTATTAGTCGTTGTAGGATTCCTTGCAGGCTTCCTGTCGAGTGCGGTCGGCTTCGGGGGCGGAATGGTCCTGCTCCCTGTCATCACATATTTCTTTGGCATAGAAGTAGCAGTACCCATCAGCACCATCGCACAACTGCTGAGCAATGCTTCGCGGGCAGCACTGGGGTGGAAAGAGATTATGTGGAAGCCTACGATGTGGTTTCTTGCCACGGCAGTACCCCTGTCGGCACTGGGCGCATACGGCTTTTCAATAGCGCCTAAACATCTGATGACCGGCATCGTGGCCCTGGCCCTCATCGTGTTTGCCCTACTGAAACTGCGAGGCAAGATCAGGCTGAAGAAGCGTCCGGCTACCATGCTTGTCGGAGGTGCAATAACCGGATTCGTCAACGGTCTGCTGAGTATCTCCGGACCACTGAGCAGCGCAACCTTCCTCACCCTCGACCTCTCCCCGGTCTCCTACATCGCCAGCGAGGCGACAGCGGCAACCGTGATGCACATCGTGAAGACTCTTGTCTACGGGAAACTGAATCTGGTGAATACGCAAATCCTATTGACCGGACTCTTCATCGCATCGGCAATGATTGCCGGCAACTATTTGGCCTTGAAATCGATAAAGGACATCAACCGCAAGAAATATCAGAAATTGGTGGCAGGGTGCATGATAGCGCTCTCCGCCTACCTGTTTATCTCGAACATGATTTGACTGCCATGCCAGGGTGCTGAAAAACCGGCAGCAAACTCCAGGGCGCCTTCCTGCAGGCAATCCCCCCCGTAGAGGGAGGGATTGCCAATGTCCGCTTGCCGTGTTGGCAAAGTCGGCTGACAGCCCGCAAGCCAATGCCCTACCCTACCTATTTATATAAAAAGAAGCTGACGGTTGGACTTTCTGCAACCATCAGCTTCTTTACGAGTGGACCTGGAGGGATTCGAACCCTCGTCCGCACGGGGAAACCATATGCTTTCTACATGCTTATTCCGGCCTTTGATTTTCGTGCGGCGGCAAGACCCGGACCACCAACCGTCGCCTTATCCTCTGAATCTTCGCCCGCGGAGCGAGGCCTCCACAGGGCTATCCCCGACTAATCTAGCACCGCTGAGTCAAGCTATTTCGGGAAAAGAGTGCTTGAGCGATGTCCCGTCCCCTCACCTTGTGAAAGGATTGAGCCTGTCTACTATACTTCGACTAGGCAGCGAGAGCGTAATTGTTTTCGCCAATTAATTTGTTGATAACTGATATTTAGGAGCCAGCCACCGAAGCTCCGCATGCTTACATACCATCTCGGCCCGCCGTCAAATCCAGTCAAGCCCATTGTGTATATGCGCTGCAAAGATAGTATTTTTTTCGAATCAAAGCAAGTTTTCTGATGAAATTTCTCATTTCTGGCGCATTTTCTTCTCCGATAGGAAGGCCGAGGCTACGCCCTCCAATCGCAGCAGGCTGCGCTTGCGGTCGAGGCCGCCGGCATAGCCGGTGAGACTTCCGTCGGAACCCACCACCCGATGGCAGGGAACGAGGATGCTGACGGGATTGTGGCCTACCGCCCCGCCCACGGCCTGTGCTGACAGATGGGGCAGTCCGCGACTCTCTGCCATACGCCTCGCTATCTCTGCATAGGTAATAGTCTGCCCGTAGGGAACAGTAAGGAGGATGTTCCATACCTCGCGACGGAACTCCGTTCCCATCCGGCACAGCTGCGGACGGAAACCGGGCTCCCGCCCCGAAAAATAGATGTCGAGCCACTCCGCCGTCTGCCGGAACACCGGCAGGTCGCGCTCCTCGTGGTCCTGACCCAATGTAGAGCCGAAGTATTTCTGTCCGTCAAACCACAAGCCCGTGAGGAAACGACCGTCGCTTGCCATCGTGATGCCGCCCAAGGGCGACTGGTAATGTGCTGTATAGTCCATAGAAAAACCTTAAATAGTTTCTTTTTTCATTTTAGGAAGATACACCGCAATGACGCCCAGCAGAGGCAGCAGGGTGCTCACTTTGAAAATGAAGAGGATGCTCGTCTGGTCGGCCAGCCATCCGAAGAACGAGCTCCCGAGGCCGCCCAGCCCGAAGGAGAGCCCGTAGAAGATGCCCGCCACGACCCCCGTATGCGCCGGCATGAGATCGGTGGCATACACGAGGATGGCCGAAAAGGCGGAGGCGATGATCAGGCCGATGGCCACCGAGAGCAGAATCGTGCCCCAGAGCGTGCCCACATAAGGCAGCAGCAGCGTGAACGGAGCCGCCCCGAAGATGGAAAACCAGATGACATACTTGCGCCCGTATCGGTCGCCCAGCCACCCGCCTACGATCGTTCCCACGGCCTGGGCGGCGAGGAAAACGAAGAGGCAGAGCTGCGACTGCTGTATCGAGACGGCGAACTTGTCGATGAGGAAGAAGGTGAAGTAGTTGGTCATGCTCGCCGTATAGAAGTTCTTGGAGAACATGAGCATGAAGAGAATGAAGACGAAGAAATAGATTTGCCCCCGGCTATAGGGCTTCACGGTGGCCCAGCGGCTGCGCGCCTTGTGGGCATAGGTCTTCAGCTCGCGCATGTGCCACCGCCCCACATAGCCCAGTATCGTGGCCGCAAGGATGGCTACGACGGCAAAATAGCGGATGCCCGGCATGCCGTGGGGCAGTATGATGACGGCAGCCAGGAGCGGGCCGACGGCGTATCCGGCATTGCCGCCCACCTGAAAGATGCTCTGCGCCAGACCCTTCCGACCGCCGGAGGCCAGCTGCGCCACCTGCGAGGCCTGCGGATGGAACACCGACGAGCCGCAGCCAAACAAGGCCACGGCCATGAGAATCATGGGAAAGCTCGTGGCCGAGGAGAGCAGGAAGATGCCCGCAAGTGTGAAGACCATGCCCACCGAGAGTTGCCAGGCATGGTGATGCTTGTCGGCATAGAGCCCCACGAGGGGCTGCATGATCGACGAAGTGAGCTGCAAGACCAGCGTTATCGCGCCGATCTGGGCAAACGAAAGGGCGAAATCCGACTTCAGCATCGGATAAATCGACGGCAGCATCGACTGGATGGTGTCGTTCAGAAAATGACAGAAGCTCACCGTGAAGAGCACCGCAAACGAGGTGCTGCCGGCCTGCCGCATGATGTTAGAATCCGTGCGCATTGTAATTCCTTATCCTGCAAGGCCGCCCTTACCCCTACCGCCTCCCCTCCCAGCACGCAGACTGGTGAATGGCGTCAGGGAATCAGGATACCTTACCGCATGCAAAGATACACATTTGATTTGAAAACGCAAAATCCGGAACCCAACTTGAAAAAACCGGCGGCGAATGGGCGAAATGCCTTCGTGGAGCAAGGCTACTTATAAGAATTATTACGAAAATAGTTTATTGTTTTGCAAAGCACAAGGCAAAATATGCCCAAAAGACAAAAATCGGAAGACTTCGGGCAAAAACGAGACCGAAAATTCAGAAATTTATACTTCCTTGATAATCATAAAGTTATATTCAGTCCTGTTCTGAAAGCTATTGTCTGCACATCGAAAATCATCGTCGAAAGCGGCTAAAAGAGTTGAAAAAAGCGGTTAGAAGGAAGACAAAAGGCCGCTAAAAACAGAGTAAAAGGCGGCTAAAAGAAAAGTAAAAAGCCGTCCCCGACAGCTCTTGGGGTAGTCATTTTGTGAGAAAGCAGTCATTCTCTGTATATTTAAATGGAATTCGCAGATTTTCAGAATATTGTTGGAAATCGATAATTTTATCATTTTATCTAACTTTTCTTCTCAATACACGACACTTTAGAGGCCTCTCATACAGAAAGAAAAAGATTCTTACGGATTCCAGAAAGGCTACCCATTCCTCCGTTTCCGACGCCGAAAAATGCAACTGGATGCTTAAATTCGGCATTTTTTCGGAATTTATTGCGTATCTTTGCAACAATCTAACAAAAAGAGAGTTATTATTAAAAACTATCAAATAAGCATGGCTGTACAAGACGGAATGGGGAAGACGCAACTTGCGATAAAAAGGCTCACGGACATCATATGCGCCTCTCTCGGGCTGATTCTGCTCTCTCCCCTCCTCCTCTATATTGCCATCCGGCTCTATCGGCAGAACAACGGGCCCGTCTTGTTTCGGCAGGAACGCGTGGGAAAGGGCGGCAAAACCTTCACCATCTACAAGTTCCGCACCATGCCGAGCATCATCGAAGAAGACGGGCCGCAACTCATCGCCACCTGCGACGACTCCAATTCCACCCGATTGGAGCAAATGCTCCGCAGCCACCACCTCGACGAACTGCCGCAGCTCTGGAATGTGGTCCGGGGCGACATGTCGATTGTGGGCCCGAGACCGGAAAGGAAATACTTCGCCGACAAAATCATGGAGGTAGACAGCAGCTACGCGCAAATCTACCGGATGCGCCCCGGGCTCACCTCAGAGGCCACCCTCTACAATGGCTATACGGACACGATGGAGAAGATGCTGACGCGCCTGCACATGGACCTCAGCTATCTGGAGCGCCGCTCGTTGTGGCTGGACTTCAAGATTGCCGCGAAAACCGCTGCCGTCATCATTACCGGAAAGAAATTCTAAAAGATATGAAACGAATCCTTCTCTATGCATTGCTCTTGCTATGCGTTCCCCTCGGAATGAGCGCCCAGTCGTCAATGACCGACGAGCAGGTGATGCGCTTTGTCGCAAAAGAATACAAAGCAGGCACTTCGAATTCCCAGATTGTAACCAAACTCATGCAGAACGGCGTGGACATATCTCAGATTCGGAGGGTAAGAAAGAAGTATGAACGCCAGATAAACAACCACGGTCTCGGCACCGTGGCGGATGAAACCGTGGAGCAGACAGACGACCGCATGCGCAAGAACAACAGCGACAAGAAAGAGGGCAAACTGTCAAACTATCGCGTAAGTCCCGACGCAAGCTACCAGCACACCTACGACGAGAACGACGAGGAGTATACGGCCATCCGCCACGAGATGGCCGGCATGCTTAGAGACTCGCTCGAGACGGAGGAGCAGAAGACCTCGGGGCCGAAGGTCTTTGGCCGCGACATCTTCAACAAGAAGAACCTGACCTTCGAGCCGAACATGAACATTGCCACCCCTCAGAACTACCGTCTGGGCCCGGGCGACGCAGTCTTCATCGATGTATACGGCGCCTCGCAGAAGTCTGTCCAGGCCACCGTGTCGCCCGACGGCGATGTAACGATACCCGATTTCGGCCCCGTACAGGTAAGCGGCCTCACCGTGGCACAGGCCAACGCGCGGCTCCGCTCCACGCTGGGCGCACGCTATAGCAGTTCCAAAATACGCCTCACGGTGGGACAGACGAAGACCATCATGGTGAATGTGTACGGCGAGGTGAAGGCTCCGGGCACCTATACGCTGTCGGCCTTCGCGTCGGTATTCCACGCGCTCTACATGGCTGGCGGCACCAACGACCTCGGAACGCTGCGTAACATCAAGGTATATCGCAACAACAGGCTCGTTACCACGGTGGATGTCTACGACTATATCCTCAACGGCAAGCTGTCGGGCAACATCCGCCTTGCCGACAACGATGTCATCTATGTCGGTCCCTACGACTGCCTGGTGAACATTACGGGAAAGGTGAAGCGCCCCATGTTCTACGAAATGAAGAAGAGCGAGAGCATCAAGAGCCTGCTGACCTACTCCGGGGGATTCACCGGCGACGCCTACACGAAATCCGTCAGGGTGGTCCGCAAGACAGGGCGGGAATACGCCGTATTCAATGTGGAGGAATTCGACATGAGTTCCTTCCGCATCTCAGACGGCGACTCCGTAAGCGTAGACTCCATCCTTCCGCGCTATGCCAACACCGTGGAGGTCAAGGGAGCCGTGTTCCGCCCGGGCATGTATCAGCTTGGCGGCGACATCACCAGCGTGCGCAGCCTCGTCTCCCACGCCGAGGGACTGACGGAGGAGGCCTTCACCAACCGGGCTGTCATGCACCGCATGAAGACGGACCGGTCGCTCGAGGTGATCAGCATGGACATCGCAGGCATCATGGACGGCAGCGTTGCCGACATCCCGCTAAAGGAAAACGATGTGCTCTTCATCCCTACGAAGACCGAGCTCCAGACCCAGCGCACCATTACCATCCATGGAGAGGTGCAGTATCCGGGCATCTATAAATATGCCGACAACGAGACCATTGAGGACTTCGTGCTGCAGGCAGGCGGACTGAAAGACCAGGCCTCCACCGTGAAAGTGGATGTAGCGCGCCGCGTGAGCAATCCCAAGGCTCTCTCCACCGACAGCATTATCTCCGAAACCTTTACCCTTGCGCTCAAGGACGGATTTGTCGTAGACGGACAACCGGGCTTCACTCTGATGCCGTTTGACGAAGTATATGTGCGCAAGAGCCCGGGATTCTCCTCCCAGAAGAATGTGTATGTAGAAGGTCAGGCCATGTTTGCGGGCACCTATACGCTAAACAAGAAGAACGAACGCTTGAGCGATGTCGTCAAGAAAGCTGGCGGCGTTACCGACCTGGCCTATGTGCAGGGGGCGCGCATCCTGCGCCGCACGACTCCCGAAGACCGTACAAAGATAGAGACGCTGACCCGTCTCCTGCAAGCCCAGGCTGGCGGAAGCCGCGACTCCCTGAATGCTGCCCTGCTCCAGCTGGGCGACACCTACCCCGTGGGCATCGAACTCGACAAGGCCCTTGAGAACCCCGGAGGCGATGCTGACCTCGTTCTCCGCGAAGGCGACCGCCTCGTCATCCCGGAATATAACGGAACCGTCAAGATCAGCGGAGATGTGATGTATCCTAACACCGTGGCCTACGAGCAGGGCAAGCGGCCAGCCCATTACATCAACGAGGCTGGCGGATGGGGCAACAGAGCCAAGAAGAGCCACACCTTTATCATCTATATGAACGGTAAGGTGGCCCGCGTAGGACACGACGCCAAGGTGCGTCCGGGCTGCGAAATCGTTGTGCCTACCAAGCCAAAGCACGACGGCAGCGCCCTCAGCAGATGGCTCGGCATCGGCACCAGCGTGGCCTCTATCGCCACAATGATTGCCACGATAGCAAACCTGAGTAAATAAAAACGCAAAGAGCAAAGAGCTTACAGACAGTGATTTATAAAAAAGTTACCTTTGGGTAAGTTACCTTTGGGTAAATTTTTGTATCTTTGCAGCAAAGAAAAGAGAAAATGAAGGTACCCTTTCAGTTTGGAACACTCGCAACCAAAGAGAATTTCATTGACCGCGACGAAGATCGGGCACTGCTCAAGCAGCTGCTCACTTCACACATCAATGTGATGCTCATCTCCCCCCGCCGATGGGGCAAATCGTCGTTGGTAAGGCGCTCGATGGAAGAGCTCATGGTCGAGAGAAGCGATATCAAGGTATGTTACATTGACGCTTTCAGCATCGGATCGGAATCAGAATTCTACAGAACCTTTGCCAGCAAGGTCATTGAGTGCGCCTCAACCAAGTTTGAGAAATGGGCCGACGACGCACGAAAGCTCTTGAATGGAGTGGTTCCCCAGCTGGTTATCAAAGACCAGATTACCAACTTCATGGCCTTCGACATCAAGTTTAAGCCCGAAGAAAGAGACAAGCTCTCTATCCTCCAGCTCCCCCAAACGCTGGCAAAACAGAAAGGCATTGCCATCATCGTCTGCATCGACGAGTTTCAGCAACTGGCCAATCTGCCGGAATATAAAGACATGGAAGGCAAGATGCGCGCCGTTTGGCAGCAGCAAGAAGACACCACCTACTGTCTCTATGGCAGTAAGCGCCACATGATGATGGATATCTTCAATAACTCTAACAACCCCTTCTACCGATTTGGGCAGGTTATCTTTCTCGACAAAATCAACAAGGAAAACTGGTTGCCATTCATCCTCGCAGGCTTCAAGAAGACCAACAAACAGATATCAGAAGAATACGCATCCCAGATTTGCGACATCGTGGAATGCCACCCCTGGTATCTCCAGCAGCTGAGCTTCTTCATCTGGAACAAAACTGCCGATAACGTAACCGCCGACGATTTCAACTATGGCGTGGAGCAACTCCTCAACATCAACACGCCCATGTTCCAGGCCGACATCAACCGCCTCACCCCAGCGCAGATAGAACTCCTCCGAGCCATAGCGGCTGGCGAAACCAAATTCTCTTCTGCCGAAGTACGCAGGAAATATAATCTTGGCAATCCCAACACCCTCGTCAAGAACAAGCGGACCCTGCAAGAACAAGACATCATAGAGAAAACTCACGACGGGGGTTTTCACTTCGTAGACCCCCTCTTCCACCTGTGGATGGAACGATATTTCTAAGATGGAAATGTATGAAATGCATCGCCAACTTGACTGGAACAGCTATCTACATGAACAAGGCTGGCATTTGAATATCTAAAAGATTATAACTTAGAAACAGAATATGAAAAGCAATCAAGATGTGGCCGTCATTGACCTAAGACTGATCGTTAAGAAAATCAAGAGCAACAAGCTACCCTACCTCATTGTCTTGCCCATTGCCTTGATGATCTTTGTCTTCGTCATTCTGAGCGTGCCCAGATATTTCACAACTGACACGAAACTGGCTCCAGAAGTAGAAAATGCCTCCCCTTCGGGCACTATTGGCACTCTGGCCTCTTCTCTGGGCATCGACATATCGCAGATAAAAAGTTCAGATGCCATTACGCCCCTACTCTATCCTGAGCTCATGGAAGATGATCGATTCATCGTGGATCTCTTCGGAATTAAAATACAGACACTTGATGGTCAAAAGTACACCTACTCAGATTACTTAGCCAACCATCAGAAGGAAGCATGGTGGGGTAAAATCTTCAGCAAAGAAAAAGCCCCCCTACCAACGAATCGCGTGATTCCCTATCACCTCACAAAAGAGCAAGCTAAGGTAGCAGAGAAGATAAGGAGCGATGTATCGCTGAAAGTAGACTCTAAAGACGGAGTGATTACAATCACGGCCACCTCACAGGATCCAATGGTCTGCAAGATATTGGCAGATTCCATCAGTACCCGATTGAAGCAATATATCACAACCTATCGCACCGACAAAGCCCGAAAAGATGTGCTCTATTACAAGAAACTCGTACAAGAAGCCCAGGCCAAATATGAGCGTGCACGACAAATCTACGCTTCCTACTCCGATGCCAACCAAGATGTGGTACTACAGTCAGTGCAATCGAAGATAGAGGATTTGGAAAACGATATGCAGCTGAAATTCAATACCTATTCGAATGCGAAAAATCAGTATGACGCTGCACAGGCAAAATTACAGGAAAAGACACCTGTGTTCACCATACTAAAAGGAGCTTCCGTTCCTATCAAACCATCAGGGCCCAAGCGCATGATCTTCGTCCTGGTCATGGAAATTCTCACTGCCCTCATCCTGACCATTTGGGTGATGAGGAAAGATATTAAAAAGTTGTTTGCATAATCCTGATATGTCTACCTCTATTCTCACATCCTTAGGATTGGTATTCAAGAAAGTCACTGGCATCAAGGATATCTCCATGCTGAGGAAAGACATTCATAAACGACTTGGGATGCTGGTCTATCACCAGAAATACTCTGCCGATGATGTGGTAGATGTGATGTGCTCTATGGGAATGAGCAAAGGCAGTGTAGTCTGCATTCATGCGGCCATGAAGGAGTTCTATAACTATGAGGGAACAGCCGAAGAGCTGATACAGAAGATTCAAGCCGTCATTACCGAAGAGGGAACTCTCCTCATGCCAGCATACCCAGACCCGGAATTGCAAAGAGATACCCAATGCATCTTTCATCCGCAAACCGACAAAACATTTGCTGGGCATCTGGCCGAAACCTTCAGAAACTTGCCCGGCGTAAGACGAAGCATCAATGTGCAACACTCGGTGTGTGCATGGGGAAAACATGCGGAATGGCTAACTAAAGATCATTCCAAATGCAAGAACTGCTGGGACGAAGACTCACCATGGTATAGGATGACCACCCTACAGGCTTTGGTCTTCACCCTCGGCCTTGGCCCCCATTATATCGGCACTTTCGACCACTGTGTAGAGGGACTGCTCTATCTGGAATATCCTTACTGGAGGCAGTTCTTTACCGTTCAGAAAACTTACCGATACATGGACGAGCAAGGAAAGATAAAGACCTACACCTGCATAGAGGGACATCTGGAGCGAAGAACCCATGAGCAAACGCTCATCAGATACTTTAGCCCGGACATTTACAAGAAATATAAACTTTCCAACCTCCTCATCAAGGTTTTCTATTCCAAGCCTTGTCTGGATAAAATGCTGCAACTCGGACGGCAAGGCATTACAATGTATTACATTCCTTCGACAAAAGGATATCAATTTGAAGAAGCTATTAGATAACATTAAGAAAAGCCCGTTATTGCTCAACACCATAAAGATGTCATCGAGCAATATCGTGATGTTTCTGCTCCCAGTAGTAGTGACACCTATCTTGTCGCGACTATACACACCTGCCGACTTCTGCGAATGGGGTGTTTTCTCTTCTTTCGTCACCATCCTCTCCATCGTGCTCTTCGCTGGATATGAGAATACCATTGTGAAGGCCACAGAGGCCGAGATACCTTATGTTTCAACCCTTTGCCTGCTTACTAGCCTACTGATAAGCCTGCTTACAACCATAGTTTTCTATCTTGGCAGCAAGAGCGGAATTCCATTCTTTCTCCACTTTCCATCAATTTGGTTAATGGCTATTTATCTGGTGGCCTACGCCATCCACACCATCTTCAGCAACCTGTGCAACCGATATGGCCAATATTCTGGCATTGCTGCAGAGAGTGTGATTCTTGGAAGTTCACAGGCAGGATTTAGAGTACTCTTTGGCTTTATAGCCCTCACAACCATAAATGGTCTGATTCTGGGTACTACTATCGCACAGGTCATAACCATGATTTTTCTCCTTTTATATCTGATATACATCGGAAAGACAGGAAGTCTTTGCGCTTTAAACCCGAAAAAAATAAAGAATATTATCTTCAAATACAGGGACTTCGCCCTCTACGATGCCCCCTCAAGTCTACTGTGCTTCGTTGGATTTAATGTTCCCCTGCTAATATTGGTATCCTACTTCAACAAGACTACCATAGGTTGCTATTCCATTATCCTACAACTGCTATTGCTGCCCATGAGTCTGATTGGCTCAGCTATTGGACGGGTATATTACGAACTGCTATGCTCTGCCAAGCCTGACGAGCAAACCCTCAACGCCCGTCTCTGTACACTGCAAGTGGGCAAGGTGGTAGCACTCATCGCCTTTCTTCCCATGTTATTTCTGGCTTGTGGAGGTGATAAGATCGTGGTATTGTTTTTAGGTGCGAAGTGGGCTACTGCCGGTAATATATCTTTATGTCTGGCCTTCTGGTCATTTCCGACTATTCTTACCCAACCATTGATTCCTCTTTTTAGGTATATGAACAGACAGCGTATTCTGTTTCTCTATAACCTAGCCTACGCCGTCGTGGCTGTTGGCACCATTCTCCTCGGTTGCAGTATGAGCCACAATATTTACCACATCCTGACCTTCTATGCATTCCTTTGCTCCTTGGTCAACCTCGCCATGTATCTACATATCCTTCAGTTGGGCAATGTTGGCATAGGCAGTTTCAAGAAATATATCCCATTATGGTGCCTTTCTTCTCTCGTATTAATCATTAGAATTGTGCTGATATGAAGAGAATATTAGGTTTTATATTCAATGCCGAAAATATGCTCTCGCGTATCATCTGTGCACTGATATACATTGTGATCTATAATATTGCATTCAAAGGATTTGTCTACAGGCTCTTTGCCTATATGGGCATTGACTATATTGACATGACTGCAGGCAAGTTCATTGTGTGGGTCATATTGTCTATTGTGCCTTTCCTATTCTACAGAGGCCTACGGAACCTTTCTTCTTTCTTTACTCTGTTTCTCTACATTCTTGTTTATATTCCTTTTGCTCACGCGCTGTTCACGATGCGGAACATCAGTCCTCTAACCACCTACTCTTATGGGGGAGTGTTCTGCATGATATTCATTTTTCTTTTCTGCATTGGGAAAGGGCAAAGGATTTTCAAGGATATCATTATAGAACCCCAAATCCCCTTCAATTGGATACAGGGAGCAGCCATCATCCTGACCGTTGTCCTCGTTGCTATGAGTATAAATTCTATGCACTTCGTAAATGTTTTTACGCAGTCAGACATGATGTATCAGCTTAGAGCGGAAAACTCAGAAAATGCAGGTCGAATCTCTCTACTGGCCTATATTAAAGGTTGGCTTTTCGGAGGTTTCTATCCTTTCTTATTGGTCAACTATCTGTCTGAACGAAAATGGATGAAGACAACATCAACCATTGTAGCTTATTTCATCCTGTTTATGATTGATATGCAGAAGCTCACCTTCTTTATGCCTTTTGCCTTAATCATTCTGTATTTTTTCATTCGGAAGGAGAAAGAAGCCATCAGTAACAAGCTGCACGCGTTAATAATGTACTCTCTCTCGATAGCAAGTATCTTCATTGTTTTTCTCAAAGACGAGGTACTACAATTAGTCCTCGGATTTATTGTTGTTCTACGCACCTCAGCCGTTGCTGGTTGGTTAAGCCAGTATTATCTCCGATTTTTCTGTATCAATGATAATCCCTTCACCTATTATTCCCATATCAATATTGTCAATGTCATAACAAACGGCTATCCTTTTTCACAGCCGTTAGGAATGGCCGTGGCATATGGAAGCCAAAATGCAAATGCCAACTTCTTTCTTACCGATGGTCTGGCTGCCAGTGGAATATTTGGCATCCTCCTTATAGGGATTTTCTTCTATCTGTTAATGCACATCATCAACTCAATTTCCTATAGATATAAAATCTCAGACCTGCTCATCATCTTTCTTCCCACCCTATCATACATACTGAATACATCTATATTCACAACCCTCTTGTCCAATGGCCTGTTGATACTTCTTCTTATCATTGCAGGTACAAGCTGCCCTATTGACAACCGTCAACAAATTGTCAAAGAATGAAAAATAAGCTATGCATCATCACCAACATCGGCCCGCACTATCGATATCCCATCTTTAGTCTGATAGACCGCACGATAGGATGCGACTTCTATATAGGCGACAAGGTGGCTTCGCCCATCAAGAAGTTTGACTACCGCCTGCTGGATGGTTACCAGAAGACTCTACGCAACCTGTTTTTCCACCAGTTTTATTGGCAGTTTGGCTCCATCGCACCAGTCTTTAAGCCTTACAAATACTATATACTCGATGGGGAGCCTTATTGCGTTTCATCATGGATAATACTGCTATTGGCAAAGCTGACTGGGAGACAAGCCATTGCTTGGAGTCATGGCTGGTATGGCAAGGAACGGGGAATCAGGAAGATTCTTAAGAAATGGTATTTTTCTCTCTTCAGCAAACTCATGCTGTATAGCGAGTACTCTATTCATTTAATGGCAAACTTAGGATTCGACAAAGATAAGATGTTCTGCATTGCCAATTCCTTGGATTCTGACAAAGAGCTTGAACTTCGAGAGACTCTCAGGGCAACAGATATCTATTCTTCTCATTTTGGAAACGACAATCCCACTGTCATCTATTGCGGCAGACTACAAAAAAGTAAGAAAATTGAACACCTTATAGATGCCGTTGCCCAAATGAAAAGCGAAGGCAAGCCCTTAAATCTTGTAATCATAGGCAAGGATATAGAGCATGTAAACATCCAGTCATATGCCTTACGCAAAGGTTTCGACAACATCTGGATGTATGGTCCATGC
The DNA here is from genome assembly GCF_900113305.1 of Prevotella sp. KH2C16. Lineage (GTDB taxonomy): Bacteria > Bacteroidota > Bacteroidia > Bacteroidales > Bacteroidaceae > Prevotella. The sequence continues at coordinate 28,354 of NZ_FOOW01000023.1, read as the reverse complement.
TATGAGGATGAGAAGTTGGGAGAGCTGTTTTATAATGCTGTCGTATGTGTATCGCCAGGCAATGTAGGTCTCACCGCTATTCATTCTCTCACTTTTGGTTGTCCTGTTATAACCCATAACAACTTCCCTCAGCAGATGCCTGAGTTTGAAGCTATACATCCCGGCATTACTGGAGACTTCTTCGAGCAAGACAATGTTGGAGATTTAATGCAAAAGATTGAAGCTTGGACTTATGGATGTCCTCCAAAAAGGGAATCTATTACCCAATCTTGCTACCATGAGATAGACCGGAAATGGAATATTCATTATCAAATAGAAGTGATAAAAGAAGTAATTAATGGACAAGATAAAAACAGTTAAAGATAAGCTGCGTTCTTTCATGAGAGCAAGAATACTTGATACGCTGGGCGCATTCGCATCACCTGCTCCGGGGATACACATTCTAAACGGGCATAGGGTACAGCAAGAGGAAGAGCCTCAGACCTTTGACAAGTTGCTATATGAGCTGTCAAAAAGAGCTGATTTAATTAATATTGAGGATGCTATCAGTATGATAGTCCATCATGAGAACCCTTCACGCACGAAAATTGCCTTTACATTCGATGATGGATTCAAGGAGTGCTATGACTACTTTGCTCCCACACTCGAGAAATACGGCATCAATGGCTTGTTTTTTATTAATCCAAATTATGTGGATGGGGATGATAAATATATCAACAACTTCAATGAGAACACTATCTTGACTCCAAACAAGACTCCAATGAGATGGACTCACCTGGAGGAACTTGCCAAGAGAGGGCACATCATTGGCGCACACACGATGGATCACTACATGATCAATTCTAACGATATAAACCAACTTCAATATCAGATAACAGCATGTAAAGATGTTATTGAATCACATATTGGAAAAAGTTGTAATCACTTCGCCTTTCCATATGGCAAATTAACGCAAGCCAATGAAACCTCTATTGACATTGCCTGTAACACTTACAAGTATGTATTTTCGCAATCTGATTACAAAAACTACTTCTCTTTTGACGGGAAAGTTATCAACCGGCGCCACTTCGAGCCCTTCTGGCCCCTCCGCCATATAACTTATTTTCTAAGTTGCAATAAGAAATACTGATGCCAAAACTATTTCAGATAAATATTACTGCCAACTGGGGGTCTCATGGAAAGATTACAGAAGGGATAGGACAGATGGTTCAATCCAATGGTTGGGAAAGCTACATCGCTTACGGCCGATGGTTCAATGAGAGTTCGTCCCACTTATATCACATTGGCAGCGACTTAGATGAAAAGATTCACGGTTTAAGCACGCGTATCCTTGACAACCATGGATTAATGTCCAGAAGAGCTACGAGGAGACTCGTCCATTATATAGAATCCATTCAGCCCGACATCATCCACCTGCACAACATCCATGGGTATTATCTCAACTATCCTATCCTATTCGACTTTTTGTCTTCATATAATAAGCCTGTGGTATGGACGCTACACGACTGCTGGGCATATACGGGTCATTGCGCTCACTATATGTTCGCGGGCTGCGAGAAGTGGAAAAGCCATTGCGCCGATTGTCCCCAGAAGTCGGCTTATCCGAGGAGTTTCCTGCGCGACAACTCTTATCGCAACTTTGAGAAGAAGCGTGCCGCCTTCAGCTCACTAAACAGTTTAGTCCTCGTTCCCGTGAGCCGTTGGCTGGACGGAGAGCTCCAGTCGTCGTTTCTGAAAGACATCGACCGCCGACTCGTCTATAACGGCATAGACAGCTCCACATTTCATATCGCGGAAGACACCGACGCCATCAAGCAACGGTATCACATTCCGCCAAGAAACAAAATGATATTGGGAGTGGCCTCAAACTGGTATCACAAGGGTCTCGGCGACTTCATCAAGCTGAGCCGAAGGATAGGAGAAGGCTATTCGGTAGTGCTCGTAGGGCTGAACCAGAAGGAGCTTAAGTCGCTCCCAAAGGGCGTGATTGGCATTCGGCGAACCGAGAATGTCAAAGAACTTTGCAAACTATATTCCGCTGCTAATGTGCTGTTCAACCCCACATGGGAAGATAACTTTCCAACCATAAATCTTGAAGCCATGGCCTGTGGGACGCCCGTCGTTACCTACGCCACGGGTGGCGCAGCCGAAAGCATCGACTCTCTTACTGGTGCCGCCATAGAGCGGGGCGACCTCGCGGCAGCCATCAACAAGATTCAGAACTTCTGCCAAGCGCCAAAATCGCGATTCTCCACCCCTTGCAGAAAGAGAACTGAGGAGCATTTTACTGACCACGAGATGTGCAAAAACTATTTTCAATTGTATCAGGAGCTGCTCTCCGGAAACACTTCCGGCCGCTAATCAGCCAGACCTTATCCGCACTTCGCCTACAAGCGAGCAACCTCATCAAGGCCTCATCACCCTCAACCGTCTCACGAGCGATGGCCGCGTCTAAAGAAATTCAAACACCTTATATAGATATTTCAGGCTAATCAAAAAGGAAGAAGAATACAGACCATTTTCCTTGCATGCCCGAATATCTTCCCGCAGCAGGGTCTTATGGCTTCGGTATCCACAGGTGCTGACACCTCCCATCCGCATCGTTACAAAATCCATGGGAATATATTCAGCCTTTAGATTGAACTTCTTAAAAAGCCTGACCATCATTTCAAAGTCGGAGCCAATTTCATAATTGAGATTATAAAAGCCCGCTTTTTCATATACTTCTTTCCTTGTATAAAACGAAGGATGTGCTGGCATGAACCCAAAACGGAGCCAGAAGGGGCTGAAGAGCTTAGAAGAATAATATCTGACTATCTTATTCGGGTTACTATCCCTTATGAAATGAATGTCTCCATAAACAGCCTCTATTGTTGGATTGGAAAAAGGTTTCACCAATTCTTCTATAACATTGCCTGCCGTATAATAATCATCAGAATTCAGAAAACCTATCAATTTTCCTGTGGCCATGGAGATGCCCTTGTTCATTGCGTCATAAATACCCCTGTCTTTCTCTGATAAATACTTGAGACGACCATTAAATTGGGGCTCATAGCTATAAACTATCTCCATCGTCTTATCCGTAGACATACCATCTATAATTAAGTATTCTATGTCTTGATAGGTTTGCTTCAGCACCGACTCAATAGTATCAGAGATGGTTGCAGCACTATTATGGGTTACCGTTATAATAGAGACTTTCATGCTTATAGGATAAACTTGATTATTGAAATAATATTGTGTTTTTCTTGGATTTTATGCAATAACGATGAGTTTTCATAGTTATTCTCATACAGATCACGGACTTTTCTTATGCAGCAATATATACTCATCATCTTGGGGGCATTCTTTTTGAGTTTAATCACGGGTTTCTTATTGATACCAGAGATACTGAACTATTGCAAGGAAAAGAATCTCTACGACATTCCAAACCGGCGGAAGGTGCACAAGAACCCGATTCCCCGACTTGGCGGAATCGCCTTCCTGCCGAGCATGCTGCTCGCTTTTATCATCGCGATGACGGTGATGGGAGTGGAGAACCCCGAGAGCCGCATATCCATCAACCTGTGGAGCGTCGGCTTCCTGACCAGCCTACTGCTCATCTATGCTACTGGCATCGTAGACGACATCATCGGCTTGAACGCACGAGTGAAGTTCACGGTTCAGATTATCACCGCTTGCGTGCTTCCCCTCTGCGGTCTGTATATCAACAATCTGTACGGATTGCTCGGCATCCATGAGCTTCCCTACTGGGCCGGAGTCCTGCTCACGATCTGCGTAATCGTGCTGATAGACAACTCGATAAACCTCATCGACGGCATCGACGGCCTCTCGGCAAGCCTCTCCATCATTGCCTTGGGCGGTTTTTTCTACTGCTTCTGGAGAGAGGGGATGGAAGTTTACTGCATCCTGATAGCAGGATTGATAGGAATCCTAATACCTTATTTATACTATAATATATGGGGCAATGCGGAGCAGAACCGCAAGATTTTCATGGGAGACTCCGGCAGCCTGACCCTCGGATTCATCCTCGGATTCCTCTTCGTGAAGTATTCCATGGACAATCCCATGGTCATGAAATTCTCCCACGATCGCATCATGCTGGCCTACAGCCTGCTCATCGTTCCAGTATTCGATGTCTTCAGAATCGTCATCTACCGTCTCCGTCACCGGAAACCCCTGTTCGACGCTGATAAGAATCACATCCACCACAAGCTGATGAAAGCCAGACTCACTCAGCATCAGGCCTTACTGGCAATCATCGGTCTTGCCGTATTCTTCATCATATTGAACTCCTTGATTTTCGAATCCACAGGATTCACATGGCTCTTCGCCATAGACATCGCTGTTTTTGCCATATTCCACATGGTGTTGGCACAATGTATCCACGAAGCCTGAGTGTGCTCTTAAAACTTCGTGAAGTAAAGTCGCAGGGTTCCGTCGTTAAGTACCATCTTTGACGAAGACAGCTTTTCGACGGTGAAGGTGGTCTCTATGGCATTGATTCCATAAGGATTCAGCACCGCAGCATCCGTCAGCGGATGGTCGCCCTCCCCGCTCTCACGGTCATAGAGATAAGGATCTGAGAGCTTCAGCGCACCCCCGTCACGGTTGAAGCGCATCAAGCAGTGAGACAGTACATAGTCCTTATCCGACAGTTCCAGAAGGTCTTTCTGGAAAGCCCAGAAGATGCGCTTCTGCGACAAATCATTGAAGCCCCCGCTCAGGGTGTCTACAGACTCGAGGTGCCAGAACCCGTCGAGCTTGCCGTTGCCGCTCGTCTCCAGGTCGCAGGCAGCAAACAACAGCGTGAAAAACAATAAGCAGGAGGTGGCGAGGGTGCCTTTTATCATGTGATGACTCATCTTCTATAAATTTAAAATTCCTGATTTGGAAACCGTTAACTGGATTCCGTAATTATTGCCGAGGATATGTCCGAAGTCCATTCCGTAGCTACCTTTCACCTGCCAGTTGTTTTTCAGACGCCAGGCTGCCTCCAGCATGAAGCTCACATTGTGATGCTTGCGGGTATAAGGGCTGTTGTAAGTGCCCAAACCTTCCTGATAAGTGGCCAGAAGGCGATAGTTCAGATTGTCAGTAGGGCTGCCGTCTATTCCCAGATGGAAGGCCGTGAAGCGATTATCATAGACGGTGTTCACGCCGTCATCGTTGTATATCGGCGAGCGATAGAGAGGATTCCCCATCACCTGCCCCCAGTGGAACCAGCCCGGATAGATGCCGTGATTGTAGAAGTTGTCCATTCCCCCGATATGATCGGGTATCGTCTGCGAATGATCATGATAGATGGGACCGCTCTGATACTTCGTGTAGAGGTATTCGAAGACGATGTTCCGCAGCCACCAGCCGTCCTTGAGGTTCAGCTCCGCGCCCAGCATCCAGTCCTTGAAATCATAGAGCAGATAGCGGCGTTTTTCCTTGCTGTCCCATTGGTTGCCACTGCCATAGCCGTCGTAATCCAATTGCAGCATCGAGGAATGATCCTCAAAGAACTTGTCGGCGTAGAGCCCTATGCGCCAGGTCTCGGCATCATAGTTCATGCGGAGCAGCCAGCTGCCCAGCTGGTCGCCTTCCACATTCTGATAGACGGTTTCCCCCACATCCGAGCCACCGGGCCAGAAGGCATTCCAGAAGCTACGGAGACCCTTGCCGTTCCTTATCTCCCGATGGGCTTCGTCGGCCTGGGGGTTATACGAGGTGCCGCCGAAGAGTGTGGCCATTTCCAGTCCCATCTCTACCGACCACGGCACGAAGCGGTCAGGGTTGCCAATCATCAGGTAGCCGGCCTTGCTGTGATACAGCACATCGTCTGCGTAACGCGACTGTCTGCGGGTAAAGTCGTGCTGCCAATTGTCGTCGGTCATCTTTCCGAACGCCAAGTGGCCTTTCATGCGGAGCCAGCCTCCAAGGACAGGAAGCACCCAATATTCTGGAAGTGCGAGCCTCACCTGCGGCACGGGGCGGGCATTGATGCCTAAGGTCTGGGCACCGCTGCTCAGGGCATTGTTCTTCAGTTGCATGGAATATTGCTTGCTTCCCACGGAGAGCACGCCGTGCAGCCAGCGGGCTTCCACAAAGGCCTGCTGCACGACGGGCACGCTCGTATAGCCGTAGGCGACCGCCACATCCAGCCCATAGCCCACTCCCCACCTGCGGGTGGAATCGACAGCCAACGGTCGCATCACGCTTCCGCGCATATATCCATTGCTCTTGTCCAGCGACGAGAGGCCGTGTTTGTTGGCATTGAGCCATAGCGGAGTCTTCTCGTCGGAGAACGATGCCTGCAACTCTACCTCATAACGCAGGTTGCGACTCAAGTCCAGCTTGCCGGCATGCGCCCCTTCCTGCCACACATACTGGGCATCCGCAGTTAGGGCGACAAGCGCCAGGACGATTATCAGGGTTGACTTTTTCATCAATACATTATTATATATAACTTAACGGAGGATTGCCGACTATATTACATAAGGTTTAGGGAAAATCCCCGCCAAAGTAGGGAAAATCCTTTTCGCGGGTCAAGAATTCTTTGTTTCTTTGCAACAGATAAGAAAAGAAACGACGGTTTAAAAAGATACGATTATGAAAAAATTCATATTAGCCCTTACAGCTCTCCTCACGCTCGCGGTATCCGCCAGCGCCATGAGCTACGAGCAGGCTCGTGAGCAAGCCTTGTTTCTTACGGACAAGATGGCCTACGAACTGAACCTGACCGACGATCAGTATGAGGCAGCCTACGAAATAAACCTCGACTACCTGATGCGTATCAATGACTATAACGACCTCTACGGCGTATACTGGAGACAGCGCAACCTCGACCTGAGCTATATCCTGCTCGACTGGCAATACCGTACCTACTGCGCCGCACGCTACTTCTACCGCCCGCTCTATTGGGACGCAGGAGTATGGCACTTCAGCATCTATGCACGCTATCCTCACCGCGACTACTTCTACTTCGGCCGACCCCACTTCGTGGAAGTCTACTATGGCGGGCACAGCTGGGCTCACAATGGCGGACGCAGCTGGTATCACGGCAGACAATACGGCGGGACGCATCCTAACGGAATACGCCGGATAGGCATGCGCGACGGCTTCGACCGGGGAGACTTCGGCAACGGAACCCGTATTACGGAATTCGGCAGGACACGCAGCCACGGAAACTTCAACCAGTCAACAGGCAACGGCAACCGCACATTCGGTGGGCGCCATAACGGCAACGGAGTGTCTACCCGAAGCTTGGGACAGGCTCCCGGCGCACCGCGCACATTCGGCGGACGCCGCGACGGCAACCGGGCAAATCCCGGCAGGGAGCGCGACTTTGGAAGAGACAACGGCAGCGGTATACGCAGCTCCACTCGTTCCACGGCTCCAAGGATGGGTGCTGGATTCCGTTCCTTCAGCAGAGACAACAATACTCCCACCCGTTCTTTCGCACCCAATAATGAAAATCCGCGCCCGTCGGCTCCCAGCCGTTCCATGGGAGCTCCCTCTCGCAGTTTTGGCGGCTCGTTCGGCAGCAGCCGTCCTGGTAGCAGCCTCGGTAGAGGAGGCTTCGGAGGAGGACGCTCGGGGGGCAGTTTCGGCGGAGGCTCTCACTCCAGCGGCATCAATCGCGGCGGCAGAAGTTTCGGTGGCGGACACAGATAAGGGAAACAAGTCATACAGATAAGAAAACAAGTTATACAGGTAAAGTAATTAATAATGATGTTAATAAATAGGTAAGTGTTTAATAGGTTTTTAGTTTTAGTGAACAGATTAGAAGGATAACAAAATTAGAGAGTTATTAATATATTACTGAGAGGGGGATCTTCCGTGAGGAAGGTCCCTTTCGCCTATAGTATGAGCACCCTGACCTCGGCATTCATCATCTTCTGGACCTTGCTCATCGGCAGGTTGAAGTAGACGCTTTGCACGGCTTTGTTGATAATGCCGTGGCCCACGGCGAGCACGGTCTGCCCGGGATAGGCCACCTTCAGCCAAGTGAGGAAGTTGCGGGCCCGGGCTCCCATCCTCTCGAGCGACTCGATGTTGTCGGGCCACTCCTCGCCCTGAAGGTCGGGAATATAGCGGCCCGTGAAGTCGCCCCAGTCCCTTTCCCGCAGCAGAGGCGTCTGCACCACCTCCTTGTGATGGGGGGCGGCAATGATCTCGCAGGTCTCCACAGACCGCCGGAGGTCGCTGGCGATGAAGGCGTCTATCGGCTCGTGAAGCATCCTGTCGCGCAGTTCCTCGGCCTGCCGGATGCCGTTCGGATTGAGCCTTCCCTGCGTCTGCCCCTGCATTATCTGGTTGGCATTGTCGTCCGTCTCGCCGTGGCGCACAAGATATAGTTTCGTCATAGGCAACAGTTTTTCGGACACAAAAATACAAAAATTATTGCATTTCTGATATTTTGTTTGTATTTTTGCGATATTAAATCATCAGATTATGAAGTTTCTACAGAGTTCAGTCTTTCGCGCGCTGTGTGCGATAATCGTGGGCGTACTGCTCATTCAATATCGTGAGCAGACGGTTACATGGCTCACCATAGCCATCGGAGTATTGTTTTTCCTCTCGGGAGTCATCTCGCTGGCCAGCTACTACAGTGCCCGGAAGCATGCCGCGGAGATAGAAACCTACGACGCAGAGGGCAATCTGATAGCCGGGGCGAAGCCCTCGTTTCCCCTGGTGGGCATCGGCAGCCTTGTGCTGGGCGTCATCTTCGCCCTGATGCCGAGCACCTTTGTTACCGGACTGGTGTATATCCTGGCGCTGATGCTCATCATCGGAGCCGTCAGCCAGTTCATCGGCCTGGCATCGGCAGCCCGGATAGGTCATGTGGGATGGTTCTTCTGGGTGATGCCTTCCGTCATCCTGCTAATCGGCATCGTAGCCATCGTCTATCCGTCGGTCATCAAGGACGATCCGCTCTTCGTCATCGGATGGAGCATGCTGCTATACGGCGTGGTGGAATGCATGAACGCGGTGAAGATTCACAACGAGCGGCGCAAGTATACCAAGGCGCAGGAAGCCGTCCGCAAGGCAGCCGAGGAGACGGAGAAAGCTCGGGGTGAGGATGCTGCCGAGCCGGCCGGAGCCGAGGGAGCGAAGCCCGAGAGCACCCCAGCCCCGAAGGAAGACAACCCCTATTACACGCATACTCCCACCCAGCCGATGGAATAACGGCGGGAAGGAGGTTTTCGGGAGACGCAGTAAGAAATCGTAAGTGAATAATTATTCATCTGCGATTTCCCGCTTTGTGAATGCTTACCCTCGTCCTATGAGGCTAAAAAACGAAAGCCGCTTACGGGGCGTTTTAGGGGCATCTGCGGCGATGCCGTTTTTTCAAAAATTCCATTTTGCATCCTTTTTGCGGTCTGTTTCCCTGTAAAAGGCGGCAAACAGCCTTGTAGATAACGGCTAAAAGGCATGTAAAAGGCGGCTGGAAGCCTTCCTTTCAGCGGCTTTCCACCCCGTCGGAAGCCGCTGACGGCAAAATAAAAGACAAAAAATGAATATTATGCATTCTGCCGGCGGAAAAGTGCATAATTATGAGGAGCGATTACGCTGACAGGTTACAAATCGTAACCTTGCTGCTACTCTATGGGCACGAGCCCCTCGATATACTTGCAGAGGATGGCTATGCCCTTCGCGTTCTCTCCCCCCTGGGGGATGATGAGGTCGGCATAGCGCTTGGTGGGCTCAATGAACTGCTCGTGCATGGGCTTCAGCACTTTCAGGTAGCGGTCTACGACCATCGACACCGTGCGCCCTCGGTCGATGGTGTCGCGCTGGATATTGCGGATGAGCCGCTCGTCGGAATCGCAGTCCACGAATATCTTCAGGTCCATCATCTCGCGCAGTCGCTTGTTGATGAGCGTCATGATGCCCTCGATGATGATAACCGGTTTGGGCTCCACATGCACGGTTTCGGGCAGTCGGTTGCTCAGGATGTAGGAATAAGTGGGCTGCTCTATGGCACGCCCCTGCCGCAACTCGTTGATATCACGGATGAGCAGCTTCCAGTCGAAGGCGTCAGGATGGTCGAAGTTGATGGCCTTGCGCTCCTCGTCGGTCATGCCCGTCGTGTCGTTATAATACGAGTCGAGGGGCACCACCGCTACATAATGGGGCGGCAGAGCCTCGACGATTTTCCTGACCACGGTGGTCTTTCCACTTCCCGTACCACCCGCAATGCCGATGATGGTAACATTGTCGCTTGCAGCATTCATAGCTATTCTATTTGTCAGTCCTGCCGGCCGCTCATTCAGAAGCGTCGTCCAGCAGGCCTATTTCGTTAAACATTTTCCGATAATACTCCGCCTTACGCTCCAATGCCATCGGATAGGCGCGCGAGCTGCTGGGCATGCGATAGAGACGGAGGCGGCGCCCCTCGAAGCCAAACTCCGCGAAATCGCCCATGGCCAGATGTCTCGCGTCGATAGCGAAGTGCTCCGTAAAGACATGCGTAGCGAGCTGCCCCGCCGTGAGCACGGCCCTGCACTCAGGCAGGGCACGGAGCATGCCGTCGAGGTCGGCGGGCTCAATGATGTCAAGATCTTTGTCGGAGGCCGTGCCCGTGGTGCGGCGGATGCGCAGGGCGGTGTCGAAGAGGGCCACCCCCTTCTGTGCCAGGAAGGCCTTGAGGTCGTCGAGCCGGAAAGTCTTGTACGCCTCGTCGACGAAATGGAGCCTGTCGGCAAAGAATACAAGGCCAAAGATGCGCCACATGTCGTTGATGAAGTTCGGGTAATACCACGGCATGCTCCACCGCTTGGGAGCTGGCGGAAAAGTGCCGAGCATGAGCAGCCGCGCGTCGCGGGGCAGGAACGGCTCAAAGGGATGAGTCTCCACGGGAAACTCACCCGCCGCTCCCGCAGCGGCTCCCGGTTCCGGTTTTCTCCTTGATGTCATATCGCTGTCTGTATCGTGCTCCGCCGGGAGCGCGATGCGAGGGTGGCTATTTCTGTTCCTTCACTAAGTAGACCACCACGGGCAGATGGTCGGAATAGCCGTCGAGCCATACGCCGCCGGCCGTGGTGCGCTTGGGCGAGCCCTTGTACTTACCCTCGGTCTGCAACAGATAATCGCGCAGGAAGATATGGTTTTTCCAGAACTTCAGGCTCGAATAGTCCTTCTCGCCTTTCTGGTTGAGCAGGTTGGGCGAGAGCACGATCTGGTCGAAGAGGTTCCACGAGCCGTCGTAGGCCAGGGTTCCCCTGCCCTCCTTTGCCAGGATGTTGTACCAGGGATTATACATGTCGCCCGGACCCACCTCACTGATCTCGGCCTTTGCGGCGAGATACTCGCGCATGCTCTTGTTCGTGGGGTCGTCGTTCATGTCGCCCATCACGAAGATTTTCCGGTCGGGGTTCTCCGTCAGGAGGCTGTCCTTGATGACCTTGACCTGCCGGGCAGCCGACTCACGATAGAAATCCGTGCTGAAACGGCTCGGCCAGTGGCACACGATGACGGCCACATCGTCGCCGCCCATCCTGCCCTTGACGGTGAGGAAACCACGGGTAAGATAGGCACTATCCTTCTCCAGCTCCTGAACATAAGGATAAAGTTTTACATCTTCGGGCGTGAAAAGCGCAGGATTGTAGAGCAGCGCGCAGTCGATGCCGCGCCGGTCGGGACCCTCTATATGACAGAACTGCATGCCGCGGGCCTTCAGGGGCTCCTGGCTGATCAGGTCGCCGAGGACGCGGGCATTCTCCACCTCGCTCATTCCGATGAAGGCGCAGCCCACATTGGGCAGCACATCCGTGCCCATCTCCGAGAGCACGCGTGCCATGTTGCGCAGTTTGTGGGAATATTTAAGCTCATCCCACTTGTAGCTTCCCGTAGGCAGGAAGTCGTAGTCGTTCTTCCCCTCGTCATGGCAAGTGTCGAAGAGATTCTCCTGATTATAGAAACCTACGGCATAGACGGAGAACTTCTTCTGTGAAGAAGCCGGAAGCCAGAACATCGGGAGGAGTACCAATAGTAATAGATGCTTTTTCATATACTGTAAATTTAATTCTTCTGCAAATATCGCAATTATTTTCGAAACAAACCCCATCTTCACTAAAATTTAATCTAAATTACTTTTTTATGTCAAATAAATAATGTAAATTTGCAACATATATATACAATTATTAATTTAATTCAACTTATGCAGAACAAGCTAAAATTAGCAGTGATAGCTTTTTGTTACACTCCCTTAGCCTTTGCCCAAAACACCAATACGGAGCAAAACACGGCCAAGACGATGGACGAATCGGCTTTCACCTTTACCGAGGCACAGTTGGGTGAAGACGATAACATGTCTCAGAATGTTACCATCCTGAACTCTAACACCAATGCCTATGCGTCAGAAGTGGGATTCCGGTTCTCGCCGACGCGCTTCCGCTATCGTGCCTTCAACCAGAAGTTCAATGATGTCTACATCAACGGAGCCCCCATGAACGACATGGAATCGGGACAGTTCCGCTACTCCAATATAGGCGGGCTGAACCGTTTCACCCGCAATGTAGACTCCGCCCTTCCCTTTGAAAGCAACAATTTCTCCATGACGGGAATGGCCGGAAGCAACAACTATGACTTCCGCGCGGGAAGCATGCAGGCAGGAAACTATATATCCGTGGCCGGTGCCAACCGAAACTACACGCTGCGCGGCATGTACACCTATGCCTCCGGATTCAACAAGAAGGGATGGGCCATCGCGGCCGGCGTAACCTATCGCTGGGCCAACAGGGGATATGTAGAGGGCACCTTCTACAATGCCCTCTCCTATTTCTTCGGCGTCCAGAAAAAGTGGGACGCAGGGCACAGCCTCTCGTTTGCCACATGGGGCAACCCAACCGAACGCTCCACGCAGGGAGCCTCCACGGACGAAGCCTACTGGCTCGCCAACGACTACCAGTATAATCCCTACTGGGGCTACCAGAACGGACACCGACGGAATTCGCGCGTCGTGAACGACTTTGCTCCTTCTGCCCTCCTCACATGGGACTGGGACATCAACGACAACACCAAACTCACGACCACCGCATTCGGCAAATACAGCATGTATAAGAGCACGAAGCTGAACTACAACGGCTCGGAGAACCCCCAGCCCGACTACTGGAAGAACCTGCCAAGCTCCTACATCGATGTGTGGGGCGACAACATCGGCAACAACCAGTATGCCTATGCACAGTATCAGCGTTCGGTGGCATGGTGGCAGGCCAGCAAGGCCAACCGCCAGATTAACTGGAACTATCTCTACGCAGCCAACAAGACGGCTGCCGCACAGGGCAGCGACGCCTTCTACTTCGTACAGGCCAAGCACAACGATAACCTGATGCTCAACCTTGCCTCCACGCTCACGAAGCGTCCAGACAAGAACAAGACATGGAATATCGGATTCATCGTGGGCCAGAACATCGGCCGCCACTACCAGACCATGGAAGACCTCTTGGGAGGAATGTCGTACCACAACATCAACTCCTATGCCATGGGTATCTATTCCGGCATGAGCGACGAAGTGCAGTACGACCTCAACACCATGGGGCCGAACCGGCTCGGCCGCCTCGTCTACGAGGGCGACAAGTTTGGATATGACTATACGCTCCGTGTGCAGAAGGGCTACCTCTGGTCTAACTACGCCGTGAACACCGGTCGATGGCACCTGATGATAGCCGGCAAGATTGGCGGTACAGACATGGTGCGTCGCGGCCACATGCGCAACGGAATGTTCGCAAACAACTCCTTCGGCAAGAGCGGTCATGCCGGATTCGGGGAAGGCGGAGCCAAAGGCAGCATCACCTTCAACGCCGGACGCGGACACACTTTCCTGCTCGGGGCAGGCTTTGAATGGAGAGCGCCGGAAGCTGCGACAGCCTTCGTTTCTCCAGAGATGAACAACGACTATGTCCTGAACCTCAAACAGGAACATGTATTCAGCAGTGAATTCGGCTATCAATTCCAGAATGCATGGCTGCATGCCAACCTCAGCGGTTACTACAGCCGTCTCGGCCATGTAACGGAGTGGCAGAACTTCTACTTCGATGACATCAACTCTTTCTCGTATGTATCAATGACAGGCCTCCGCAAGGAATACTACGGAGCGGAGCTTGGTCTGAAAGTCAAGCTTACATCTTTCCTCGACTTCAACGCAATAGGAACCATCAACGAGGCCAAGAACATCAACAATGCCAATGTCTGGTATATGAGCTCGACCAAGGCAACCTATAACGACGCCAACAACGGACGCCCGGAAAAGGTAATGAACAAGGGTATGCGCGAAGCTGGGACACCGCTCACGGCAGCAGGACTGGGCTTAAGCTTTCACCAAGGAGGCTGGTTCATCGACCTGGACGCCAACTACTACGACCGTATCTATCTCTCCTACTCGCCCAGCATGCGCTACGAGAGTACACTCAAGACGATGGGGAATGTAGATAACGACGGCAACTATGACATCCCCGCACAGGCAAAGGGACATGGAGGCTGGATGCTCGACGGAAGCATCGGCAAGACCATTCGACTGAAAAAAGGCCAGCTGAGCTTCAATCTCATGGTTACGAATATCCTCAACAACCAGACTCTCGTAACGGGCGGATACGAGCAGAGCCGCAGCGACTATACCGTCAAGGACGACGGCACTATCAACAGTTCGCGCATCTACAAGTTCTCGCAGAACCCGAAGAAGTACTATATATTCGGTACTAACGGTATGTTCCAGATATCATATAGATTCTAAACCCCACGAACATGAAACAGATTAAATTTATTAGATTCATCATACTGCTGACTGGCGGCATCCTCCTGGCTTCCTGTATGGGAAAAGACTATGCAGAACCTACCCCGGGCGAAGGCTCCATTGCAGATATCGAAGAACTCAACTTGAAGACCATCAAGCAAGTAAAGGACCAATATGCCATGGCCATCAACACGAACGGCTATCAGCAGATAAAGGAAGACATCCAGATCAAAGGTTATGTTACCGGAAACGATATTGAAGGGAACCTCTATCAGCAGATTTCACTTCAGGACGAGACCGGTGCCGTCATCCTCTCCGTGGCCAAGGGCGGCCTCTCAGGCGAGGTGGGGCTCGGACAACAGATTCTCCTCAACCTCAAAGACCTCTACATTGGCGGCTACGGTGGCATGGCGGAAATCGGCGGCGTATATACGAACACCAACAGCTCCTCCAGCAACTATGGCACCCACTCCATCGGGCGCATGGACCGTTACCAGTGGGCTTCGCACTTTACGAAGATTGGCGAGGCTAACGAGGCTAACCTTGAAAAGCTCGTTCAAGTGTTTAAAACCGACAGCATGACCGACGCCAAATATATCAAGGAGAAGACCGGCATGCTGATGACCATCACCGGCGTAAGTTTCAAGGATGCCAACGGGACCAACACCTATGCACCAGACAATAAGATAGAACCCCAGTTTGGCGGTTGCGTCCACCGCGAGTTCAAGGAATATCCCAGCAAGGACATCGTGGTCCGCACAAGCACTTTTGCCGACTTTGCAGGTAACACACTTCCGACGGGCAAGGTTGCCATTACTGGTGTATTCTCGCATTATTCGCTTGGAAGCAGCAGCACATGGCAAATCTTGATGCGCAGAGCCGGCGATGTCGCAGACGCTACTCCGCAGAAAGGCCAAGACGCCAGCGACCCGCTCAGCGTAACAGAAGCATTGGCAGCCTACAATGCCGGCACCCTGAGCGGCAACATCTATGTGAAAGGTATCATTGCCAAGATAGACGAGGTGAGCACTTCCTTCGGTAATGCGCAGTATTGGATATCCGACGACGGCAAGACCACGGCCGGAACCATGATTGAGGTTTGGCGCGGCAAATATCTCAACAACGAGAAGTTCACCGCTACCGACCAGATCAAGGTAGGACAGACCGTAGTCGTATTGGGAACCTTGAAGGAATACAATGGTACGATTGAATTCGATCAGGGCAACTATATCATCTCCATCAAGTAATTGTACACTATCATATAATCGAAAACAAAAACAACAAATAACATGAAACGAATATTTTATTCCATGATAGCCTTGGCTATCACAGCCATGACTTTCACGAGTTGCGACGATGTGCCCATGCCATACAACATGCCGAATTTCAGTGAGACGGAAGAGCCTGTCGTAGTAGCTCCTACCGGCACCGGCACCAAGGAAGACCCGTTCAATATTTCGGCGGCAAACAACTATATCGCCAACGGCGGCGACGCAAATGCCACGGTCTATGTGAAGGGTGTCATCTCCCTGATCAACTCCATCGACACGGGACAGTACGGCAATGCCACCTACTATATCTCCGACGACGGCAAGACAACTACCCAACTCGAAGTATACCGCGGCTTTTATAAGAACGGCGACAAGTTTACTTCCGAAGATCAGATACATGTGGGTGATGAAGTTGTCGTTGCCGGCAAGCTCGTGAACTTCAATGGAACCTATGAATTCACGACTGGCAGCAAGATAGTCTATCAGAACGGCACTTGGTATGAGACCACAGGCGGCGGCTCCGGAATCGGGACACCTATGGGCGAAGGCACAGAGGCCTCTCCCTACAATGTGGCTGGCGTCATCGCGAAAGCCAACACTTTAAGCGAAAGCGACAAGCTCGAGAATATTTATGCCACGGGCATTGTTTCCGAAATCAAGAGCTTTGACTCTGGCAGAGGCCAGATCAGCTACTATATCTCTGACGACGGTCAGAAGACCACACAGTTCTATGTCTACGGAGGCCTCGGCAAGGATGGGGCCAAATTCACCTCACAGGACGACCTGAAGGTGGGTCAGAAGGTTATCATCGTAGGAACCCTGCTCAACTACAAGGGCAACACTCCTGAATTCCAATATGGGAACAAGATTGTCAGCATTGATGGAGAAGGCGGCTCCGGCAGCGGCACGGGCACGGGAGTTACTCCGACCGTCAGCGGAACTACCGTTACGGTTACCAATCCTAATGTTACGGCCGGCTCTACGACGGTTACCATCGACCTCAACACGCAGGGCTTCACCAACCAGCAGGAGGTAACAAGCGTAACCCTCTCTGACGGATCCACCATCACTTTCGGCAAGGGAGAAGGCACCACCACACCTAAGTTCTATACCGCCACGAAGGGAGTGCGCATGTATGCCAAGAACACCATCGACTTCGCCTGCAAGTCGAAGATTGCTAAAATCGTGATAACCTGCGATTCCTACAGCGGAACCGACTATACCGGCAATCCCACGCAGACAGTATCGTTCGATGGCACAAAGGCTACCTACATCAATGAGCATACCGCCGCCACCGGCGGGGTGCAGCTCCGCGTGCAGACCATCACCATCACTTATGGCGAATAAATAGCAAATAAATCACAAAACATTTGGCAGGGTGCAGAATTATTCGTAATTTTGCACCCTGTTCAGCAATACAAGATTATACATTATTAAATATAAGACAAGAAAATGAAAAAAGGTATTCATCCAGAAAACTATCGCCCCGTCGTATTCAAAGATATGTCCAACGGCGATATGTTCCTTACAAAGTCTACATGCAAGAGTACAGAGACAGTAGAGTTTGAAGGCGAAACTTACCCAGTGGTAAAAGTCGAAATCTCCAGCTCCTCTCACCCCTTCTATACCGGTAAGAACAAGCTCGTCGACACGGCAGGTCGCGTAGACCGCTTCATGAACCGTTACAGTAAGCTGAAGAAGTAATATATATCTTTTCGAATATATTCATAATATTCCGAGTGCGGTTTAGCGTAGTTGCACATGCGCTAAGTCGCATTTATTAATTTAAGTAAAGCCCTATGAAGAGAGGCCTTTTTCTGCTCTTGGCGTCAGCCGCCATCCTTGCCCTTGCTTCCTGCGGAGGCAGCGACTCCCCCGGAGGAGGCGCTGGAGGCTCCACGGCCCCGGCGAATACCAACGCCAACAATCCCAAGACCAGCCGCCGAGAAGTTACCCGCCTGGAGTTCCCCCGTCTCAAGGGCGGCAACAGCATCCTCCTTGTCCATAAGACCAGCGACAGCTATGACCCCGACGGCGTGAACTACTCCGTGGAGTGGGATTCCGACCTGAAATCTCAGCGCTGGACCTGCTATCAGATGCACAGAGGCTACTCGGGCGATGCCGGTTACTATGGCACATTCATGGAAGATCCCGACCTGCCCAGCTATGCCCGCTTCGCAGATACGCAAGCTATGTACAGCGGATCAGGCTTCACCCGCGGCCACATCTGTCCCTCCGCCGACCGCCAGTATTCGAAGGAAGCCAACCGGCAGACTTTCTATTACACCAACATGCAGCCCCAGTACTACAATTTTAATGCGGGAGACAACTACACCGGCGTATGGGTGAACATGGAGAACAGGGTGCGCTCATGGGCCGGACAGCTGGCTGCCACCGACACGATGTATGTCTGCAAGGGCGGCACCATCGACAGCCCGCAGAACATCCTGATGCGCATCAAGAACCAGCTCATCGTCCCGAAATATTTCTTCATGGCCTTGCTCATCAAGAACTCCAAAGGATATAAGGCGCTCGGATTCTGGGCAGAGCATAACAATGCCATCCCCCCGAAGGTGAATCTGGCAGACTATGTGGTCTCCATCGCCGACCTCCAGCAGAAGACGGGCATCGACTTCTTCTGCAACCTGCCTGACGAAACAGAAAACCATGTGGAAAACCTGGCCAGGGAAAACATCCTCACGGCCTGGGGATTCAAGTAAGGCAGGCGAAAGGCACCCGTCTCCAGCGGTGTGCCGAACCGCATCCCTACATGTTACACACAACTTGTAATGCCGTTACCAGCCGTTGGTAACGGCATTACAAGCTA
The DNA here is from genome assembly GCF_900113305.1 of Prevotella sp. KH2C16. Classification (GTDB taxonomy): domain Bacteria; phylum Bacteroidota; class Bacteroidia; order Bacteroidales; family Bacteroidaceae; genus Prevotella. The sequence continues at coordinate 9,534 of NZ_FOOW01000023.1, read as the reverse complement.
TTGGTAGCAGGATCACCAACGGCCGGTAATTCCACGGGAAGCCTCCCGTATATCCCCGCCCCGCACTTGCTCAAGGCCGCACAACTTATTTGTCGAGACACAGCCATCTGCCACTAGACAACTTTTCCCATGGAAACTACCACTATCCAAGTTGTAATTATAATTGTATAAATTAAATATTTTTAATATTATTTTTTATTATTATAAGTTAAATTTCACTATCTTTGCTTTACAAAATGCGAATATCGCTGTTAATAGACGATAAAGACTATGATGTCATTAACATACTTAAAACCTGAAAAAAGCAAGACTATGAAGCAGTTAGGAACATGGCAGCACATGCCCGTTTATCTGAAAATGCTGATGGCCACTTGCACGCTTTCCTGCTATTACATGGTTGCGACCGCAGCCGACAGCACCACAAGGGCAAACAGCGTCCAGCAGCAGCAAAACTCCTTTAGCGGAATCGTGGTAGACGAGAAGAACGAACCTCTCATCGGAGTTACCATCCAAGTAAAAAGCACCTCTTCAAGAACCGTTACAGACACTAACGGTCGCTTCACATTGCCTGCCGGCGAGAGGAGCGCGACACTCGTTATTACCTACATCGGATACACCACGAAGGAAGTCAAGGTCAGTGCCGGACACGCCGTCAGCATTTCTCTTTCCCCTGACAACCAGACCTTGGATGAGGTCATTGTTACGGGTTACGGCACCTTCAAGAAGTCAGCTTATGCCGGTTCGGCCTCTACCCTCAAGACTGACAAGCTCAAGGATGTGCCCACGGCCTCTTTCAAAGACTTACTGCAAGGCGCAGCCTCGGGCGTACAGATGAGCTCGGCCTCGGGTCAACCAGGATCCTCAATAGCCCTCAATATCCGTGGAATGGGATCCTTCAACGCCTCCAACTCGCCGCTCTATGTCATCGACGGCGTGCCCGTTATGTCGGGCAATGTCTCGGCTAACGACTCCAATGGCGGCTTCGACCTGATGAGCACCCTTAGCAATACTGACATCGAGAGCATCACCGTCATCAAGGATGCCGCCGCGGCCTCACTCTACGGGTCGCGGGCGGCCAACGGCGTGGTGCTCATCACCACCAAGAAGGGTCGGGAAGGCAGGCCCGTGGTAAACCTGAAGGCCGACTGGGGAAGCAGCGACTTTGCCATGGATTACCGTCCCGTGATGAATGGTGAGCAGCGCAGGGAATACATCTATAACGGCTTGAAGGCCGGCGCCCTGCGCAAGGGACAAACTGAAGCCGAAGCCGTGAAATATGCCGACAGCGAGATCGACAGCTATGCCCCCGTACCCTGGTGCGGATATGTAGATTGGGACCGCGTTCTCTTCCAGAAAGGCAATCATCAGAACTACGAGGCCTCGGTATCGGGCGGAACCAAAAGGTTCACCTATTATACCTCTCTCTCCTATCTCAAGCAGCAGGGTATAGCACGAAACTCCGGTCTGGAGCGAATCAGCGGCCGCGTGAACGCCGAATACAAGGCGACGCAGAAGCTCACGCTCGGTGTCAAGTCGCTCTTCGCAAGCGTCAACCAGGAAGTCTACAGCGAGGGCACCAGCTATACTGCGCCTTTCTATGCCTCGCGCAACTGTGTGGTTCCCTCCGATGCCGTCTACAACGAGGACGGCAGCTGGAATCGCAATTTCATCCGAAATGAAGACCGCAATCCTGCCCTCTCCATGATGTATGACTACAACAGAGAATACATCACACGCCATTTCAATACCGTATACGGTGAATATGAGTTCATCAAGAATCTGAAGTTCCGCAGCACATTGAGCTACGATTACACCACCACCAAGGGCAAGGAATGGCGCGATCCACGCACTTCCAACGGCGACGACACCAACGGAAGCAAGAGCGTCATGATGTATGAGCGCAAGAAACTGGTGTGGGCCAACCAGCTAAGCTATAAGACCACCCTCGCGGAAAACCATCATCTCGACGCCTTGGTGGGCTATGAGGTCGACGATCAGCGGCGAGACTATGCCGGCGGAACGAAGCAGAACTTCGTAAACCCCAGCAAGGATGCCCTGAGCAACGGTGCTAAAGTAATCGGAGCGTATGGTGCCGACACCCGCACCCGCATGCTTTCCTACCTCGGCCGACTGAATTACGACTATAAGAACAAATACTATCTGGGGGCCAGCCTTCGCGTCGACGGCAGCTCCCGACTGGCTTCCAGCAACCGATGGGGTACTTTCTGGTCGGCTTCCGGCGCATGGCGTATCATCGAGGAAGACTTCATGAAGCCCTGTAACGACTGGCTCACCGACCTGAAGTTCCGTGCTTCCTACGGTGTCAACGGCACCCTGCCTTCCAGCTATTTCGGGTACATGGGGCTCACCTCCCTTTCCGGCGACTACAACACCGACCCAGCCTACAACCTCTCGCAGATAGCCAACAACAGGCTGTCATGGGAAACCAACTACAACTTCAACCTCGGCGTGGACTTCGGGCTGTGGAACCGTCTCAATGTAACGCTTGAATACTACACCCGCACCACCAAGAACCTGCTCATGGACTACCCCATCTCCATGACAACGGGCTTCAGCAGCTATCTGCTTAACATCGGAAAAGTGAGAAACCAAGGTGTGGAACTGGAGATCAAATCCAATAACTTCTCTACTAAAGACTTCAGCTGGAACACCTCCTTCACGCTTGCCCACAACAAGAACAAGATCGTCGTTCTCGACGGCAAGCAGCAGGAGATCATCAGCGGGGTCTATATTCACCGCGTGGGAGAATCCTACAGGACCTTCTACCTCATTGAGTTTGCCGGCATCAATCCCGATACAGGTGCGCCGCAGTTCTACACCAACACGAAGGATGCCAACGGAAACCTCATGAAAGACATCACCGAGAACCCCGCCGAGGCCAATAATATCGCCTACAAACATGCAGAGCCTACCCTTACTGGAGGTCTTTCGAATACCCTTTCCTATAAATGGTTCGACCTCAACTTCATGTTCACTTATCAGTTTGGCGGCTATTCCTACGACACTTGGGCACAGAAGGTGGAACACGGAGGCAAAGACCTGGAGGCCAACATCCCCACTTACTACCTGAATAACTGGAAGCAGCCGGGCGACATCTCACAATACGAACTGTTCATAGAAGCTCCCGAGGTATCCATGGGCAAGTTCTCCAATACCCGCAGAGTGCACAGCACCGACTTCATAAGGCTCAAGAACCTCACTTTCGGTTTCACCATGCCGAAAGCCTGGACACACCCGATAGGCATCGACAAGATCCGCCTCTATATATCAGGCAACAACCTGCTCACTTGGGCACGCTACGACTATTACGACCCGGAAGCCGTAAGCGGCGGTACGGCCGGCTGGGGCACTCCCCCTCTGAAGACGATCACCTTCGGACTGAATGTCAACTTCTAACCTTTAAATTACCAGACAATGAAAATTCATCAATATATAGCTTTCGGAGCCTTATTGTTAACCCTGAGTTCCTGTGGCAACGAGTGGCTCAACCTAGAGCCCTCGACCTCCATGCCGACCGATAAGACCATACAAGAACTAAGCGACATAAAGTTCACCTTGAACGGTGTATACACCGTCATGCAGAATGCCTATGCCTATTCAGGCCGTCTCGTCTACTACGGAGACGCAACCGGCGACGACATGCAGGCCGTCAGCTCTACGAAACGCACGGCCAACTACTATCTCTTCAACTTCACCAAAGACAATGCGCCGACCACTTTCTGGTCATATCCCTATAACCTAATTGCCACCTGCAACCTCGCACTCGACAAAATCGATGGTATTAAAACCACCGAGACTGCTTTACGCGATGCCTACAAAGGCGAGGCCTTGGCCCTGCGCGGGATGTTCCTCTTCGACCTCACCCGCTTCTACGGCTATCCTTACAAGAAGGACAATGGTGCCTCCTTAGGCGTGCCCATCGTTACGACGGTGCTCGAAAAAGATGCCAAACCCAGCCGTAACACCGTGGCGGAATGCTATACGCAGGTCATCAGCGACCTGAAAGAGGCGGCAAGGCTCATGAACAATGAGGAGGGACTCAGCTATAAGAAAGGGCACATCAGCCGCTGGGGCGTGCTCACGCTTCTAAGCCGCGTCTACCTCTACCACGGCGACGACGCACTTGCACTGGCCGCAGCTGAAGAAGCCATCAAGGGAGCCGAGGCCAACGACTACGCCCTCTGGACCAACGAGCAGTATCCCCTGGCATGGGCCGACGATGTGAGCCCCATCAAACGGGGTGAGGTGCTGTTCGAAATCATCAACACCACCGACGACAGCCCCGGCAAGGAGTCGCTGGGCTACCTACACAGCGCCAGTGGATATTCCGACATCGTGCTCACGGGAAGCTTTTACAAGCTTCTCACTTCAGACAAAGACGATGTACGAACCCAGCTGATTTCCATATCCGGAAAGCGTGGCTATATCAATAAATACCAGCCTCAGGAAGGAGAGAACATCAAGGATGCCAACATCTTCCTGCTCCGCCTCTCGGAAACTTATCTCAATGCGGCCGAGGCTGCGGTAAAGATGGGCGACAACGACAAGGCCGTCAAGTATCTCGACGCCATCGTGAAGCGGGCTAATCCGGCAAAGACCGTAGAGGGGACAACCGTTACCCTTGAACAGGTGATGACCGAACGGCGCAAGGAGCTCGTGGGAGAAGGGCACCGGATGTTCGATGCTCTCCGCGACGGAGGCTCCGTACACCGCAAGAATGTAACCGTGAGTGCCATCAGCAAGGTAAAGCATCTCACTATGGACGAAAAGTACATGGACTTCAACTGGGACATGTACAAGTGCGTACTGCCCATTCCCAAGGCCGAGCGCGACGCCAATCCGAATATCAAGCAGAATCTGCAGTATGATGTAGATTAGGCTTTCCGCACACGGAGGGCTCGTCTCCCCGACGGCTGCAAGCAGCTTTTAGCCGGATTTGAAACGACCCTCCCGCATCCCCAAGGCGGCTTCCGATTTTCACGGAAGCCGCCTTTTGTATTCTTACACATGGCGTGTAATGTGATTACACACGGCGTGTAACAAATCTGGAAGTTAAGGAGAGCCCCTTCCCCAGCCCTCCCCCGCAGGGAGGGAGGATATGGAATAAGAAAGAAGGAATAAGGAATAAAGGCTTTTCGGAAGCTGAATCCGAAAGGCAAAGACACGAAAAACGGCCTGATGAATTTCTTCACCAGACCGCTTGGAGATATGTTGAGTTTCAGCTGAAATTATCTTCTGCCACCCTTCAGGGTTATCTGCTTCTTGCCGGAGGCTATGCGCTTCGCTGCGCCAGGCTTGCCTGAGAAGGTCTGCTCAGCCACCATGGTCCGCGTGCCGAGAGCCGGTTTAGCGTAAGTTACGCGGTTGAAGCTGAAGTCGTCGTATTCATCCAGTCCCTCGGTATTGCTCGACATTCTGCCCGCGAAGGTGCCCTCCGAGTCGCTCAGCTTGTCAAGGTCGGAATAGTAGATTACCATTTCCACTCCCTTGCCCTGTCCTTCTTCAGAGTCGAAGTCGAGGATGATGTTGCCGTAGCCGTCCACGCTCCAGTTGAATGCCGTATAGCTTTCGGACGAGCCGTCGGAGTAGTCCCAGCGATGTTCCTGTCCGCGTCCGCCCTTAGCACCCGTCGAGGTCAGGTCGAAATCATATTCCGCCGTACAGGAGGCCTGCGAGTAGCCGGTGCTTCCCGCATCCTTCCAGTTCATGGTGAGGTTACCGCTCCATGCGCCCGTGGCAAGGATGCTTGCCATCGACACCTGACACTGGCTATACCACTTGCTGAGCTCGCTGACGAAATCCCGGTAGTCTGCCTCGTAATACATGTCGTAATAGCCGCCGTAGTTGTCGTAGTTGTTATAAAACCACTGCTGCGTGGTCTCGTCGTCCGTTCCGAACTCGCCATAATAGTCAAGATAGGCGTTCATGGCGTCGGTGAGATTGAACTGGTCTATCGGGTCTCCCCAATCATCATCATCGCTACAGGATGCCAGCGAGAAGACGAGCATCGTCGCGCATGCAAAGGCTATTAGTGCAGAAAGCTTTTTCATAATCGTATCTTTTAGAGTTTTTGTTTCTGCTGCAAAGATACGAAAGTCTCAGCCACGGCAAGGTGTGAAATCCCTATTCCTTGGTGGAGAAATCCCTAATCTTTCCAGAAAGTATCCCCCAAGGTACCGGCCGGCTTGCTGCCATAGTGCCAGTCATAGTAGTGGTCATAGCCGTCGTAGCCGTAGTAGTCGGCCCTGAAGAGGTTGAAACTGGAGTAAGAGCCGTCCCCGTTCTCCACTTCTCCGTGGAAATGGGTATCGCTGATATAGAAGTGATAGATATAGCGCGTGGGCAGGGAGCGGTCGCGATAGCGAATCTCGACGGTGTTTCCGCCGTCCATCACATACCAGTCGAAGTAGTCGCGGTAGCGACTACCGCCCAGGTAGTTCTGCTCCCATCCTCTTCCATGGCGTGCTCCGAGCTTCCCGTCGAAGTACCACACCGTGTAATAATCCGAACTGTAGGAACCCCAGCGGTCCTGATAGAAGCCGGTGGACACCTGTCCTTCCCAGGTTCCCGACAGCAGCATGGCCACCTCCTGGTCGTCGTCGCAGCCGGTAAGCATGAAGGCCGGAAGCAGCAGGAGTAGCAGGGCGGGCATTCGCAAAATCTTTCTCATAACAATCCAAGTTTTCGTTGATAATATCGCGTGCAAATTTAGTACTTTTAATAAAACTATGCAAGCGATTTGAAATTTAATTCGTATTTTTGCATTCAGAAGGTATTTGACAAAAAGAACAACCAATTTATTAATATAAGAAAAAAGAAATGAGAACAGTTTATGAATTCTCTGTCAAGGACAGAAAAGGAAAGGATGTATCGCTGAAAGAGTATGCCAACGAGGTTCTCCTCATCGTAAACACAGCCACCAAATGTGGATTTACCCCTCAATATGAAGAACTGGAAAAGCTATACGAGACCTATCACTCCAAGGGTTTCGAGATTCTGGACTTTCCTTGCAACCAGTTCGGCCAGCAGGCACCGGGCACCGACGAGAGCATCCACGACTTCTGCAAGCTCAACTATGGCACGAAGTTCACCCAGTTCAAGAAAATCAAGGTGAACGGCGACGATGCCGACCCTCTCTACAAGTTCCTCAAGGAGCAGAAGGGGTTCGCCGGTTGGGACGAGTCCCACCCCATCTATCCTGTCCTGGACAAGATGCTGTCCGAGGCAGACCCGGACTATAAGCAGAAGGCCGACATCAAATGGAACTTCACCAAGTTCCTCGTCAACAAGAAAGGGCAGGTGATTGCCCGCTTCGAGCCTACGGAGAAGATTGCCAACATCGCTAAACTCATAGAGGAAGAACTGGAGAAATAATGGAACATACGAAGTGTCTGATTATCGGTTCCGGACCTGCAGGCTACACGGCAGCCATCTATGCCGGCAGAGCCAACCTGCAGCCCATTGAATACTGCGGACTGCAGATGGGCGGACAGCTCACCCAGACCACCATCGTGGAGAACTTCCCGGGCTATCCGGAGGGCGTAGACGCCAACCAGATGATGACCGAACTGCGCCAACAGGCCGAGCGTTTCGGCACCGAGGTGCGCGACGGAGTCATCGTGAAGGCCGACTTCAGCCGGAAGCCCTATGTGCTCACTACCGACCGCGGAGACGAGATCTCGGCCGACACCGTAATCATCGCCACCGGAGCCAGTGCCAAATACTTGGGCCTGGAAGACGAGAAGAAATACAACGGAATGGGCGTGAGCGCCTGCGCCACCTGCGACGGGTTTTTCTATCGCAAGAAAACGGTAGCCGTAGTGGGCGGCGGCGACACAGCTTGTGAGGAAGCCTCGTATCTCGCCCAGCTCTGTGCCAAGGTCTACATGATCGTGCGCAAGCCCTATCTGCGCGCCTCCGACATCATGAAGAAGCGTGTGGAAGAAAATCCGAAGATTGAGATTCTCTATGAGACCAATACCCTCGGCCTCTATGGTGAGGGGGGCGTAGAGGGCGCCCATGTGGTCTACCGAAAGGGCGAGGCCGACGAGCGAAAGTATGATCTGCCAATCGACGGATTTTTCCTTGCCATCGGCCATAAGCCTAACACCGATGTCTTCAAGGGACAGATAGACACAGACGAGGTAGGCTACATCAAGACGCAGCCCGGCTCGCCGCGGACGAATGTCGAAGGAGTGTTTGCTGCCGGCGACTGTGCCGACCCCACTTACCGTCAGGCGGTAGTGGCAGCAGGAACGGGTTGCATGGCCGCCCTCGAGGCAGAGCGATACCTGAACCAATAAGGTGCCAGCCCTTTTCGGATACTGCGCACCACAATTAGGGAATATGCCAGGAGTTTTCCGCAGAATTACCAGTAAGTGGTAATCTTGTTACCAGCCGTTGGTAACATCATTACCAGCAAGTGGTAACAGCGTTACAAGCCACTTGTAACAATGTCGGGAATACTCTTGGCATACCTTTTTTGTGCCTACCACTTCCCCACCTTGTCGCCATCGGCATGCACGGAGGCCTCCGGTTTGGCTCCAAAACTGCTCATCCACAGCCCCAGAAAGGTGAGCAAGCCGTTAATCATGAGCATCTCGTAGCCGAACCGATAGCCCGTAGCAGCCATCACAAGACTGTCTGCACTCCATCTATTTGTACTCTATCACGCCTTTATCGTTCAATCTGAGCTTTGGCCGCGGCTGAGGCGTGGTCCTCTGCTTTGTCTGGGCAGCCTTGCGACCTGCCCTATTCGACTTCGCAACCGGCTTCCTCGGCTCCGACCGGACAGCCTTCGGCTTGGGAGGATAGGGACGGAAGTCCACCACCTCCTCATAGCGATAGCCGCCTAAGACGGTGTTTGCCACGCGCCGGCGCGACTTATAGTAGATGCCCTCGGCCTCCATCGCGGTGTCGGTCATCAGGATTCCGTTTTCAAACCGGCGGCGGTTGGTGATGTGCCCAGCAGAGTCATAAACATATTCGGAGCCGTGCGTCTGGCCGTTCTTATAGGTTCCGCGGACATAAATGACGGATTTTCCCCCCGGTGTGTCGGGCAGATGGTATTGCACGAACGGACCTTCCAGCGTCCCGTGGCTGTAGGTGTAGGTGGTGTAGAGGTGTCCGTATTCGTCATACTCTCTGTGCACGCCCTCCTTCAGGCCGTTCCGGTAATCGCCTTCTCCCGATTTCCGGCCGTTGCGATAGTAGGATGTCCAATGTCCCTCGCGCTTGCCGGTCTGTTCGTTAATGTAGCCCGTCAGGCGCAACGACCCTTCCGGGTATCGCTCCTCGTACTTTTTCTGCCCGTAACCGATGACGGGCAACAGGAACATCAAGAACAAAAGCAAAGTCTTCATTGCCCCTTTATCTTATATTCAGTCAAGAACTGATTGTGCCGAGTCCATTTGCCATTTGCGAGATCGAGACTGTAGCAATAGGTCTCATCAGGCATATCGCGGATATCCGTCTCTGCTTCGAACCATATCCTGCTGCCGTCACGAACGGCAT
>NZ_FOOW01000033.1 GCF_900113305.1 Prevotella sp. KH2C16 | reverse complement strand
GTGATCACGGATAGGAAAGTCATTAACCTGACGGCTTTCTGTGAAACCATTAGGCTTAAGGTCATGCCACTCTTCTTCACGAGCGTCATTCTCGTCAAGATAGATATGGAGAAGGACACGCTCATCACTAGTCTCTTCAATAATGCCTGTGTGGTCTTCACGAACGTCTGTCACGTCAAAGAACTCAAGTATACCTTTGGGAAGAAGGTAACTGGCCAGAATCTTGTAATCAAATGCTGTTTGCTTACTCATGGGTGCAAAGTTAATGCATCTCATGAACTTTTAAGCATCAAACAAGAAAATATCGGCCTATACTACAAAATTATGCCACGGATATTTGCAACTGTGCCAAAATAGTTCTTTTTTCATTGGCAATTAAAGTTCAAAGGTCATGGCAATTAGTAATTATTGTCCTTTGCCAAAGTTAAGAATTTAATCGTAAATATTCCTTAAAACATCAACAAAGTTTGTGAATATTTTGCAATATTAACATTTGTTTAATAGAAATTCATCCAATGAACGACCTCTTTCCATACGCATTCTATAGCCTCCTTTCACCCTAGGTGAGGCGATATGGCAAAGCCACTGCCATATCTCTTTTTTCCACACACATTATATAGCCTTGCTAGAGGCATCGTATAGAGCTGCTATATGCCACACCTAATGGGACAAAATCGCCGAGATTGAACGACAAAATCGGCGATTTTGTCCCATGATTTCGCCGATTTTGTCAGCAAGGCAGCGGCCTTTTACTATTCCGGAGGCAACCAGCCTGAAAACCCAAAGGAGCCGGCAAGCCTCATTCCTTGTTGATTTCCTGCGAAATCAGCTGGCAGGCCGGCAGCAACACCGTGCCGTGGTCGAAGCCTGGAAACTCATAAAGGGGAATATGCCCATTGCCCACACCCTCGAGAACCGACTTCAGATAGAGGTTCTCCTCATAGCGCGACATCTGCTCGAGACGGCGGTCGCCGGTATAGAGAATGAGCTTCGTGCCCAGCTTCCGCGCATGGTTCAGGGGGGCATAGTCGTCCACGATCGGGAGGGCAAACGAAATCTTGCGCTCCTTGCGGATGGTATAGTGCGTGGCACACTGGCCGCTCACGGGAAAATAGCCCTTCACGCGGTCGGCATCTATCCCGTAAGCGGCAAGATAGGACTTGTCGAGACAGAGCATCAAGGCCAGGTAGCCACCCGCGGAATGCCCGCCGACATAGACTTGCGAGGGGTCGCCGCCATACTCGGCTATATGCCTGCACACCCAGGCTACCGCCAACGCCGCGTCTTCGGTATACTCCGGGTTCTTGCACTTGGGATAGAGGCGATAGTTGGGGGCGACCACGGCAAAGCCCTTACGCAGGAATTCGTCGCGGAGCTCCTTGCTTCCGCCCTCCAGTCCGCCCCCGTGAAACCACACGAGCGTCTTGAAGTTCGGCTTTCCCTGCGGGTAATAGACATCCAGTTTGCAGCGTTCCCTGCGATAGGCGTTGGCCTCGCCCTTCTCCGTATACGGAATATCGGTCAGCAGCTTGTAGGCTTCCTGGGCAGAACCTGTAAGCACGAAGGCCGACAGGAATAGCAATAACACAATCTTCTTCATTCTATCTTCCTATTTTATGGTTTACATTCCAACTCCTTCCGTCCGTGGCAGACTCTCTTCTGCCGCGCCGCCCCCTCGGAGTCTCACGGCATGCCGCAGCCCGTATCGCAGGCGATGTTCCGCCGGACAACGGCAAAGATAACACTATTTTTAATAAGACAAAGCATGAAACGGCAATAATTCTTGTAGAAAAGGCATAAATTTCCAGCGGCAGGAGGCGCAAAGCCTTCAGGACGAGCCCGTGGGAAAGCGCGCATGGAATTACAACGAAAATCAACACAAGACCAAGAAAAAACTCAACTTTTCAACTCTATTTGAAGAGTTTTTCAATTATCTGTTGTAAATTTGCACTTACTCGCTGCATTCGTAGTTGGAGAATTGGAATACAAACGCAATGAAGTAACCTAAAAATTATGACCGGCAAATTGAACAAGGGCATAACCCGTGCTAAGACGAAAATAGAAGAAGGAGACATTTTTTATGTATACAATGACTATTACAAGAAATACTTCTTCGGAAAGATTCTTGTGGACATATCCAATAGACTGACGAAACATATTGAGGGGGCTTGGTCTTCTATCGGTTTCTTTTCAGATTGCTATTTGGTGGCGGTGTATAAGGACATACCTGACACTCCGGAATTGCATGGGCGAGAGTTCGTCATTCCCGGTAGTTTTATCTATAAAAGTGAGTTCAATCGTCGAAACAAAGACGGCATGGATTGGGTTTACTACGACCATGAGGATATTGATTACCACACATTAGAGTTTCCCGAATACCTTATAGCCAGTAATTATGACATCTATTTGGAAAGAGGCGAGCTGAGCCTCCTTACAGGATTAACACGCGAGCAATATGGCGATGAGTACCATATTACAGGCTCGAAGACTGGTAGTCTTGATTTTTCAAAAGCTTTACTATTACAGGGATATAAAACAAATGAGGAAAAAATTTATTATCATGACCTCCGTCTTTTACCAGATCTGCGAAAGACTATCTACGCAATGATAGGGGAAGATCCTAAAATGTCGTATTATGATTTGGCTCTGAAACATGGAAAAGACTTGGGGCGTTTTTATAGAGAAGGGCTTCCTGCCAAGACCATGCTACCAAAGAAAATGGAAATAGACAAACGCACAGGATATCCCAAAGAATTACTGTGCGGAGTGGCTTGGACTTTCAGGCAGGAGAAATTCCCATCTTTGGCGGCATTTACAAAAGAATTAAAAGAATACAATGAAGATGTTTCTGAAGATTCTTTTTCAGATTTATGGTCGAGCGACTTGAAGCTAATCGGTAATCGTATTTTGGTGCAGTATGAACACTGGGACAACGGCTTGGATGACTCAAGGGAAGAACAACTGCTTTTGCAGGCGGATAATGGCAAGCATTTTACAACGGCAGAATTACTTTACAAAATTCACAATCAAATTCGTAACAAGTTAGTGAATGATGATAATGTATTCTTCGAAGGATTGCAGCTGTTTGAAAGAGATGATGCCAATTATCCTAATACACCTTATTACTATATACTTCAGGGCAGTTAAATATTAGTAAGCATGATGCATATAGACAACAAGAAGGCTAAACGGACTCAGAAGATGAGTAATGAAGTAGAATTGTTTAAATAAAACGATAATATTATGGCTCAATTAACATTTGCAGAAAGGAATAAAAATCACTATATTAGATATAAAGGGAAAGATACCCGCTTTACAATATAGTCAATGTTATGGTTATGTACCAGCCTTGGCTTTAGGAGGCAAGGCATCCAATAAAAACCTGCAAGTGGTAGATGCCAAGACCTATATAGATATTATAGGACAAGTTGCTGGGAAGATTATAGATTTATCAGATTAAAAAGTTACGGGAGCAAAAGAAAGAAAAAATAAAACGAATCAAAACATATGAAATTAATAGATGAGAATCCCAATAAAGCCATTATTACAACAAAGTATCTATAGAACTATGCAAAGGTCAGGAAGCTGCACGAAATGATATAAATAGTAAATGGGTTATTGTTTAAAGCAACAAGGTGGTCTATCAAATGGAACAAAGAGAAAGTCTTAATTCTGCGGAAGGTCTGAGGAAAAATATTTCCTTGGATGAGGAATTCATACAAAAAGATTTGGCCAAGATATCCTCCCTTTTAGAGGATGAAGCTATTGGCATCCAACGGCATAAGAATCCCAATCTTTATATCATAAAAAGAACACGGTTGAAAATGGTTGAAGAGTATTTGGACTTAATTAAAGCCAAATATTCACTGGGGGGGCCTATAAATAATCTTTTAGAAGATTATACAGAAGGTTTGACAGTTTTCGAAACGCTGTGGGCTTCTATGGAAGACAGCGACTTTACCTTTGGCAAGCCATGTAAGCCTTTTTATAATTCTTGGCATTACTGGCTCATCTTGTCCTATATTTGCTTGGGCATTCTGTTAGAGGTCGATGACGGAATATTCCAAAAAGTGATAAAGATTCGTGATAGAGTCCCCACCCCCGACTTTCTGTTGGACTATCTTCTGTCTTTTAAAGATGGCCGAGAGGTATACCAAGAGACGATTGCGGGAAACCAATTCAAGTCTCTGGTTAAATTGTTGAAAGAAAAAGGGGCAGACTTAGCTGCTGTAGATTTTAACAAATACCTTATAAAACAATGGTTTAAAGATTACAAGCGTATGGGATGGGAAGAATCTCACATGGACGATTATCACACAGGCTACTGGAGTTTTGAGACGGGAGCCATCGTGAAGCTCCTAAAGATTGATGACGGTTCGCTTAAGGGCATACCCTATTATCCATACGATTTAGTACATTGGCTATGATGAAAAAAGTGTTTGCCTACGATGTGGCATCAGATAAAGACATCGAGAGAATGATGACCGAGGGAGAAGCTATCAAGCTCTACAAAGAGTTGTCTGAAAAGGACGGAACTTTTATAGGCATCTATTATGACGGAGACAAGTTTGTGCAGTTTGCATGGGAAACCGCGGGCTTTTGGTTGATGGAGATTCCGCAGATGGAGAAAGACGGTGCTCTACATAAGTATGTTGGATATAGGGAGTGCATAGAGCTTATCCGTGATATATACAAAGGAGCAGACCCAAACTTAACTGACGGTTTGCACTTTGAGAGCTTTTAAACTGATTACTTTTTTAGAAATTTATGGAAAAAGAAGATAGAATTGATCAGATTACCAAGCAGGTAAAGATATTGGAGCGAGTACCACGCGACAAGCGAATAGAGGTGTTTAATCGCGGTGCAAAGAACATTTATGTTGTTGGCAGTATTTTATTGTTGATAGTTCTTTGGGCAATCATCTTTGGAGAAGCTATTATTGATATGGAACCACTTTGGCAACTGGATAGAGGTTTTATGAGGAATACTTGGAACATCATCGGCAAACTCTTCTTTCCAGTTTTCCTGCCATGTATATTCATTATTGGAATTCCAATAGAAATTCGCAATTACATTATCAAACGAATAGTGAATAAAGAATACCCAAAAGAACCAGAGAAGTAGTCAATAAGCGATGAGCATAAAACTGAAAAGGGGCAATGACCATCCAGGTCCATGCGGTCATCATGGAATTATCCTATCGTATGATAAGAGACAGACGACTGATACGGGTATATATCATGGGTTTAGCGAGGAATAGATAGGGGCATTTTTTATTTCTATTTATCACAATTACAGAACAATTATATTTTTTCTCAAAAGCAATATTATTTCCTAAGTTCAAGATAGAAGTGCAAATTCTGTAGTGTGGCAGAAGGCTGTCCTTGATGTTCGGCACGGCAGGAGGCTCACCTCACAATGGTTTTCATGCCATGGTATCACCGGAAACAAGCGGAATCACAAAAAGAAAGTTTTACTCGTTAAATTGTCAACAAATGGAGCAAAAACAGGCCTCTACTTTTCTTTTTGAAACAAAAAATAAAAATTTTGCTAACATTTTGTTGCCCGTTTGGATGAAATTATTTACCTTTGCAAGCGCAAGAGAGAAAATTCCAGACGACAAGTCAACGATTAAATAAGATTAGTGTTATGAACGCAAAAGAAGTTGTAGAGAATTTGAAGTTTAGGTTTCCCAACGAGCCAGAGTACATCCAGGCGGTAAGCCAGGTATTAGGTACCATCGAAGAGGAGTATAACAAGCATCCTGAATTCGAGAGCGCCAACCTCGTTGAGCGGCTCTGCATCCCCGACAGAGTCATCCAGTTTCGCGTTTCCTGGGTCGACGACAAGGGGCGCGTGCAGACCAACATGGGCTACCGCATACAGCATAACAATGCCATAGGCCCCTACAAGGGCGGCATCCGGTTCCATGCCTCCGTCAATCCGTCGATTCTGAAGTTCCTTGCCTTTGAACAGACCTTTAAGAACTCGCTGACCACGCTCCCCATGGGAGGTGCAAAGGGAGGCTCCGACTTTTCTCCCCGAGGCAAGAGTAACGCCGAGGTGATGCGCTTCTGTCAGGCCTTCATGAACGAGCTTTACCGCCATATCGGTCCTGACGAGGATGTGCCAGCCGGCGACATCGGTGTAGGAGGCCGCGAAATCGGCTATATGTTCGGCATGTATAAGAAGCTCACCCACCAGTTCAGCGGCATCCTCACGGGCAAGGGACAGGAGTTCGGAGGCTCCCTCATCCGTCCGGAAGCCACGGGATACGGCAATGTCTACTTCCTCTGCAACATGCTCAAGACCCGCAACATCGACATCAAGGGCAAGACGGTGCTCGTGAGCGGCGCGGGCAATGTGGCACAGTACACGGTGGAGAAGCTGATCGAGCTCGGAGCCAAAGTGGTTACGATGTCCGACTCCGACGGCTACATCTACGACCCCGACGGCATCGACCGCGCCAAGCTGGACTATATCATGGAGCTGAAGAACATTGAACGCGGCCGTATCCGCGAGTATGCCGAGGAATATGGAGTGAAATATGTAGAGGGAGCGAAGCCCTGGACGGAGAAAGCCGACATCGCCCTGCCCTCCGCCACGCAGAACGAGATTAACGAGGAAGCCGCAAAGGCTCTCGTTGCCAACGGTGTCATCGCCGTCTCAGAGGGAGCCAACATGCCCTCAACACCCGAAGCCATCAAGGTGTTTCAGGATGCAAAGATACTCTATGCGCCGGGAAAGGCGGCCAACGCGGGCGGCGTTGCAGTGTCAGGACTGGAGATGAGCCAGAACTCGGAACGGCTGCACTGGAGTCGCGAGGAAGTGGATGGCAAGCTTCACTACATCATGGACAACATCCACGAGAACTGCGTGAAATACGGCATGCAGCCCGACGGCTATGTCAACTATGTAAAAGGAGCCAATGTGGCCGGCTTCATGAAGGTGGCCAAGGCCATGATGGCACAGGGAATCGTATAAGAGTGTGCTGGACGGAACCGCCGGCAGAATTGAAAACCACAGATGCGGGGGAGACGGGAATCGGCTATCTCCCCCGCATTTCCTTTTCTACCAAAAGACCCGGCAGAAAGAAAACAATCGGGCAAAACAGGTCCCGGGAATAATAGGGGCGGCAGATTCTCTGATTTTCCGTCGTTTCATAGCTATCTTGGGCGGCAGGAAAATCCTACCACATCACATTACAAACAAAGGATATTACACAAAAAGCCCTTCAAACCATAGGGCTGAATTATGAAAACCGACAGTAACGCAAATCCTCCAATCCCAATTACCATACTTACAGGCAATATCATGAAGAGCAGCCATGTGGGCATTAGCTCATCATATTTATTGCGCTGAAAGCATTCCAATATATGCAAAACCCTCCCTTTCTTGAGATATCGAATTGCTACATAGAGGAGAATGACGGCAAAATATGCCACAAAAACAAGGCCGTTGATATTCCCTTGCCTATCCCGCAACATCTCTGCAATCGACCCAAAGACCAGGAGAAAAACAAACAACAATATGCTTGCAACATATAATATGCTACAAAACATAGCAGGATTGTCTTTCTTTTGATAGGTTATGTATATCCTATAAAAAATATAATCAATGACTTTATTCATTGTCTATACGAATGCAAAGTTGATCGGTCATCGTTCCAACTCAAAGCCCACCCAGGCAATTTCCGACCTTAGGATTTCGTCCGAAGTGCCAGACAGCTCGAAATTCTCCTCTGTTAAATTGGCTGGCATATTAATGTTCCAGGTCCGGGACAAGTGAGAGAGATTCTTAAATAGGGCTATTAAGAAACTCTGCTTGTCCTGACTGCTTAGTTCTTGGCTGATTTCCACCTCTATCAAGCTTTTGTCTTTCCAATATACATCACAGCTGCCAACCTGGCATAATCCTCCGATCTGCGAAATAAGCGAGGAACAAATACTCCTCGCTTTGTCCATATCCGTGGACTTAATAAAAACTCTCCAGTAAATCGTTCTTGGCATATTCTTTATTAAAAATCAATTTGACCGCTCCCAGTCTATGTCTAAACTCTGTAATATCTTATTTTCAAAGATTCTTTTCATAGCTCCATTCTCTTCACCAGTGAAATCCTTTGTATTTATTTTCTTAAATGTGCTACGATCTAATGGAGATGTGCGATCAAATCGAATGACCGCTGGATATTCGTTGTTTTTATTAATTACACAATACATAATAACAGCAGAGTCTTTCTCTATTGGCACTTTGAAGTCGCAATAGTAATAATATATGTCAGCAGGATTTATCACCTCAAGACTGTCCGATTGATTCGTAATCCAAACTTCTAAACTTGGATTCTTGCCGTTCAAACCGGCCAATAATTTAACAAGGGTAGAGACATGTACATTACACTCATAAGCCTGTGCATAAGGATAACTTCCTGATATCACCAAACTACATGATGACATCAAAGCTGTTAGCAGTATGGCGTATATGATATTCCGGAATCTCATCCTATCATTTTCCCTTTTCCAAGGAACGAATCGACCTGCTCTGCAAGCTGGGTTTTCTGTTCTTCGTCCAAAGTCAGCTGATTGGTAGTCCAAGCTTCCATATCAACACGCAGACCCACCGACGGTTCCGCAACCTCTGCGCCTATGAATGTCAGCAGCTCGGTCAACTTTTTCCGGCAGCCAGAGGTCATTCCTGCCCCACCAGTACCTGTCAGGGCGACATGCTTCCCCCTGATGGCCGTCGGCGTCTCATAATCACCAGCCACCAGCGGACGCGAAAGCCAGTCGAAGAGATTCTTAACAACACCAGGATAGCTGCCATTATACTCCGGCGTGAACACCCACAGGGCATCGGCAGCCTTGACAGCCTCCCTCACCCGGGTTACGGCTTCCGGCGCAGGAAACTCAATGTCTTGATTGATAAAAGGTACATCTGCATAGTCCAGCCAGCAAACCTCTGCCTTGCCTTGCAAGAGTCCACTTACATAGTCGGCAAGCTGCCGATTAAATGATTGCTTGCGGGCAGAGCCCACAATAAACAAGATTTTCTTCATATCTAATAGTTTTTATAATTAGTTTTCATCACGAATACTTGGCCATGGATCCGCATCATCAAGGACCGGGAAAATTTTCCGGAAGCCTCTAAGTGTCCGAATTTTTAATTCGGCCGTAGCCACACCCACTTTGCCAGGCTCACATCCTGCCATCGTCTTGCCATAAGGTCCTATGATTTCTGATCCCCCGGCATAATCACAGGTCGGATCCTTCCCCACCCGATTTACGCCTATCACATAGCATTGGTTCTCGATAGCCCGGGCATGAAGCAAAGTCGACCATGCCTCTAAGCGGATAGAAGGCCAGTTGGCCACATAAATCGCCAAATCATAATCCTTATGATTGCGGCTGAATACAGGGAAGCGGAGATCATAGCAGACTTGAAGGAGAATTCGGAAATTCTGATATTCCACGACTACCCGTTCATTTCCAGGCGTAAAGTGGACATCCTCACCCCCGTATGAAAACAAATGCCGCTTGTCATAATGGAATTCCGTTCCGTCAGGAAGGACGAAATAAAAACGATTAAAGAATCGGTCGCCCTCCTTCACGGCAATGCTTCCAGCGACGGCGCACCCTCTTCTCACCGACTGCGACTGCATCCACTTCAGCGAGCAGCCGTCGGCCTCAGCCACTCCTTCCGGTTCTGTGGCAAATCCCGTCGAGAACATTTCCGGGAGCACATAGAGGTCGGAACCTGCATGCTTATCCATCAACATCTCTGCACGATGCTGATTTTCCTTGGAATCACCCCAAACGACATCTGTCTGTAGAATGGTTACCTTCATGACGGATTTTCTTCTTCGGGACAAAACTACGAAATTATTTCCTGACAGCAAAACAATCCCCGAATTTATTGCGGGCAAGAAAAAAATGACTCTTTAAAAACTAAAAATACAACTTCAGAAGTCTCTTGGGTCTGTAAATCCGGAACGCTACAATGCTATGCAAGTCATCATAGACCTTGTACAAAGCCCAACAGCAAAGAGGTCTCTCATCCATCAGCCCAAAGCGGTTAATGAATTTCTAAATACGAATATCGGCAGACAAAAGTCTACCGATACACGCTGACAAGCCTCCTTATCCATTCCTCTCGGAAAAGAGCTGGCTAAAAGGAAATCAAAGCTGTAAGATGCCGCCTATGATTTTATAAGTTGAGACTACAGAATAAGTCTTATCGTATGAGTTTCTTCAACTCTTTTTCCAAGAAGTCAGCATAGCGCATCATGCCAAGGTCTGTGAAATGGATGCCATCAACGGTAGCCTCACCATCGTTGCCAATCATATTGACAGAGTGCAATAAATATATATTTTTCTCACCCTGAGCCTTCAATTGATTGAAAATAGCATTCAACATAGCGTTCTTGTCAGCCACTTCACGAGCAATCTTTTGGTCAAAAAGAGCATGAGGATAGTGTGGATCCTCTACGAAAAGGATGGGGGTTTTAGGGTGTTTGTTGCGTAGAATCCGGTAGAACGGCACCAAACTTTCTTTCATCTGCTCCACCGAGGCATTGGGAACAAAGTCGAGTATGAACACGCTGGCATCCACCTCGGTCATCATACGGGCAATCTCCATATCCAGCAGACCGTTGCCACTAAATCCCAGATTGATGCACTCGCGATTCAGTCGGCGTTCCAGAATGTTGGTATGCGCCATGCCCGGGCGTGATGCACAACCTCCTTGCAGAATGCTTGTCCCATAAAACACGAGGGGTTTAGTACGGACAGGAGTTTCCAAAAGTGGCAGCTGAAGCTTAGCTTGTGTGTCAACCCCTATCTGCAAAGAATCAATGCCATCGTAGAGAGGCAGGTAAAGCAGGTATTCTCGATCCTGCGGAGTCATGTTTTCGATGACGGTTGTTTCATTATACTTGCCGTCCGGGCGTGCGCTCCGGGCAAAACGCCATGTGCCATCAGGCAACAGCATATAGAGGTCGAGCCCCTTGATGCCCGTATCTGTCATGTGGCTCATATGGTTGTTGAACCTTACCACCCAACGGAGACATATCTTCGATGAATTGGAACGGAACCGGATGGCTAAACCGGCTGTGTTGCGACCGAGAATCCAGAGCGGCTCCCGTATCTTCCCTTGCAGCGAGTCGATAAGACGGTCATAGCGGGAGAGCGTATGAGTAGTGGACTTTCCTAACAACGGAAAGGCCGAAGCATCCACATAGCGGGTTTGGGCATGAAGACTAAAGGTGCTTAAAACAAATAGAACAGGCACCAACACATGCCTGCTATAATGAAGAAAATGCTTACAATGGTTCATTTACTAAATACTTACCTATATATAGAAAGGAGGAAGCACCGCCTAAACGATGAAAGAAGGGGGTAAAGGCCGGCGTTCCTCGCTGAGATCTTATTTCTCGGCACGGTCTATGCCATCCTTGATTTGACTCCAAATGCCGTTGTTGATGATATGAGAGAGTTCAAAGACCATCAGCCCATCGGTGTGTTGTAGGCATAAATAGATAGCATCCGAAATCTTGCTGACATTCATATTGTACACCTGTATGGAGCCATAAGTTTTGCAGGCGTTCTTAATCCAGCTGTTGTAAGTGGTAACAAAATTCTCCACCGTCCACACCGAATTGGGATTTTCCGACTTCCATACATACTCCGTGTAAGCTCCAAGAATGAAAGCATCGAGTTGTTCGGCAAACCCAGTCATTCCATAAGAGCTTGTATAGATGTTGTTGGCAGTGGGCTCGTAGGTGTTACTGGCCCAGTTCTGGCCATACAGATAACGCGTTCCCCAATCGGCAGATGCCCAGAGATAGACGCCTACGGAGTCATTGATATTCTTTACGCAATCACGAATATTGGTTACAAGATTGGTGATTGTCTGCGACCGAAACTCTACCCATCGCTTATACAGGTCTCCCTGATTACCACTTTGAGTGATGATTTGGTTGCGGCTGGACACATTCTGGCCTATATAGGCGGAAAAGGCATCCATCGTTGCAGGACTGAATCCAAAGTCTTCACTCCACCAACGACAGTAATCGAGGCAGATGCCTTTGATCTTAGGATACCTCGTGACAATTTCTCCCACTACCGAGAGTACGAGCTGCTGCACTTCTGGAATGCACGGATTGAGCATTACGGCATCAACATTCTTCTCGTCTCGCATGTCTACAAGTTTATCGGAATTATTGCCGTCCATACGCATTTGCGTCTTTCCGTCCCATTTCATATCGTCGTAGACAAGACCTTGCTTGTTGTTAGCATCTCCATAGCCGAGAGTGGAAATTGTAGGGATGACATCAATGCCAATAGCCGTGGCCTTTTCTATCCAGTAGCCCAGATAGTCCCAGTCGCCATTTATGGTAGTAGAACCCCATGTCTTCAGGGTGGGCAAGACATCGCTATTATAGAGCGCATAGCCTATACCCGGCTTTACATCGAGGTAAATCTGGTTGAAACCCGTATCCTTGATACGCTGCAGATAGATGTCAATATTATCTTTCGTGGCAAACCGTTCAAGGTTGGCTGAGGCATCAATCCATACGCCTTTAGGCTTTACGGTCTTGGCATGGGTAGCCGGGGGATTTAGAGGGATGTCTGGAACGGGCACATCGGAGATGTCGTTGTTACTGGATCCGCAAGCCACGAACATTAATGCGGCCAGCAATGCTAAGTATTTCTTCATATTCTTATTCATATCATTCATTCATAACAGGTCAACTTATAGGTTCTCAGGCCTATACGGCTAAACCATACGGCCAAGTAGGCACAATTCTCTTCGGAACTCCAGTACCAGTCGAGCCATTCGCCATAGCTCCATGCGCGGTTTACGACTTCAGCTATATTGAGGTTCTCGTGTGCCAGAGTCTCCAGATCGGTATCAAGCACGGCAGCCGTGTGATACCATGAAGTTCCTGAAGTGAGAGCCACATAAGTCTTACCGTTGATGGGCAGAGCAGTCACCACTGGTGTATGTGCACCGCCACGGAAGAGCGCACAACCAGTACCCACCCACCAAGTTTGCAGACGGTTCTGCCATAAACCTGGCATAACTGTGGTGGTTGCGCCACCCGCATTATTGATATACACATGCACACTATTGGCTACATTGGCAGTACCTTCCACATCTCCGACCACAAAACTTGGCTGATCGGAGTCGTCGAGCGGTGATATCATCTGCCACCCATTGACATCGCTGCTGGAGTATCCAGAGATGACAGTGGTATAATTGGAAGCCAATTTCCCATCATTGACGGCAATGCGATAGTGTGTGCCATGGCTGTCGCGCGGGGCCAGAGAGGTTATCCAAGCCTTTCCAGTGATATCGCCGGCCACTTGGAAATTATTGGATGCATCGCTTGCTGGAGCCATATTTACATTGATAGAACCTACTTCTGTTGGCATATCGGTCGGCTTTTTCCAGTAATAGAAAGATGTTGTGTTATCGTGAGAGACTAAAGCAACGAGCGTACCCTTATAGTCAGATGTAATACAACGAATATTCTGCATCACTATGGAACCTGTATTTAGCGTGCCGGCATCGTTCAGTTTGTCCTTGTCAACGACCTTTATGCAGTAGGGCAAAGTCGAATCGTAGTCAATGTAAGCCCTTGACAGCAGTACTATATAGTTCCCACAATAGGCCACATACATATTCAAATCGCCATACTCAAGTTCTGTCAATCCGAAGTTATTGACCTCTCCTGGGTAACCAAGCTCCGTAAAGTCTTTCTTTGCTCCAACCTCAGCATAGCTGAAACCAGAACCGTAAGGAAGTTGGTTGGACGGTCCATAGGTTACCGTATACACATGTTGTACCTTTCCGTCACCTGAGGTAACAGTGTACTTGACACCACCATCCTGAGCGAAATTTTGCGGAATGGAGGGATCGGGACTCACAGTGGCCCCGTTTGAGAGGTAGAACTTGGGGCTTACGGAGTCCAACTCGGCAACGGCATCCAAATAAGGTGAGACCTTCAGAATGATGGTATCCTGCCCAATCCGTGAATTGAACACAATTCCACTGCGCCCTTGAACAGTGAAGGAATAAAGTATCTCCGCATCATGGCGAAGTCCTTCAGAACCCGATTTATCGTCACTGCACGAACAAATGAGCGCCATACAGCCGATAAACATGCCTGATAATACAGTTAGTCTTTTCATGTTTGTTTTTTCATTAATCATTGATATTCACCTCTAACGCGATAATAGCGAACTGTATTGACACCCGACTTCACGGCAATGATGATACCATCACCAGTTATATCAAACCTGCCCGAGAGGGAAGGCGTGATGAACTCATCATAGGTAAGGGTTGCCGTCAAGTAGACATTGGTTAGGTCGAAGTCGTCTTGCTGCGATTTCGGTATTTCAAAGATGATTAATCCGTAACCGCCTTCTGCCTGTTCCTGGGTGAAGTCTGTTCCCAATATGTTGCCATCTTTGTCAAACTCGTAGATAGTACCCAAGTATCCCGTGCCGCTATGCGACACGCTACATGCCATCTGTGAGATAGTATTGGCGGAATGAACGAACTCATCGTCTGCATCAGCACATCCTTGCAGCAGGGAGGCTATGACCAGGAGGGTGAATACAAAAATTCCATTTTTTAGTATTTTAGTCATGTCAAGCATTTTTTTGTCTTTCTTTATTGTGTTTGTTGGCGGTCTTTACCAGTATGGATTGTCCTTACAGAGCTTGTTGTTGGATGTTTCCGAAGTGGGTATCGACAGATAATAATAGCGTTCGGGGAATATTCGAGGCGTGCCGCCATCGCATTCCACGCGAGTATAAGTATATGTTCCGTTGTCATCACGAGTAATTCTTACACCGTGGGCATTCTGCCCATTGATGACATTGGATGCCAGTTTCCAGCGTTTGAGGTCCCAGAACCGGAGTCCTTCACCTGCCAGTTCCACGCATCTTTCCTTTCTCAGCAGTTTCATGAAGGCATCTTTGTCGGGCGCATCCGTCACTATACGGGCAGATAAACCTACACGACTGCGCACCTCGTTGAGGGCATCCAGTGCCTTTGTACGATATTGCTGATAGTCCAGATTTGCATAAGCCTCGGCTTTATTAAGCAGCACTTCTGCATAACGAATGACAATATCATATTGCCAGCTGTGTTCGTTTACAAATTCCTTGTTTCCTTCCTGCAGATATTTGCGTAGATAATAGCCCGTACAAGTATGTCCACCAGTAGCTCCACTTTGTGTGAAAGGAACAAAGTTATCGATTCCGCCGACATACGACTGTATCTCCCGACTCTCCCAAGTGGCACCATTGTAGAGAATGGTGGCCTTAAAACGGGGCTCACGATCGGTATACGGATCGCTGTGGGAATTACTCCAAGTGTTCCAAGAAAAGTCTGTACCATCCTTGAACTCATAAAGGTCAGCCAGTTCTGCAGTGGGGACATGCTCACCATAGACAGAGGTATTGTAGACAACACCGTCTCCGTAGGGACGGTTGAAAGCGTCGAAATTGTGTACCACACTACCTTTCTCATAGTAAATTGCAAACAAAATCTCAGGCGAGTTATCCTGTCCGCCATCCACTTGGAACAGCTTTGCATAGTCTGGAACTAGTTTTGCGCCGAGGTTCTGGCACTTATTGGCGGCACCAATGACCATCTGCCACTTGCCTGCATAGAGTGCCATACGGGAGATGAGGGCATAAGCCGTGAGTTTAGTGGCTCTCCCCGTTTGTGAGGTTGGCCACGATTCTGGCAGATAGCGGGCTGCCCAAGAAAGCTCGTCGAGCACATAGTCCCAGCTTTCAGCCTCCGTCATACGGGCACGGTCGGTATCTTCTGAATATTGACCATCATCCACTCCGTTCACCCCAGTGGTGTCAGTACGCAACACAACACCCCCGTAAACACGAATAAGACGGTAGTAAGACCAAGCGCGGCAGAGCCTTGCTTCGGCACGGCGTATGTTGCACCAGTCTTCGCCAAACTTGCCGCCGTAGCGATCGATATCGGCCAGCAGTACATTGGTACGGCGAATACGGGTGTAACAATCTTCCCAGCAGTTGAAGGGACCTGCATTTCCCGTTGAAAAAGAGCTGCTTTGCAGGAGTGCTTTGTTGTAACCATGGTTGTACTGATCCCACGATGTAGACTTCATCAGGTCAGAGAAGGAATCATAATAACAATTCCGGCTGTTAGCTACCTGACTTACATCTGAGAAGGTTTTGTATGATGCAGTAACATAGGCATCGGCTGAAGACTCACTGGCCCAAACTGCAACATCAGACAATGTGTTCGTGCTATTCATGTCAAGCACATTGTCGCAAGAAGTAAAGAGGCCAGCGGCGACCAGCAGGAATAATAATCTATATATTGATTTTTTCATGTCTCATCCTCCTATTATATTTAAAATGTTACATTTAGTCCTATACTATACGCGAGTTCGGGATAAGATTACCATGCAAATAGCTCTAATTGTCTTGATTTCTCCACATGCACTGGCAGCGCCTCCGGCTTGTTGTCAAAGAAACAGTAGGCCGCGAGAGCCGAGCATAGGTTCATCATAAAGTTGTGTATGGACCGGTGTCGTGAATGCACGAGGTTGGCCTTGTTCTTGAGCAATTCGTTGATACACTCGATGATGTACCTTTTTCTGAGCATGATCTTGTCCCACATGGGCATGAGCTTATTCTTCATGTTGGCCTTGAGGCCATGCACGAGATGGATGCCCTGGTCGAAGAGATGCTCGAAGAGTGCCTTCTTGATG
>NZ_FOOW01000025.1 GCF_900113305.1 Prevotella sp. KH2C16 | reverse complement strand
AGGCACTCTTCGAGCATCTCTTCGACCAGGGCATCCATCTCGTGCATGGCCTCAAGGCCAACATGAAGAATAAGCTCATGCCCATGTGGGACAAGATCATGCTCAGAAAAAGGTACATCATCGAGTGTATCAACGAATTGCTCAAGAACAAGGCCAACCTCGTGCATTCACGACACCGGTCCATACACAACTTTATGATGAACCTATGCTCGGCTCTCGCGGCCTACTGTTTCTTTGACAACAAGCCGGAGGCGCTGCCAGTGCATGTGGAGAAATCAAGACAATTAGAGCTATTTGCATGGTAATCTTATCCCGAACTCGCGTAAGATATGTTTTCCTGCCAGCTGACTACTATAGGCCGTACGACTTCTGTAATAGTATTCTGCTGAGCGCTCCATATTCGCCTGAGCAGAGATGCCATTCCGTGAAGTATACCTATTGTTGCCAATCTGATTGAAGATGTTTTTCAACTGGTATTTATGATTTCCATCCTTACTCAAAAGTGTGAGATTATACATGGCGCCCAGCCTCACATTATGGTTGTACTGGTTGTCCACGGAATGCCTGAGATAGTTAGAGCGATCGTTGGCTATGTCATATGCCCCATAAAGATTGTTCTGCATACCGATATAGGTACGATGCTCATTGCTATAGTTTACAGCCGCAATCATTCCGAGTTTGTAGCTTTTAAAAGTCCAGTAGTGATTCCAGTCTGCTGATAGTTTCAGGTCTCCGATTGGCTTATGGTCAGTTACTTTCCAGTCATTATCCAAACCATTATTTAATAGATCGATACCTTGTCTACCTATTGTATTTAATCTTGAGTTCATACCTCCCTCAAGGGAGCGTAATCCACCGTCAAAGCCAAGGAAATCAGTGGAGGACGATTGTGAAAAAAGAGAATTCCTAAAAGTGGAACTGCTGTTCCAAACGCCTCCAACAGCTATATTCAGTTGATTTGTTGATGGAATCTCTCTGGTATTTACCAAAATGAAACCTCCTGTATAGTCTGCCGGATATTCTGCTGTAGGCACTTTCACGATCATCAGATTATCTAACTGCGAACTGGGAATGATATCAAAAGAGAAAGCCCTCGAGTCTGCTTCACTGCTTGGCACGGCCCCGCCGTTTATCCAGACATTATTATACCGCTGCGACAGTCCTCGAACCATAACAAACTTTTCATCGATAAGACTCACGCCCGGTACTCTCCTAATCACTTCTCCTGCATTTGTATCCTGAGAGCGTTTTATTTCTTGTGAGGATATATTACTCACGACAACGGAACTCTGCTTGGTTGCTTGTATCATGGCAACTTCCGTATCCTTTCTTTCCATCGCGGTTACCATCACCTCATTCAGTTCCTGCTCATCGACCTCCATGGCTATATTCAACATAACATCTTTGGATAAACCTACTTGAATCCCATCAATATTTTGAGATTTATAAGACATGTATTTAACGGTTAATGCATACTTACCCTGTTTTAGCTCAGCGATATAGAATTTTCCCTCAACATCAGTTACGGTCGCCATACCAGTCCCATCAATCTGCACGATGGCACCGACAAGAGGTTCCTTAGAGACTCTATCAACTACTATTCCCCTGATACCTTGTCCGTGAATACTGACAAAAGACATCACCGTTAATGCCAAAGTTGCAATCAGATTTTTATTTGTTTTCATTTTACTGCTACTTTTCTCTTTCTGGGGGCAAAGATAATAAGTGCAGATTTCAATGTTTTTTCCTTTTGATGACATTGAAATTAAATTTCAGCTTTCCGCATGTCAAAAGAAGAACCTGTTGGTAGCGCAAAACTAACTCTACCAACAGGCATATCTTATATAATCCAATAGATATATTACTAACAACTATCTATATGTGTCAATATTCGGATACTTTCCACTATCGGAACCTCTATCAACGCCTAAATCCTGCAGAATTACCCTGCCCAAACCAACATCTGTTGATTTTCTTTTGACCCCATATGTCATGATGGATCCGGGGATGCCTCTATTCAAGATGCAGCGCTCACAAACCGACTTGAAAGCAAAACGAATGTATATACTGTTTCAAGGCATAGACATAGGCTCTAATGCTGTGTAACTATCTGAAATAATACAGAAAGAATCCTACAGGCGGTTTTTCTCCTCATTACCCGCGCCCGTCCCCTTGTAACGGCTCTTCGACACATTGAAGTTATAGGTCAATGTCATGCCGATACTGCGGGTATACTCATAGCAGTCTTTGGAAAAGGCCGTCTTGTTGCCATACTGCACCCACGAGCTCTTGCGCGTCTTGAAAAGGTCATTGGCATAGAGGTTCAGCTGAAACTTATTATGGCAAAAACTCTGGACATAGGCTATGTCGACAGTCCCGTCCGCCCTTGTCTTGACGAAGTCCTGACTGCTTTCCGAGTTATACTTCAGGTTCAAAGTGATAAAGCCTTGCTTCGAAATCACGAACTTAGAGTTGAGCCTGATACTGCAAGACGGGTCGTTGCCGGCCTTCAAACTTCCATACTTCCCCGCATTGAAGAAGTTCTTGCCCAGATCTATCTCCAATGTAGGCTGATACCAGCCGAACTTGGGCGACGCCACAATGGAGGCATAGACATCCTGCATGTGGTTGAAGTTACGGTTCTGAAGGATTGACACGGGCTCTTTGTCGGACAAATAAGAATAGTAGGCGATGCAATCCTTGTCGTAATCATAGCCGATGGTCAAATACAGCCACTTATAGATTGCAGTGAGCTCTATGTTATGCGCGAAGGTCGGACGCAGGTAAGGGTTTCCTGCCTCGCGGGAATATCTACCTATATACTGCACATTGCTTCGCAGGGAGACATAGGAAGGGCGTGAAATCTTCCTCGACATGCTAAGCTGCAACGACCAGGGACTATGATTCCATGCAATAGAGAAGTTCGGGAACCAGTCATGATAAGTCCGGCTCGGCTCCTCCTGCCTCACTCCGAAAGCATAGTATTCGGTTTTCACATGCTCATAACGGAGTCCCGCATTTAGCGACCAGTCGCCCCGGGAGACGCTGTAGTCGGCAAAGGTCGCGTCATTGCTTTCCCGGATGTCTATTCTTGACGAATCCACATAATTCTCCGGATTATCGTAGATTGAATGCGTATTGGTATGGCTTATCTCCTCGCCTATCCTGATTTTGCCTCCACCCAGCTTGTGGCTCAGTATCAGCTTACCGGCAACCATGCGATTATGGGTGGTATTACAGGTATTTACAACACGACTGCCAAGGGTTTCACTTTCTTCTATGATATGGTCGTTCCGGCCATTCTTCCGCCAGATGTAAGTCCCGTTAAAGTCAATGCCTATTCCAGCTACCTTACCCAGATAGTAGGCATTGAGCTCATGCATCGGACCAGCCCAGATTTCCATGTCTTCATTATTGGCTATGCGTCCCTGAAGCTGGTCGTCTTTCCAGATTTCAGACACATAGTCTACCGTATGTCCTTTGCCGTAAAGGGTCTTGCTCAAAGTATAAGTCGCGCCAAAAGAACTTTCCTGATTAATATCATAGGTGAAGCCGAGCGTAGACTGGAAGACTGATTGCCGGAACACATCATCGGCATTCTCCTTCATAGTCAAGGTGTAATCGGGCAGGTACAGACTTGAACTGACGGGATTTCTCTCCCCTGCAAAAAGCGAGGACAGGAAAGACTTGCCGAAGACTTCGAAGCCCCTTGTCCTGTATTTCAGGTCAAGCTGCTCATATCCTCCCCACTGGGTATTATACCTCACATTGCTCGTATTGCGAACGCTGAAGCCATCGCCCTGCGGAGCCTTGGTATGAATGCGAATGACAGACTTGACCGCCGCATTATACTCCGCACCGGGACTTGTGATAACATCCACCGATTTGATGTCGGCCGACTTCAGATTAGTCAAATCGCCGTTGTCTCTCACCAGCTTGTTATTGATATATATTTCCGGCTTCCCTTTGGCAAAGATAGATATGTTATCGCCTGACACCGAGACACGGGGCAGCTCCCCTAACACATCCAAGGAGGTACCCATCTTGCTCAGCAGCGAGTGTTCTACATCGACAGACACTCCCCCGTTCTGCATCTTATACTGCGGGCGGGAACCTTTCACCGTTACGCCCTTTATGGTATGTACATCAGGATAGAGTTTAATATACCCTATTCTCTTGGGGGGCGTAACCAGATAAACGGTCTTATATCCTACATACGAGAACTTGGCGATTACCCTGTCTGTCGAACAGGGAACGACAAAGTCGCCGTTCTCATTGGTTACGCCGCCCGCGATAAAGCTGGAATCGTTGACCGTGAACAACTGCACATTGGCATAGCACATCGGCTGGCCGGCCTCGTCGACCAGCCGCCCTATCAGCTTCTGCCTGTCCTTGGGAATACTCTCCACCGTGATGAGGCTGTCATCCACAGTCATGGATATCGGATAGAAACCAATTGCCTGACGGATGGCATCGGGGATGTTCTTCGCCCGTACATGCGAGGTTACCGTGTAGTCCTCAAGTTCATTGTATATGAAATTGATGGTATAGCGACGGGTATGCTCCTGACAGTATTTCAATACATCGGGCATAGAGTTTCTTTTGAATACATGATTGATATCCTGAGCATGTGTCGGACAAACACACAGATATGCCACGACCAAGAATAAGATTCTTTTCTTCATCACCAATTGTTTGTGTTATTCTATAATGAGGGTAGTGCCGCTGATTGCGATATGAAACTGCTGGAAGTTGTTGAGGGCTTCCACCACCTGCCCTATGCTCTCATCCCGGTTCCACTTGAAGAAGAGTCTCAACTGTTGAATGTCCTTACTCTTCCACGACAACTGCATATGATAATAAGAAGCTATCTCTGGCATGATCTTACCCAGCGTTTCATTGTCAAAGAGCACGGGAGTTGCAAGAGCCTGTTTCTGGGTCGGCACCGTGTCCAGTCTTGTCTCCACAGCCCCGACTTTGGCAGAAGACTTTTCCACGGAAACGACTTCCGTCTTCGCAGGCTGTTGCTTTCTGAACAGTCCGGAACGGATGGCAGCCAATGTTATGCCCGACACGATGACGAAAGCAATGACGATAGCTGCTATCTTATGCCAGTGCTGGACAGAAGAAGCATGCTTCCGCATCTCCCAATTTGCCGAGAAGCACTGCCATTGCTTCTCGATTTCCTCGTCGCTGACAGCCTCGGCATGCTTGTCCTGAAAAGCACTCTCCGTCTGCGAGAGCATGTCGTAAAGTTCCCTGCATTCTTGATTCCCGAGCATCTCTTTCCATTGCTCATCGGAATATTGTTCCGGATGCTCCAGCATTTGGAGCAAAAGGTCTGTTTTTCCCATCACTCATTTTCTTTTAAATAGGTTCGTAAAGAAATCATGGCAGCTTTCAACTGCTTGAAGACAGCTACCTTGCTGACACCCAGTCTGTCGCCGATAGCCTGAAGGGCAAGTCCCTCGTCGAATCGCATAAGGACGACCTCCCGCTGACGGTCAGGCAAGGCTCTTTCCACCCCTTGCCTCAATAGCTGACACTTGGCTTCAAGGGCAGAGGGCAGGCTCTCGTCTCCATCCAGAGGCAGTAGCCGCTCCAAGCGGCGGTGCAGCTGTTGATTGCGCAGGCGGTTGAGGCATTCGTTGCGCACGCAGACAAGAAAGAATCCCTCGGAAGGATTATCCTTCAGGACAATATGTCCATCCAGTATCCCTGTAAAGATATCGTTGACGACATCCTTGCTATCCGCATCATCGTGAAGAAGCATGCTGGCCAGCCGATACATCTTGCGATAGTGCTGCAAGTAGAGTTGCTCTATATCTTTCCTGTTTGGCATATCTGCCTTA
Organism: Prevotella sp. KH2C16; assembly: GCF_900113305.1. GTDB lineage: Bacteria > Bacteroidota > Bacteroidia > Bacteroidales > Bacteroidaceae > Prevotella. The sequence goes on along the minus strand of NZ_FOOW01000025.1, from coordinate 27,574 downwards.
TATACACATGAGGAGTGATGTTGTTAACCATAATTGTCTATTTCTTTTCCAAAAGTATATAAAAAATCTTTCTTATGATGGTCAAAGGCCGGAAAATCATCACCCATCTTGCCAGAAGGTCCGTCCGTACCGCTTCTTGGCTCTTTGCCGTGAAGACAGAGGAATCTTTGCCCTCACAGGAAAAATTCAATAAGAAAGCCCTTCTGGGGTATAATGATATGTGGGATACGGCATCAAGAGAGTATAAAGAGAATCGCCTTGAAAAGCGATTATCCGCTTTCAAGGCGATTCTGAAGTGTTCCCGTCTCCCCGCACTTAGCCATCATGGAAGCAAAAACCGACTTTCACATCCACAAGGCCTATCCATTACTGGCCACCAGAATGGATTATCCAAGCCATACACCTTACTTCCCTCGGTTCCGTTCCACTACTCCGGGCACGAGGCTGCCCTCATCTTGCTTTCAGATAAAGGTTCACATACTGATAAAAGGCCTGTGCCTTGCGTATAAGCTTATTATCGGGTGAGCTGACAAGTTGTTCAGTATGAGTACCGTCGGACTGAAGGCGAATCTCATATTGACGGATCTTACGCACCGGAGAAAGGACTGTCAGAAGGCCGCCGTCTAAATAGCCCAGGTCTTGATAGGTAGCCATAAAAGCCCGGGGATGGAAACCGGGCGAGAGGATATTCTGTCCTGCAAAGTGCACGCGGTACTTCAACTGGAGCAGGGAGAGAAGTGTGGGCATCACATCTATCTGCGAGCACACCTTATTTATATATGCGGGATTCACCAGCGAGGGCGCATAGACCATACAGGGAATATGGTAACGGTCTATGGGGAGAGAAGTCTTACCCGCGCTTGAGGCACAATGGTCGGCAATGACGACGAAGACTGTATTGCGGAACCATGCTTTTCCCGAAGCCTCCCTGATAAACTTCCCGATGGCATAGTCCGTGTATTTCACGGCAGCCTCGCGAGTATTCGGATTGCCATTCACATGAATCTTGCCAGCCGGGTAGGTATAAGGACGATGATTACTGGTCGTCATGATCTGGGCAAAGAAAGGCTTATTGTTTCTTGCATCCTCATCAAACACCTCAAGGCTCTTGCTGAAGATATCCTCATCGCATACGCCCCAGATGTTGGCAAAGGTGATTTTATTATTAGCTATTCTACTCCGGTCAATCACCTCATAGCCGTTGTGTGAGAAATAATCGCCCATGTTATCAAAGTAGCTGTTACCCCCATAGAGGAACTGGCAACGGTAGCCCAGTCCACCGAGTACTGCTCCCACGGAGAGACCGCTCATGCGGTTTTCTTTCCGTTTGATGATGCTCTCCCCTGCGCTGGGCGGAATGCAAAGCGAAAGAGCCTCCAAGCCGCGCACCGTCCGGTTTCCGGCCGCATAGAGGCTGTCGAACACGAGGCTTTCCGTCATCAGCCTGTCTAATTGCGGAGTGAGTCCTTGCCTGTTCCTATACCGTGCAAGGAAGTCGGCACTAAGGCTCTCCACCGTAATGAGTACGATGTTCGGGCGGTGCGGCGACACGCTGTCGCCGATGGTCTTCTTTCCCTCCGCGTCCAATCCCGCCTCCTTGCGATAAAGGCTCTCTGCCTCTTGCCGGGGAAGCATGGCATAGAACTTATCATACTCCAACTTGTTATTTTGGAAAGCAATCACGAAGTCGCAGGCTCCGTTCTGTTCCAATTGCGTAACATACTGATTATCGCCTTGCATCGTGTGTGTCCCCCACAACAGGAAATAAGCGCATATGGAAAAGGCCGCATAAATACCCAGATGACTGGCAAGCAGCTTGGGCGTATAAAGCTGCAGAAGCTTGAAGCGCCGTCTGCGGGATTGCCAAAGGATAATGCCGACGGTAAACAGGAAGGCAAGGATGAGCATCGGTATGATGGCATACGACTCCATGATGTTGCCGATGACCTCGTGGGTATAGACCAGATAGTCCACCGCGATGAAGTTATAGCGCACGCCGAACTCCTGCCAGAAAAAGTATTCCCCTGCCGACACACACAGGAGAAGGAACACATAGACGGCCCAGGCAAAATAGAGAGATGCCCTTCTCCATGCCGCCCGAATCCGCGGAAGGAAGAAACGCAGCGAGAAACTCGCCAATTTCCATCCGAGAAAGAGCTTGGCTATCCGCGGCGCACCTCCCCCATATTCGTCAAAAACGGAATGGAAGCAAAGCACATACACGAACGCTATTGCCAAAAGCCCCTCAATCATCCATCCTGCCACACGACGATACTTCGCCTCGTTGAGTCCTAAATAGACTATCTGCAAAGGCAATGCGAGCAGGATGCCCATGCCCGTATCCGACAGCACGCCGACACCCAGCAGCCTTACGGTCGCGGCAAAGCTGAATCCTGCGTCTTGCGGTGCCGTCATCATCAGGACAATCCGTAAGACAAACCCCACAATGATATATAGTTTCAAGAACTCTGTCTCTATGAGATAGACCGGATTCCTGTAAACCAAAGCCCTCTTGTCGTCCATACTTTCTTGTTTTCGCAGCAAAGATAATCGCCGATTTTGGAGGAATTCTGTATTTTCCCTAATCAGGAAGTTAAAGATTGCTTACCGTGCAACAAAACAGGCATTTAGTCGTTATAGGATAGATGAAGATATTGATAATAGAGGACGAACGCCGCCTTTCAGACGCTATCAAACATTATCTGGAGGGACAGGGCTACCTTTGCGAACAGGCTTTCGACTTCTCCGACGCCAAGATGAAGGTAGGTGTCTACGACTATGACTGCGTATTGCTCGACCTGATGCTGCCCGGAGGCGACGGACTGGATATCCTGCATGACATCCGGAGGGGGCATAACGGTGTGGGCGTCATCATCATCTCTGCCAAAGATTCCCTGCCCGACCGGCTGAAGGGGCTGGAAATCGGAGCCGACGACTACCTGGCCAAGCCTTTTGCCCTGCCCGAATTGTCTATGCGCATCTATGCCCTCATTCGCAGGAAAGAGTTCTCTGTAAGCAATACGATACAGTCTCGTGGCGTAAAGGTGAACCTGATTCAGAAGACTGTTACCGCCAACGGCGTGCCCGTCATGCTTACACGGTCGGAGTATGAGTTGCTGATTTTCTTCATCGGCAACCGCGGCAAGGTGGTCTCCAAGGCTTCCATAGCCGAGCATCTCAGCGGAGAGATGGCCGACATGATGGACAATTACGACTTCATTTACTCTCATATCAAGAACCTCAAGGCAAAGCTTGCCCGAGAAGGCATCAAGGATGTAATCAAAACCATTTACGGAACAGGATACAAATGGAACACAGCTTAACCCGGCAAATGATGACGAGGCTTGCCCTCGGACTGCTCGCCATCCTGATACTTGCCACCCCTTTGTTGTACTATCTCACGACGCGGTTCTATGCAGAAGACCTGATGGACATCGTCCAGGACTATGGCATCCGGAACCCGGACATAGATCTTGAGGCGGATGTACTGGAAGGCCTCTTCATCCAGTTCTTCGTGATACTAGGGGCTTTGCTGTGCGTCATCTTCCTCGTCATGCAGTTTGTTCCCCGAAAACTTTGGCAGCCGTTCCGCCATACACTGGACCTGATTCGCGGATTCAAGGTGGAACAGGGAGCCATAGCCCTGCCCGAGTCCACCGGCGTGCGTGAGTTCAGTCTGCTCAACGCCACGCTCAACGACATCATGGAGGCCAGTAGCAAAAGCTACAGGGTGCAGAAAGAGTTCACGGAGAATGCCTCTCACGAGTTGCAGACACCGCTTGCCGTCCTGCAGAACAAGATAGACAACCTCCTGCAGGACGAACACCTCACGGAACATCAGGCACGGGAAATGCAGGAGATGTACCAGGAAGTGCGCCACATGAGCAACCTCAGCCGGAGCCTCCTGCTGCTCTCCAAGATAGAGAACAGGCAGTTCGGCACCAACGACAACATCGACCTCTGCCGGAAAATCGAACAACTGCTGCCCCGCCTGGAAGGTCTGGCGGGCGACATCAGCATCAACATCAACTATGAAAGCCCCGACCTGAGCCTCAAGTGCAACGAGGCACTCCTGGAAAGCCTGCTTTCCAACCTCGTCGTAAATGCCGCCCGGCACAACTATCCCGGAGGATCCATCAGCATTTCCGTCGTTCCCGGCAGGCTCGTCATCTCCAATACCTCGAAAGAGAAGCCCCTCGACGCCTCGATTATCTTCTCCCGTTTCTATCGCGTTCAGGAGAATCAGAAGGGATACGGACTCGGACTTGCCATCGTGAAGTCGATCTGCGACTACCACCACTGGCGGGTGGACTATCGCTATACACACGGGCAACATGCCTTTACCGTGGAGTTTTAGTCCCGCATACCTCGCTTTTAGCAAACCCAAGACCCGCTCATGAAGAAACATAGCTTCCTCCTATTCTCACATTACGCAGGACTGCTCCTATGCCTGATCATCCTCCTGTTCATGCCCGGCGGCTGGCACTTGAGGTGGAATCTGGGATACCTGATTGCCTACGCCACCCTCATCACGGGCTTTGCATGCGCCGTCGTCGCCTTGTGCTGCCGGCATTTCCATCTGATTGTGAAAATCTATCTGGCAGTCTTCAGCCTCTCAGCCCTGCTGTTCATCGCACATCCCGTTACGAGAGACCTGCTGGTTCCGCCCCCTTGCTATGGCGGCGACAAGGGCTATACGGTGCGCAAGAAGCCCTCGGTGTTCATCGACCCGGAGGAAATCGTGCTCTACAAGGCACATGGCCTTACGGAAAGACCCGTGCGCACACTCACCCGGGGCTTCTATATCAATGACATTAGCGACATCGAAGTGCGCCAAGACCTCTCCGCCATCATCATGACCGTTACCGACACGGGCGAGGGATACAAGAGCCGGGAGAAAGAAATCTACGCCATAGACACGGCCGTATTCAACCGCCACAGAGCCCGGATAGAGCGACTGGCACGGCAACGACACCTCGTCGTCATGGACTGAACCGTTGCCGCCTGGCGCAAAGCATTCTTCCCGCGGCGGCCACCCGCCCTATTTCCTGCCGTCAGGGCAGATGCAGGAGACGGCAAACAGAAGAGTAAAATCCAAGATTTTAGTATGTAAAGTCTGAGATTTTACACCCTAAAATCTCAGATTTCACATTGCCGGAAGCCATCTCCGGCATTCTCCATTGCCGCCGGCGTCTTTTCCGCCAACCCTCTATGCGCCAAGAGAGTTTTGCCTAAAAAGATTTGCACAGAAGTCGGGAAAAGCGTATCTTTGCATCCGATAAAAATGGAGGAACAACGAATCATGAAGACGAAAGAAACACCCGTCTTGCTGCTTACCGGCTACTTAGGCAGCGGCAAGACTACTCTGCTGAACAGAATCCTGAAGAATGAGCGCGGCATTAAGTTTGCCGTAATCGTCAACGACATAGGCGAAGTGAACATCGACGCCAGCCTCATCGAGCAGGGCGGCGTGGTAGGGCAGCAGGACGACTCGCTCGTGGCCCTGCAGAACGGCTGCATCTGCTGCACGCTGAAGATGGATCTCGTGCAGCAACTGTCGGAAATCGTCGAGATGGAGCGGTTCGACTACATCGTCATCGAGGCCAGCGGCATCTGCGAGCCCGCGCCCATCGCACAGACCATCAGCGCCTATCCACAGATGTATCCTGACTATGCGAAGAAAGGGGCGGCGCGGCTCGATGCCATCGTAACCATCGTCGATGCCCTCCGCATGCGCGACGAGTTCAGCAACGGCACCGACCTCATGGCACAGGACATCGGCGAGGACGACCTCGCGAGCCTCGTCATCCAGCAGGTGGAGTTCTGCAACATCATCCTGTTGAACAAGGCCGCGGAAGTAAGTGCCGACGACCTGACCCGGCTGAAGAGCATCATACGCACCTTGCAGCCGCAGGCAGAGATCGTGGAGTGCAACTACGGCGATGTGGAGCTCGACAAGATTCTCAACACGAGGCTATTCGACTTCGAGAAAGTGGCCACTTCCGCCAAATGGATTGAGGTGCTGGAAGGGCACGACCACGAAGAGGAAGACGAGGACGAAGACGACCATGACGACGAGGAAGGTCATCACCACGGCCACCATCATGAGCACACGCACGGCGAGAAGGGCGAGGTGCTGGAATACGGCATCGATACCTTCGTCTACTTCCGGCGACCCGCCCTCAACCTGGGACGCTTCGACGAGTTCGTGGCCCGCAAGTGGCCGAAGAGCGTCATACGGTGTAAAGGCATCTGCTACTTCCGCGACGAGCCCGACACCTGCTATGTCTTCGAGCAGGCGGGGCGGCAGGTAGGCATCCGCAATGCCGGCCAGTGGTATGCCACGATGTCCGCAAAGGAACTGGAGCAGTTCATGGAGCAGAACCCGGGACTGAAGAGAGACTGGGACGAACGCTACGGCGACCGCATGCAGAAACTGGTATTCATCGGACAGAACCTCGACAAAGACGCCATCGTAAACGCCCTGGATTCCTGCCTGGAAGATTAGGGCGACGAGACAGCAGGCATCGCTGACCGTCAAGACAGAGAGGCCTCCCTTGGATAACCCCAAGGAGGCCTCTCTGCATTTACGGACTTCCGTACTCACAAACCTAATCGCTCAGCGGACCGTTGAGGATGTGCCCGCGATACTTGGCTACCAGCTCTGAAGCCACCTGACGACTGTCGCCCACGGGCTTTGCGCTGAAGCTGCCGACACAAGCCTGCCACCAATACCGCTCGAAAGTGGTAACCGCGTCGCGATAGACGGCAAAGCGGTCCTCGTCGAACGCCTTGCCCTCGTCGAGAGCCCCGTTGACGGCATCGAAGAACATGCTCCACCGCTTGCCGTAGAAGGTCTTGGTGAGCCCTGCCCAGGTGCGGCTCGCATAGTCGTTTAACAGCTGATCCTTGTCGCTCCAGGTAGTAATCAGGTTGCGGGCGTTCTGCTCATAGTAGCGGGCCTCCCGCAGAGAGTCGCCTCCCCACTTGCGAGCGTCGGCTATCCACTTACCCGTGAGAAAGTAAGACTGCGTGCCCACCAAACGGTCTACATCGTTGATAACGCCCAGCATCTCCGTCTGCAACCTGCCCATCACCTGCCGGTCGCGCCGGTTGTAGGCATCTTCATATTGCTTGAAGACCGTAAGGTAATAGTTGCTCAGCAGCTGGCGGACGATGTTGGTAACATCAAACTTATAGGCTGCAGTGTTGGAATTCACCCTCAACAGCAGGTCGGCAATCCTCAGCAGGTTCTGGTTGTCGTATTTGATACGCGGATTCGCATAATAGGTTCTGTACTTGCCGAAGGTTGGCCGGATGTTGATGAGCGGACATTGTCCCGGTGTCGACGGGGCCACATAGATGCTGTCCACGAGAATTCTCCATGCCTCCCGGGCATCATTGTCTATCTTCCCCACGCGCTGGTCGGCAAGGGCGGCAGCCCACTTCTTCACATCTTTATGGAGCCCGAAGTCCCAGGCTTTCTCGAAAACATACTCATAGACATAGGGATTGCAGTCGAATCCCTCAAGCGTAGAGCCGATTCCCGTGAAGTTATCACCGCCGTTCTGGAAGGTATTCTCCAGTCGCTTGTTGATTTCCTTGAAGTCGCCCACGAGCATCGTGTTGCCTCCGAAGTTGCCCAGATAGCACCAGATATAGGGCACTCCAAAGTATTTGTCGGTGCGCTGCCAGATTTCCTGCCGCTCACAATAGTAGTCCAGAAGCAGCGATTTGTCCTTGGGATAAGAGGTGATATAAGGCTTGATGCGGTCGTTCGTCCAGTCCTTGCGCTCGTTCCAGAAGAGCCATGTCATCTGGAGCCATACCGCCTCAGGGTCGGCCAGCCGCAGGGACTCATAGACCTGACGGCTCACGCGGCTCAGATAAGACGGCTCATAGCTCGGGGGAGTGAGCTCGTTGAAGAGGTCGACGCCATAGATGTGGTCGGTGCCATACATCTCATCCTCGGTCGTGATGAACTTCTTCTGTACCTCGAGGAACAGCGAGTCCATCGGATCAAGGAAGCTGCAGGCATATTGATCAGGATAGCCTGCCCACGCACCGAGTTTAGTTATCTTAGCCTTGGGGAAGAGACGGAGCAGCGCATGGGGTACATGGCCTGCAAAAGCCGGCAGTACGGGGCGCATATTGAACTCCCGCTCACGAGCCGTAATCCGTTGCTGGAGCTTCAACTGTCCGTCGAGCCACGACTTAGGCAGCGGTCCGCCCCAGGAATCGATGTTCAGCATGCGATGCCAAGGCAGGTGAGCCGGCCCCGTAAAGTAACTTCTCACCTCCTCGTCGGTAAGGCCGAGTTCCGTCCACACCTTATACCAGATAGACTCCTGCCCCGTGATGGCAAGCGGCAGGTTCACCCCGTTCAGCGCCATCCAGTCTATGAAGTGCTCCCACTCCTGCCAATCCCACCACGGCATGGTGTAGCCGAAGGTGCAATAGTTCAGGAAGAAGCGGTTCTTCACGCGCGCCTTCACGGTTTCCGCCTTGGGAACCTTAGGCAATACGGCGGGCATCGTGATGCCATCATGCGAGAACCAGCCGACATCCACCTTGCAATAATACTTAAGATAATGGTTCAATCCCACGGACATGGAGTTGGCATTGTTTCCGCTGATGACCACCTTATTTCCCTTGGACTCCAGCCGGAACACATCCCCGTCAGACTTCAGAGTCTGGAAAACGAACGATTTCTCATAAGCAGGGAGCAGGCGGCGAACAAGTCCTCTGGCGGCCATGACATCCCCATTCTTCCCGGGGGTGGCGAAAGAGGCCGTCAAGCTCCCCATGAAAAGGGCAAAAACTAAAACGAACTTTCTCATATCAAATTATTTTTATAAGAGCCCGCGACCTTCATTTAAGCCGCAGGCAGATGTTACTATTCTGATTACTGCAGGGGCTCGCCATAGTGGGAGCGCAGCTCAGAGTTGTCGCTGAACACAGCCGTACGATATACCGACGGATTGGTATAGGGGTTGTTGTAGTGAAGCAGCACATGGTTGGTATTCAGTTCTGCCTGGTTCCACCCAGGAGTCCAGCCTACATAGATACCATCCATATCCAATGCCTGCTGGTATCTCTCACAATTGGTGCCCTTGTAGCCACGGTGAATGCCGAGCTCCAGACGCTTGGCGTCGAAGTAATTTCTGCCCTCGCCCCAGAACTCTATTGCCTTCTGGAATGCCAGTTCGTCTATGAAGTCGGCTTCGCTGGCCGCAGTACATGAATATTGAGGATTGCGGGTCTTGACTATTTCCTCAAGTGCCGTCTTCGCCGCATTCACGCCCTGCGTGTGCAACAGTGCTTCTGCCTTGATGAAATACATCTCCTCGACACGCATAGCCGGGAAGTCAACAGCACCTCCGATGTCTTCCAACTGGTAATCACCATTGTGAGGACGGAATTTAATATTCACATAGAGCCAAGGCCACGACTGGAAACCATACGACATGTTGATGCGTGAACGAATCCATGCGGCATTTCCCGAAGTCAGCTGATACTTATAGCCATCGGCCAAACGGCCGGAATACTCCTTGCTCCATGCCGAGTCGGTCGTCAAGGTGTTATCACCCTTCAGATTCCATTTGTTATTGACAAAACTGCCGCTGGCATCCCGTTCCACAAGATACGGTTGTCCGGCAACCTGATTCTTAGACTCATAGAAGAAATTGGGATCCAGCCAAGATTTCTTTCGGAAGTCAGTATCCGCCAGACGCTCATACATCCTGCGATCCAGAGAGCGGCCTACCCGCCAGCCATAGGCCGAGAAATCGGTCTCCGTGCCATAAAGCATCGCAAAACCGAAAGACCCCCAGGCTCCTCCATGGGCGGCATTCGTGTTGCTTTCAGATATGGAGGTTGCGAGCATCCAGGAGTTTTGAGAAGTACGGTTGTTAAAGCCATTCTTCGGGTCTGTCCACTCCTGCTCCGTCAGAGGCGTGCAGTGAGAGGTGGAAATGGCCTTCTCGGCATATTGCTGTGCCAACCTCCAGTAAGCACCGGCATCCTTATATTTGGTGGAAATATTGACATGGGAGGCCAGAAAGCTGTAGGCTCGGGCATAAAGTCCATAGACGACACTCTGGTCGGGCTGTACCTTGTCCGTCCGGGAAAAGTCTGCCAAATAGTCCTCTGCCTTGGCCAAATCGCCCAGCACAAGATCAAAGTCTTCGTCGACCGACACCCTCGGATTGTGGGTAGCCGCCTCAGAAGGCGTCTTCTCTGTTACAATCGGCACACCCAGATTCTTCAAGTCGTTTTCCGGCTGGGTAAAGCTGAACCTGCTGTCCGTGGGTTTCTTGTACTCCATAATCTGCGTAATTTCCATGTAGTACAGGGCCCTGTAGGCATAGGCTATGCCCAGATAAGACCGCTGGGCCACATCGGTCGTCGTCGAGTCAATCATTCCGATGATGTCATTCACCGTCTTAATATACCCATAATAGACATAGGAGGGGTAAATTCCACGGTTGGAACCCGTAGAACTGATACTCCCATAGTGCCATGCACCCAATGTGTTATAGCCATTGGTGCCCGTACAGACCATCGGCGTCGTGGCATGCTCCAGCATAGCGAGCAGGCTCGCATAGGAAATCAGCTCGATGCCACCGTCGTCATTGGAATATCCCACCATCGTAGTATATATGGAATTGACCATCCCGTCCAATGCCGACTCTGAGCCGGAAATCTGTTCTTCCGTTACATATTGCGTCGGCGTTACTTCATCAATGCAGCTTGAGAAAGCAAGTATGACTGCTGTTGCCACCGCGTATATCTTCGTACATCCTTTCATAGTCTTCTTCAATTAATGGTTTTAAAATGCAAGCTGAATTCCGAAAGAGCAAGTCCGCATGGGAGAATACAACTCCGGATTCGTATAGCCCGCAATAGTATATCGAGGATCAAAGCCCTGACGGGCAGAAAGATAGAAAAGGTTCTCCGCCGAGAAGTAAATGCGGGCACTCTCAATCTGCGCCTTAAGCGTCAAGCTCTTGGGGAGAGTATATCCTACATTCAGGTTCTGGCAATTCAGATAAGAGGCACTTTCGAGGAACCTGTCGGAACGCCCGCTCTGGGCATTCTTCTCGCTGAACATCAGTCGCGGGATGTCGCTGTTCATATTGTCTGCAGACCATACATTCATGATATCCTCATGCCAGTTGGTCGCCGACGCCCCACCGGTGTGCATCAAAGTCTGATAGGTGTAGTCATAAGCCTTGCCACCCAGCTGGAAAGTAAAGTTAACGGAGAAATCGAAGCCATAAGCGGTAAGCGTAGTTCCGATACCGCCATACCAAGAAGGCATGGCATCGCCGCAAAGATAGTCAGTGGCCTCGTTCCAGTTCTTAGTCGTTTCACGGCCTGTAACATTCCCGTCGTCATCCAACACATCTTTATAATATAAAGCTTCACCTGTAGTCTTGTCAACTCCAGCATACTTTGGCATGTGCCAAGTATAGAGAGGCAGTCCCTCGCCTACAAAATACCAGTACTTTTCTGCAAAGGAGGCATCGTGGTTCACATATCCGTCAGATCCCTCCACGGTGGTTGTCTTTACATCAGCGGGCAGATCCAGCACCTTGTTCTTTACATGCGAAATGTTGAAATTTACTTCCCAGTTCAAGTTCTTTGTCCGAACCGGGGTGGCATTCAACACGAGTTCTACTCCCGTGTTTCTCATATCACCCATATTCACATAACGGCTGGTATAACCGATGGTAGGTGGTGTGGACAGGGAGAAAAGCATATCACTGGTCTTACGATAGAAGAAATCAAGACTACCATTGATTCGGTGATTGAGGACTTCGAACTCTATTCCTGCGTTCCAGTTGGTGTTGGTCTCCCAGGTAATGTTCTCCGTTCCCTTTCCACGCCACTGATAACCTACGCTATTATCGTTGTTCACAATATTATAGGTATTCGTGTAAAGGAAGTTTCCAATATTGTCATTGCCTTGTGAACCTACCGAGAACTTGAGCTTCAGGTTATCAATCCAGGCGGCCTTGAACCAATCTTCCTTGGAAATAACCCAGGCCGCGCCCGCCGACCAGAAGTTTCCCCAGCGATTGTTCTTGTTGAACCGGGATGAGGCATCGCGCCGGAAAGACAGCGAGGCATAATAGGTATTAGCGTAGTCGTACATCCCCCTGAAGAAATAGCCTTCGTTATTATAACGCGACGAGTAGGAAGAAGGATAGTCCTTGTTGAGCAACTGGTCTATCTCCGTAGCCCCTTCTATTCCGAAATTGCGACCGGACGCACCCATGTACTCATACTTATAGTTATAATACTCATGTCCCAACAGCCCGCTTACGGTATGTTTGCCGAACAAATGGCTATAATTGAGCAACTGCTGCAAGTTATAGCTGAAGATCTTGGAGGAACTTTTCGACAGGTAGCCATTATCCGAAGAGTCTGTATAATGGTCTACGAACGGACTGCTAATGTAGGTGTAACGGCTATCATGATTGTAGGCATGCGCGTTTAAAGTCAAGGTCAAGTCCTCGAAGATGCGGAAATCAGCAAAGCCGCTTGCCGTATAGTCTGATACTGTATTCTTGTTATCCTCATACTTGTTGCCGAAGATACAGTTACCGCCAACACCTCCCGCCCGGCTGAGGTCGTAAAGACGGGCAAAGTCATACATGGGCTCTCCCCACTGGTCAACCAGGATATTGTGGTCCGCTCCACGGTAATATACAGGATAGATAGGTGCCTGCGTCTTGATTGTGCTCCATATCGTGCCCGTTCCGATAGTACCTTCTGATGTCTGCGAATACTTATAGCGGGCATAGTCGAAGTTTGCTCCCAGGCGCAAAATCTTATTGGCTTGATAGCTCAGCTTAAGCCGGGCGGAGATTCGGTCTTCGTTAGAGCCACGCTGTATACCATCCTGATTCAGGTAGCCCAGCGATGTGTAATAGTTGATTTTATCAGTCGCTCCTGAAACGGTGGCATTATATTCCTGCCTTGCACCCGTCTGCAATCCTTCCTTTTCCCAGTCGTCAGGCTGAAGCCAGAGCTGAGTATTCCCATAAGTATACAGGGATCCAAGGGTGGCATTAGGATTCATCGCTCCATCCAACTGGATGAACGGCTGGCCATCTGGAACTGTATACACCATATATCCGGGACCGTTTCCCGAGGAGGGATTCGTCAGGTCCGAGTTGGCCTGTGCGTTGGCGGCCTGTGGAGTCATGGCTCCGTTCGGATAATCTGGGCTGGTATAATAATTATACAGCATCTTATAGTAAACCTCATAGAACTGCCGTGCATTCAGCGTTTTATAGTTTTTCAGTCCATTGGTATTCCAGCCCCATTTGGCATCCACATTGATACGGGTCTTTCCATACGACCCCTGCTTGGTGGTTATCATGATTACACCATTGGCTCCACGAGCTCCATACAAGGCATTAGAGGCTGCGTCCTTCAATACCGTCATGGATTCAATGTCATTGGAGTTCAGAGTATTCAAGTCGCCATCGAATGGCATTCCGTCAACGACTATGAGCGGCTGAGTATCAGAAGAGATTGAACCGACGCCCCGAATGGTTATTGAGGGAGAACTGCCCAACTGCGACGACGAGTTATTGAGTTGCACGCCGGCCACTCTACCCGCCAGAGCCTGCGTGGCATTCGTAACTTGCACCTTGTTCAAGTCGTCGCCTTTCATAACTCCCGCAGAGCCGGTGAAAGCTTCGCGCTTCATCTTACCGAACGCCACGACCACAACCTCGTCCAAAGCCTTGTCTTGCGAGCTCATAACGATTCTATATTCATCCCGCTGATCTATATTCACCTTCTGTGTAACAAAGCCTACATAAGAAAACTGGAGCGCAGAACGAGGCGACACTTCCAATGAGAAATTGCCGTTTATATCGGTTACGACACCATTTGAAGTACCCACTTCAAATACGCTTACTCCTATCAATGGCTCACCGGAGTCATCGACAACCGTGCCTCTCACCGTCCTGTTTTTCTGGTCTACCCGTAAGTTTTCTGAAAGGTTAGATTTCTTTTGTAACTGACCCGCTACATTTCCCGCTGCCGGTGAACTTGGTTTGCGAGGAGTTGAGTGAGCCGATATGGCCATGGACACTACCAACAATATCGGCAGTGTTAGCATGATTTTCTTTTTTACACAAATCATAAGATGAAGAATTAAAACATCAAGTATGGTATAAACTACGAATTAAAACCTGGTTTCAGGCTTATTTCAAAAGAAGGATAAGGTAAGGAATCTGTCAAATAGCTTTTTATTTAGTAATTTTTCTCATAGGCAAAATGATATTAGGAGTTGTTATAACATATCAAGACACGGCATCTATAGCTATTAAAGACAAAAAGGTAGTATATAAGCTGTTTCTTTTCAGAAAGCTCTTATTGATAGACTTGCAGGCTTGTCTTTATCTAAAGTGAAGTTCCCCGAAGAAATCAGGGCGGTGGAAGTCAGGCCTTGCAATGTCTATCGGATTCCAGGAGAGGAAATGGGGGCGCTCCAACTTGTCGCCGCACTTATAGAAATTGGCCTTGAAAACCTGCCCGGAAAGCGAACCAACCTTGCTCCTGAAATAAGCACTCACGGGAATGACGAGCGCCAGTTCCCACTCCACCTTGCCCACACGCTCTTCAAACGGCTGGCTACCGAGGCTCGACCAACGGCTTACGGATTGCAAAACTGACTCCGGGGCAAGCGTGCGCCCCTCACGGCCGGCACCCGCCCCGATGAGCAAAGTCCCCGTACAGTTGCACTCCATGTTATAATAGAGCCCGTCGGCGGCAGGCACGGAGAAGAACTCGCAGCAGCTGTCTTCCCACACCCGTCCGTTATCGTGTCCGGCCAAAGAGGCGACGCTTCCCTCTTCCACCCGATAATGCAGCAGAATACTGTCATCGGTGTGGGCAATACGAAACTCCACCTTAGGCGCATAGGGATAGTCGTCCGCCCAGTCTACACAGTCTATTTTCTCAAAGGCCACGCCCTGCTCGTCGAGCAAAGACGGCAAGCCCTCTGCCTCATAATGGCCCTGCGGCAGCCTTTTAACAATCAATTGTTTCATCCTACACCTTGATTTTCAAGGCAAGAAGCCACAAACTGCCGCATCTCCTCATCGTGCTTACGCACACTCCGATAGAGCATGAGCTGGTTTTTGGTCCTCACCAGGTTATGTTCCGGATATTTTATCTTATAATAGGTGTCGCCGTTGATATAGTCGGCAAGGAACCTGACGCACTGCATATATGGGAACAACGCCGCCGCATAAGGCAGGTTCTCAGTCTCAATCGGTGTCAGGAACACCTTTGCCGACTCTAAATAGCCTTTCGTAAAGGCCTTGAAAATCTCCATATTAAAGCCTACCTTGTCTATTTCGGGGTCATCCTCGGTCACAAAATTGGCTGCCGTGCGCAGGAAGTCGCCGATGTCCGAGAAGACGAAACTGGGCATTACAGTGTCAAGATCGATGACGCAGAGCGCCTTTCCGTCCTCGTCGAAAAGCATGTTATTCACCTTCGTGTCGCAATGGCAGATGCGTTTGGGTAGCTTGCCCTCACGATAGAGCCGCTCGGCCTTGCACATTTCGTCGGCGTCCCGGTTGATCTCATCGAGGATGGGCTTTACCTCCGCCACTCTTCCCTGCGGGTCGGAGTCTACCGCATCACAAAGCTGACGCATGCGGAGCTCCATATTATGGAAGTCGGGAATCGACTCACCCAACTGGTCCGGGATGTCCACGAGCATGGCCTCAAAGTTTCCAAAAGCCTTGCCCGCATAGTAGCTGTACTCCGGATTGACCGTCTCATAGGTCTTCGCACGGGGTATGAACACCGAGATTCGCCAATACCGCCCCTCCTTGTCCTTGTAATAGGTCTTGCCGGAATCGGTCTCTATGAAGCGGAGAACCTTTCGGTCGATGTCGTCCTCGCCGCTTTCCTCCAGCTTTTTACGGATGTGCCGGGTTACAGCCTCTATGTTGCCCTGCAAGACATCTACATCCGTAAACACCTTGTTATTGATGTGCTGCAAGACATAGTCAGGCGAGCAACTCTCCAATGTGGTGATCTTGAGCGTGTCGTTAATCAGCCCGTTTCCCAAGGGCTCGATGCTGTCAATGGTTCCCTCTATCAGGAAATGCGATACGATGGTCTGTAGTTCTTTCTCTTGCATGGAATTTTAGATTTACAATACATCGCAAAGTTAAGTTTTTTTTTGCAGATGACAAGGCCTTGAGGGCTTTTTTCTTCAAAAAAAGATAAACCCTATCCGTAAAAAAGATAATTGATTCCGTAACTTTTATTGCTCACCTTATTTATATTTATCGTATATTTGCAGCATAGAACAAACAATCTGACAATGAAGACAATTCTTGGAACCATGCTCGCTATAGCGATGCTCCTTGGGGGTAATCAAATTAAAGCACAACAGAATATGGCATTAGACGCAAGACAACAAGGCCTCTCCGCAATCGCCGGACTGGAGGCAAAAGGAGATTTGGAGAATCTCAGCAAGGCTATCGACGACGCACTCGACAACGGCCTGACAGTATCGGAAATCAAGGAAGCCCTTTCCCAACTTTATGCTTACACGGGCTTTCCCCGCTCGCTGAATGCGCTGGGAATCCTGCAGAAGGTTATCAATACCCGCAAGGAAACTGGCAAGGAGACTCCCATGGGACAGGATGACAGCACCGTTCTGCCCAAGGACTTCGACGCTTTGAAAACGGGTGCGGAAGTCCAGACCAAGTTGAGCGGCAGACCGTTTGACTATACCTTTGCTCCCCGCACCGACTATTACCTGAAAGCGCACCTGTTTGGCGACATCTTCGCGGGCAAGGTTCTCTCCCACTCCGATCGTGAAATAGTAACCGTGTCGGCCATTGCCAGCCTCCCCGGCTGCGAGCCCCAGCTTCTGGCGCATGCCCGCGGAGCCTTGAACATGGGTGTGAAAAAGGAAGAACTTCAGGATATCCCGGCCGTATTAGAAGCCAAGGTTGGCAAGGCTGAGGCGGCCAGAAGCCGTGAGGCCATAGCCAAAGTATCAGGAACGGAAGTCGCCGAAGCACAGAGAGTAAGAAAGGGCATTGAAAACAGTCCATGGCCAATAGGTGAGCCCAATGTGAACTATGCACAGTATTTCGACGGCAACAGCTATCTCGCCCCCTTGGAAGGAGTGGCATCGAATGTTACCTTCGAGCCCGGCTGCCGTAATCATTGGCATATCCACCATAAATCCGTACAAGTGCTAATCTGTGTGGCCGGTCGTGGCTGGTATCAAGAATGGGGGAAACCGGCTATAGAGCTTACACCCGGCAAAATCATCGCCATTCCGGCAGAGGCCAAGCATTGGCACGGTGCCGCACGGGATTCCTGGTTCCAGCACATCGCCTATGTAACCCAAGCGGAGGAAGGAGCAAGCAACGAATGGCTGGAGCCTGTATCCGAAGAAGACTATAACCGCCTGAGGTAAGATTTGCTTTTCCATCCACTTCACACAGACATCAAGGCACCGGAGAGATTCACCAACCCCTTTTATTACGAGCCTCATCCGCTTTGCCTGCTGGCCTTTGAGAAACTAAGGGCCAAACTTGAGCATGCCTCTTTCCGTGAGGAAATAGACAGAGGGAAGATGTTCGGCGTGCTCGTTGTCGAAAAAGAGGGGCAGACGGGCTACCTTCAGGCCTATAGCGGACAGATTCTCGCCATCGATGAGGCAACCGAAAGGATTCCAGAGGATGAGCGGAAGTTTGTTCCGGCAATATTCGACTATCTTCAGCCCGACGGATATTTTAAGCAAGAGGAAAGCCGAATATCACTGCTCAACCGGCAAATTGAGGAACTGGAAACAAATCCTTGCCTTGAAGAAGCCCGTGCACATCTCGTGGAATTACAATCCGAAGCTTCCAGAAAGATTGCCGATTACCGACAATACATGAAAAATTGCAAGGAGCGAAGGGACCTTGCCAGAATTACCGGCATCACAGACGAGACCCCTCTCCTGAAAGAATCACAATACCAGAAGGCCGAACTCCGAAGACTCAAAAAGTCTCTGGCGGCAGAAATCAACCTCCAAGAGGAAAAAGTGAAGCAATATATAAGGGAAGCGGAAGAGATAAAGCGTCTTCGGAAACTCAAGAGCGATGCCCTGCAAGGGTGGCTCTTCTCGCAATTCACAATGCAGAATGCAGAGGGAAATCATAAGAATCTTGCAGACATCTTCCATGATTATTTCCCGCAAGCCTATAACCAGACGCCCCCGTCCGGTGCTGGCGAGTGTTGCGAACCGAAGCTTCTGCAATATGCCTATGCCCACCACATGCGGCCTCTCTGCATGGCTATGTTCTGGTGGGGGGCGTCGCCCCGGCAGGAAATAAGGCATCACCTTCACTTCTACCCTGCCTGTCAGGGCAAGTGCAAGCCCATATTAGACTGGATGCTAAGGGGACTGAAGGTAGATGGGAATCCTCTTGAAAAGGACCAAACGCAGTCTCTGTCCATCCTATACGAAGACAACGACATCATCGTGGTAAACAAACCGGCAGGCATGTTGAGCATTCCGGGGAAGAGCAAACGGCAATCCGTACTTTCCCTGATGAAAGAATACTATGGAAAAAGCATCGAGCCCATGGCTGTCCATCGCCTGGACATGGCAACCAGCGGACTTCTCGTGGTGGCTAAAAACCGTAAATGCTACCGGAATCTGCAACAGCAGTTCAAGGAACACACCGTTAAGAAAAGATACACTGCCCTGCTCTCGCCTTCTTCTGACAAGCCCACCCCAAGAAAAGGAATCATAGACCTACCCTTGGCAGCAGACAAGGAAGATCGCCCCCGGCAGATTGTAGACCTGGAAGATGGGAAAGCCGCCATTACCGAATACGAGTTCTTGGATGAAAACAGGATAGCCCTCTATCCCAAGACCGGGCGCACCCATCAGCTCCGGGTACACTGCGCCCACCAAGAGGGACTGAACCGCCCCATTCTGGGAGACGAGCTTTATGGCAAAAGAGCCGACCGCCTATATCTCCATGCGGAATATCTTGAGTTTACCCATCCTGCTACGGGGGAGAGAATCCACTTCGAGGAAAAGGCCGACTTCTGATCTTCGGCCGGGCAATCTATACAAAAAACATGATAATCATCTGGGCAATGATCACGCGAACGAACATTCCCAGCGGATAGACCGACGCATAGGCCACGGAGGGTGTGTCGCCCTCAATCGTGTCATCGGCATATCCCAACGCCATGGGATTTGCCATGCTCCCGCAAAGAATGCCACAGACCGTCCCGAAATCAAACTTCTTTGTCCTCAGGATGATAAATCCTACAATCAGTATGGGTAGCATAGTGAGCAGAAATCCGACACCTATCCACATCAAGCCTTCAGGCCGTACAAGCGTCTCGAAGAATCCCTTGCCCGCATCTAAGCCGAGACATGCCAGATAGAGGGAAATGCCGAGTTTCCGGAGCATCAGCGAGGCACTCCGCGTGGTATAGCTGATGAAGTGGGCTTTCGGCCCGAGCGCTCCCACGATGATGCCCATCAGGATCGGGCCGCCGGCAATACCCAGCCGGACAGGAGCGGTCATCCCGGGAATGGAAATCGGTATCGTGCCGAGTGCCAGACCCAGAAGAATTCCGAGAAAGATGCTCCCCACCTGAGGCTCATTCAATAGCTGGACTGCATTTCCAATAAATTTCTCAACATCGTCCAATGCATTGGGAGGTCCCACCACTATCAGATGGTCGCCATATTGAAGGCGCAAGTCGTCGGTGGCAAGGAGCTTCATGTCGCCACGCAACACTCGGCTCACATTCACGCCATAGGTATTTCTCAACTGCAGGGTTCCCAGTTTCTTGCCATTGAGCACCCGACGGGAAATCACGAGGTCGCGACTGGCCACCTTCGAGTCTATATGGTTCCAGTCTATCTGCTCCTTGTTCCAGTCCTTCTCAACCTCCTTTCCGAAAAGGATTTCCATAGCCTTCCTCTCGTCATGATTCGTTACGACGAGCACATTATCGCCCTTACGAAGTTCCGTATTAGCTTGTGGCACTACAACCTCTCGCCCTCTCCAAATCCGAGAGATGATGAACTTATCGCGTGAACTTTGCGCTACTTCCAATAAGGAACGGCCGTCGAGGGCTGGATTACAAACTTCGTATTGCCCGATATAGGTATGGTCGTCGCCCTCTTCGCCCCGAATCTTCAAATCGTCGGCCGTAACGACCAACTTGCGGAAAATCACCATGGCGAAAATCACGCCCACGACACCCAGCGGATAGGTAACCGCCGTGCCCAGGGCAAGCGACCCCGCGGGCTGGCCAAGCTGCCCCAGAGCCTGTTGTGCGGCTCCCAGTGCCGGCGTATTGGTCGTTGCACCACAGAGAATACCCACCATGTCGGGCAGGCTGATGCCGGTAAGAGGCACGAGGACTATCGCCATCACCGTGCCCAGCAGTATCACCGCGAGCGACCAGAGGTTGAGGGGCATGCCCTCATGTTTCAAAGAACTGAAGAAGTTAGGCCCCACCGAGAGCCCCAGCATGTAGACAAAGAGCACCAGCCCGAAAGTCTCCGCATAGTTCAACACATCGTGATTGATTTCCAATCCGAGGTGCCCGGCAAGGATGCCTATGAAGAATACGAAGGCAACTCCCAGCGAGATGCCCATCACCTTGAGCCTTCCAAGAGACAGACCCAAGGCGCAGATCACCGAAAGAACAATGATTGACTGTATCGGAGACTCTATGGAGAGAAGACTATTCAACCAATCCATTTACAGAATATTCAAGTATTTTTCCAGAGGTATCCCTCTGTTCTTGTCCTCGTTGTCCTTGTTCAGGTCAATGAGCTTGTACACGGCATCCATGGCTGCCTGCGTGCTTGGCTCCAGACGCTCGCCGTCGAGCAGATGGCCTACCAACACCGCAGAGAAGATATCGCCCGTTCCGGGGAAGTGGACGGGGATTTCCGTATAGGGAAGTATGAAATACTCCTCCTCAAGATGGTTATAACCCACCACCGAAGGCTGACCGCCGACCGGGATACTGGTAATCAGCACCGACCTGGAGCCAATCTTCCGAAGATGGTCGAGAAGGTTCCTGGCCTCGTCAGGCGTTACCCCTTCTGCACGATACTGGCGCCCCGTGAGATAGCAGGCTTCCGTGTAATTGGGGTAGCAGAGATGCGCCACGGAGAGCATTTCACGCATACTCTTGATGGTGGCCTCAGTAACACCGTTATAGAGTTTCCCCTCGTCGCCCATGATAGGGTCGACGAATATCGTGGTTCCTCTCGCGGCCTGCTCCATGCAATAGCGCGAGATGATGCCCGCCTGATACTCCGAGGCGATGAAGCCCGTGGCGATGGCATCGAAGCTGAAGCCCAGTTCCCTCCACACGGGGAAGACTCCCTTGATATACTCCGTGGTGTCCAGTATGTTGAATTTGCCGTAATCCAGCGTATTCGAAACCAAGGCGGTAGGCAGGTTATAGGTGGGATGGCCGAAATAAGACAGTATCGGGAGCATCGCCGCCGTGGCCACCTTGCCGTAACCGGCCATGTCGTTGATAAGAAGAATCTGTTTCTTGCTCATGCACTTGCATTCATTTTCAGATGCAAAGGTAGTCTATTTTTCCGAAACAAAGCAGGAAATGAAAGTAAATTAGCAAATATCAAGGACCTGTGCACTTCCACCTCCCTCCACGGCGACGCAGGATTAAAGGTAAAGAAGTTTTATTTATCCGTAATCCGGGTCATTGCTGTTTCAGGTTTTTTATATATCTTTGCCCCAGAATCACGATAAAGAATCGAATATGGCAGACCAGATTATCAACATTAACACCATTGATGCCTATAACAAGACATTCGGCATAGAGACACGACACCCGCTCGTGTCAATCGCAGAGATGGCGAAAGCCCGTCCCACCGTGGACCTAAGTACCACGATTACCTATCATTACGGGGTTTACGCCATCTTCCTGAAGCAGGCCCTGTGCGGCGACATCACCTACGGGCGGCAGCCTTACGACTATCAGGAAGGCACCGTAACCAGCTTTGCGCCAGGTCAGGTGGTAACGATCAAGCCGCATCTCAATGTGCAACCTGATGCCATCGGACTGCTTTTTCATCCCGACCTCATCAAGGGAACATCGCTGGGAAAAGACATCAAGCAATACCGCTTCTTCTCATATTCCTCGCGGGAAGCCCTGCACCTGAATGAAGACGAGAAGGAAATCTTCAAGGACTGCATCCTGAAAATACAGCAGGAGCTGGAACATCCGATAGACAGCCACAGCAGGAGACTCATTTGTCGCAACATAGAATTATTGCTCGACTACTGCCTGCGCTTCTATGAGCGGCAGTTCATCACCCGCAAGGCGGCCAACAAAGATGTGCTCGAGAGATTTGAAGAACTGCTCAACACCTACTTCGAGAATACTGATTCCGACGCGAAAGGGCTCCCCACGGTGAAGTATTTTGCCGAACGGTGTTTTCTTTCACCCAACTACTTCGGCGACCTGATAAAGAAGGAGACGGGCATGACACCACAGGAACACATCCAGGCAAAGATCATCGACCTGGCCAAGGAGGAACTGCTGGGTACGGAGAAGACCATCAGCGAAATCGCCTATCAGCTCGGATTCCAATACAGTCAGCACTTCAATCGCTATTTCAAGCGCAATGTAGGCATGAGTCCCAGCCAGTATCGCAAATCATGAAAGACCCTGTCAACATCTGTGCCTGCAACAAGCTCTTCGACGAGAAGACCTTGCACCCTCTGGCGAGCCTCATCGACCTCTCCGCGGAATGCAAGGAAGAGGCGATAAGGCTCGACAGCTATGCCGTCTTGCTACAGCGCAACGGAGCCGACGAAAGAAGGTTTGGGCGCCAGTCCTGCGACTTCTCCGATGCCACGCTGCTCTTCCGATCACCCGAAAAGACTATCGACCTTGAGAAAGACAACCTCTGCGAGCACAAAGGGAAACTGCTGATATTCCACCCCGACCTGTTCTGCGGCACCCCCTTGGGACAACAGATCGGGAACTTCAACTTCTTCCGTTACCGACTGGATGAGTCCCTCCACATTTCCTGCAAGGAACGGAAAGCCGTCGAATGCTGCATCGACGAGATAGGCAGGGAGCTCGAATGGGGCATCGACTCGCTCACCGCACCCATCCTGTGCGACCTCATTACGCTGCTCCTGCACTATTGCCAACGGTTTTATCAGCGACAGTTCATCACCCGTGAGATTACTTCCGAGGGAATATTGACTCAGTTCAGGGAGGCCGTGGACGAATACCTGCGGAGCGGACGAATACAAGACGAGGGCAAACCGTGCGCCTCAATGTTCACCGAACCTATGGACATATCGACGGCTTATCTGAACGACCTGCTCAAACATGCCACCGGCAAGGAGTTTGACTGTTACTTCCAGCTGCGCAGAATAGAAATGGCCAAGCGGTGGATGGCAACGGACGACGATGAAAAAATCTCACAAAAGCTCGGCTTCAAATCCTTGGAGTGCTTCCATTCCCTATTCAAGAAGGTTACGGGAGTAAGCACTCAGGAGTATAGAAATTAACCCCTTGTAAATCAATTCGTTACGAAATCAGAAGTAAAAGGCGGCTAAAAGGCGAGTAAAAGGCCGTTAAAAGGAAGGCTTTTAACCGCTAAAAGGAAGACAAATAGCCGCCTTTTACTTTCCAGTTTGCCGCAAGCGGCTTTTCTTTCCATGAACGACAAAAGAACCCATAGATTTTGGCCGTCTGAAAAAATCTTACTAACTTTGGCAAAAATCAAAAGAGATGAAGGATATTTGCTGTATCGGACACATCACCCACGACCGCATCATCACCCCCCGAAGGACGGTAGACATGGCGGGCGGGACGGCCTTCTATTTCGCCTACGGCATCAACAGGCTGCCCAAGACGGTGTCGTTTGAACTTGTTACAAAGGTGGGCGACGACGCTCTCGGCGAAGTGGGGAAAATGCGCAAGGCGGGTATCGAGGTCGTCGCAAGCCATAGTCGCAAGACGGTTTGCTTTGAAAACAAGTACGGAGAGAATGCCAACCACCGCACGCAGAGGGTGCTCGCCGAGGCCGATGGCTTCACCCTCGAGGAAGTGAGACCGCTCGAGGCGCGGGTGTTCCATCTTGGTCCGCTGCTGAAAGGAGATTTCCCTACGGAAGTAGTGAGGACCCTGAAGGCTAAAGCACTTGTCTCCATCGATATTCAGGGTTATCTGCGCGAGGTAAGGGAGAAGAAAGTCGTCGCGGCGGAATGGAAAGAAAAAGAGGCCGTGCTCCGCCTCACGGACATCGTGAAGTTGAACCAATACGAGATGGCGACCGTCAGCCTGCTCACCGATCCCCGCTCCGTGGCCCGGGAACTGGCTGGATACGGCATCCGCGAAGTGCTCCTCACCTTTGGAAGCGAGGGTTCCCTCATCTTGAAAGACGGCGTATTTCATGAAATTCCGGCCTATGCGCCACGCGCTTTAATAGACGCGACGGGATGCGGAGACACCTATGCATGCGGCTATCTCTACTGCCGCATGCAGGGAATGACCCCGCTGGAGGCCGGGAAATTTGCCGCAGCCATGTGCACCAGGAAACTGGAACATTCAGGCCCCTTTGCCGGAACCTTGAGTGATATTCACGATATAATCGGATAGTTCTGCCTTCGAAATTTCGCGGAGGCTGCCGTCCCCTATATAAAATAAAGTGTCGGCGAATTGCAAGGCCAGCTCCAGGTCGTGCGTGGAGAGGAGGACTACCTTATGCATTTCCGTAGCCATGCGACGCAGCAGTCGCATCATCTCCACCTTGCCGGGGTAGTCGAGGAAGGCTGTAGGCTCATCCAGGAGGATGATAGGGGTCTGCTGGGCCATGGCACGGGCTATCATGGCCTTCTGGCGTTCGCCGTCGCTAAGCGTAGAAACCGTCCGTCCGCCGAGCTGCGATATCCCCACCAGCTGGATAGCCTCGTCGACAATGGCCTTGTCGGCATCGGTGAGCGAGCCCCAGAAGCCCGTATAGGGTGACCGGCCGAGGCCTACGAGCTCCCTGACCGTGATATTCTGCACCTCCGGTTTCTGCGTGAGCACCACGCTCAAGAGGCGGGAGTGATCCTCATGGGTGAGTCCGGCGGCCTCTCTTCCTTGCAGATAGAGCTTTCCCGAGAGAGGTTTCTGAAATCCCGCTATCGTCTTGAGCAAGGTAGACTTCCCCACCCCGTTCTCACCCACGAGGCAGGCCAGCCGACCTGCCGGCACACTGACATGCAGTCCCCGCGCCACCACCTTCCTTCCATAGCCTATCGCCATATCGTGGATGGCTATCAAACCGTCTGCCGCATATCCCATGTTCCTATTCTTTTATCCGCTTACTCTTGATGCGGCTCTTCAGAGAACGCACGCTGCTCGCACTAATCCCCAGCAAGGAACCCACCTCAACCTCGCTCTTTCCCATATATTCCACGGCAATGAGATACAAATACTGCCTGGGCGACAAACTGGTATAGAGGCTGTCGAGATGATTGAAAGATTCCATGTCTATCAACTTGAAGTATTCAAGGAAGTCCAGAAAGTCCTGGCTGCTCCAATGAATGGTGTTGCCTCCTTCCTTGATGCTCTCATAAAGAAGCTTCCCATTGCTCAACACCTGCACCTCCTTGTCCTTCATGCTGTTAATGCGCTGCCTCAGGGTATTGAGCTCCTTATGGGCTACCGACTGCGAAACTCTCATCTCGTCGAGCTTCCCACTATACTCGCTTACCAGCAGATGTTTCTCCAGAAGGTCGCGCCGTGCCTTGATGGTCTTGTATTTATGATAGAAAACAAATGCTACCATCAGCAACAGGAAGAAGATAATAATACCTACGGTATAGGACCGGTAGGAGCGAATGGCTTCCTCACGCTCGTCACGGTCATAGCGGTTCTGCATCTCATAGATGTTGTTCTGCCACCATCGTTTTTCCTGCTGTTCCTTGAAAGCCAATAATGTATCGGCCAACAGGGAACTTCCCTTGTAATCGCCCATCTTCTGCTTCAGCCTGAACAGGCTCATCATTGCGTTCTCGCGCGTAATATCCTCTGTAGAAGAGGCGGCCTTAACCAGATAGTCATGGGCTTTCTCATACTCGCCCCGCTGCATGTAGATATCGCCCAAGATGGCATAGGAATAACTGCTGGGACGCTCTTTCAGGGCCTTTCGGATATAGGCCTCAGCCTTTCGGAAGTCTTTCTTCCGCCTGTAAGAGTCGCTTATATTGGCAAGGAGCACAGTCTGGTTTTCGCTGTTAAGATAATGATAGTATTTCAGGCTCTCCAACAAGTAGTTCAGACTGCTGTCTACATTAGACAAGCCGCTATAGGCATTAGCCGTATAAGTCAGACTGTAGGCTATCCATTGCTTGTTCCCCGCCTTGTAACCCAAGTCTCGCGCCAACTTCGAATACACAAGAGCGGTGGCATAATTCTTATTGATGAGATTCACATAGCAGATACTTTGATAGATCTTATGCAGCAGCCGCCAGTCCGACAGGCCGCGGGAAGCCTCCTCTGCTTTCTTCAACAATATGATTCCATTCTTCGAGTTGTTACGGTCAAGGCATTGGATTACACCTTTATAATAATAGGCTCTTGCCAGTTTATCCTTCGGCCCGTTCTGCTCGTAATAGAAAATAGAGTAGTCAATGGAATCATTGCTGACCGGCATATCCATCCGATAGAGTATCTCGGTCTTCAGAAGGGTATAATAAGCCATATCCTTCTTGCTGTCAATGTCTGTCGAGGGTATCGTATGCAAATACATAGAGGCGGCATCCACATTGTCCTGCCCGAGCAATGAGTCTATCCGCCCGAGCTGTCCCTCCATGTGGCCTTGGCACCCAAACAACATCAGGAATATGCCAGGCAGCAACAAAAAAAACGCCTTGACTATATATTTCATTTCCTTGTCCACCTCGTTTGTTAAGATCATAGAGACACTTGCAAATATACAAAAATTAAATCATTTTAAGCTCTTATCAGGCAGAAAAACCATGAAATGATTCGTTTTCAGGGTGAAAAAATCCCAAAAGCAAGGGGAAATATCAAAAAAAATGTTGCATTTCATATTATTGTATCAAAACAAAAAGTCAATGAAAAGCCAATGCTTAACGCAATGTTGCAGTGCAACGCACCTTGTCGGAAACAAACTTAAGATTTTGAAATAAAGACTTAAAATGGCACAGTTGCAAATATCCGTGGCATAATTTTGTAGTATAGGCCGATATTTTCTTGTTTGATGCTTAAAAGTTCATGAGATGCATTAACTTTGCACCCATGAGTAAGCAAACAGCATTTGATTACAAGATTCTGGCCAGTTACCTTCTTCCCAAAGGTATACTTGAGTTCTTTGACGTGACAGACGTTCGTGAAGACCACACAGGCATTATTGAAGAGACTAGTGATGAGCGTGTCCTTCTCCATATCTATCTTGACGAGAATGACGCTCGTGAAGAAGAGTGGCATGACCTTAAGCCTAATGGTTTCACAGAAAGCCGTCAGGTTA
>NZ_FOOW01000010.1 GCF_900113305.1 Prevotella sp. KH2C16 | reverse complement strand
AAGATGAGCTTGGATTTACGCATGATAGATTTGGAGGGGTACTCGGATCATATCGACAACAAGGCGAGCCATTGTGCGAAGTTGCTCAATGACTATTATCGGAAGTATGATGCACAGAAAGGAACGCAGTTCGTATTCTCTGACTTGGGGACATACAAGCCCGGAGAATGGAACGTGTATTCGGAAATCAAAAGAAAACTGGTGGAAGACTACCATATCCCGTCCTACGAGATACGCTTTATTCAGGAGTGCAAGAACGAGAAGGCAAAGAAGGCGATGGTGGATGCCATGAACCTTGGCGACATCCGTATTATCTTCGGCTCCACGTCCATGTTGGGAACAGGAGTCAATGCCCAGCAGCGTGCCGTAGCCGTCCATCATTTGGATTGTCCTTGGCGTCCTTCGGATTTGGAGCAACGCGATGGGCGTGCCATTCGTAAGGGCAATATAATCGCCAAGGAGTTTGCAAATAACAAGGTCGATGTGATTATCTATGCCGTAGAACGCTCTTTGGATAGTTATAAGTTCAATTTGCTTCACAACAAGCAGTTGTTCATCAATCAGCTCAAAACAAACACCCTTGGTAGCCGTACCATTGACGAGGGTTCAATGGATGAGGACAGCGGTATGAACTTTTCTGAATACGTGGCAGTACTTTCGGGCAATACCGACCTCTTGGAGAAAGCAAGGATGGACAAGAAGATTGCCACCTTGGAATCCGAGCGCAAGAACTTCCTCCGTGAGCGTGATGCAGCGACAGGGAAGTTGGCGGAGATTGACAGCTCCGTGTCCTTCCATTCGGACAAAATTAAGGAGGCTAAGGCGGACTTGGCTCTCTTTGAGCAGCGTGTGGAGCGTGACAAGGAGGGACTGCCCGTCAATAAACTGACGATAAAGGGTGTGGAGGACAGCACTGACATCAAAGTCATTGCAGCCCGCTTGCATGAGATTGAGGAAAAGGCTCGCACTAAGGGTGAGTACAACAAAATCGGTGAGATTTACGGCTTTTCCGTTATGGTCAAGACGGAGAGCAGCTCAAAGGACCTGTTCGATTGCTCGGTGAACCGTTTCTTTGTCAAGGGACAGGAGAGCATCTACTATACCTATAATAACGGTAAGTTGGCGACAGACCCGAAACTTGCCTGTGAGAACTTCTTGGGTGCCTTGGAGCGTATCCCGAAGGTGATAGAGTCGCATGAGAAGGAAATGGCAAAGGTTGTGGCCAACAAGGACGTTTACACCAACATTGCGGGTGGTTCTTGGAAGAAAGAGGACGAACTGCGTGCGCTCAAAGGGGAGGCAGCAGAACTTGACAGAAAGATTGCGCTTACGCTTGCACCGCCGGAGGAGGAAAAAGAGGAAACGGAGGAAATGAAGCAAGGAGAGAACTTGTCCGACAATAATCATTCTGCCGGAATAAAGAACAAGAGTTATCCTGCTCAAGACAAGGAAGAAGACTACCGTTCACAAAACTTCAGACCCAAATGGAGACACTAATAGAAATACATTGATGATAATTATTATCAAGTCAGTTAGATTTTGGCAATAAATAGAAATTATTGCCAAAATCTAACTAATTTTTATAATAGCTCACTCGTCTTGACCCAATAGAAGAAGGCTTCCGGCAATATTTTTTTCAATTTGTTGAGTTTATTATTGACGGAAGGAGACAATTCCATGGCAAGTATGGTGTTCGGATTTCCATCGTATTTCTCAATTCTTGTGTTTGATTTTTCTATTGAAGTGGCAAGGTAAGCCGCACGGGCCGAATCTACGATAGCATCCTCTATGCGATATTTCCCTTTGTAGATGTAGCCGTCTATTTTCTTAATGCCGCTTTGCAGCATTTTGAAATCGCCTTTACCCATTTGCCCTCTGGTAGCCAGACACAAGGCGGTTTCCCGAATATCCTCATAAATGAGTGACAAATCAGCAGGCAAGCCCCGGTATTGCAATTCTATTTTCCCTATCTGAGTGAAAGTTTCCTTAGTGTGCAGGAAATTGTCAGTATGCTCAAACAGTCTGCCTACGTCATATAACTGCTTGATGATTTCCAGCGAGCGGTCTCTGCCTCCCTTGATATAAGGAACACCTGAGGTGTTGGGGGCAAATGCAGTAAGTTTATCACCGAGAATGTCGTCAGCTGATGGCACGGTTACCTTCAATGGATCACCGTCCAATTCTATAAAAGGCCCTTTAATCTCAACTTCTTCTGTAGCGTGGTATTGTAAATCCTCGTACAGGACATCAAGCAGTATATACGCAGGTTTATCATCGTTCTTATAAGCGATGTGATAAAAGAATTTCGAGTGGCTTTTGGGAATATTCGTGTCCCTCTGCTGCCGTTCCTCAAGGGTCTTGGATATGAATCCGAACTTTTCTATATCGTTCAGATAAAGCTCAATATTCGTCCCGGGCGGGCAGATAATGTCAATGTCTATGGATAACCGGTGAGCAGACTCGCCCAGAATAAGCATCAGAGCCGAACCGCCCTTAAAGCAGAATGGGCAACCAGATAATTTCAGCATCTCCAGCAGGGACATTGCCCTGATGACTTTTTCTATCAGGTTCAGGTCTTTATACTTGTTGCGTACGGATATGGACTTTATCCATTCGGTAGTCATACATTCTTTTTTGATCATACCATTTCCTTGATATAGTTTTCTATTTGCGGTTTTATGTTGCGTCGTGAGGCATAACGCAGCAGCATTCCTACATTCACGTTATAGTTGGTAAAAGCATTCCGCATCATGTACAGGGCTTCCTGACCTTGCAGGTAGAAGAAATCCCTGTCGCATTGAATATCGACTAAAAGCTTTTCAATAGTCGGTACATTGATGCCGTTTACTTCCTGCATGGGGGACTCTGAAACAAGAGGCTTTACGATATAGGCTCTTTTATCCAGCCGGATATAATCGGACATCACGTCTTCCTTTGGCGAAAGGAAACTGCGTTCGTGCATATCCTGTACAAAGTGGAATATGGTTTCAGCGGCATCACGCTCCGTTTCTATATAGATATTGTTGTTGTATGACAGGTGATGCTGTAAGTCGGACAGGATTTCGCCGTTATACACGCAAAAGTCCAATAACGGATATTCCGCTTTTAATTTCTTGTACAACCGAATGGAATAAACGTTAGGAACCGGGCGGAATATGACTTTTGGAGTGGTTGTATATATACCCTTGCTTATTCTGAATATTTTTCTTTCATCCATCAGCTTGCGTAAATGCCAAGACAGCATCTTCTTGGAAATTTCAATTTTTCCGGAAAGATTCTCATACAAGTCGTTCGTCCTGAATTCCTTGTTGGTGTTTGCAAAATCTATAATGATATTACTGACGTTCATTCTGCTATCACTAATGGTTCGGTGCAAAGATAGTTAGATTTTGGCAATAAAACAAATAAATTGCCAAAATCTAACATATTTTCATATTACTTTGCTGCTACCAACCATCTCGCTTCCGTACCATTTCATCTATCTCTTCCCGAAGGAAAAGCAATCGTCCATTGGCCTTGAGATAGGGGATTTTCCCTGCCCAAACCCAGTTGTAGATGGTCTTTTGTTCCACTTTGAGAATCTTGGATACATCTATGATGTCCAAGTATTCCGGTTTCAAGGGTGGACGGACGCTTGTATCGACGGATTGCTCTTGCAGGACAAGCAGCTGGTCGAGTTTATCCTCAACATTCCTCAGCTTGTCGAACAGGCATTTCTGCCAAGTATCTTCTGTATTGTAGTCTATGTACGGCATAGTTCTCCTTTTTGATAGTTACCATTGGTATCCTGTGCCAAGATACGCTGTTCTTTCATGTAGGCGATGTATTTCTTCGCGGTTCTGTCCTTGATTTCCATTTCCCGCATCAGAACCTCACAAAGCTCTTGGTAAGTGAGCTTGAAAGAATTTCGGAAAGCTTCCTTGATAACGGCAATGAGTTCATCGGTCTTGCGCTTTTCCTTGTCCTCCTTAGACTTCTCGCCACGATAGACGTGCATATCCTCTGCCTTGTCCCAGCCGAAAAGCATCATCGGTACATCCAGCGGACTTCCGTCACGGACTTTCAATGCCTTCACCACAGAATATTCGGGATTGTCGTCTTTCTCTATAGAGAGAATACCCGCCGCCTTGCGTTGCAGTTCCGAGCCGATGTGTCCACGGAGTTTGATACCATTCGGCACGAAGTGCAGCACGCAGACAATGCAGGTATTGTAGATACCCGCCAGACGGTACAGCTCATCAACAATGGCTATGCTCTCCGTTTCGTCATTGGCTGAGCGTATCAGGTCTGCTATGCCGTCAATAACCACAAGATGGATGCCTCCATGCCTGTGATGAAACAAATCCATACTCTCGCGGATAAGTTTCAGCCTGTCCTTGCGGGACAGAGAGGCGAGGTACAGGGAATGGTAAAACACCGGTACGGCCGTCAATAAAGCCCGGCGCAGTGTCTTGCCCAAATTCTTGTGCAGCTGTGCCTCGGACTGCTCCGTGTCATAGTGCAGGACTGCCAAGCCTTTGGGGTTGGCGGTAATCTCCAATCCCAAGGTTCTCTCTATTGGCAGCCGTTCTTCTCCCAATGCTCCGGCAAGGATGGCTCCTACATAGTTACTCTTGCCCGTGCCCTCACCACCGGTGATGCAGAACAGATTATCCTGTGTTCCCAGCGGAACGCCATTCACCGCCACAACCGATTTGGAAATGTCCGGTGGATTTTCGTAGTCTATCTCACAGGAGCGAAGCATCATCATGGTTTGGCTGTATAGGTCTGTAAACATATTGGCAAGCAGTTCTTTCAGTTCTTTAGTCCCATTGCCTAAGGCAAAGAAATCGGAAATGTCTTTTTCTGTCTTAGTTCCGCTGAGCGGAAGTGAAAGATTCAAGACCTTATATTCTGCTAAATGTTCAACCTGTTTATGCGCCTCCCGTACACCTGTTTCATCCGCATCATACAAGAGTATGATATGCCTAAAACGAAGCTGAAGGCTCTCAATGATACTTGTAGGTATCTGTGCCGTTTCACTGTTGAAGCAAATCGCATTGAAGCCGTGTGCATACAACGAGAGGACATCCTTTTCCCCACCTGTTATGAAAAGCATATCTCCTTTGGTGGGGATCTGCTCCATACCGAAACAATAGGTGGCTGGCATCCGTCCGCCATAGAGAAAGCGGATTTTCGGACTGTGGGGGCGGTATATCTTGACATAGCCGTTTCCGATATAGGCAAATATCGGCTCTGTCGGTGAACTGTGAAGTTCAAACTTCCTGCCTTCAGCAGATACGCTTTCATACCGTTTAAGGCTTCGTACCCGAAAAAGCCGAAGTGTATCCTCATGGATACCGTAATGCGCCCAATAGTTCAGCAGTCCATCGTCAAAAGGCTGTATCTCGAAATTGTATGGGCGTTCTTCCGCACTTTGGACTGTATCAGTCTTAGGACTGGAAACGATAGGGCTTTTACGGGGCGGTGCAGCGCGCTTGCCATGCTTCCCACCGTCATACAAGGAATACAGTCCAAGTTCTTGGACGATGATTTTCAAGACTTCGGGGAAATCGGTTTTTAGATTTAAGCCTCGCATGGTTGCCACAAACCAGAAACAATCCCCCGAATAGGTGGTATCCCCATGATCATAGAACTTATAGGAAGAAGTTTTCCTATCATAGTAGATATGGCATGAAGCCCGCCTGTCGTCATAAAAAGGACTGCGGAAGTTACGGTGAAGGTTCACCTCAAAGCCAAGGAAATGGGAAAACACATTAAGCCCTCCTTGTGTAAGTGATAGTATCTGTTCCTTATCTATCATAACTGTCGGTTTTTAGGGTTAAGGCATGAACTCATGATAAGATTGTCCTTGAAGCGGTTGAGCCGACCAAGAACCTCGTCATTCCTCATGCCTGAAACACGGAGGCGGTTGCACTTTACGGCAATAAGGATTGACTTAAAGAAGTAACGCACATCGCCACTCTCCGTGTAGCGATACCGCACTAACTGTTTCTTGCGCCAACGGTAAAGGGTGGACTCTGAGATATTCAGAGTCCCGATAAGGTCTTTGGTGGTCATTTCCAACTCGTCATCTATATCCTGGATAAGGTGAGAGGTTCGCTCAACGTACTGCTCTATTCGGTTGAGCCTGTCTATCAGGTCCTGATAGGCTTGGCTTTCTACTGCTATTATTTCCATCTTTTCAACTTGGTGTTTTTAATTGCTACGTCCAACCCGGAATTCGCAAGATGTTGCATAAGCGAGTTATAGGCACCCTGTGTATATACCTCAACGTGTACTTCCGCGATAGGTCTTGGAATGTCTTCTCCATTACTTGCGAGAAATGCAAACATCTCATAGATATCTATTTCCAAAGCAGATGCATAGTTCTCTATTTGGAGGAATGTCATTGCAATCTGTCCGGACTCCCATCGGGATATCGTACTTTCATCAACTCCCAATTTCTCAGCAAGATACGCTTGTTTCAGAGATTTGTTCAGTCTCTCATTTCTAAGAAATTCCAGTAACTTTTTCATAGATATAAAGTTATAGAGACATCTCGGCACGAGCAACCCGTCACACGCAAGTTTATGTACCCTCTGCAAGTCGTCATGCTTCAGATGCAATAGTTTGTTTGGTGGCGGATGCAAAGGGCATCTATATATAAATTGACGATTATCTATTGTGAATTATATTGGGAAGTATTAACATTCCATTCGTCTGCCACATACATAAAATTCCTCCAGTGCAAGGTGCAAGCCCCTATATATAAGGGGACTTGCACCTTGCACTGGAAAGTGTAGCAATAACAAGTCTAAATATTTATGGCACAAAGATTTGGAGGTTAGTACAATTTTATATACCTTTGTACCCAAGAAAAGAGAGCTGTTGTGCTTTCAAAAGGTAGTCAGAATGGTAGTCATAAAGCAGTCAAAATACTGCTACAAAAATGCTACACAGGTGATTTATCAAAATATATAGAAGATTTATATACAACGAGATACGAGAGTTTGGTTCATAAACCTCTCTCTCCGCGGAAAGATATAGGCAAGTCGCCAGCCCGTTATGGGATGGCGACTTGCTTTCGTTTATAGGCTTTCTCTTACTTTCAATTCAGTCTTAAAACGGCCTTTCCGCCGTTTGCGAGCTGCACGGTGAGGGTTACGGGGGCCTTCTCTTGCCATTTTCCATCGACTCCTCGCAAGATGACCTGCGCATGTCCCATGAAGGCTTTGAGTTCAGCCTGTTGACAGTCCTTGACCGTCGGGCGTTCCGTTTCCTTGAAACCCGGGTCGCCGTTGCCCCATCCGAGGATGGCGGCAGCACCCGTTACGCTGACTGCGAGCTTGTCGCAGGCGTCGGGCACGCGGCGACTCTTCTTGTCGAGGAGTGAGATATCGATGACCACGGCGTCCTGCCCGTCGGAAAGGAGCGTGTTTTTGCTGGCCTTGAGGACAACCTTTGAGGCCTCGTCGGTGGTCTCCACTCGGGTGGTGAGCACCTTCTTCCCGTTTTTGAAGCCATTGGCAACCAGTCGGCCAGGCCTGTAAGTAGTGCTCCAGACCAGATGCCCGTCTCTCGGCATTTTCTGTCTGCCCAGCGAGCGGCCGTCCTGAAAGAGTTCCACCTCGTCCATATTCGAGTAGGCCCATACCTCCACGGGCTGCCCCTCCTTGCCTTTCAGGTTCCAGTGGGGGAAGATGTGCAGCACGGGCTCTGCCGTCCAGGCGGCCTTCAGGTAATAAGCCTCATCCTTGGGGAAGCCGCAATAGTCGAGGATACCAAACTGGCTGCCTGTGGCAGGCCACTTCATCGGGTTGGGTTCACCCCTGTAATCGAAGCCTGTCCAATAGAAGATGCCGCCGGTATAGCTGTTGTCGCGATAGTATTTCCAGCCTCGCTCGATGACATTCTTTTCCCCTCCGGAGCGTTCCTCGCCCTCATAGTTGATGCTTTTCATCCATCCCTTGAGGGAGTCGGTCTCATAGATGTTGCGTGTTCCGCAGCCGCTGGTCTCCTCAGTCCCTACGACAAACCAGTCGGGATAGGTCTTATGCCGGTTCTCGACATCGTTCTGGAAGATATAGTTGTAGCCGTGGATGTCCACCTGCTTCGTCAGTCCGAAGCCGCCGCTGTTGCCATAGGTGTATGGGCGGGTATCGTCAATCGTGCGCGCAAAGTCTATCATGCGCCGCGCGATACTCTCTCCCTTCTCCGTGCTTTCTATCCACCACTCCTCGTTGCCGATGCTCCAGAGGATGACGGAGGGGTGGTTGCGGTCGCGCTGAATCATTCTCCGGAGCAGGTCGAGGTGCTCCTCGTTGGTGCCCATGAGTCGGTTTTCGTCGATGACGAGTATTCCGAGCGAGTCGCATATGTCCAGCATGGCCGGTGTGGCGGGGTTGTGGGAGCAGCGGATGGCGTTCACGCCGAGCTCCTTCAGCTTCATCACCTCGTAGCGCCACACCTCGTCGGGCAGGCCGACTCCCACGCCCGCATGGTCGAGATGCATGTTCACGCCCCTCAGTTTCATCGCCTTGCCATTGAGCAGGAATCCCTTTTCAAGGTTAAACTCCATCGTGCGGAGCCCTACCTTGGTCCTCACCTCGTCTGTTACCTTCCCCGACGGGTCGGCAATCCGCGACACGAGGGTGTAGAGATAGGGGTCGGTGGAAGACCAGTAGTGCGCCCTGCTGACGGCTGCCGACCCTCCCTCGTCAATCCGGGCGACCTCGCTGCCCCCGCCATCCATCAGCGCGTGGGTAACGCGAAAACCTGTCTGACCGGCGGGATTGTCAACCTCGCTGCTCACGGTGAATGTGATTCGGTCGCCGTCTTTCCGCGTCCTGAAGAAGATGCGGTCGCTCTTGAAATGCAGGGGAGCGGTCTCTATGAGCCACGCATGCCGGTAGATGCCGGCTCCCTCATAAAACCAGCCCTCCTCGGTAGAGGCGTCGCAGCGCACGGTGATGATGTTCTCGCCCCCGTAGTTCAGGTATTCGGTGAGGGTATACTCGCGGGAAGCATAGCCGCTGACCTCGTGCCCCAGATAGAATCCATTGCAGAACACCTGGCTGTTGCGGAAGATTCCGTCGAAGCGGACGGCAAGGTGCCGGCCTTTAGCTTCGGCGGGGATGAACAGCCGCTTGCGATACCAGCCGACGGAGTTTCCCGGATATTTCCAGCCTACCTGCTTATAGCCGTGAGAATGGCTGGCCTCGCCACTGTAGGGGAGGTCTACCACCCAGTCGTGGGGCAGGTTTACGGATGTCCACGAGGAGTCGTCGAACTTCTCGCTGGCAGGTCCTTGGTTCTGGCCGACGGCCTTTGTGAGGTAGGTGAAGTATTCCGTGCCGTGCGAGAAGTCCTTTTCCATGGAGGCGGCATTGCCGAGATGGAAGGTCCAGTCGTTGTCCAGCGAGGTTGTTTCCCGTTGCGCTCCGGCGCCGCAGGCAATGGAAATCAGGCAAAGTGTTGCGAGGAGTTTCTTCATAAGTCTTGTCTTGTAATATGATAGGTTTCTGTTTGTCTGGGGAAAGACGGTCTCCCCTTTGACAAAATCGGCGAAATTGAAGAACAAAATCGGCGATTTTGTCGCACAATCTCGCCGATTTTGTCAGCCTGTTAGCCGCTGATAGCAAACGGGAGGGCAGACTCCCGTGCTGCAATAGGGGAGGAGACTGCCGTCTTATTGCAGCTTCACGGTGATAGCCTTGCCGCCGTAGTTCACCATCTTGCCGGCAGGACTGTCCAGGTTGAGTGCCTGGGGGTTGTCTCTGTTCACGGCCACGATGTTGAAGCGGCGCTGCTTCAGCATTCCGTTGAAGGAGCCCTTGCGCTTGGAGAAGGCAACGGTCTTGTCGGCCTCGCTATAGTGGATGTCGATGGTGGCGTAACGCCCCTTCTCGTAATTATAGTTCGTACCCTCGTCTTCATACAGCTGGAAGTCGGCATCCCTGCCCTCATAGACATAGAGATTGATGAGCTCCGGCTGCTTCTCGTCGCTCCATTCCATTTCCGGACCGAAAGGAATGATGCTGCCTTCGGGCACGAATACGGGGATTCGCTCATAGGGCGCATCGACCACGAGGCTTTGTCCGCCTTCGATAAACTCGCCCGTGTAAAGGTCGTACCACCCTCGCTGGCGGGGGAAGTAGACGCTGCGGTTGCGTGCGTTGTAGTATCCCACGGGGCAGGCCATCAGCGACGGCCCGAACATCCATTGGTCCTTGATGTCGTAGATGTTGTCGTCGCCGTTGAAGTCCATCACCAGCCCCCGGAGCATGGTGTAGTCGTTGAAGTGCACCCATCCGGCCATGGAGTAGAGATAGGGCATCAGCCGGTAGCGCAGCTTGTCGTAGGCCACGATGCTCTTGTAGGCGGGATGCCCCTCGGGAGCGATGTTCCATACCTCGCGCGTGGGCCATTGCCCGTGAGTGCGGTAAAGGGGAATGAAGCAGCCGAACTGGTTCCAGCGTGCCTGTAACTCACGCCATTCCTTCAGGTCGCTGTTTTCCACTCCGGTCTTGTCAAACTCCTGTTGGGCTGCCACATACCTGTTCTCCACGCAGAAGCCGCCCTGGTCCATCCCCCAGAAGGGCAGCCCGGACATGGAATAGTTCAGTCCGGCACTCATCTGGGCGCGCATGTCTTCCCAGCGCGTGGCTATGTCTCCGCTCCAGGTGGCCGTGGAGTAGCGTTGTTCACCGGCAAAACCGCTCCGGGTGAGCAGGAATACCCGCTGATCGGGGTTCACCGAGCGCTGTCCGCTGTAGATGGCGTCGGCGTTTACGATGGAGTAAGCGTTGAAATATTCGGTCGATGTACCGAGCGCGGTGGGCCCGGAGAGCGCCTTGCGATACCACATGGGCGTGCAGTCGCGTATGTTCGGCTCGCTGGCATCCATCCACCAGGCGTCTATGCCGTGGTTATACTTGTTATAGAGATTCTCGTCCATCTGCCGCCAGAACACCTTCCTGGCCTCCGGGTCGTAAGCGTCATAGAAGGAGCCGGGGAATCCGAGCCAGTCGTGAATGTCGTCTTCGATGGCCTGATGGTAAATCCAGCCTCGGCGGTCGAGCTCCTTATAGTTAGCCACCGACGAATAGAACTTGGGCCAAACGGAAATCATGAATCGCCCGTGCATGGCATGCACGCTGTCGAGCATTGCCTGCGGGTGGGGATAGCGACTGGTCTCGAAGGTGTGGTCGCCCCAGTTTTCGAGCTTCCAATAGTTCCAGTCCTGCACGATATTGTCGATGGGGATGTGGCGTTTGCGGAACTCCGCGAGGGTGGCCTCTATCTCCTCGGAGGTCTTGTAGCGCTCGCGGCTCTGCCAGAAGCCGAGTGCCCACTTGGGATATACCTGCGCCTTGCCGGTCAGGGTGCGGTAGCCGCTGATCACCTCATCGGCATTCCTGCCGGCAATGAAGTAATAGTCGAGGTCTTTGCTCATCTCGCTCCAGATGCTTATCATGCCCTGTTCCTTCTCCGGGAGCAGCCGGGCTACCCGCAGGCCGCAATAGCTCACATCGCCGTCGGGCTGCCATTCCACGCGAATCTGCGTCCTCCGCCCCTTGACGAGGGGAACGACGAACTTCCAGGAGTTGGGGTTCCACGCCGTGCGCCAGCGCTCGGCAACCGCCTCCCGGCCGTCGAGATAGACTTTTATGTAGCCTGCATAGTAGAGCATGAAGTGGTAATTGCCGTTCTCGGGAGCCTCCAGAAAACCCTCGTAGACCACATTCGAGCCGTTCAGGGAGAATCCTTTCGGGAGATTCTTGATGCCTCCGGGCTCAACGGCGTTGGCAAGCCTTGAGGCGGCGGGGGTGTCAAACTCAAAGTAGAGGCTGTCCTCATCGCGCACGAGCGTCTTGCCTGTCCGGTCAATATAGGTGCCTGTGAGGTGGCCTTCCTTACCCCGCCTGTCATAGAGCTTGAAAGCCCGGTTCAGCTGCAGGTATTCATTCGGATTTCCCCAGCGGCAGTAACTGTAGCTGTCCCATAGGATTCCGTAGTTCTTATTACTCAAAACGAACGGCACGGAGACCTTGGTGTTGTATTGGAAGAGGTCTTCGTTGAGCCCTTTCATATTGAATTCCTCGGCCTGGTGCTGCCCGAGCCCGTAGAAAGCCTCGTCGGCTGGGCTGTCGAAGCGGGCTTGCCAGGAGAATCCGTGCTTCCACGCGTCGGGCACCTTAGCAATGTCGACGCCCATCTCACGGTCGGGCACGGTGAAGGGGGTGAGCGTCTTGCCACCCTCCGCAGCCTCTGCAAGATAGGTCTTACCGGCTTTGTCTTTGAAGAGAATGCGGCCGGAATGCCTGTTCACGAGCACCTTTATATCTGCCGTGGTGATGTTTATGTCCGCTCCCTCCTCGTCTACCCGGAAGTCGCTGAACGGCTTCTGCGGGACGATGATCAGGCTTTGCTTCTGCGGAAAGGTGTCGCCGGCGGTGGCCTCCACGCGTACAATCCTGCTGTTCACTACCTGCAGGCGGACGAGGGAGGCTCCGTTGCGCCCGGGATTGGAGACTCTGATTGTAACCTGGTTACCCCTTTCCTCGTAGTCTTGGGCCTTGCTGATGCTGGTTGGCACGGTCAGAAATGTCAGGAGAATTAGCAGCTTGACGGTTCTCATTTATGTCTTTGGGATTTGATAGGTAGCCTATACGATGATTCTCACTTTCTTGTAGTTCTCGCGGAAATCGCTGGGAGAGCAGCCTTTCTTGCGCTTGAAGATGCGGTTGAAGTTGCTGATGTTGTTATATCCGCACTTGAAACTGATCTCGCTGATGCTCTGTGTCGTGTCGATGAGCAGCCGGGCGGCATTGCCGATGCGGATGTCGATGATATAGTCGCTCAGCGTCCGGCCGGTATGCAGCTTGAAGAAGCGGCTGAACGCGCTCTCGCTCATGTAGGCCATGTCGGCCATGGTCTTGAGCTTGAGGTCGTTCATATAGTTCTGGCTGATATAGTTTTTTATCTTCAGGATGCGCCGGCTGTCGTCCTCTATGTCAACCTTCGCATAGCTTGTGGTGGCCAGGGTGCGGGCCCCTTCGCTCTGTGAGAGGTCATAGAGTATCTCAAGAAACTGGATGACGGCATGGAACCGGTCGTTCTGCCGGCTCAGGGTGTCAAGTTTCCCGTAGACTTTCATGATGGTATTGAGCGGGAATACAAGTCCCTTCCGCGCCTCAAGGAGCATGCGGCGGATGCTGTCGAAGGGTGTCTTGTTCAGAAATCCCTCATCCTCGGTGAGGCCAAAGCGGAACTGGATGGTAATCTCCCGGATGTCTTCGCTTTTGCATTCGTTCTGTTCCCAGACATGTTCGAGGTCGGAGCTGGTTATCAACACCAGGTCATAAGGGCCGATGACCTCATTGCTGTCGCCGACAATCCTGCGTACTCCTTCTGCGTGTTCTACGAAGTTGAGCTCACATACCTCATGGCAATGGATGGGGTAGGAGAACTCTTTCTTATGCCTGTCGGCGATGTAGAGGGCATCCTTGTCCATCAGAGGAGTAATCTCGTGTAATACATGACTTTCGTTCATATCAGTATTTCCTTTCCATTAATTCAAGGCACATGCGGCTGTTGTGGTAAGGGCACTTCCATAATCCGGCCTTGTCGTCTTTGTAGTTGACGGCTCCGTTGGCGTCTATTCCCCAGTGCCATTCCCCGTTTTCGTAGTCGATGAGATTGTTTTTTACGAAATTCCAGCATCTTAGTGCGGTTCCAAGAGCTTCTTTGTCCCCAAAATGCTGGTAGAGATTGACATGCCCGATGATGTTCTCGCACATCACCCACCATTGTCTCTGGTTGTCGGTCTTGCCGCTCTCCGTCCAGCGCTCATAGGCCATGGAGCCGTCTGGCTGCAGCCCTTCGTCGGCCGCTTTGGCTATGTCTACGACTATGGGCTCCATCTTCTTGAGAATCGCGGCATCCCCGAGCACCAGGGCAGTCTCGTGAAGAAGCCAGCTGGTCTCGATGTCGTGGCCGAAGCTTTGGATATTGCGCTTGCCGTTCCATTTGTCATCAAAGAACAGGTCGAGGTGCCGCGTTTGCTTGTTGAGCAGTTTTTCGGTGAAGATATCAAGTAGGTTCACAATGCTTTCCCTGAGTTCCGGGGTTTTCCACACACGGTAGAGGTTGGTATAGGGCTCAATGATGTGCAGATGAGTGTTCATCGTGCGGCTTCCGTTCTCATCTTTGTCGGAGAGGCGCATGTCGGCAATAGGCTTCCAGTCGCGGGCCAGAGCTTCCACATATCCATTGTTCACCGGGTCGAAGGCATGCTCTTCTATGTCGTGATAGAGCTTGACGGCCAGTTCGAGAGCCGACTTGTCTCCTGTGGCGCGGACATACTCGCCGAGCCCGTATATGGTGAAGCCGAGGGCATATGTCTGCTTCTTGGTGTCAAAGGGGTTCCCTTTATCGTCCAGACTCCAGTACACTCCGCCGTATTGCGAATCGATGAAGTGCTCTTCTATATAGTTCTTTGCCCTTGTGGCAGCTGTCAGATAGTCGGACTTTTGCAGTATGCGGTAGGCCGCGGAGAAAGTCCAGAGGATGCGGGCATTCAATACGGCCCCCTTCTCAGCGGTCATATCCACCTTGTCATGGCCGTCGATGCGGCCATAATAGCCTCCGTGCTCACGGTCGGTCATCCGCTCAATCCAATACTTGAGAATGTTTTCCTCGAGCGTCTGACGCATTTCCTGTTTCAGCTTCTCACTATTCATCATCCTTCCATCTTACGCAATTCCTTCAGTTTTTCACCGATGTCTTTCATCTTGCCCTTGCCGAGCGGATAGGCAACCATGATGATAACCAT
Organism: Prevotella sp. KH2C16; assembly: GCF_900113305.1. Classification (GTDB taxonomy): domain Bacteria; phylum Bacteroidota; class Bacteroidia; order Bacteroidales; family Bacteroidaceae; genus Prevotella. The sequence goes on along the minus strand of NZ_FOOW01000010.1, from coordinate 88,808 downwards.
TAATATGGCGATGGCAGCAGGAATCCAACTCATGGTGAGCTTCATGCCGAGAATGGCCGTCTCGGTCTGCTGGACGGCGTTGGGAACAAGGCCGAAGGCCGCAAACAGCCATAGCACGGCCGACCCGGCGATGGCTCCGCCGAACTTCTGGGCCATCGAGCCTGACGAGAAAATGAGACCCGTGGAGGAGCTTCCGTCCTTTATCGTCGCATAGTCTGACACATCAGCATACATGCTCCAGATGAGCGGACTGATGATTCCTGTGCAGATGGAGATGAGTATCTGGAGCAGGAGCATGGAGATGAAGCCGCCGTTGGAGACTGGCAGATAGAAGAAGAACATGCTCAACACGGCCATGCCGGTGCAGGCAAGGGCGAAGGTAATGCGCTTTCCGAGACGCTTGCTGACGGGCACCGCGCATACAACGCCTATCATATTGCAGACCTCGCCGACGCCAAGGAACAATCCCGCATAGAAGAGAAATCCCACGATGCCTAAGTCTATATTGGCATTCTCACCAATGTAATACTTGAAATAATAGGCCACGGTAGCTCCCCGGACCGTGTTGAAGAGGTTGGAACACAATGCTGCGGCCGTGAGCAACCACCACGGAGCATTGTGGATGAGCGACTTCAGGTCGGAACCGAGAGGCGTTGCCTCTACATGGACATGCTCCCTGGTTAGCCGGAAACAGGCAAGGAAGAGCAGGAAGCAGAATACGGCGATGACAATCATTGCCCACTGCCATGCCCCTTGCTGCGTCTTTCCTGTCGCCTCGAAGAATTTGCAAAGGGGTTCCCAAGCAAACAGGGCAAGGAACGAACCCGCATAGGCGAAGAACATGCGGAAGCTGGAGAACACGGTTTTCTCATCTGAATCATTCGTCATTACGCCCAACATGGAGCCATAGGGGACATTGATGCCCGTATAGACGGTCATCATGAGGATATAGGTTACATATGCCCAGACCAGTTTCCCGGTCTCGCTCATGTCGGGAGTAGTGAAGAGCAGGATGCCTGCAATGGCAAAAGGTGCCGCGAACCACAAGAGATATGGGCGGTATTTGCCCCATCTGGTCTGTGTGCGGTCGGCGATTACTCCCATCATCGGGTCGGACACGGTGTCCCAGATGCGGGTAACGAGCATCAAGGTAGCGGTCGCTCCGAGAGACAGACCGAATATATCGCTGTAGAAGATGGGCAGATAATAGGAGAAGATCTTCCAGAACATGCTGGAAGACATGTCCCCGAAGCCATAGCCAACCTTCTCTGTCAGTTTTGCTTTAGCCATTATTCTGCGGTTTTGTTCTTGGCAATCAGTTTCTTGATAGTCTCTACGGATTCCGCCGTTGTGTATCCGTCGGCAGGAGTATTCTGGCAGTAGTCCACCAGTTTGTCGACTGTTGAGGTGGCCACATGCATTCGTGTGTCGCTGGAGGCATAATAGATATACACGGTGCCATCCTCATCTGCTATCCATCCGCTTGAGAAAACGACATTCATTACATCGCCTACATATTCCTCCCCCTCGGGTACCAGGAAATAGCCTCCCGGCATGGCGGTAACCTTCGAGGGGTCTTCGAGGGCAGTCATATACATATAGAGCACATAGCGGAGCCCGCTCGCGCAACCGCGGACGCCGTGGGCCAGATGAAGCCAGCCTGCCGATGTCTTGATGGGGTGTGGCCCCTCGCCGTTCTTCACCTCCATGATGGTGTGGTAGTTGCGTGGATAGATGATGGTTTCCTCTTTGATTTCAGCATTCTCGATGTCGTCGATGAGAGCCCAGCCGATGCCTCCTCCCGAGCCTGTATCTATGAATCCATCCTGCGGACGAGTATAAAAAGCATACTTTCCGTCTACGAATTCAGGATGAAGAACCACATTACGCTGTTGGGTCTTGGACTTCAAGTCATGCAGCCTTTCCCACTTAACGAGGTTCTTGGTGCGTGCGATGGCTGCCGTGGCAGTTGCTGCGGACAGGTCGCCCGGCTGGCTGTCGTCGTGCCGCTCGGCGCAGAATACGCCGTAGATCCAGCCGTCTTCATGGGCCGTAAGCCGCATGTCGTAGATATTGGTGGCGGGAATGATGTCCTCGGGCATGGTAATCGGATCGTCCCAGAAGCGGAAGTTGTCAATTCCGTTGGGGCTTTCGGCCACGGCGAAGAAGCTCTTGCGATCTGCTCCTTCCACCCGCGCCACCAGTACATACTTGCCGTTGAACTTGATTGCGCCGGAGTTGAGCGTGGCATTGCACATGATGCGCTGCATCAGGTAGGGGTTGTCTTTCTCGTTAAAGTCGTATTTCCACTCCAATGGCGCATGTTCTGCCGTGAGGACAGGGTACTTGTAGCGGGTATAGATACCGTTTCCCCATTCGAGAGGTTGGTTCTTTCTCGCCAGCAGTTCTTCGTGGTGGGCACGGAGGGCAGCGACTCTTTCTTTGAAATCACTCATAATATATTACTTTTTGTTCTTGATGTCGTTGACGAAGAGAGTTCTCTTTTCTGCGGCAAACTTCTTGAAGTCTGCCTCCGACGGGGCACCCGGATAGGACATGTAGGTTTCCTTGTGCTGATCCCATGCGTTCCTCCAGAAAAGCACATAGCTGAAGGAGTATTCCCTTGCCACGGGCCAGAACACCTGCGAGAACCAGTTCTCGTCCGGCAGTTGCTGTGCTCCCGTCTCTGTAAGAGCTATCAGTTTCTTGTGCTCTTTGCCGACTTTTGCCAGGCGGGTTAGTTCCCGCTTGAGGTTTCCCTGGTATTTTGCATTGTCGGCCTCGAAGTCATACAGGTCGAACCCCATCAGGTCTACATACTCATCGCCGGGGTAATATTTCAGGAAGTCTTCGTCTCCGGCATTGGGCGAATATCCCCAGACGAGGTTGTCGAGCTTGTATTGTCTTGTGAAAACATCGTGGGTATAGACGAAGAGCTGCTTGAATTCTTCCGGCGTGCAGCTCTTGCTGCCCCACCAGAACCAGCCTCCCCCCATCTCGTGCCACGGACGGAAGACGACAGGGATGAGCTTCCCGTCCTTGTCCCTGAGCGACGAGAGGAACTCGGCAATCCGCTTCAGCCATGTGTTGAACTTGGCATGCTGGCTGCCTCCTGCAAGTATTTCCCTTACCGGGAATCCGGAAGGATCCCAGGCACTCTTGCCCGTAACGGGGTTGTCCGGATGCCAGCTTATCTCGATGATGCCGCCGCGCTCGTGCTGTCTTTTCACTTCCTCGCGGATTCTGGGGAACGGAACCTGGTCAAGGCTCTTCTCCTTTCCCTGTTCGAGATGCCCCAGTTCGAATCCCATCAATGCAGGATAGTCTCCCACGACATCCTTTACATCACTGCGTCCGAGCTCCCATTTCCAGTCGTGCCCATAGACAGGGTCGTCCTGATGGCCGACCATGATTCCAGCCCTTTGCAGTTTTTTCATTCGCTTGATGAGCTTACGGGCGGGCGAGCCGCTGAAAGCCGACAGACTGAATGCGAGTAGCGTCATTGCCAATAGAATGGTCTTGTGCATGATTTACTTTATTTTCATTTGTTCTAAAAGCCAGTTCTGCCATTCGTCCCACTGCTCCTGATACCAGTAATGGCCTGTTAGCTGATAGAGGCTCAGCGTCTTCGGGGCCTTAAAGACATTATAGGTTCCGTAGGCAGAGGTAGGAGGAACGACCTCGTCGTTGTACCCGAACGAGAACCATCCCGGACATTTGATGCGGCGGGCGAAGTTCACGCCGTCGTAATAGCGTGCTCCCCTGATGCGTTCGCTGCTGGGATTCTTCACACGATAGAAGTAGTGAGGCCATCCGCCTGCCACTCCCTTGAGTTCTGATTCATAGTCGCACATGGCGCCATGGACGACTCCGCAGAATGTAACCCTTTGGTCAAGGGCCGCGACGGCCAGCGAGAGGAATCCCCCCTGACTGGAGCCGCTGACCCCCAGGCTTGCCCCGTTCCATTCGGGGAGCGACGCGAGATAGTCTACTGCACGGACTGCACCCACGACCACACGCTTGTAATAGTTCCTGTCCGGGTTTTCGAGGTTGACATCGTAGTAGCCGTCGAGACCGGCGGTGAACATCTCGTCGTAGACGCTTTGCTCCATGGTGACGGGAATACCATGGATTCCGATTTCAAGCGTGATGGCTCCTTGCGCGGCTGTCCACACATCGCCGTGGTATTGGCGGATGCCGGCACCGGGAACGCGGAGCAGGGCGGGATATCTGCCCGCTTTCTTCGGGATGCAGAGAATGCCGTAGATGCGGCCGTTGGGGCGGTCGTTTACGAAGCTTACCTCATACACGGCCACATCCTTCGTGCTCCGGTCGGGGAGTGGGGTGAGGTGTGGGTCGAGGTCGAATTTCCGCGCGTCGTCGAGCGCCTTGCTCCAAAAGGCATCGAAATCAGCCGGACATTGGGTTGCCGGTTGTATCTTCTCGGGGGAGAAGCCTGCCATGCAGAGCCCTTCGTAGTCCTTGTCGCCTACATGGGCGGTAACCTTGAGTTGGTAGAAACCGGGCTTGCTCATCTTTCCTGAGAACTTCATGGTTCCGTCTTTCAGGGTTACATCCCGCTTTTGGATGTCGGGATACATGGCCGGGCCGGCCTCGTAGTCCACCCGTACATTGTCCAGCAGGGTGCCGGAGCGGAGCACATTGACGGTGAACACGGCCTTCTCGCCTACTTTGTAGTTCCAGTCTTTGTGGTCGGGTTGTATGGTAACCGTGATGTTGTTGCCGCGGATTTGAGCGCTGGCAGGCGTCAGCGCGAAGAGCGTTACTAATAAGAGCAGATATTTTCTCATGTTGTTTGTTTTTTTATAGACTGTTTACTGTCGGATGAGCCGGTAGGCTACCACATCGTGGGAGGGCACGGTAATCCTGCGTTCAACCTTGGCTTTCTTCGAGGTCTTTCCCTCGAAGCGGTGCGTCCAGAGGTTGCGCACGCGGTAGACCTCCGCGTCGAAACGGGTGCTCCTCCCTGATACCTCCTCATCGGTGAGGTTGAAGTCCTGCCAGTTGAGGGCATAGGTGATGGCTTTCTTCGTGGGATTGAGGATGGTGAACGCCCAGTCGCCGCCGGCAAGGGGCTTGAACCAGAAGTCGAGTCCCCGCTCCGAGCAGAAGTGCAGGCCCTGTACGCCCAGCGTGTCCTGGTCCACGGCTATCATCTCCCGGTTCAGTATGATGTCCCGGGTCTCGTCGCTCATGCCGCGGATGTCGTTCCCGAGGATTAGCGGGCTTGCCATCATGCACCACATGGTGAAGTGGGCGCGGTCTTCGCTCGCCGTCATCCCGTTGCCCACCTCCAGCATGTCGGGGTCGTTCCAGTGGCCTTTCCCGGCATAGGCGCGCAGGGTGTCGTTGGCGTGGATGCAGTGCATCACGCTGTACTGGACGGAGGTGGGAAATACGCGGAGCGAGTCGAAGGAGCACCAGATGTCGGGTCCTATGCGCCAGCTGTGGCCGATGTCGCGCGCCCAGCGCCACGGCTTGGCCGTACCCCATTCGCACATGGAGAGGAATATGGGCCTCCCGGCGGCTCTCAGGGCGTCGCTCATGAGCCGGTAGGCACCCATGGGGTTCACATTCTCGGTGTTGCACCAGTCTTCTTTCAGGTAGTCTATGCCCCAGCGGGCGTATTGCAGGGCGTCCTGGTATTCATGTCCGAGCGAGCCGGGCATGCCCGCGCAGGTCGCCGTCCCGCAGTCGGTGTAGATGCCCAGCTTCATTCCCCTGGCATGGACATAGTCCGCCAGCCACTTCATTCCGTGGGGAAACTTGCTGCTGTCAGCCTGCATGAGGCCGTCGGCATCCCGCTTTCCGTGCCAGCAGTCATCAATGTTGATGTAGGTATACCCGGCTTCCTTCAGCCCGCTGGCTGCCATGGCGTCGGCAATGCCCGTGATGATCTCCTCGTTGATGTTGCCCTGGAACTTGTTCCAGCTGCTCCATCCCATCTGAGGAGTGTCGGCTATGTGCTCCCATTTCTGGGCGTCTGCACTCAAGGCAAAGGCTGTAAGGAGCAGCAATAAAATACCAGTTTTCTTCATTTTTTAGGTTTTTTGCTCGGTTTTAATCTTTTTATCTTGGTGCAAAGATAAAGTATATTTCCTAAAGCACATAATATTATTTTGATAAAAAGTGGCACTTTGATGCTTTTTTTGATATTCCTGCGCTTTTCTTATCCTGTCCTTTTCGTATGATTTTGGATGTTTTTCCAGGTGGGGGAAATAGTGTCAGAAGTTCTCGAAATAGCCGGCGTGAGGGTGTCCTGATGCCTCTGGAATCACCTGAAACCGCTTCTGAAACGGTAAAAGGCGGCAAACAGCACCGCTTTTGGTGGCCTTTTACTCTGCTCTTGGCCGTCTTTTACTCTGCTCTTAGCCGTCTTTGGGCAGGCCTTTCAGCCGCTTTTTACTCGGAAAAAGTGCTGCTTTTTGCTTCTTGGTAATTTGTTTTGTTCTTTTTCTTTCTGATAATCAGATGGTTGTGAAATCCTTCAAAAAAGAGCCGTTTTCAGTCCGAATGCCTCCTCGGTTTCATGGAAGGGCTTGTTTTTGCACCTTTCCATGTTCTTTTGGTACGATTTCTCGTATTTTTTTCTGTCATGTAGCACGGAGTGCGGAATAGTGCAAGAGAATTCTCTCTTTTCCCCCTTATCCCTCCTTAAATGTACTGGTTTTTCCTTTAAGTTGATACAAGTCAAGCAAGATAAGGCAAGATAATATAGAATCATGCGTTTTATATCTTTTGCAAAATAATGTAACTTTTAGGTAAAAAAGTATTATAATGTTTTGAAAATAATTGTATATATTTGCAGCGAAGTTTATATCTTCCAGGCAAAACCTAATAAGGAATCTACTGATAAATAAATAATGTATATATCTAAACATATTTCTATGAATCTAAAAAAGCAAAGATTAGTGGTGCTTGCAGGGCTGTGCTCATGCCTGCTCGTGGGCTATGCTCCCAAGGCTCACGCCGTGAATGAAACCGGCAGGGCTGTCCAGCAGCAAACTAAGAAAGTAACAGGTACCGTATCGGACGCTCAGGGTCCCATCATCGGTGCCACGGTTCGTGTGAAGGGTAGTCAGGTTGCGACGGTTACAGACATTGACGGTAACTACTCAATCAATGCCCCTCAGGGCTCAACGCTTCAGATATCCTATGTCGGTTATGTCAACAAGGAGTTTAAGGTGGGAGCCCAGTCCAGGTATAATGTTACTCTCGTGGAGGACAACAACAACCTCGATGAGGTGGTTGTCGTAGGTTATGGGGCGATGAAGAAGAGCGACCTTGCCGGTGCTTCAACCTCCTTGGACGAGAGCACCTTGAAGTCTGCGCCGGTTACCAATGTCGACGACGCCCTTCAGGGTCGCGTGGCCGGTATCCAGTCATTGCGCACATCCGGTCAGCCGGGTTCCGCCATCTCTGTGAATGTGCGTGGCATTGCCACGGTGAATGCAGGTACGGATCCCCTTTATGTCGTGGACGGCGTGATCTGGCAGGGCGGCGGCAACAGCGGAGCAAGTCTCGGACTCGGCGATGCGCTGGGTAATGGTACCCACTCGGCCGTCTCCCCTCTGTCATTGCTGAGCCCTCAGGACATCGTGAGCATGGAAGTGTTGAAGGATGCCTCGGCCACCGCCATCTATGGAGCACAGGGTGCTAACGGCGTGGTGCTGATTACGACCAAGCGCGGTAAGGCTGGCGAGGCAAAGTTCACCTATAACGGTTCGGTTACGGCTTCCCGTCAGAATCGTCGTTTGGACATCCTCAACCTCCGTGGCTTTGCCGAGTATTATAATGACATCGTGGCCCAGGGAGAGATTGCGGCTTCTCAGGCAGATCCTGCTTACAGCGATCCGTCTATCCTGGGTATAGGTACCAACTGGCAGGACGCCATCTTCCAGACGGCTCTTTCCACAAAGCATCAGCTGAGTGCAGAGGGTGGTACAGACAAGGTAAAGTACTATGTCTCCGGCAACTACGACAAGCAGGACGGTACGATCATAGGAAGCAACTTCAAGCGCCTTGGCTTCCGTACGAACCTTGACGCCCAACTCAAGAAGTGGTTGAAGCTTGGTGTAAACCTCAGCTTCAGCAAGACGCACGAGAGTCTGAAGCTGGCTGACAGCGATGAGGGCTTGATCAACTATTCCCTGAATACTCCTCCTGACATTCAGATCTATAATATCGACGGTGGCTATTCAAGTGTTTCCAAGGAGGGATTCATCAATCCGAACCCGATAGCCATGGCTCTTGAACAGGATATCCTGCTGGATCGTCAGGGCCTGAACGGCTCTGTCTATGCAGATGTTACTCCTATCAAGCATATCACCTGGCATATCCAGTATGGTTTTGACATCAACTCTTCAAAGGGCGACACCTTCGTTCCCGTGATTCACTTGGGTACTTGGAACAGGGATAAGAACCAGAGCCGTATTCAGAAGAACAGCGGATCCTATTGGTCGCTCAACAACTATGTAACTTATGCTAACCAGTTTGGCAAGCACAGCGTTTCTGCCATGCTGGGTCAGGAGGCTTGGGAGTCTAAGTATGACTACATGTCGACCACGGGTACGGGGCTGCCAAGCAATATCGTCCACAACCCCTCACTGGGAACCGGCGACCCTATGATTTCCAACGGATGGGGAAGCAGCTCCATGGCGTCTTTCTTCACTCGCGAGACCTATAACTACGATGACCGTTATCTGGCAACTTATACCTTCCGTTATGACGGCAGCTCCAATTTCGGTCCCAACAAGCGTTGGGCTCCTTTCCATTCGATTGCCCTTGCATGGCGCTTCTCCAACGAGAAGTTCATTCAAGACTTTGCCGGCAAATGGCTGAGTAATGGCAAGCTGCGGCTTGGATGGGGACAGACGGGAAACTCCAACATCGGTGGATACCTCTGGGGTTCCAGAATGTCTGTAATGGGTAGCGGACTTGGTACAAGTTATCGTCCGGCCAACTTGAAGAACCTTGATATCCAGTGGGAAACACAGGAACAGTTCAATGTGGGCCTGGACCTCGGTTTCCTTAACAATCGTCTGAACATCACCGCCGATTGGTATCGCAAGGAGTCAAAGAACATGTTGATGATGCTCAACCTGCCTTCTATCATGGGTACGAGTGGAAATGGATCGTCTGCCCTTGCTGCGCCTTATGGTAACTATGGCGACATCCTGAACTCCGGTATTGAGGTTACCATCGATGCGAAGCCTGTCTATACAAAGGACTTCGACTGGACAGCCAATGTAAACTTCTCGGTAAACAAGAATGAGCTGAAGAGTCTGAGCGGCAGTGCGGCTCTTCTGGGTTATGGCCAGTGGTCGGATCCTGTATCCCGTACCGTTCCCGGAATGTCTCTCTATCACTACTATGGCTATGAGGTGGTGGGCGTTTACCAAAGCTTTGAGGACATCCTGAACTCACCGGTAGATACTCGCCAGCAGGCTAACCCTATCGTTGTAAATGCAGACGGCACAAAGTCGTGGAATACGGATCCCACGAGATATAGCCGAACCAACACCACTTATGTGGGCGACCTGAAGTTCAGGGATGTAAACAAGGATGGCGTTATCGACGACAACGATAAGACCGACTTGGGCGATCCGATGCCAAAACTCTTCTTCGGCATCAACAATACCTTCCGTTACAAGAACTTCGATCTCAACATCTTCTTGCAGGGTTCTGCCGGCGGCAAGGTGTTCAATTACCTGAAGAAAAACATCACTCACATGAACTCCATGTGGCAGAATCAGCTGAGCGAGGTTGACAAGCGCGCTCGCCTTACGGCCAAAGACGGCAACCTCACAGGAAACTGGTATGACAATATTGCCAATGTGGTAGTTGCCAATCCCGATGCCGTTTTGCCCCGCGCTTCTCTCAACGACCCGAATGATAATGATGCTATCAGCAGTCGTTATATTGAGAGTGCTTCCTATCTTCGCTTGAAGAGCATTACTCTCGGGTACACCTTCGACAAGAAGCTTATCCAGAAGATCGGCTTGACGAATCTTCGCCTGAGTCTAAATGCCACCAACCTCTTCACCATCACGGGCTATGACGGTTATGACCCTGAAATCGGTCTGTCTACGGCAAGTTCGAGTGGCAGTGTATATAACCTCGATAATGGTCGTTATCCATTGCCGACAAGTGTAACATTCAATGTAAACCTGTCGTTCTAACAACTTAAACAGAATAAAGAAATGAAAGCTAAATATATCAAAATAGTTGCGGCTATGTTATTCATGGGGTTGGGATTCACTTCTTGTGAGGATTTCCTGGACCGTCCCGTGGACGACAACTATAATGCCGACAACTTCTACCAGTCGGACGAGGCATGTAAGTCAGGCGTGAACTACCTGTATAACTCCCCTTGGTATGATTTCCAGCGTGGTTTTATCAAGGTGGGTGAAGTGATGTCGGGCAATATGTACTGGGGGGCCAGCCCTTACCTGAATTTCTCTGTGAACGGTTCTGATGTTGACTTGGTGAACATGGCATATTCTCTTTGGGCTGTCATTGGCCATGCCAACACCGTATATCAGTCGTTGCAGGGTGCCACGGCTTCTGAAAATGTGAAAAGACAATGCATGGGTGAATGCCTGGCCTGGAAGGCCATGGCTTATTTCTACCTCGTCCGCACCTTCGGCGATGTGCCTATCGTGCACAACAGCTCAGAGACGCTGGCTTCTGGTAAATATAACGACATGCCTAAAGTTGAGAAGGCTGATGTATATGAATATATCATCATGACTCTTGAAGAGGCGATGGAATTGCTTCCTAAGACAAAGAGCACGGAGGGGCGTATCGATTACTATTGCGCCGAAGGTCTGCTTTCAAAGGCTTACCTGACAAAGGCGGGTGTAACCGGCACCCTTAACAAAGAAGACCTGCAGAAGGCCGCAGAGTATTCCAAGGATGTGATAGAGAACTCTGGCCGCGTGCTCATGCCTAACTACGAGGATATCTTCCGCGGCAGCAACAATGCGAGCGATGAGAGTCTGATTGCCTGGCGCTGGGCCGTAAGTGCTCAGTGGACTTCGCAGAACACCTTGCAGAGCGACCTTGCACCGGAAGGATTTGACGAGTACGGTGATGTATGGGGAGGCTGGGGCGGCCCTTCGCTCGATTTGATAGAAGCCTTCGGTGTTTCTCCCATGGACAATCCTGCTACCCGTATAGACAAGGATGTTCGTCGTAAGGCTACTGTCATGATGGCCGGCGACACCTATCCTTACTTCTGGAGGGATCATACGATGAGCGATGGCAAGAAGGGATTCAGTTATCTCCAGTTCTGGTATGACAAGACTTATAATGTCTCGGCTACTGGTGAATGCCAGGGGCCTTGCGGCGGAAACAATGTAAAGAACCTCTATGGTGATGCAGCCGACCATGAAGCAGAGATGGGCTCTTCTGCGGCAAGAATGGCAAGTAGCCTGGCTACTCATATCCTCCGCCTTTCTGATGTCTACCTCGTAAACGCCGAGGCTCATGTCCTGATTGACGGAGGGACGACTTCTAACGCTGACGCCTTGAAGAGCTTTAATGCCGTCCATCAGCGTGCCGTATCTGGTGATCCGGAGATGAAGTCGCTCACCTTTGATGATGTATGGAAAGAGCGCCGTCTGGAGTTTGCCGGTGAAGGCGACCGTTGGTATGATTTCGTCCGCCGTGCTTACTACGATGTAAATTCCTGTATCTCTGAAATCAAGGCTCAGAAGCGTAATGCACTCTGGGGATGCAGTGCCGTTTACAAGAGGTATTATGAGTCTGGCGTATGGTCCTACAATGAGGCTGATGGCGAAATGCAGTACGATGCAGCTACTGCTCCTCCTAATGTGAACGAGAATACTTTCCAGTTACCATTCCCCACGAATGATGTGGCACTGAATCCGAACCTCGGTTCTAACGCAAAGCCTATCCATGTTGATGTGCGTACAGAGTATAGCTATTAATCAAACATAGAACATATAATTATGAAAACTAAGAATATTAAATGGGCTTTCATGCTGGCTTTGGCAGCTGTCGGCACCATGTTCACTTCTTGTGAAGATGAGCCTGATAAATATGAATCGACTGGCGGACATCCCACGGTTTACTATATTCGTCCGGCTGCTGTGGCAAGCAAGGATTCGCTCCTTGTCTCTGCCTCGATGGAGCAGATGATTTGTTTGGTGGGCGATAACCTTAGAAGTATAATGGAGCTTTATTTCAATGACCAGAAGGCCGTGCTGAATACCAGCTATATCACAGACCATACTTTGATAGTTACAGTTCCAAAAACCATCCCTTCTAATGTAACAAACAAAATGTATATGATTACAGCTGATAAGGATACCATTCCTTATGACTTCTCTGTAACCATCCCGGGACCTTCGGTGGTCTCATTGAGTAACGAGTGGGCAGCTGCCGACGAAGAGGTAACCATTACCGGAGACTACTTCCTGGATTACGAAAATTCCCCATTGACAATCAATGTGGGCAAGAACTATACTGTTCCTCGTGAGAATATAATAAGTATCACAAAGACAGCTATCACTTTCAGAATGCCTGCTGACATGCCTCAGCACGAGGAGATTTCCGTTACTACTATTTATGGAACCACTAAAGGATCTTTTGAGTATATGGATGATCGCGGTATGCTGTTTGACTTCGACAATCCTTATCCTGGAGGATCGGATGTTCTTGGCAACAACGGGTGGCACAGTCGTCCCATTCAGAGCGATGATACATCATTGAGTGGCAATTACATGATGCTGGGTGGCCCTGCAGCTTCAATGGGTGCCGATGGCGGTTGGAACGATGGAGATTTCTCATTCGAGTATTGGGCTGGCAACTGGGCTGACCCGGAGACTTATGCCGGTCGCCCTCGTCTAAATGATGTGGCAGACTTTACTGACTGGAATAACATGAGCCTGAAGTTCGAGATGCGTGTTCCTTCAAGCAACCCTTGGCAGTCAGGTCCTATGCAGATAATCTTCGGCGGTCCAGAAGTGATTTCCCAGGGCAATGCGGGTGTGAAGGATATATATGGAGCGACTCTGGGTGGTGCTAACAATACTTGGTTCCATGAGCAGGGTAAGATAGGTAGGGCGATTTACATGCCATTTAAGGCCTCTGGCTCTTATGATACTGGCGATAAGTGGGTAACAGTTACAATTCCATTGAGTAGCTTTACGCTCGACTGGGATGGTAATGACTTGAAAAAAACCACCTTCACTAAGCCTTCTGATTTTGCAAGTCTGAACATTTTCATGGTTAGAGGTAATTATGATGACAAGACTGTCCTCCCAGAAGGTGCGGACTGTCATCCAGTAGTACAGATTGATAACATCCGTGTGGTTCCTAACAAATAAGTCTTAAACTGAAATCCAATATGAAAAAGTATTATAATGTATTAGGTCTGTTGATGGTAGCCCTTATGGGGCTATCGTTGACAGCCTGCAGTGACGGAGATGATTTGAACACCGACCAGTACGGAAACGAAATCTCCCTGAATTCCTTCGGGCCTTGTCCTGTTCTGCGTGGCGGTACCTTATATTTCTATGGAGTTAATCTGGATCAGATTACAGAAATAGATATTCCGGGGGCGGATCCAATCACAGCTATCAATGTTATCACTTCAGGTCAGCATAGTCAGATTTCTATTCAAGTGCCGGCGGAGAAGTGTGATACGGGTCTCGTTACTTTGGTTACAGCTAAGGGTGGCCAGATAAAGTCAGTTACTCCTATAACATATCGGGAGGATATCACTTTGAGTGATCTCTATATCGGGCAGCAGGGTAACCTTGCAGGTAATGTAGGCGATGTAGTTACCATTAAGGGCGATTATCTGAACCTCATGCACGGAGTAATCTTCGCGGGTAATGATACGGTGAGGGAAGCAGAGTTCGTCACTCATGACCGTTATACTATTCAGGTCAAGATTCCTGAGTCAGCAGCTTCTGGAAAGTTGATTCTTACGGACCTTGCCGTTGAGCCTGCAGAACTTGAGACAGAAGATGCAATCACCATTACTCTGCCAACAGTTACTAAGTTGACTCCTACGGATCCAAAGGCCGGTCAGACCATTACAATTACTGGTACGCAGCTCAACCTCATCGCTGCTGTTGTGTTGCCAAACAATGTAACCATAGAAGCAGAGGATTTCACAACGCATAGTGCTACTACCATCGCATTCAACCTTCCTGAGACCGTGGGAGATGGAGAGGTTTCCCTGACAACCAAGTCGGGTGTCCAGATTCCTGCCGGGAATATCATAACCGTAGTTCCTGGCGACCTGAGCGCTGCTCCTGCCCCGGTGAAGAATGGCAAGGAGATCACTATTAGTGGCAAGGATCTTGACCTCGTTACTGGTATAGCATTCCCTAATGCAGACGGCACATTAAAGTCTGTTGCTGCTACAAAAGTGGTTGCTGTTGTTCCGGGGACAGCTCAAGAGGGTGATATAGCCTTGACCCTTGCAAACGGTAAGACTGTTACAGTAGCTTACACATTGGTTAAGCCTGTCGTAACTGGGGTTACTCCTGCAACCGTAATGGCTGGCAACAAGATCATGCTGAGAGGTACAGATTTAGATCTCGTTGTTTCTGTAACATTCCCCGGGGAGTCTCCTGTTACGGCCGATGACGCTATTATCAATGCTACTGCTATCGGCGTAACGGTTCCGGCTTCTGCCGTGGGTTCTGGCTGTACACTTAACTTGAAGAACGGTAATACTGTTTCTGTTTCTGGTCTGACAATTACTGCTGCTACCGATCCTGTTCTTTCAGAGCCAGCAGAGGGTGTTCTTGGCGAAAATGTAACGGTAAACGGTAAAAACTTCAATAATGTAGAGCAGATATTCATCGGAGAGACCAAGGTTACCAAGGTTATCAGCCGTGGGGATAATGCCATGACATTCCAGATTCCAGCTACTGTAGCAGCCGGAACTTACGATCTCATCTTCGTAGGTCCTGACGGGACAAGGTATGTAGGAGGTAAGATTATAGTGAATGCTCCAGAGATTGATTTGTGGACAGGCTCAGCTGGTCCTATCGCCTGGGATGGCACGGGTACTGTGGCCATTGCTGATAAGGCCTCCCTTCTCAGGCCGGGTTATACCCTTGGATTTGATTTTACTCCAACTCCAGGCTCTTATTACCAGATTCGTCTGATGGGCACATGGTGGACAGAGTTGCCGTCATTCCAGGCTATATATACCGATAAGGCCAACAATGTAAAGGAATATAAGGAAAGCGATACGGGAGACTCTTTCGTATTGACTCAGGCTGATATCGATATCATTGCACAGCAGGGACTTCTGTTTGCTGGTAACGGACTCACAATTACACGAGTTTATTACAAGAAATAGGAAATAAATCTGTAACTTTGTGGCGCAGTAATCAAAAACTACTGCGCCATATTTGCCAAATCTAAAAACCTGGTTGATGAAAAGATTACTACTTATTTTATTGACATTTATCTGCACTATAACAGTTTTAGCGGATAATAAACAACTCATCATTACTTTTAATGATGGCACCTCCCAGGCTTTTGCGTTGTCAAATCTTCCTGATATAAAGATGGAAAATGACAAGATGACTATCAAGGCAGGGGAAACGACTGCGGAGTATGACCTCTATAAGGTCAAAACCTTTACTATTGGCGAAGCTACAGGTATTGAGGGAATTGCCTTGAAAGGTTTTACCATGGATGGGAACAAATTCATAGTTCCGGGTGTTAACAATAGTATCAGACTATACTCTGTCGACGGAAAGAAAGTCGAATTGAATCAGATGCAGACAGACTCTGCTTCTTTCATCAGTCTGGATGCTCTCCCAAAGGGTGTCTATATTATCAGCGCTAACGGAAAATCAGTTAAAATATTGAAGAAATGAAGAAACTCTTATTCTCTATCGTTGCGCTCCTTATGGCATTGAATGTGTCGGCTCAAGCAGATACCGATGTATATACCGTACATAAGACAGATGGTACCTCAGAGCAATTTTCAATTAAGGATAATAATCATCTGAAATTCACAGATGCTAATACATTAGTGAATTACATGACTGGTTTTGAAGACTGGGGTGCTACGGGAACTTGGAATGTTTCAGACATCAAGAGCATTACTTTTGATGTTTTCCATCAGGATCCTATAGATGTAACAGGCGTGAGTCTTGCCGACGCTCAAGCTTCAGATGAGGCCAAGAAGCTTTATAAATATCTACAGCTGGTGTATGGCACCAAGATTCTTTCTGGGGTTATGGCTAATGTGGCATGGAATCACACGGAGGCAGACAAGATTTATAGTTTGACAGGTAAGTATCCTGCCATCAACTGTTTTGATTTCATTCATATTACAGTTCCTAATCAAGGTTCCAATGGTTGGATTAATTATAATGACATCACTCCTGTCACGGAGTGGGCAAGTGCGGGTGGCATTGTAAGTCTGATGTGGCATTTTAATGTTCCGAAGAATGAGAATACCAAAATCGGCGCAGATGGTTCCGGCACGGGCATTAAAGCCGGAGAGACCACCTTCAAGGCTGCCAATGCGTTGGTTACTGGTACTTGGGAGAATCGGTTCTTCATGGAACAGTTGGAGAATGTTGCCAATGTAATGCTTAAGCTCCAGGATGCTGGTGTCGTGGCTCTTTGGCGACCATTCCATGAGGCTGCGGGAAATTCAACGGAAAAGTCTGGCACTTGGGGCAAGGCTTGGTTCTGGTGGGGTGAGGCTGGTGCTGAAACCTTCAGGCAACTCTGGCAGACAATGTTCAACTATTTCGCCACTAAGGGAATCCATAACTTGATTTGGGAATGGACCTCTCAGAACTATAATGGCGATGCTGCAAATTATAATAATGACTACGGCTGGTATCCTGGTGATGCGTATGTCGATATCATCGGCCGCGACCTTTATGGGACGAATGCTACTCAGCAGGTAACGGAATACAGACAGCTCAAGGCCCAGTTTCCAACCAAGATGATTACTCTTTCGGAGTGCGGCATAAATGGCAATACGCCTACGGCAGATGTAGGGGATGCTTGGGATGCAGGTGCTAAATGGTTGAACTTCATGCCTTGGTATGGTGCCTCTATGCCTTCTGATGCTTGGTGGAAGAAAGTTATGGATGAAGGAGTCGTAATCACCCGTGATGAGGTAAATACAGACGCAACTTATATGGCTGAGCCAGCCCAGAGTGCGGTTGTCAACTTTGGTCTGGGTTTCAATCTTGGCAATACGCTCGAGGCAAATGGTATTGGCAAAGGACAGGACTTGGCGAAGTATGAGACACAGTGGGGACAGCAGCCTACGACACAGAGCCAGTTGACATTTCTGAAGAAAGAAGGCTTCAACTCTGTCCGTATTCCTATTACCTGGTATGAACACATGGATGATGCCGGAAATGTGGATGCTGCATGGATGGGGCGTGTAAAGGAAGTGGTAGACTATGCCATGAATGCAGGCTTGTATGTCATCATCAATGTACATCACGATACGGCTGCAGGCAAGGGGGCTTGGATCAAGGCTGATCCTGCGGTTTATGCCGCAACCAAGGATAGATACAAGAAGTTATGGACGCAAATAGCCAACGCCTTTGCCGACTATGACCAGCATTTGCTCTTCGAGGGATATAACGAGATGTTGGATGCAAGCAACACCTGGAACCAGCCTCTGGATGCTTCAAGTTATACGGCTTTGAATAATTATGCACAGGACTTCGTAGATGCTGTGCGTGCCACTGGCGGCAACAACGCCACTCGTAACCTCGTAGTAAGCACTTATGCCGCTGCCAAGGGTGTGGAGGTATTGAACAACTTCACCATCCCGACAGATAAGACAACGGGCCATCTCGTTGCAGAGGTACACTCTTATGATCCCTGGAACTTCATTAATGACAAGGATACATGGGACGACGAATGCCACATCACCTTGACTAACATTTTTTCGGATGTGTCTAAGAAGTTTGATTCCATTCCTTTCATCATCGGTGAGTACGGGACGGCCGGTGCTGCGGATGCAAATGGGAATGAGACATCCGTAAACAAGTCTTCTGCTCCCGAGAAAATCAAGATGGCAGCGGATCAGGCTGCTGACATGGTGCGGCAGGCCAAGGGGAAGAAGGCTGCAACCTTCTATTGGATGAGTATCTTCAATGGCGCAGACCGTACCGTCCCTCAGTGGAGCCTTCCTACTGTCGTAGAGGCCATGAAGAAGGCCTATAATGAATAAACGGAACCCATGAGGCAGAAAATAGTCTATAGTCTTCTGTTGACAGCCATACTCTTTTCATCTTGTGGCAAGAAGGCAAAGAAGTCGTATGATGAGATTGGGAATGCAGGCTTGACAGTCCGCACGGAAAATTTGCAGGCAAATTTGCGCTCTTTTGCCAAGCAGGGAGTCATAATCGGTCAGCAATATGCCACCTTGGAGGGAGTGGGATGGGTGAGCGATACCATTGAGCGTAGTGATATTCATGGAGTTTGCGGCGATTTTCCGGCATCTTCTGGCTACGAACTTTTAGGATTGGAGCATGGATGGTCTATGAACAGCGACTCCTTGGATTTTAGTGTAATTCGTGAAGATGCCCTGCGACTTTTCAAGAGAGGTGGGCTGATTTTGATGAAATGGACGGCTCCTGACCCCAGGGGTAATGAAAAGACTCTTGATGATTGGGTGGGGAGAATCGCCCGTTATCTGGCTTCGCTCCAAAACGATTATGGCATCAAGGCTCCGGTTGTCTTGTTTCTTTATCCCCAAGAGGGAAAGTCATGGTACGATAATCTGTCAGACGAAGCGTATAAGGATATGTTCGAACACACCATTGACAAGTTGAAAGACCTCGATGTAACCAATGCGCTCTATGGATACTCCTGTAATTCCGCGGCCTTGAAGAAGGGTATAGAGGACAGATTGCCCGAGGGCGTAGATGTCATAAATATGACGCTGTTCGGTGATAGAGACACAAGAGAATCCAAGTCTCTTTCGTCTTCTTTGCCTGAAAGCCTGAATCTGTTGAAACAGACGGCGAGCGAGCACCATCTGGCTCAAGGGCTGACAACGGGAATGGAAGGCTTGCCTGACAGCACCTTTTTCTCAAAAACATTGCTCCCTGCGATTCAGCAGAGCGGGCTTTCATACATACTTTTCGGCCGCAATCATGGAGATTTCTCCGAGGGGTACTGCTATACACCTTATCCCGGTTGTGGAAATGCGAGGATTAATGACTTCATGAAGTTTTATAATAATCGTACGACGATATTTCTTAAAGAATTGAACGGCTTGTATCTTAACGGGAAATAGTGTTTATGGCAACACATTATATGTAATAAATAATCTTTGCAGGTTGTCGGTAGTAATGACGGCGGCCTGTATATAGGTAAAATCATTTAAAACAAAATATATGACAAAGCATTTGTTGGCCCTGGCCCTGACTCTTCTCATGGCCGCTCCAGTACACTCTAAGGTTCGTCTGCCGCATGTGATTGGCGACTGTATGATTCTTCAACAGCAGGCAGAGGCGCGTCTTTGGGGATGGGCCAAGCCTGGCAGTGAGATAAAGGTTTCTGTCTCCTGGAGCAAGAAAGTCTATCGCACGAAGACGGGTGAGGACGGAAAGTGGCTTGTAAAGGTGCTGACACCCGCTGCCAGTTATACTCCGCTCTCTATTTCTTTTGATGATGGAGAGAAAGTTACGATATGCAATGTGCTCGCGGGTGAGGTCTGGGTATGTGCCGGGCAGAGCAATATGGAATTTCCTGTGCGGGGATTCAACAACTGTCCTTTGGAAAACTATGCCGAGACCGTTGCCTCCGCCAACGACTACAAGGGCATTCACTATGTCAAGGTGCCAAGTGTGATGAGCATGACTCCCCTCGAGGATGCCGACTGTAACTGGCAGACTGTCAATCCGGCTACCGTCAGCGAATGTAGTGCGGTCGGCTATTTCTTTGCCCGGGTTATAAATAAAGCTCTCGAGATACCCGTCGGATTGGTGATTGCCAATAAGGGGGGAACCCGTGTGGAGAGTTGGCTTGACAGGGATAACCTACGGAAATATACTTCCGAATCATTGGATTCATCCGAGATGGCACATCGGTTTTCTGAGAGTTACCATTACCCCTTGCTTTGGGGCAACGGCACATTCCATCCCATCTTGAACTATACCGTTAAGGGAATCCTTTATTATCAAGGCTGCTCCAATGTCGGCGATCCGGCTAACCAGTACTCTGACCGCTTGAGGCTTCTGGCAGATCAGTGGCGCCGCGATTTCCAGCTTGGTGAGATTCCGTTCTATATCGTACAGATTGCGCCCTATGTCTATGGCGACGGGCTTGATGGTGTTTCCGGTGCCTTGTTGCGGGAGCAGCAAGTGCGGGCGGCTGATATTATCCCTCATAGTGGCATTGTATGCACCAACGACTTGGTGTATCCTTGGGAGAAGAGTCAGATTCATCCTTGCCGGAAACAGCCCGTCGGCGAGCGCTTGGCCTATTTGGCTCTGAACCATGATTACGGATTGAAGAACCTTTATTGTGAAAGTCCCCGTTTTAAGGAGATGGAAATAGGAGGCGACACCTGCTATGTTCGTCTGAAAAACGATTTTGGCGGTATCTCCCGCTTTGAAGACATCGAAGGTTTTGAGGTGGCAGGCGCGGACAAGGTGTTCCACAAGGCCACTGCCGGACACTTCTGGAGGCCGGGGCGTGATGCTCGCAACGAAACCATCTTCGTAACCTCACCCGAGGTTAAGAAGCCCGTGGCAGTACGCTATTGCTTCAAGAACTTCCAGGTGGGCAACCTGAAGAATAATGCAAACCTGCCGTTATTGCCGTTCCGAACCGATAATTGGCAATAACACCGAAAACATGAAGAATCTATTTCAGCTTATCTTATTGATATTGATGACAATTTTTCCTTTAACTGCTGATGCTCAGTTCGTTACTACTGATAACGGTAGCTTCTTTCGGAACGGCCGCCCCTATTATTATGTCGGCACTAACTTCTGGTATGGTGCCATCCTCGGCTCTGAGGGCGAAGGCGGAAACCGTCGTCGTCTGATAAAGGAGCTTGACCTGATGAAGAAGCAGGGCATCAACAATCTGCGTGTCCTGGTGGGGTCCGACGGTGTTCCCGGTCCCAAGGCGAAGGTGCAGCCCACGCTTCAGCAGGCTCCGGGCGTTTATAATGACACGATTCTTGCCGGCCTCGACTATCTGCTTTCGGAAATGGGTAAGCGGGGCATGGTGGCCGTGCTCTATCTGAATAACTCCTGGGAATGGAGCGGCGGATATAACTTCTATCTGGAGCATGCCGGAGCGGGAAAGGCCGTTATGCCCCAGGATGTGGGTTACGGTGAGTTCATGAAGCATGTGAGCCAGTTCTCGGTCAACAAGAAAGCGCAGCAGCTTTTCTATGATTATGTCCGCTTCATCATAGGGCGTACGAATCGATATACGGGCAGAAAGTATATCGACGACCCTGCCATTATGTCGTGGCAGATAGGCAACGAGCCGCGGGCATTTGCAAAAGAGCTGTTGCCCGACTTCGAAAAGTGGCTCCGCGAGGCCTCCGCCCTCATACGCAGCTTGGATGCTCATCATCTGATATCCGTGGGAAGCGAGGGCATGTGGGGCTGCGAGAACAGCTATGAGAGCTGGGAGCGCATCTGTGCAGATAAGAATATCGATTATTGCAATATCCATCTCTGGCCCTATAACTGGGGATGGGCAAAGGCCGACTCCCTGATGGAGAACCTGCCGCGTGCCTGTGAGAACGCAAAGGAGTATATAGAGCATCACCTGACGATAGCCCGTCGTCTGGGAAAACCCCTTGTCATGGAGGAATTCGGCTACCCGCGCGACGACTTTCAGTTTGCGCTCGGCACTCCTACGAAAGCCCGTGATGGATTCTATAGCTATGTTTTCGATCTCGTGTACCGGAATGCCCAGGGCAAGGAGCCTTTTGCCGGCCTGAATTTCTGGGGCTGGGGCGGTCTTGCAAAGCTCCGGCACGAGCAGTGGATGGTGGGCGACGACTATACCGGCGACCCCGCGCAGGAACAGCAGGGGCTGAACTCCGTGTTCTCGGGCGACAAGTCGACCTTGAAGATTATCCGCAGATATTGCAGGAAACTATCAACAATCAAATAAATAGAGATTACGATGAAGAAAGTGTTTATTTTTATTTCAAGTCTTTTTATGATGATGGATATACAAGCTCAGGCTCCGCAGTTGCGGGCAGATAATATCGACGAAGTTCTCGCCGCAATGACTCTTGAGGAGAAGGCGCAGCTTCTGGTGGGTGGCGGTAACGCCGGTTTTTTTGGCAGCGGTGCCTTCATGGGGCATCAGGAGAAACTCGTGGCGGGGGCGGCCGGTACCACGGTTGCCATTCCCCGGCTGGGAATTCCGTCAACGGTAGTTGCCGACGGTCCGGCAGGAGTTCACATTGATGCTCGCCGCAAGGGCACGGAGCAGACCTTCTATGCCACCGGCTTCCCCGTAGGGACGGCTCTTGCCTCGTCTTGGAATACTGCGCTTGTAAGCAATGTAGGCAAGGCTATCGGCAACGAGACCCTGGAATATGGCTGCGATGTGATTCTCGGGCCGGGGATGAACCTCCACCGCAATCCGCTTTGTGGTCGCAATTTTGAGTATTATAGCGAGGATCCCGTGCTGACGGGACTCATCGGTGCTGCCATGGTGAAGGGCATCCAGAGCCAAGGCGTGGGTGTTTCGGCCAAGCATTTTGCCGTCAACTCCCAGGAGGGCGACCGTGTGCGCGTGGACGAACGGGTAAGCCAGCGTGCCCTGCGCGAACTCTATCTGCTGGGTTTTGAGCTGATGGTTCGCGATGCTAAGCCGTGGACGGTCATGTCGGCATACAACAAGATCAATGGCATTTACGCCCAGGGAAACTATGATTTGCTGACCACGGTCCTGCGGAAGGAGTGGGGCTTCGACGGAATTGTTATGACTGACTGGATCGGAGAGCGTGAGGATTTGCCCATAGGAGATGAAGTTCATGCCGGCAACGACCTGATGATGCCCGGTTTCCCGATGCAGGTGCAGCACATCATGGACGGGGTGAACAGTGGGAGAATCAAGCTGGAGGATGTGGATAACAATGTGAGAAACATGCTTCGCTATATCGTCAAGACTCCTCGTTTCAAGGGTTATAAGTTCTCTAACAAGCCTGATATGAAGGCGCATGCCGCCATCACGCGCCAGGCAGCTACCGAGGGCATGGTGCTCCTGAAGAATGCGCCGCTGCCGGCAGCCGCTGCCGCCACTCCTACGCTGCCGCTGCAGGACATCCGGAAGGTGGCCCTCTTCGGAGTGAACAGCTACGATTTCATGAGCGGGGGTCTGGGTTCCGGGTGCGTCAATGTGCCTTATGTCGTCGACATGGTGGCAGGTCTGAAGAATGCCGGCATCGGCACTACGGAACAGCTCACGGAGATTTACCAGAGTTATGTGAAGTATGCCAAGGCAAAACTCAAGGTCGACAAGAATCCGGAGATGTGGTTCTTGGACCAGGGACAGCCCAAACTCGACGAGATAGACATTTCGCAGCGCTGCGTGGAGCATGAGCTGCCACAGGCCGATGCGGCCATTATCACGATTGGCCGACAGGCCGGTGAGGGCATGGACCGGCAGATAGAGGGCGAATTCAACCTTACCGAGCAGGAGAGGCAGATGATATTCCGCGTGTCGGATGCCTTCCATGCTGCCGGAAAGCCCGTCATCGTGGTCATCAATTCCGGCTCCGTGATAGAGACGGCTTCGTGGCGCGACCGTGCCGACGCCATCCTCGTGGCATGGCAGCCCGGCGAGGAGGGCGGCAACAGCATTGCCGATGTGCTCACGGGAAAGGCCAATCCGTCGGGACATCTCTCCATGACATGGTCTGTTGCGGCAACCGACCACCCCTCAACGGCCAACTTCCCCCAGCAGCCCGACTATTATAATATGTCGGAGAAGATGTATGCCAAGACGATGAAGGGTGTGAACTATACCAACCACGACGAGGGCATCTGGGTGGGCTATCGGTATTTCGATACCCAGAAGAGGGCCGTGGCATATCCTTTCGGCTACGGACTGAGCTATACCACCTTCGAGATGAAGAACCTGAAGGTTTCACAGGGCAAAGGCGAGGTTAAGGTTAGCGTTACAGTAAGGAACACCGGCAAGGTGAACGGGAAGCAGGTTGCCCAGGTATATGTCGCTGCCGCAAAGGGTGAATACGACAAACCGGCAAAGGAATTGAAGGCGTTTGCCAAGACCAAGAACCTGCGCCCGGGTGAGAGCGAGACGCTCACCATGACCATTCCGCAGCGTCTCTTTGCCAGCTTCGACGAGGCTCACAGCCAGTGGAAGGTAGATGCAGGCACCTATACATTCCTCGTAGGCGACAATGTAGACAACATTCTCGGCACCGCCGAGCTGCGTCTGCCGGAATTTACGGAGAAGGTGAACAACGCACTTCCCCGTGTGAAGTAGACGGGCCGACGGCCTTCTCATGATAGGCAGGCAGCGTGTGCTAATGTTACACGCTGCCTGTAATCGGATTACACACGGCGTGTAATCCGATTACAAGCCGTTTGTAACAGCATTACACGCCGCTTGTAACAATGCCGCAGGCCGCCATCGGGATTATGGGCGGCCGGAAAGACTGACTGTTCCGGCCACGAAGGGTTTTCAGGAAGGGTATAGACAATAATGCCGTCTGCCAGAAAAAATGGCAGGCGGCATTGTGTATGAGTGGGCGGAAGCTATTCCTCATAGAAGTCGTAGGACACATTGTCCTCGCTGAACTTCTGCTTCACGGCCGGCATTTCGGCGGGATGGCCGATGGCGATGACCCCGAGCGGGACGATGGTCTCCGGCAATTCCAGTGCCTTGGAGATTTTGCTCACGCGGTCTTTCACGGGGTATACGCCCGTCCATACGGCCCCTAAGCCAAGCCCGTGGGCGGCGAGGAGGATGTTCTCGGTGGCTGCCGAGCAGTCCTGCACCCACATCTCGGCGCCCTCGCCGTCGAAGGTCTTGTCCTTGTCGCCGCACACCGCGATGGCAAGCGGTGCCCGGGCCACCATGCCGGCGTTAGGATTGGCGGCAGCCAGGTCGGCCAGCACTTCCTTGTCCGTGCACACCACGAAGTGCCAGGGTTGCCTGTTCCCGGCCGTGGGGGCAGCCATGCCCGCCCGGAGCAGCTTCTCGATGGTGGCGTCGTCTATTTTCTTGTCCTGATACTTGCGCACGCTGGTGCGTGTGAGAATGTTGTTGTATACGGCCTCCGAGGGGTCGGCGGCCTTGGGCTCCGCGGTCTTCTGGAGCACGAGCATTGCGGTTACATAGACCAGTGCGGCGGCGAGAGCCAGTATCAATATCCTTGTTTTCATGTCTTGAATCTCCTTATTTTGAACTTTGACTTAACTTGAACAATGTGCCGGTGGGGCATACGAACCGGCAGTAGGGGCGCGTTATGATGGTGGACAGCAGCACGAAGCCTATGGCGATGCCGATGACAACCCATGAGGCCGAGGTGAAGATGAAGGCCGAGAACGGCTCGTAGTCTATCCAGTCGCCCCAGACGCCCGTCCAGAGGCAGAACATCAGCGCGGCCCAGAGCACCTGCCGGAAGGCATCGAGGCGCCTCACGGTCTGCGGGCTCATCTTCACCTTGTATTTCACGCACTTGCCCGAGAGCTCCTGCAGGGAGCCGAAGGGGCACACATGGGTGCAGTAATACGACTTCTTTCCGAACAGCGGATAGATGAAGGCGGTGATGAGCATGATGACGGGAATCATCAGCGTGAGCACATTCATGCCATTAGACATGTAGCCGATGATGGAGGAATAGTTGAGAAACATGCCGCACCAGAAGCCCAGGACCAAGATATTGAGCGCTTGCTGGACAAGGCGGTATCGCCTGTTCTTGACGAACAGCGGCAGGATGGCGGCCATCAAGGCAACGATGAGACCGGCTATGGCCTTGGCGGAGAGGTCGAGCTTGGCGAGGAGCGACTCCTCCTGCTGGGTCTTCAGGGCAAACTGGAGGCCCTGCCTTACATTTCCGATGATGGCCTTCGACGAGAAGGTGGCACCCGAAACGGCGTCTACTTTCAGTTCCTGGGCCTGCTGCAAGGTCTTCCCGTCCCAGCTTCCGAGGAGGCTTGAGGCCTGCTCGAAGAACTCCGGAGTCTCCTCGTTGTCCAGAGCCTTGACGCTGACGACCTTGTCTTCCTTAATCCTGATTTCGAGGGGCACCGTCCCGGCATAGCCCGTGATGTCCTTGCCCAGAAGGGTGGTGTTGATGACCGTGGTGCCGTCTTCCAGCGTCTGCAGCGTCTGAATCTTGCCGGCCTTGACGGTGTCGGCGGCCGCTTCCACCTTATGGCCGAGCCACTTGCCGTCGCGCCGGATGGAGACGGTGAGAATCATCAGAACGCATGCCGCGAGACAGAGTAACTGCTTGAACTTGTCTGATTTGTTAGTCATATACTGATGGATGATGAATTCTCTGCAAAATTACAAAAAAAAATGAATCCGTCCGATTTTTTCTGTTAATCTTTAGGCAGCCTTGCCCATCTGGATTAGAATGGCATACTTCTTGCATGTATAATTATAAATGGTTATGTAATCTATTAATAATAAATATACTCGCAGAAGGTTTTTTCTGTAATAACAAACAATTTTCAGATTATGGATATCAACAAGAAAATGCAGGATGCGTTTAATGCGCAGATTACCGCAGAGCTTTATTCTTCAAATCTTTATCTCCAGATGGCGTTCTGGTTCCGCAAGGAGGGCTGGAAAGGCTTTGCCAAATGGATGTTCAAGCAGAGCGACGAGGAAAAGGGGCATGCCCTCGACATGGCAAACTTCGTGCTGAACCGTGGCGGCGAGGTTAAATTGACGGCCGTCGATGCTGTTCCGACAAAGTTCGAGAGCCCGAAACAGATCTTCGAAAATGCCATGGAGCACGAGAAGAAAGTGTCGGACATGATTGCCAAACTGGCAGACCTGGCAGACGACGAGCACGACCATGCCTCCTCTAACTTCATGGGCAAGTATGTAGACGAGCAGGTTGAGGAGGAAGCCAGCGTGCGCGATATCCTGAATCTGTTCCGTCATCGTGACGGGAACACCGTTGCCAACATCGACGACATCGTCGGCGGACAGGAGTAGGAAGTGTTTTCCACATCGTGGATCATGAGATAAAATTCCCGGAAAGATGTTTTGTCTTTTCGGGAATTTTCGTATATTTGCGCTTGAATGATATAAAGAGTTGGAATGAGACATTGTCTTCTACTCTTCTTCATAGGATTTGCTACCGCTGTGCAGGCGCAGGTTTTCTCCCTTCAAAGGCAGAACGACAGCTTGTCGTGGCTCTGTCTGGAGCAGGGTGGAGCAGTCAGCCGGTGGAAACTTCCTTACCCCGTATATCGCTTGCAGGCAGGTGATGTGAATGGCGACGGGGTTGACGAGGCTCTCGTGGGCGTGGTCAAGGCCACCCGCTATTATCCGATGGGCCGCCGCCTGTTCATCTTCAAGAATGTGAAGGGCAAGGTGCGCCCGATGTGGATGGGGTCCAAGCTCGGCGGCATACTGGAGGATTTCCGCTTCGTCGACGGCCGTGTGCGCAGCCTTGAGACCACCACCGACGGGCTCTATGTGGTAGCCGAATATGCGTGGGACGACTTCGGGCTGCGCTTCGTGCGGTTTCTCGCCAAGGGAATCACCCGTCCGGAGGCCGTAAAACATTTCGAAAAGCCTTGATTCAACTGGCATGAAAACGAAAAACAAGAAGTGATATGAAACTGAAACTGATGATTGCGATGATGCTGTTGCCCATAGTGGGCATGGCGCAGGAGGGTCTGGAGACCAAGAAAACAGGCATCGTGCTCCCGGGAAAGGGGCATATCCGCGTGGAGAATCTGAACAAGAAGCTCGACCTGAACATGGATATCTCCAACCTGTCTGTCAGTGAACTGCGCGTCTTGCGCAACGCTCCCGCCGCCCGACAGGGATATAACTTCCGGGACGCGACGCTCAATGCCATTTATTCTTCTACCACATGGTATACCGATACGCTGTTTGGGCGTTGGGATAAAGAGGAATCACTCTATAGCGAAGCCTTGGAAAAGATGCACAAGTCGTGGATAGGCGAGCTCACGGAGCAGGAGCGCAAGGCGATTGACGAGCAAGTGAAAAAGCACTCGACGGTGCATTACACGGCAGCCGAGCAGGCTTTCATGCGGCGGCTTCAGGCTCGCGAGGACGAGCTGAAGAAGCTGAACTTCAAGCCGAAGGCGGGCTGCGTGGTGAACACCGACAACATCGTCAACCCCTATCAGCTGGAGTCCATCGAGCCGCCGCTGATGGACATGCTTGCCCGGCAGGGCTTCGCCATCGTGCCGGCACAGCATAACCAGCTCTTCCATGTCTACGAGAAGAACGACTACAGCGACTTCCCCGGCTTCGTAACGACGGATGTGTTTCTGCAACTCTTCCATCTCTACTTCGACACTTGCCTGCGCGAGGTGGAGGAACAGAAGCTGATAGGCACGATGACGGTACTCTGCCGCGGGCTCTACCGCCATTTCTCCGATCGCCTCAATCAGTTGCAGGGCAGCAAAGACGCGGTCTTGCGCGACAATGTGGCGTGGTGTCAGGCTTATTTTGCGGTAGCCCTGCGGTTGCTTACGGATAAGCTTCCTCCCGTAAACGCAGCTTATGAGAGCATGGCGAAAGAGGAGGTTGCCAAGGTGATGGCCGCCGAAAACGACCAGTCGCGCTTCCTCGGCCCCGACTATTTCGGGCCCCGAAGCGTGCTGTTTGCCTACAGCCTCTTCCGCCCGCGCGGCCACTATACCCGGAGCGAGCAGGCCGGGCGTTACTTCCGGGCCATGATGTGGCTGCAGAGTGTGCCTCTGGGTACGGACTATCCGGAGCAATTACAGCGGGCGGTGCTCATGGCCGAGGCACTCAGTCAGCCCGACCTGCATGCGAAATACCAGTCTGTAGCGGAACCGCTGACCTATCTCATGGGGGCTCCCGACAATGTAACCATCCTGCAGGTGGGGGCTGAAGTCCGGAGACTGGGCGGCAAGCAGGATAGCAAGAAATCGCTTAAGCGGTTGCGCCAAAGCGTGGAAGCCATTGCCGAAAGGCAGACGCACATCAAGCCTCTCTTTGTTCATACAAGCAAATATAAGGTCAACTTCATGCCGCAGCGATACCAGCCCGACGCCGAGGCGATGCTGAAATTGGTGGACGCGAAGAACTTCCCCAGTCGCAGGGAGGTGCCTATGGGACTTGACATCATGGCTGCCATGGGCATGGAGACAGCCCAGACCCTTCAGAAGCAGCAGCCCGAGTACAGGCAATGGGAGGGGTTTAGTGCCGCGACAGATAGCGCCTGCGTCATCATGCAGCGCATAAATACCGACACGACCATCGCCAATCGCTGGATGTGCACGCTGCAGTTGTTGGCCGATTCCGTGGCCGGGGCTCCCTATTTCATGCGCACGCCGCAGTGGGGCAAGAAGTCTCTGAATGCCATGCTGGCCTCTTGGGCGGAGCTGAAACACGATGCCATTCTCTACGCCAAGCAGCCCATAGAGGCCGAGTGTGGGGACGGCGGACCCGTGCCGCCCGTCCTGAAGGGCTATGTGGAGCCCAATGTCAAGTTCTGGCAAGAGGCCGTAAGTCTTGTCGATGAGACCATGGCGCTCTTCAAAAGATATAATCTCGTAACGCCGAAGCTCTCTACCACGACCGAGCGCATACGCGAACTGGCCGAGTTCTGCCTTTCTGTCAGCCGGAAGGAGTTGGCTGGCAAGGAGCCGACAGACGAGGAATATAACCAGATAGAGATAATAGGGTCCACGATAGAGAATATCTCCCTGGAGCTGGTGAGCAACAAGGATGAGATGTTGCAGGG
Organism: Prevotella sp. KH2C16; assembly: GCF_900113305.1. Classification (GTDB taxonomy): domain Bacteria; phylum Bacteroidota; class Bacteroidia; order Bacteroidales; family Bacteroidaceae; genus Prevotella. The sequence continues at coordinate 58,849 of NZ_FOOW01000010.1, read as the reverse complement.
CTGGGATGAGGTGTCAGGCACGGACAAGAATGTTGCGGTGGTGGCTGATGTGTTTACTGCCAACGGCGACAATGTGCCCGATGAACGCCACCGCGTGCTCTACGAGGGCACCGGACCTGCCTATGAAATCTATGTTGTGGTGGAAATCGGAGGGTATCTTTACCTCACGCGGGGCGCGGTGCTCTCTTATCGTGAGTTCTGCAGGGCGGTCGATGAGCCGCGCATGACCGACGAGGAGTGGCAGAAATCCTTGAAGACCCACCCTCATGCCGGCGAGCCGGAGTGGATGAAAGAGATTATAGCCCCGGTAAAGGGAATGCCGAATGACAACGAAGAGGTGTTCTATAGCTCGGGCTGTTAGCCTGTTGCTGTTATGGCTCGTGCCCGGTATCGTACTTGCCGCCGACACGCTTCGCATTGTCTTGACGGGCGATGTGTTGCTTGACCGTGGCGTGCGGCAGCGCGTCGAGCGGACTGGAGGCGTGGATTGTCTTTTCTCAAGGGGGATAGACTCTCTCTTCAGACAGGCGGATATTGTGGTGGGCAATCTGGAATGCCCGGCCACCCACATACAAGCTCCTGTCTTCAAACGCTTTGTCTTTCGTGCCGAGCCTGAATGGTTGCAGGGCTTGCGGCGGCATGGATTCACGCATCTGAACCTCGCCAACAACCATTCTATCGACCAGGGGCGGGCGGGGTTGCTCGATACGCGTGAGAATATAATAAGGTATGGCATGGTTCCCCTTGGTGCCGGGGCCACCCAGAAAGAGGCTTCGGCCCCGGTTCTGCTGGCAGACGGGGAGCGCAAAGTATGGATGCTGGCGTCGCTGCGGCTGCCTTTGGAGAACACTCCTTACCTTCCCAAGCTCCCCAGTGTGTCGCAAGAGCCGTTTGATACACTCGTCTCCCGCGTCGCTATGATTCGCCAGCAAGACCCCAAGGCCTATATTATCGTGAGCCTGCATTGGGGCTGGGAGCATCACGAACGGGTCTTGCCACGCCAAAGGGAACAGGCTCACCGGCTCATCGACGCGGGTGCCGACATTCTGGTGTGCCATCATCCTCATGTTTTGCAACCCGCGGAAAACTATCGCGGGCACATGATTTACTACAGCGTGGGTAACTTCATCTTCGACCAGCGGAGGTTGCGGAACTCTCTGGCATGCGTCGTTCAAATCAATATTACAGGGCAGGAGAGCATAGTGAAGAGCCTCCTTGTCAAGATAGAGAACTGTCGGGTGAGGCTGGTGGACAAGTAGGAGTCCGGCTCAAGATGCTTTATCCTTTGGTTGCAATATAGTTGGCTATCCATTCGCCGACCTCTTTCGTGCCGTAGCGGGCACCTCCCTTCACTTGTATCTCGGGCGTGCGGATGTTCGCGTCCAGGCTTGCGGAGACAGCTTCGCGGACAAGCGCCCCTTCTTCCTTCAGACTGAAGTGCTCAAGCAGCATGGCAGCAGAGAGTATCTGGGCAATGGGGTTGGCGAGGTTTTGTCCTGCGGCCTGCGGCCAAGAGCCGTGTACGGGTTCGAAGAGCGGGGTGTGCTCGCCCAGCGAAGCCGATGGTTGCAGCCCCATACTTCCCGTGATGCAGCTCGTCTCGTCGGTGAGGATGTCGCCGAAAGTGTTCTCCGTAACAATGACATCAAAGAAGCGGGGCTCCGTGAGGACGCGCATGGAGGCGTTGTCGATGAACATATAGTCGGTGGTAACCTCTGGATAGTGCGGCTCCATCTCCTTTGCGATCTGCCGCCACAGGCGACTTGAAGCCAGGACATTGGCCTTGTCGACCACGGTGAGATGCCTTTTGCGCCGGCGGGCATATTCAAACCCCACCTTCAGGATGCGCTCTATCTCCGGCCGGCTGTAGAAATCGGTGTCGTAGGCCTTGTCGTTGTCCTGATATTTCTCGCCGAAATACATGCCTCCGGTCAGTTCGCGGATGACGACGAAGTCGGCTCCCTTGATCAATTCCTTGCGCAACGGTGAATTGTGGAGCAGGCATTCGAAGGTCTGCACGGGGCGAATGTTTGCAAACAAGCCCAGCTTCTTGCGCATGGCAAGCAGTCCCGTCTCCGGCCGGACCTTGGCTGTAGGGTCGTTGTCGTACTTCGGGTCGCCGACGGCAGCAAAAAGCACGGCGTCGGCATCCATGCAAACCTGGAAGGTGGAGTCAGGGAAAGGATCGCCTACGGCCTCTATTCCATGGGCTCCGCAGAGTGCTTCGCTGTATTCGAACTCGTGTCCGAACTTCCTGGCGATGGCATCCATCGTGGCGATGCCTTGTCTCATCACCTCCGGCCCGATGCCGTCGCCGGGCAATATGGCAATTTTCAGTTTCATATGGCAGTTTGTTTTAGGTTATAATCTCATGTTGTCAGGATGCCGTCTGGTCAGTTTCCTGGCATCTCTTCCTCGATGATGTTGAGCATCTTGAAGGTGGCCTTGATGGCTGCTTCCGTCTGGTCGGCATCCAGTCCGCGGGTGCGGAGCAGCTTGTCGCCGTTGTGCCAGGTGATGATAGTCTGCACCAGGGCGTCGGTGCGGCCGCCGGGAGGGATGGTAACGGCATAGTTTGCCAGGAGGGGGAAGGTGCGATTGAGCTTCTCCTTGTATATTTTGCGCAGTGCCTTTACGAAGGCATCATACTGCCCGTCGCCGGTAGCCTCGGCATCATAGGTCATTCCGTTGATCTCAACCTTTATGCTGGCCATGGGCTTCAGGCCGTAGGTGGTGCTGACCATGTAGCTGAGCAGCTTTACCTTTTCATTGTTCACATCGTGCTTGAGCACATCGCTCACGATGTAGGGGAGGTCGTCCTGTGTAACGATTTCCTTGCGGTCGCCGAGCTGGTTGATTCTTTCCGTAACCTTGCGGGTCTGCTCGGGCGTGAGTTCCAGTCCCAGCTCCTTCAGGTTCTGGGCAATGTTGGCCTGTCCGCTGGTCTTTCCGAGGGCGTAGGCGCGCTTTCTGCCGAACCGCTCCGGGACAAGATCGTTGCAATAGAGGTTGTCCTTGTTGTCGCCGTCGGCATGCACGCCCGCTACTTGCGTAAACACATTGTCTCCCACGATGGGCTGGTTGGGAGCCACGGCGATGCCGCTATAGCCTTCCACAAGCCGGCTGACGGCGTTGAGCTTGTCTTCCCGGATGTTCGTGCGGGCATGGAAGTGATCCTTCAGGATGGCCTGCACGCTTGACAGGGGGGCGTTGCCACAACGCTCGCCGAGCCCGTTCACGGTAACATGAAGTCCCTTGCAGCCGCTTAATACGGCTGCGAGAGAGTTGGATACGGCGAGGTCGTAGTCGTTGTGGGCATGGAAATCGAAGTGCTTGTCGGGGTAGCGCTTCACCATTTTATGGATGTATTCCACGCATTGCAGCGGATTCATGATGCCCAGGGTGTCGGCGAGGAGGAAGCGTTTGACGGGTGCATCCCTGAATCTTTCCATCATCCGATAGACATATTCGGGAGATTCCTTCATGCCGTTGCTCCAGTCTTCGAGGTAGAGATTTATGCTCATCTGCTGCCGCTGGGCATAGTCGATTACCCGGCTGATGTCGTCCAGATGTTCTTCGGGCGACTTGTGGAGCTGCTGCGTGCAGTGTCTGAGGCTGCCTTTGGCCAGCAGGTTGATTATCTGTCCGCCGCAATCCTTGATCCAGTCGACGGAGAGATGGCCGTCTACAAAGCCCAATACCTCGATGCGACCTATCATTCCGTCGCGCTCGGCACTGCGGCAGATCATCCTGACAGCCTCTTTCTCGCCGTCTGAGACCCGGGCCGAGCCCACCTCGATACGGTCTACATTGACATCGCGGAGCAGCATGCGGGCTATCACGAGCTTCTCGTGCGGCTGAAAGGAGACCCCGTTGGTCTGCTCGCCGTCGCGCAGGGTGGAGTCCATGATTTCTATCGATGGCGGCGTGGGGCGGTAGCGGCCGGCTATTTGTTCGACTGTTCCCATGCTTCTATTTTGTCTTTGTTCTCCAGCAGATAGTCTATGTCGTCAAGTCCGTTCGTCAGGCAGTGCTTCTTATAGCCGTTGATTTCGAAGTGCTCGCCGTGGCCTGTTGCAAGGTTGGTAACCGTCTGGCGGGGCAAGTCTACCCTTACCTGCGTCTGGTGGTCGCCGTCGATGCAGTCGAAAAGCTCTTTCAGGAATTTCTCGCTGACCGCCACCGGCAAGACGAAGTTGTTGAGCTCGTTGTTCTTGTGGATGTCGGCGAAGAACGAGCTGATGACCACGCGGAATCCATAGCCCGCTATGGCCCATGCCGCGTGCTCACGGGAGGAGCCGCAGCCGAAGTTCTTGCCCGCCACGAGGATGCACCCGCCGTAGGAGGGGTCGTTCAGCACGAAGTCTTGCCTTGCCGACCCGTCCTCGTTATATCGCCAGTCGCGGAAGAGGTTGTCGCCGAAGCCTTTCTTGTCGGTGGCCTTCAGATAGCGCGAGGGGATGATCTGGTCGGTGTCTATGTTCTCCAGGGGGAGGGGAACGCAGCTGCTTGTTATGATGTCGAATTTCTGTTTCATAGTGTTCGTGGGTCTGTTATCTTACCTGTTATTGCCGCTGCGGCCGCAACGAGCGGTGAGGCGAGGATGGTGCGCGCCCCCGGCCCCTGCCGGCCTTCAAAGTTGCGGTTGCTCGTGGCGACGCAGTATTTGCCCGTAGGCACCTTGTCGTCGTTCATGGCCAGGCATGCCGAGCAGCCCGGCTGCCGGATTTCGAATCCCGCCGCCTGCAGGATGCGGTCCAGTCCCTCGTCGCGTATCTGCCGTTCCACGGCCCATGAGCCGGGCACGAGCCACGCCGTGATGCCTTCGGCCTTGTGTTTTCCCTGCACGATGGAGGCAAAGGCACGGAAGTCTTCTATGCGCCCGTTGGTACAGGCACCGAGGAACACATAGTCCACGGGCAGCCCGAGCAGCGGCCTGCCGGGCTCCAAGCCCATGTAACGGAGTGATTTCATGAACGCCGCCTGTTGCCTTTCGGCGATGTCCTCAAGGCGTGGGATGCGCTCGCTGATGCCTATGCCCATGCCGGGATTGGTGCCGTAGGTGATGCGCGGCTCGATGTCGGCAGCGTCGAATTCCACCTCCTTGTCGAACACGGCATCGTCGCCGCTCCGCAGGGTGCGCCAGTAGGCTACGGCGCGGGTCCACTTTTCTCCTTTCGGCGCATGCTCGCGGCCTTGGAGGTATTCGAAGGTGGTCTCGTCGGGAGCCACGAATCCGCCCCGTGCCCCCATCTCGATGGAGAGGTTGCAGAGGGTGAGCCGCCCTTCCATGGAAAGCTCCCTGACCGCTTGACCGGCATATTCCACGAAGTAGCCGGTGGCTCCCGAGGTGGTGAGCCTTGCCATGAGGAAGAGTGCGAGGTCCTTGGCGGTAACGCCGGGGCCGAGGCTGCCGTGGATGCTGATGCGCATAGACTTGGGCTTCTGCTGGAGAACGCACTGCGAGGCCATCACCATTTCCACCTCGCTGGTGCCTATGCCGAAGGCTATCGCCCCCACGGCGCCGTGCGTGCTGGTGTGGGAGTCGCCGCAGACGATGGTCATGCCCGGCAGCGAGAGCCCCTTTTCCGGGCCCACGACATGCACGATGCCGTTGTCCTTGGTGTTCATCTTGTATTCCGTCAGCCCGAAGTCGGCACAGTTTCTGTCGAGGGCATCCACCTGCTTCCTGCCCACGGGGTCGGCAATGGGCTTGTCCTGGTCGTGTGTGGGCAGGTTGTGGTCGGGCATGCAGATAATCTGCCCGGGGCGCATGCATTTCAGTCCTCGCTCCCGGAGCCCGTCGAACGCCTGTGGGGTCGTTACCTCGTGGCAGTAGAGGCGGTCGATATACAGCTGTGTGGGACCGTCGGTAATGGTCTGAACCACATGCTTATCCCAAATCTTGTCAAACAAAGTATTCATTCTATAGCGGCATTTATCTTTTTACGAAACAAGGGCGGCTGCCGACGGGGGCAGCTTCCGACTTTATTACACGCCGTGTGTAATCGTGTTACAAGCGGCGTGTAATGTCATTACCAACGGCTGGTAACACCTTTACCACTTACTGGTAATCAGCCGGTAAATGGCGGCCGTCGATATCGCTTGCCGGTGAAGGACATACCGCCGCACGCCGTTTTCCCTGTCGCGGCCTGTGCCGTCGGCTTTCGCTCATGCCCGGCGGGGTGTCTGCGGGTATCGCCGGCTTGTTTCTTTTGTCTTGATTACAAAATTAAGCATTTATGTTGGGATGTGCAAGCAATCGTGCCGTTTTTTTAAGAATCTGTCATATGGATCGTGCTTTTTCATGCATGATTGTCAGGACTTGCTCCTTTAAGGGCAGGGCTTGGCGCGCCATGAGGACTCATATGCAACCCCAGCCCCCGGCCTTTGAGTGTGTCGGCCGGGGGCTGGGGTCATTATTCTTTTCGCCGCTTGGTGCGGGCGCAGGGGGCGGGGGCGACTGCCGGGATGGCAGCGGCCGTTACTTCAAGTGTTTCTTCAGTTGCTTTCCGATGACGGTGTATCCCTTTTCGTTGGGGTGCAGCCCGTCGCTGCCGAAGAATTGCGGGTCTATCTTTCCGCTTCCGTCTGGCAGGAGGAGGCTCTTGTTGAAGTCGAGCAGGTCGGTGTGGTCGTCGCACACGAGCTTCGCTTCGAGCAGTCGGTTGATTCGGGCCACCTTCTCCTCGCGGTTCCGGGCAGGATATACTTTGATGATGTGCAACTTGGCCTGTGGCTGCCGCTTGCGGATGAGGGCGGCGAGGTCGACGATGCCTTGTGCTATGTCTTCCGCCTTGTTGGCATAGTTGTTGATGCCGATGAGCAGGCAGATGTGCTTGGGCGAGCATCCCTCGAGCTCACCGTGGTAGATACGCCAGAAAACATTCTCTATGCGGTCCCATCCGAAGCCCATGTTGGTTACGCGGCGTTTTCCGAAAGTCTTGTTCCAGGCCTCCCCGCCGTTGTTAAAGCCCATCTGGGGGTTGCCTCCCCAGAAGTGGGTTATCGAGTTGCCGATGAGCAGGATCTCGGGGTTGGTGGTGTGGTTGAGGGCGATGACGGCATTGTGCCGCGCCATCCACTCATAGCATCCGTCGCGTCGCTGCGTTACGGGAGGGTATCGCTTGTTCCATTCGTCTTCCTGCAGCATTTCGCGGAGCTTCTTCTCGTAGGCGTCGGCATATATCCGGTTGCCGAGGTCGTTGGGGTGCGAGCCCTCCACCATGTCGTTGTCCTGCATGTCGATGTCGCTGTGCGGCAGGTAGTAGAGTCCTTTCACGCCTTCGGCCTGCAACTGCTGGTAGGCCTCGTGCAGGTAGCTGTCGCCCTTGCGGTACATGTCCTCGACATCGGCACGGAACACTTTGTCGCCCATGCCGTGGGCTTCTACGAGCAGGATGGGAGCCTGGCTCTTGCTGCGCAGCTTGTAGACGCCCCGCTTGGCGCGGTTGATGATGGTGTCGCGGTCTAACCGGAAGCTGTTGGGCATCGGGTCGATGACAAAGGCGCGGGCGTCTATTTCCGACATGGCGTCGAAGAGCGGGGTCTCCATTCGTGCCGAGCCCGAGAAGCCGAGGTTGACGATGGGATAGCCGAGTTCCCTCTGCACGAGGTTGGTTATCATCAGTCCGGGGCGCGAGGGGGAGGCTCCCTGAATGATGCTGGAGCCATAGACGACCACGGGACGCTCCGCGCTCTCGTGGAGGAATTGGAACTGGGCACCCTTGTCGACACCTATTTCCACATATTTGAGCCTGTTGTAGTTGGGAAGGTAGAGCACATATTCTATGCCGCGTTCCTTGTGCGAGGGGGGGGAGAGTCGTTCCCAGCGCATGGAAATGGTGTCTGTCTTGCTACTTGTCCACTTCCAGCTCATGTGGGTTCCTATCCAGTGATAGTCGCCGTCGGCAGTCTTTCCGTAGAGGTCTACGCCTGAATGGTTGAGCGGAGCCATGTTGCGGTTGCCGTCGGCGTTGAAGGCAAGGCCGTATCTGACGGTGATGTTCTTGGAATTGCTTACGAAACGCACTGACAGACCGGCACATTGGCTCTGCAGGCTCCATACACTCTTGGGCATGATAGCTTCGAACCGGTCGGGCATGCGGTTGAAAGAACGGTTGCCGATCTCGGCATTCCACGCTCTTCCGCCAATGTAGGGGACGGCGGTGTCCATGGGGTTGTGCCACTCTGTCTGTGCGATTGCCGAGAGGCTGATGCACCATAGTAAGAGTAAAAGGGTGTAGAATTTGCTTGTTTTCATGTGGTTTTAATTATTGGTTTGTTGTTTTTAGGTGTTTCCATGGTTTCTTTTGAGGGGTGGAAGCCTCACTCGAAATAGAAGGTAAGCACGATCATCTTTGAATGAGCCTTGTCTACTGATTTTGCGTAGGGGCGCATGTTGGCGTCCTTCAATTTGTCGGCATGCTTCGTGTCGAGGCTGTTCGTCAGGCCGAAAAGAAACTTGAGCTCCGGGCGCAGCTTGAAGAAAGGCAGATAGAAATCGCACCCCACGCCGACCTCTGCAAAGACATCCATCTTCTTCAGTTTGATGTAGTCTTGGTCGCCGCCGCTCAGGTTGAGCATCGGATTCAGTCCTGCCATGAGATAAGGGCGGTGGTTGTTGCTGCGCGGGGCGGCAAAAATCAGGTCCAAGGCCGACGATACATATACGGTCTTCAGGTCTTGTTGCTGCATGATGGGCTGTCCGGAGCCGTCGGTTTCCTTGTGATTATGGAAGGTGAGGTGGCGGTTTCCGAAATAGAGAGCCGGTGCCACACGGAACTGAAAGTTCTCGTGTAGGCGGAATTCGGCCAGTACGCCTACATTCAAGCCTGCGTCCCACCGGTTCTGATCTGTGGTTATGAGGGCCTGTGTCTCGCTCCCGTCTTCGTTGACGATGGTCTGCACGCCGATGTTGTTGAACTCCAGGTCCTGCGCGTGGGTGCCTACGAGAATCCCGAAATGCACGGGCCTGAGGTCGGTATACGGCCTGTTTTGCACCATGCGTTCCTGAGCGGCGACGGGCAGAATGCCCGTGAGCAGGATGAGGAGAATCGTGAAATGTAGCTTCATCTTTCTTTTCTTCTTGTCTGGCATATTTTCCACCGGGAAAAAAGGTAGAGTCCCGAATCCTAAACGGGATTCTTTCGGGTTTATTGCGTGCTTAAACAAAAAGACCGGCAGAGAAAGGAACTTCATCCGCCAGCCTTTTTATTCTGAAATCCCCGCAAGGAGGAGCTTGTCTCTTATTCAGGAAGAGAGATTGCCTCGTTAGGGCAAACGCTGGCACATGTGCCGCATTCTGTGCACGCATCAGCGTCGATGTGATAGATATCGCCTTCAGAAATAGCGCCTACCGGGCACTCATCAATACATGTACCGCAAGCGATGCAGTCGTTACCAATTACATAAGCCATAATAAATCTTGTTTTTAAGTAAATTATAATGTTGTTCTTAATTCTCTTTTGTCTTTCGGATGATGATACCTACAATTGACGATGCAAATTTACAATATAATTTCCGAACTACCCAAAAATAGCGAGAATATTTTTGCAATTTATAAATTGTCTAATTTATGAGCGGCGGTGGGGAATAATCAGACTTCTTTCTGGATGGTGCAATTGCCATCGATTCGTTTTTTAGAAATATTATACAAATCCGCTTGGCATTTCAATGGAAATAGCTTATTTTTGCACTCTCGGCCGGTGTGGGATGTTTTCCAGAGAAGCCCCTGCCGGATTAAGAACGGAAAAATAGATTATGAAGAAGCTGATAAACAGGTTGTCGTTCAAGTCTTTTCTCATTGCCGTGGTGCTTCTGTCTGCCCTTCGGGTGCAGGCACAGGATGATTCTGCGGCCTCTGCAGGCAGAGTGGTTCAGGCAATGGGGATAGATTCCACCCTTTCGCAACAGCTGGACGCCGTTGCCACGGAGGATGCAGACACGGCAATGATTGGCGGCGGGACCACGGGTTTCCATCAGGCCTTGAAGAAAAAGTTCATTGAGGGCAATGCCGGTTTCATGTCGCTGGTGGCCTTGGCCTTGGTTCTGGGGCTTGCCTTCTGTATCGAACGCATCATTTATCTCAGTCTTTCGGAAATCAATGCCAAGAAGTTCGTGGCTGATTTAGAGGACAAGATAGCCGCCGACGACATCGAGGGGGCGAAGAGCCAGTGCAGGGAAACGAGAGGTCCGGTGGCGAGCATTTGCTATCAGGGGCTGCTCCGGATTGACGAGTCGATAGAGACCATCGAGCGCAGCATAGCCTCTTATGGTTCCGTGCAGTCTGCCAATCTGGAGAAGGGATGCTCGTGGATTACCCTTTTCATTGCCATCGCGCCGTCTCTTGGCTTCCTGGGCACCGTCATAGGCATGGTAATGGCCTTCGACCAGATTCAGATGGCAGGAGACATCAGTCCCACTATCGTGGCCTCGGGAATGAAAGTGGCGCTGATAACAACCATTTTCGGTATCATCGTAGCCCTCATTCTGCAGGTGTTCTACAACTATATTCTCTCGAAGATCGACCACCTCACGGCTCAGATGGAGGAGTCGGCCATCTCGTTGCTCGATGCCATTCAGCAGAAGAAACTTGGGAAATGAAGAAGGGAAAACTACACGGTTGCTCGGCGGAGAAGATTTCCTCGCGCGTGCTCTATGTGCTGACGGGGCTCGTGGCAGTGGTCTTTGCTTTGTTCTATCTTGTGGGATTCTACATGCCTTACCTGCCCGACCCGTCGTTCAATGCCCCGGTTTTCACCGACGGCGTCATTTTCCTGATGGCGGTTTTCCTGCTGGTCGCCGTCGGTGTGGCCGTTGCCGCCATAGCGAAGACCGTTCGCAAGACCGGTAAGGGCGAGGCCGTCAGCAACGGGATACCCGTCCGCCGGATAGCCCTTGCCATCATCGGCGTTACGGCACTCCTGCTTCTCTCCACCTTTATGCTGGCCTCGACAGAAGGACTGCTCATCAACGGAAGCCGTTTCACCGAGGCGTTGTGGCTCAGGACGGCCGACATGTTTATCAATACCTCATTGGTTCTCATCGTGATGGCCGTCATTGCCGTGCTGTATGGCGCCACGCGGTATTACAGAAAGGAGCGCAGATGAATTTCCGAAGGCGCAGGCATGAAGTCCCGGGGCTGAATACCACCTCTACGGCAGACATCTCGTTCATGTTGCTGATATTCTTCCTGGTTACCACATCGATGGATTTAGAGAAGGGAATCGTGCGCCAACTGCCGCCGGCCGACAATCAGGAGGAACAGGTGGAGACGGATGTGGAGAAGGGCACACTGCTCAGCTTCCGCATCACCGGCGGCGACTCGCTCTTGTTAGACGGAAAGCCCGTCTCGGCCGCTGAGGCCACCCTGCGGGTGGAAGACTTCGTCGGTCGGCTGGGCAAGCGGCATCTCATCTCCATCGATACCTCGCCCGAGGCCTCCTACGACAGCTATTTCCAATTACAGAACCTGCTTCTCCGAGCCTATCGGCGGGTCAGGGACCGGGCTTCGGAGCGGAAATACGGCCGGCCGTATGCCGAGCTGGGTTCTGCCGAGCGCGACAGCATCAAGGCCGACTGGCCGCAGCGCGTGGCAGAAGCCTATAACGGCACACAGGAAGGAGGTGGGCGATGAGCATGTTCCGACGCATCGACCGCCAAGTGCCCTCCTTGAATACGGCCTCCTTGCCCGACCTTATCTTCACGGTGCTGTTCTTCTTCATGATCGTAACCCACATGCGTACTGAGACCGTGAGGGTGCAGTTTCGGCAGCCTCAGGGCACGGAGCTCACCCGGCTGGTCAAGAAATCGGTGGCTACACATATTTATATAGGCACCCCCCTGGGCGCTGACGGCGGCACGGTCATCCAGATGAACGACAGATATGTGCAGCTGGACGAGATAGAGCGGTACATGAAATCCGTGGTCTCTCATTTGTCGCCGGAGGAGAAAGAACTGATGACCGTATCGCTGAAGGCTGACCGGAAGACGAAGATGGGCGTCATTACGGATGTCAAGCAGGCTCTTCGCCGTGCGGGAGCCTTGAAGATAAGCTATTCTGCCGACCAGGAGAAAGCACCCCGTTAAGGGCCTCGCTTTTCGTGTCCTGCCACTTGTTTTTTCAAAGAAAGCAATAATTTTGTAAGAAAAAACCATGAAAAGTTGCAATTATAAATTATAAACATTAACTTTGCATGTAAAATAGTAATCATATGGCAAGTCATAAATTAGATTCTTTAGACAGGAAAATACTCGAAATGGTGGCAGAAGATGCCCGCGTTCCGTTCCTTGAAGTAGCCCGCGCCTGCGATGTAAGCGGTGCGGCAATCCATCAGCGTATCGCCAAGCTGAGGGCGATGGGCGTATTGAAAGGCTCCCAGTTCATCATCGATCCGGAAGCGATAGGGTATGAAACCTGCGCTTACATCGGTCTTTATCTTAAGGATCCGGAGTCGTTCGACGATGTAGTCGAGAAGCTTCGCAACATTCCCGAGGTTACGGAATGCCATTATACCACGGGCGGATTCGATATGTTTATCAAGATTTATGCCCGCAACAACCATCATCTGCTCAACATTATCCACGACCGGTTGCAGCCGCTGGGTCTTTCCCGCAGCGAGACCATCGTGTCCTTCAACGCCGTTATCGACCGTCAGCTGCCGATTCCGGAAGCAGAACTGGAAGAGGAAGAAGGCGAGGAAGAATAGAATCCTGATTGAGAGAATGAACAGAGGCCTCCCAAAAGCATCATGCTTTTGGGAGGCCTTTGTTTAGTCCTCGTCCGGCTGCCGGCAGTTCCCCGCAGGGCGATAAGCCGTCTTCAGGCTGGCAAAATCGGCGAAATCATGGAACAAAATCGCCGATTTTGCCGGACAATCTCGCCGATTTTGTCAGCCTGAAGGCGGCTTATCTTTTAACCCCTCAAAGCTATGTTCCCAATAGATGAAGACATAACCTGAGGGGTGAAAAGACTCCGCTCTATGCTCGGGGCAACAAAGCACCCGCCCGACAGCCGGGATTAATAGTTCGGATTCTGGACAAGCACATTGTTGCTCTTGTCGATTTCTCCCTGCGGAATGGGCAGGAGATAATCGCGGTCGTCTTTGAAATCACGGCCTTTCTGGACATTATACTTGGCCGCATAGGCACGCATCACCTCGCCGAAGCGGTGCTGCCGCATCAGATCGTCGCGGCGCCAGCCTTCCATTGCCAGTTCCACGCGGCGCTCATGCCATATAATCTCACGCAAAGCCTTCTGGTTGGTCTCAGTAATGTCGGGCAAAGTATTGGGGCCCGTAGGCGGAACATAGGCCTGAAGATCCTTGCGGGGATCCATCGGGTTCGTGTTGCGTGCCCGGCGGCGAACCATATTCAGGTATTTAAGAGCCTCAGCCGGCTTGTTGTTTTCATTCAAAGCCTCGGCATAGAGCAAGAGTACATCGGCATATCGGATGAGGCGAATGTTGTAGCTGATCATCCAGACATCAAAACCAGCCTTTTCTACTGCGGGAACCGTCATCTTATAGTCGTGGAAACCGGTGGCAGACTGATGGTTGTCCTGCGCCCGCGAGTCGCCCTTGTAGCGATCGCCCGTACGGGTAAACACATAGGTCTGCCGGGGATCATCCTTGTCGAAAGCGTTAAACAGGTCGGTCGTCGGCACATGGAAGCCATAGCCCTGATAGCCTGGCACATCGCGGCTGGTGAAGAAATGAGGCACATTGGTGCCCGTTGCGACGGTCTTGTCATAGAGTTGGTTGGGCAGTTCGAACACAGACTCGGAGCTGTTCTCGTTTTCTTTTGTCCAGTTGAGGCCATAATCAGACAGCAATGCGTAGTCTTTGTCAGTCTCTACGATTTCATGCAACACCTTCTCGGCATTTGCATAGTCGCCCTTAAACATATAAGTTTTGGCCAGCATGGTCTTGGCAAAGCCGCGGGTAACATGGTATTGCTCTGCCTCGCTATAAGAGCCCTTGGCAGGTAAGGCAGAGGCATCGGTACAGTCCTGTATGATCTGTGCATAGACATCCTCGATCGACGCACGGGGAACTTTGAGGATGGCCTTCGGATCCAGCGGCACAGTGAGCAGGGGAACGCCGCCGAAAGTGCTTGCAAGACTGTAATAGCCAAACGCACGCAAGGCCTTGGCCTCATTGGCATAGCGAGTCAGGATCTCCTTGTCGCCCTGAGCGGAGGGAGCGTGGGCAATGACTTCATTGCAACGATTGATAAGCCGGTAGAGGATTTCCCATCTGCGGCCGACCTCGCCATTCGTTGAATAGACCGTAAAGTTCTGAAGTTCCATCACTTCGGCGCGGTCGCCGTCGGTGCTTCCTTTCAAGGCATCGTCCGTGGAACAGTCTCCCACGAAATAGAAGTTGAGTGCATATTCATTCCAAGTGGTACGCAGTTGAAGATACGCCCCGGTAAGGGCTTCTTCTATTTCCGACTGCGTCTTATAGAAATTTTCACTGGTAGTCTTTGCATATGTCGGTTCATCAAGGCTGCAAGCCGTCAGGGAGAATGCTGCTATAAGACCGATAATGCCATAAAATATCTTTTTCATATCAAATGATTCTAAGTTTCTTAAAACTGAAGATTAACACCGAACATAAAAGTTCTGGAAGACGGGTAGCGCGTGTTGTCATATCCCATATCAAGTGGGCTTCCAGCACCAAGATCCGGATCAAGTCCGCTGTATCCTGTAAGCGTGAAGAGATTCTGAGCCGAAATATAAATGCGAGCCGACTTCATATAGTTCAACTTGGCCATGAGGCTCTTGGGCAATGTATAGCCAATCTGGAGATTCTGCAAGCGGAGATAAGAGCCGTCTTCAACCATGAAGGAAGAAACACGGTAGTTGTTGTTGTCGTTATTGGTCGTTATGCGCGGATAAGTGGCATGGTCGCCTTCCTGCTTCCAAGCATTTGTATAGGCATCGGCCAAGGCGTTCTGATAGCCGGGAATGGACAAGGTTCCCTTTGCCGCATTATAAATGTCGTTGCCGATGGTTCCCTGGAAAGCGGCGGTAAAATCAAAGCCCTTATACTCGAAGCCCAGGTTGAAACCGTAAATCAAATCCGGATTCGGATCTCCGATGAAAGTGCGATCCTGGTCGTCGCTCAATGCGCCCGACTTGCCCAACTTGGCAAACTTGAAGTCCCCCGGATGGGCGTTAGGCTGAATTTTATTGCCGTCGTTATCTACATAACCGTCAATCTCGGCTTGATTCTGGAAAATGCCAATTTGCTTGTAACCCCAGAAACGACCGATGGGACCTCCTTCATAAGTACGACTGACGGCTCCCGTGAGATACTCGGAAGTCAACTTGGTTACAGTTGTCTTATATGTAGAGAAGTTAAGGCCAGCAAAATAGTTGAAATCATTAAGATGATTCCGATAGTTGGCTACGAACTCAAATCCATTATTACGCAAGTCTCCCGCATTGAAGAACGGACTATTGGGAAAGGCACCGAAAGAAGGAATCGGCATATTGAGCAACATATCCTTGGTCTGCTTGATATAATAATCGAGTGAGAACTCAAGTGCGTTATGGAACATCGTTACATCCAGTCCGATATTGGTTTGCTGGCTGGTTTCCCATTTGATTTCAGAATTGCCCTGATAGGTGGGGATATAACCTTGAGACCAGCCATTACCGAAATACCACTTCTTCTCATTATCGGTACCGATAAGTGTCAATGGGGCATTGGCATCTATGCGCTGATTGCCGTTCTGTCCCCAACCAAGACGCAGCTTCATGTTATCAACGACGGAACTGAGCTTGGAATTTTGGAAGAACTTCTCGTTGCTGATGCGCCAACCGAGAGAGAACGAAGGGAAATAGCCCCAGCGATTGTTCTTGGCAAAACGGGAAGAGCCGTCGGCACGGAAATTGACCGTGGCCAGATAGCGGTCGTCATAAGAATAATTGATACGGCCGAGATAAGAAAGCATGGAAGTTGTCTCCTTGTCGCCAGATGTCTTGTCGCCGGCTGTTTGTGCGCTAAGCACACGATAGATTTCATCATTGCCCAGAGCATGACGCTTGAAAGCATTGAGGCCCTCGAAACTGTTCTTCTCGTAGGTCAGGGCTACCATGGCATCCAAATGGTGGAGGCCGAAGCTGTGGGTGTAATTCAAACGCTGTTCGACGAGGTAATTCTTGACCGTATTTGTATTATGAGACATCTGCGTTTCTGTGTTATACTTGCTTTCACGATTACCAAGCATATCATCAGAGAATGTCGCTGTATAGATAGGTACGAATCCTTTAAAGGTGTCGCTGTTGCGTTCAAAGCTATACTGAATCCGATAGTACAAGTCTTTTGTGAAGTTTATCTTCGCAAACACATTGCCAAACACATTAAACATTTCGTTCTTACGGTCGTTCAGTTTCAAGATAGACACGGGATTAGGATCGAAAGACCACTCTGTAGGTGCCCACTTGTTATACTCATAGTTCTCCGAAGAGGGATCAACCAAGGGATTGATAACGGGAGTGAAAGGATCAGCCTTCTGGATAAAGTCAAACGAAGGCAGACTACCGGAGTCGCGCTTGGTCATCTTAGCAATATTCACCGTCCCGCCTATCGTTACATACTTATTCAAATCATACTCTTGATTGAGCCGGGCGGAAACACGCTTAAAACCAGTCTCGATAATAGCACCATCCTCATCAACATAACCTAAGCTGAAAGCCGTACGAGATTTCTCGTTACCCGTGCGTACGCTCAAATTATAATTCTGGTTGACCGCATTGTGCGTAGCCTCATCCCACCAGTCGGTGCTATAGCCTTTCTTGTACTGATTAGTGAAACGCGTCTTGTCGAAAGTAGGATCATTTCCATAAGCCGTCGTGATAAAGTTATAATACTGCTCACTATTCATCATGTCGAGAGCTTTATAACTGCTTCGAACACCTATGGCCGCATCCAAAGTTATGGATGTTTGTTCTTTCAATCCACCCTTAGTTGTAACAAGGATTACACCATTAGAACCACGAGAGCCATAGATTGCACTTGCCGATGCATCCTTTAACACTTCAATACGCTCGATGTCGGCAGGATTCAGGCTGCTGATGTTATCCATGAACTGACCATCGACGACATAAAGGGGATTATTATCGTTGACAGTTCCCAAGCCACGGACGCGAACTACGGCATCAGAACCCGGCTGTCCGGAACTCGTGCTGACAAACACACCTGCGGCCTTACCCGCCAGGAGATTGGATACATTGGAAGTAGCATAGTTCTTGAAATCCTTCTCGCCAACGGAAGAAAGAGACCCCGTCAAGTCGCTGCGGCGTTGCGTGCCATAACCAACGACGACAATTTCATCCATCATATTGTCAGACAAAAGACGAACATCGTAACGACCATCTTTAAGTATCTTAATATCTGTCGTTTCATAACCTACATAGGAAATTGTAATCTGATTGGAATTGAGTGTTAACTGATAGTGTCCGTCAATGTCAGTTACGGTTCCATTCGAGGTCCCGGTTTCACGCACGGTCGCGCCAATTAGTGGTTCACCTGTACTATTGTCATAGACAGTTCCACTAATAGTCTTGCCTTGCTGGGCATACGCTGATGCCGTAAATATCAAGGCAAATAAGAATGTCATTAATTTTTTTACCATAGATTAAAGATTTTAGTTATTTATAGAAAATTGTATATTTCTTGTTTGCAACGATACTATTGCCTTTCCTGCTCAGCCTTGTTCCTGCCGGCAATTCATATATCAAGCGGGCTTTTTTAGCAGGAATCATAATCTTCCGATCCTTTGCGACATTCTCTGCCACATAACATTGCCCCACGACATCATACAAATCGCATTTGCCATGTGCATGATAGGTAACATATTTATTATCTGAATATGGATTATAGAATAGATATACAGGATAAGGGCGTACAGAAAAGAAATCAGTGGCATTGCAGTCGAGCTTCAAAATACCTCTTACATCTGTTGTATCCACAATCGCCCCCAGAATGCCTATAGGCGATGTACTATAGACACTGAACATACTCGTGGTGGGATTGCCTTCTATCCACTTCGGTCCGTCGCCAATAGCTACGGGTGAAACACCTTTCAATGATTCTTTACCATAGTCATCGGCCTTGCGAAGTCCCTCATAGGCAATATTATTGTCTGTCAGATCCCGGAATTCAGGTGCCCATTGATTCTTCAGATCAATATTACCTGGAAAGAACAGACGACATGCACTTGCGTTATTAAGCATCCATTTACCGATGGCCGTAGCAAACTGAGGCTCATATTTCACCATCGAAACAAAAGGCCAGGCAGGCTTGATACTGTTCATAAGGAATGCATAACCACCCCCATCAAGGATATTTCCTTGCAAACCACTCACATCATACTTGCCCCATTTACCGACAATGATGCCCCAGCCCTTACGCCCGGAATCACTCATACATCCATCAAATACCCAATCCAAGAGTTTATGGGTGTCATAGTGTTTTCCCTCCGTCGCATTCAAATAGGCCGCAACATAAACGCCTAATGGCAGCAAGGCTTCATAGAAACGGCTTTCTTTCTGGCCGAGCAATGCCTCGATGGCACTTTCGCTATGCTGCAAATAGCGTTTATCACCAAACTTCTTATAAGCAGAAAGCAAGACATAGGCATGACCTCCGGCAGCATCTTGCTGATAAGGGATATGGTTTCTCCCGCCACAAAGTTTCCCATAGTCGAAATAAGAATAGTCATAGTTGCCATTCAGAACAGAATCGGCCTGGGTAAACTTCTCGGCAATTTGGCGCATGATTTGCTCTGACCCTTCCACATTGGGGAAGACATCACTCATGGCATAATACAAGGCATTGGGAAGAACATCATACCACCAGTCACGCCCATAGCCCCCGCCGAGATTGGCCACCTGCGGATTGGTGTTATTCATAATGATATTCCAGCCATTATCACTATTAAAGAAGTTTTGCACCATCTTCACATAGTTATAACCATCCTGATTTGTCTTGTCTATGCCGACCAGTCCGGCACCTAACAAGGCAGCAAGAGAATTGAGCGACTCGTGGAATTCTCCTCCGTTATGCATCGGTCCCTGACGGATATCACCGATAGCCGTATAAAGTCCAAAGGTGGTTTGGTTGACATTACGCCGCACATCATCCTTCCAGATAAGCGGTCCGGTCTTTCCTTGATTGTGCCAGTCAAAGACATAGGCATCAAACTTTTTAGCCTTTCCCTTCCAGTCAAGCATCTCATAACTCTCTGGCATATCGGGCATTTGGTCAATCCTTGAAATCGAAACTTGCCGGACAGGCTTCCCCAAAGATACTTTGTTGCCCGCATTTACATTGATTGCCCACAACGACGAGCAAACCAACAAAAAAATCAAAAGTTCCTTTCTCCTTTTCATATATTAAAGATTTTTAGCGTATTCATCAGACGACTTAGTAATGTTTTTAGCCAAGGGATAGGTCAGGGTCTGTAGGCCAGCCACTATAATGAGGGCATATTTCAATGCGAAGTCTTCAGACACAAGATATGCCAGCAAGATAAACAGCCCTAATCCGAGAAATCTCCCGCAAAACAGACCGACTTCATGGGTCATTATGTAAGTATATTCATTCCGTTTTTCGATTTTCGCTACTACATCAATGGTCTTCATCATGACGGGGTAATAAGCCAAATCGAATAGTGGCTGAAAGATAACCTTGCAGAGAACAAACATAATAACGCCTATTGCAGAGAAAAGAAGACCATTGAATAATGTACCGACGAAGAAGACCAATACGCTTCCTAACAATATCCATAAACGGTCTTGAGGACGGGCTATGCGACCAAGCACATAAACCAAGATGGCGGTTAAGGCTCCACTGATGCCCTGTATTGTGCCGAGAGCACCTTCTTCGCCCACAAATCTCATTACCAGAATGGCTGGCGCTGTAACAAGAAAGCCCTGTACCATGCCTTTCAGGGAAGCAAGGGTTAGCATCTTGCGCCATAATACATGAAATCTGAAATGGATGAAACTTGTATCTTTCGGCATTACAAAATTCCCGCGCCAGAGGATTGATACGGAAATTATCGTGATAAGCACGACGACCACCATCACTATCTTGTAACAGAAGTTTGCATCGAATGTGGTTCCCAAGAGCTTCATACCGTCCAAGCCCCCAATGAATGCGCCAATTACCAATGGAACCGTAATATTTGCAACGGAAAAGAAGAAAGACTCCAATCCAAAATAATAGTTCCTGTTCCCATCGTCTGTGTTGTATAGCGCAAGAAGGTATCTGTTCGTCCAGAAGAAACCTGAGGCCGCACCTAAGAGGAAGCCGGCAAGGCCTAACTCGACAAAGCCCAGATTCGTAATGAGCATCATACCGCCAAGTGAAACACCACTGATAAGGATGCCGGCAGCATAGAGTATCTTGATTTTTACCAATTTCAATAAAAGTCCATTGACCAATGAGGTGGAGACTACGCCTACATACATGGCCAGTTGGTAATATGCCACCATGGCCGGATCATTGGTGTTACGCATTACATACGCACCGGCAAAGATTTCCACCACGGGCAGAACGAACGCATAAATCATGTTGGTCAGCAAGAGGACCTTCATGTTATGCTCCTGACTACGGAAGAACTGTAATTCCTTTGTTAATCGATTCATGACCAGCCTATTTTAAAGAGCGCAGAATTTCCGCTATTGACAGCTCTGCCTTGCAGATTACCTCATCGCTTGCCCCATAATATATATGGATGGTGTCGCCGTCAATAATCTGGCCGTTGCTGAATACCACATTGCCGAAGAAGCCCGTCTGCTCATACGGTGCGACAGGTTCCATGATGGGCTCTTCGCTACGCGCCAGCACATGAGTAGGATTGCTCAAATCCAGAAGCATCGCTCCCAGGCAATATCTGTTCTCGGCCGTTGCCCCATGATAGATTTCAAGCCATCCGTCAGCGGTCTTGATGGGAGATGCCCCCGCCCCAAGACGCGCACTGTCGAAATGCCCCTCGCGCGTTGTTGCCACACAGGTATGGCGCCCCCAATGAACGCGATCCGGGCTCTCAGCTATCCACATATAGTTGCCACCGAGTTCCGGACTACTTGGGCGATGGAAGGCATAATACTTATCGCCTATCTTTTCTTCAAAGAAAGCGCAATCCTTATTGTGTGGCGGGAAAATCATTCCTTCATGAACAAAGTTCTTGAAATCTGTCGTATGCATCATGCCGACGCCTACCGCAACAGGGGATACTTCCGTAAAAGTCAGGTAATAGCCGTCGTCCATTGTCGCCACACGGCAGTCTTCTATTCCGAAAGATTCAGACGGGCGGCTTCCAAAGATTGGCGGATAATCCGGATTCTCGTAGAAATGGACACCGTCATCACTAAAAGCAAAGCGTAGATAGGATAAGGTGGTCAGATAATCCTTTCCTTTATATTTGATTACGCGCGGATCAGAGGCATCCAATTCCGGGTCGTCCTGATTAAACTCGAGCACTTTAAACCCGTCTCCCGTATAAATAGGGAAACTAATCTTTCCTGTCTGTTGGGTCGGCCTCTCTGCCACTCGTATCAATAATCCTGTTCTCCCATTGATTTTAAAAACACCCGGATTGAGAAGACATGCTATTTCCATTCCTTCAATGGCCGGACGGAAATCTCTTGGTCTCAAAACAGGATTCAGACTGTCTCTTTTTGCTATATCCATAAATTTCAGTTATTGGGTTAGAAGTTTTTGATTTTGTGGCAAATATAGGACTAAAAACAGAACATAGAAGTATACCTTATGTTCAAAGTTGTATATAGGGGTTTCTTTCCGAAAAGTAAACCTTAATAGACTGGTTTGAAACGGAAATATACAAAAAACTATTAAATTTGCCCATATGTTCGTATATAAAATAAAAAATGTATATATTTACCGCAAAATAAAAACGGCTTATGAACCTATGTAGACATTTGTTCCGGGCATTCCTGTTGATTATCTGCTGCTCAACGGCATTAATGGGTGCAAAGATCTGGGACTACTTCCATTTGGACAACAACCAAGGAATGAGTAACAGTTCTGTAAATGTAATATTCCAGGATCGGACTGGAGTTGTATGGATTGGGACATGGGACGGCCTTAACCGATATGATGGCAATCATTTCACACAATACCACTCTATCACGGGCGACGCAACTACACTCTCACATCCCGTTATCAGAGATATTCAGGAAGAAGATTCGCTATATTTATGGATTGTATCGGATTGGGGGCTGAACAGGTTCAACAAGAGAAGCGGACAGTCAAGGCGATATTTCCTGAACAGCCCCAAAACGACTCATTTTGCCGAACATACCTTTAAATGTGCCATTAACAATCAAGGCCAGGTAATCGGCAACTTTGCCAACGGCCCTTTATATCTCTTTAATAAGGAGGCCGAGAACTTCCAGCCCCTGAAAATGGACAGGGCCCCGCAAGAGCCTGTCATGCAAATAAACTTTGAATCCAACCGGCTACTATGGATTGTTACACACCGATACCTCTACCGATATGCTTTTGACGGCAAGACGATGTTTCAGAAAGCCCGGATTGCATGGCGCAACGAGTGCGAAAAGATTCTTTTCGACAACGACGGCAACATTTGGGGGCAGTCAGGAAGCAAGGTTCTCAAGCTTGACCAGCCCTCACGCACCTTCCAGGCCGTTTGGTCTACTTCCGACAAGCTACTCTCCGTCTGCCGCGACACCCGGCAACGGTATTTCTTCGGGACAGACAATGGCTATTACATCCACACACCGGCCGAAACGAAGCATTTCTTATCGGATATCGCAGTAACATCACTTTGCCGGGGAACGCAGGACATTCTCTGGGTGGGAACCGACGGCCGTGGCATCTACCAGTGCTACGCAAAGACAAAATACATCAATTCCTATCCCACGGGAAAGAAGAATCTGCCGGTTAGGTGCATCTTGCAGGACAAGGAGGAAATACTTGTCGGAACCAAGGGCGAAGGACTTCTTGTCTATCAACGCCTGGCAGATAATGGCCTGGAGCTTCTCCAGTCCCTGAATGTCGGTGCAGGCCGCTCCTACAATGCGGTGTTTTCCCTCTGCAAAGGTGTCGGTGCAGACCGAAGGATATGGGTCGGCACCGACGGCGTAGGCCTTTCCTATTATCGTAACGGCCGGCTTTATCCCATGCGATTCCGGTCTTCCGACGACCGCAAAGAGGTTTTCTCTATCTATTCTATCGTGGCTGCCAATGATTCCACGCTGTATATCGGGACAAGCGGAAACGGCCTCCTCCGCGTCAACTATCGTGGGGACACCGTTACGCGAGTGCATGTCTACAATTCGCAAAAGGCCACATCGCTTCAGAGCGACATCGTCTACGCCCAGGTTCTCGACAAGCCGTTCCTGTGGCTGGGCACCCGAGGCGGCGGACTCATAAGGTTGAACACCCGGAATCAGCGTATCACAGCCTATCGCAGCAATGCCAAAGACCATCAGTCACTGGTCAGCAATGATGTCATATCCCTGTACAAAGACACCCGGAAGCGTCTTTGGATCGGGACGACACAGGGGCTTGACATCCTGGACACCGGCAGCTCCGCCCCTCGCTTTACCCATGTGGGAACCGAAGGCAAGCTCCGGAACATAAACATACACAGCATCCAGGAAGACCTTTACCACAATATATGGATCAGTACGAGCAATGGTATCGCGCGCATACAGAGGAATCTCACCTTCACAAGCTTCACGCATAAAGACGGACTGCAAGGAGACGAGTTCTCAGACGGCGCAGGCATGTCGGCCGATCACGGACGGGAAATCTACTTCGGGGGCACCAACGGCTTCAGCATCATTCATCCCGCACTCATCCAAAGCAACGGCTTCATGCCCAAACTGATGCTCAACTCGCTCAAAATAGACAACGCACAGATGCCACTCTCTGCCCCCCTGAGAGTAAGCCATGATGCGAAGTCCCTGGAGTTGTCATTCTCCGTGCTCGACTATCTTGATAATGACCGATGCGAATTATCCTATAAACTCATCAGGCGGCGCGCGTTTCTCCATGACGACGACTCGCCCTGGATCAATGTAGGCAATACGAAGACCATCTTTCTCAACGAGCTTCCGTCCGGCAACTACACCCTCTACGCCCGGCAAAGCAACGCTGCCCATCAATGGTCGCAGACCTATCTGTCCATTCCCATCCACATTTCATACCCCGTATGGGGCAGATGGTGGGCCGTCCTGCTGTACATCGCTGCAATCATTCTCGTCATCCGGCTCATTTACAAGGCAAAGAAAAGGCGCCTGCAACGCCGGCACCAGCGCGAGATGGAGCATCAGCGACAGCACAATCGCGAGAATATCCACCATGCCAAGCTTCGTTTCTTCGCCAATGTAACCGGCAAATTCTCCAACAACATCACCCAGATATATGACGCGTTGGAACATATCCGCGACCGCAAAGGCTATGAAGGAAATCTCTCACCCGAGCTTCTCCGCATCGACGAGCATATCAGGCAAATGAGTCTGCAGATCAAGCAGATGTCAGAAATACAGTCGGCCGAAGAAAACACGCAGGCTCTCATTGCCGAAAGAGCCGACCTGACCGAACTCCTGAAAATCACCATCGACAGTTTTTCGGCCAGCATCCTCGAGAAAGACATCAACCTGGACATCATCAATTCAGAGCAACCCCATTATATTGTTACCGACAAGACGGTGCTTTCCAAGATTATCTATAATCTCGCAAGCTATATCATGCACAACATCCAGGCCCAGAGCGATTTCGTCATCCGCCATTCCGGCAGCCGCCCGGAGGGAGTGGAGATCAGGCTTTCTTACCAAGGCACTTCGCCGAAGAGCGACGATTTTTCTGACATATTCAATTCATACAAGGCCCTCGACAACTTTGAGAACAACATGTCGGCAGGCAAGGACGACCCTACCATAGGGCTTACCCTGGGCAACGATCTCGCCAAGAGAATGGGCGGAAGCGTGTCGATTCAGAAAGACGACGAACTGCATACGACCTTCATCGTCAAAGTCTTGGAACTAAAAGAGGTGAAGACAGGGAAAGAGCAGGAAAGAAAGCCCCAGACTCCACTTGAAAGAATCTTGAGCAATAAGGACAAAAGCATTCTCGTGATCGAGCAAGACCCGCGGATGGCACAGTTTATCCGCGACATTCTCGACAGCCAATACAACATCATCACCTGTACTGACGAGGCAGAGCTCGGCAGCATTCTCCACACGACCATCGACCTCGTCGTCTACGATATGGAAGGGAGCGACCTCGCCCTGATAGATGCTATCCGCGCCAATGCACACACCCAGTATGCCCCTATCATAGCGATTTGCAACGAGGGAGAAAAAGACAGCAATGTCAATATTCTGCAAACCGGGGCCAATGCCATTCTCGAAAAGCCTTTCCACACAAGCTATCTCAAGGCCTTGGTCGACAGAAACATCCAGGAAGCCGCACGCCTGAAAGAGTTCTCGGCCTCTCCCTCTGCCTATATCCGCAAGTTCGACTCCAAGGATATGACCGAGGAATCGCGCCGCTTCCTGCTCGCCGCCGTCAGGGTCGTCAGCGAGCATTACGCCGACGAGAACTATAATCCCACGCTCTTTGCACAGGATCTGGCCGTCAGCCGCTCACAGCTCTATCGTAAGTTGAAGACGATTATCAACATGTCGCCCAACGATTTCATTATAGAATACAGGATGCGCCATGCGGAAAGGATGCTCAGGTCCAGTTCCAAGACGATATCCGAAATCATCAGCCTGTGCGGTTTCCGCAACCGGGCGTTCTTTTACCGTGAGTTCGCAAAGCGCTATAACTGCCTGCCTAAGGAGTTCCGGCAGAAGAAAGAAGAATAGGGAGGGCTGTATCCGGTCTCATCCAATCCTGATATCAGGCCTCTCCGCTCCAGGCATCCGCCGCATCCCCTGTCGCCCGTCGACGCCTCCCCGCAGGGCGATAAGCCGTCTTCAGGCTGACAAAATCGGCGAAATCATGGAACAAAATCGCCGATTTTGCCGGACAATCTCGCCGATTTTGTCGGCCTGTTCTATGCCTTTACATAATCTACGAAGGCATAGGCGTGGGCATGGCGGTCGTCGGCAGGATGCTCCTCGCGCGCCGCCTCTTTCCAGTCTTCATACTCGGGAAAGAAGGCATCGGCGTTTTCCGGGGTGTCGTCCACCTCCGTCAGGCAGAGCCGGTCGGCCTTATTGAGTGCCTGTCGGTAGACGCTTGCCCCACCTATTATATATATGTCCTCGTCGGGCAGGCAGTGGCGCAGTGCCTCGTCGAGCGATCGATAGCTGTCGCAGCCCGCAAACTGCTGCCCGCTCCGGCTCAAGACCACATTGCGGCGGTTGGGCAGGGCGCCCTTGGGAAGGCTCTCGAAGGTCTTCCGCCCCATGATGATGGTGTGCCCGGAGGTAAGGGCCTTGAAGCGTTTCAGGTCGTCGGGCAGCCAATAGAGCAGTTTGTTCTGATAGCCGATGGCGCGATTCCGAGCTACGGCGGCGATGATGTTGATTCTCATAGGTCTTATTTTTACACCGATACCTTGGCCGCTATGTGTGGCCAGGGGTGGTAGTCGATAAGCTCGAAGTCCTCGTATTTGAAGTCGAAGATGCTTTTCACATCGGGGTTTATCAGCATTCTGGGCAGCGGGCGGGGCTCCCGGGTGAGCTGGAGGCGGGCCTGTTCCAGGTGGTTCAGGTAGAGATGGGTGTCGCCGGTGGTGTGAATGAACTCGCCGGGCTTGAGTCCCGTTACCTGGGCCATCATCATCAGCAACAGCGCATAGCTGGCTATGTTGAAGGGCACGCCGAGGAATGTGTCGGCCGAACGCTGGTAGAGCTGCAGGCTGAGCTTGCCGTCGGCCACATAGAACTGGAACAGACAGTGGCAGGGCGACAGGGCCATGCGGGGCAGGTCGGCCACATTCCATGCGTTTACGATGATGCGGCGGCTCTCGGGATGGTGCCTGATGAGGTCTACGCACTGGCTGATCTGGTCGACGACGGTGCCGTCGGAACCCTCCCACGCCCTCCATTGCTTGCCGTAGACGGGGCCCAGGTCGCCGTTTTCGTCGGCCCATTCGTCCCAGATCGATACGCCGTGCTCCTTCAGATATTGGATGTTGGTGTCGCCCTGGAGAAACCATAGCAATTCGTAGATGATGGATTTCAGGTGCAGTTTCTTGGTGGTGAGCAGCGGGAATCCGTCTTTGAGGTTGAATCTCATCTGGTGTCCGAATACGCTCTTGGTGCCCGTGCCGGTGCGGTCGGTCTTTACGGCACCCTCCGTGAGGATGCGGTCGAGGAGGTTTAGATATTGTTTCATTGTGTGTTGGGTTTCTGTTTCATGATGAGTATTTCCGGTTTTTCCGGCACATGCGTGCTCTTGATGCGCCATTCCTGCGGGTAGAGGTTGTTGGCCCGGTTGCCTATGTTCTTCTCGAATCCTATCGGCTGTCCCTGATAGGTCAGCAGCACCACTCCCCGGGGCGTGTCGGCGGGCAGACTGACGGCCTCGTGCCGCAGATAGCTTATT
The DNA here is from genome assembly GCF_900113305.1 of Prevotella sp. KH2C16. Lineage (GTDB taxonomy): Bacteria > Bacteroidota > Bacteroidia > Bacteroidales > Bacteroidaceae > Prevotella. Next base: position 31,277 of record NZ_FOOW01000010.1, on the reverse strand, counting down.
GCCTGTTCCCACGACACTTCCACATGCGGATAGGCCTCTTTGTCGGCTTGGATGGAGAGAGCCTTTGATATATCGGGAATCAGGTTTTTGCCTTTTGTCTCGTCGGGCTTGATGCCATGGCTCAGGATGTTCAGCATTTTGAGGCCTTGCTTGTTCTTGCCGCCTTCGAGGGGGGAGTCTCCGGCTTTCCTGAGGACGGCCATGAAAAGGCCTTCGCCCCGCGAATAGCCCGGCAGGAAGCGATAGACGGGATCCTTGCCGACAAGCGGCCCCGTGATGTTCCATTCCTCCGGGGTGTCTATTTCGATGAATTCCGCCCCGAGCTCACGGGCTATCCATGCCGCGTTTTCCTCATTCTCGTGGGCATTGAAGGTACAGGTGGAGTAGATGAGTATGCCTCCCGGTCTCAGTTGGGGCCAGATGTCCGCCACGATTTCCCGTTGCAGTCGACGGCATCTGTCAACATTCTGAGGGCTCCACTCCGCTATTGCCCCCTCGTCTTTGCGGAACATGCCCTCGCCGGAGCAGGGCACATCGGCCAAGACGACATCGAAAAGCAGTCCTGTGCGCCGGTAGTCGCGGGCATAGTTGTTGGTAGCCACGACATCGGGATGCCCGAACTTCAGGATGTTCTCATTCAGAATCTGCGCCCGCTGCCGCATCGGCTCGTTCGAAAAGAGGACGCTGCCCTCGGGCAGGGCGGCCCGGGCTACGGTGGACTTGCCTCCCGGGGCGGCGCAGAGGTCGAGCATCACGACGGGGCGGTCCACGGTTTGGCGCAGCACATGATGCAGAAACATCGACGAGGCTTCCTGAACATAATAGAGACCGGCATGGAAGAGGGGGTCGAAGGTGAATTCGGGGCGTTGCTTGAGGTAGTATCCGCCTTTGCACCAGGGTACGGGCTCATCGGCCAAAGGTATCTCCACCGTGTCGGAATCTGCCTTGAAGAGGTTCAGCCGAATGCTCACCGGAGGCTCGGCGGCGAGTCCCTCAACGAGTCGCTGATACCGCTCATCGCCTATCAGACTGCGCGTGTAGGCCGTAAATTCTTCTGGCAGATTCATTATCATCTAACTATTTCCCTTGCAAAAGTAAAAAAAAAATAGTTACTTTGCAACTAAATCTGCGACAGATGCGTCTAACGGACAGAAAAAAAACCAAAAGTGAAGCATATGAAACAAACCTTGATAGCACTCGCACTGATGCTTACTCTCAGTGCAACACAGATGGATGCAGCTCCCAAGCACCGGCATCATGCGCAGGTTACAACGGTAGACAAAGACACGGTGAAGCAAGACGGGGGCATTGAAGCGTTCTCTGACACGACCTCGACTTCCGCCAGCGAGACACAGGACTCCATCATTGAAGAAAGCCAGAGCCGGCATTACGGTATGGACACAGACTTTGATGATGGCGACTTCAACATCTTCGGATTGAGGGAACTGCTGGCTACGGGCGGCGGCATCGCGCTTGCCGCTTTCGTCTTCTTGATCATCTTCTTGTTCTTGTTGTTTCCGTTTATCGTCATTCTGCTGGTATTACGCTATCTGGTCAAGCGCCATAACGACCGCGTGGCACTGGCGGAGAAGGCCATGGAGTCAGGTCAGGCGATACCGGAAGCGATGAAACCGGTTGACAAACAGAGCGTAGACTACCTCTACAAGCGGGGCATCCGCAACATTGCCATCGGTGTCGGCCTCTTCATCATGTTCTATATCTGGGGGTCTTCCACGCTGGCTGGGGTGGGTGCGCTGATTGCCTGTTACGGTTTAGGCCAGCTGGCCATCTCAAGATCGTCGAAGAAACAAGACACAAAAGACAACGAATTCTAAGCGCACGAAGTGAAGAATCTGGAAGATATCTCTCTGGTTACCCAAGCGGCGGTATTCCACAATCGCAGGGCTTTCGACAAGCTGGTTGTGAAATATCAGTCGCCCGTGCGCCGTTTCTTCCTCTCCCAGACCCTGGGCGACGAGCAACTGAGCGACGACCTGGCACAGGATACCTTCATAAAGGCGTATGTAAACCTCTCGAAATTTCGCGGTGCGGCGAGCTTCTCGACATGGCTCTACCGCATTGCATATAATGTTTTCTATGATTACACGCGTAGTAATAAGCCGACAGGCGACCTTGAAGCACCGGCCGTGGCAAGAAAGAACTCTGAAACGGGCGACAGCAATCTGAGGATGGACTTGCAGCAAGCCCTTTCAATCTTAGGCGGAAACGAGCGTACCTGCATCGTCCTGCAACTGATGGAGGGGCAGCCGATAGAACGGATTGCGGCCATTACAGGGCTGGCAGAGGGCACGGTGAAGTCGCATCTATCGCGTGGAAAGCAGAAACTGGCAACCTATTTAAGACAAAATGGTTATGATGGAAAATGATGACAGGCTCGTGGCTCGGTTCTTCGAGGAGCATAAAGTGGAAATAGAAGACAACGGATTCTCGCACAGAGTCGTGAATCAGTTGCCCGACGGGGCGCGTCGTGCCAGCCGGATATGGACATTTGTCTGCACGGTTGCGGGCATTGCCATGTTCTTCCTGCTGGATTGTTTCGACAGTCTGCGCATGGTTTTGGGCAATATCCTGGGTGATGTCGTAGGTTTCTTCTCGTCCGTCCAGCTGCCGGGACTTACCCCGATTACTCTCTATCTCGCCGTATTGACGATCATGGTCGTATCTCTCCACAATCTCATAGTGGCAGAGAGATAGGGGAAGGTGCGCCTGCAGACAGTGGGAAGAGTGCCGCTGCTTAGTCGAAGATGAAGGTAGTGCCTTCCTCCTCGTCTTTTGCATCCGGGCTTTTCTTCTTGGTCTGGGGCTGTTTCTTTAGTTGTCCGTTCTCGTCAAACAGGCCGTAGGTGATGCGCAATACGGTGAATTCCGTCCGGCGGTTCAGCTGGTTGCAAGTCTCCTGGTTCTCCTCTTTCTGCTGTTTGATGAACTCCTCGGTCAATACATCTCCCTCCTTGAGCCAGGGATATTTGTCTGCCGCCTTTTTGTTGATGGTCTTGGGCTTCTCCTTTCCATATCCCTTGGGGGTCAGCCGGTCTTTCGCAATGCCCTTGCTGATGAGATAATTGACCACCGACTCTGCCCGCCGCTGCGAGAGTCCCTTGTTATATTCAGACGAACCCTTATAGTCTGCATGGGCACTTAGCTCTATGGTTACATTCGGATTCTGGTTAAGAAGGCTCACGAGCTCGTCGAGTGCCGTCTGCGATTCCGGCCTCAAGGTCGCCTTGTCGAAGTCGTAGAAGATGTTGTCTATCAATACGGGCGCCGAGATATTTGCCAAGGGGAACTGCAGGACGGTCTCGTCCGACTCCTCGGTCTTCCTTACGCTCACCTCTTCCTTATGGTTCAAGTACCCCTTGCAGGTTGCTAAAAGAATATAGTCTACGCCTGGCTTCACGACCTGCGTGAACGAACCGTCGCGATGTACGCTAAGTTTCTGGTTGGTTCCGTCGTTCCCCACGATGTAGACTTGTGCCTGGGGGAGTTCGTATCCGTCGATTTCATACACCCAGCCCTTGATGGTATTGACCACTTCGGGATTCTCAAAGGAGAAGATGTGGTCCCATCCGCGACCGTCGCCCCTATTTGACGAGAAGTATCCCCGATTGTGCGGACCCTCGAAAGTCATGCCGAAGTCGTCGCCCTGGGAATTGAGCGGGTATCCGGGATGCTCCAGTTCGTAGTGCCCCTCACTATTGATTTTGGCAATATAGATGTCCAGCCCGCCTAATCCTCCATGTCCGTTGCTGGAAAAATAGAGATCGCCGTTCGGCCGGAAAGTAGGAAATTCCTCGTCGCCTTCGGTATTGATGGGACTCCCCAGGTTCTCTACTCCGCCAACTCCTGCCGATGTAAGCCTTACCCGCCAGATGTCAAGACCGCCCATGCCACCGGGCATATCGGAGGTGAAATACAGCCACTGCCCGTCAGGCGAGACGGCCGGATGGGCATAGCTGGACAGCGTGTCGCGCGTGAGCTGCAGCTCGCCGGCCTTGCCCCAGGCCGCGTCTGCCCGGCTGGAGGTAACGATCTGTGCATAGCGGGGCGCACTCGGGTCGGTCGTACACTGTGTGAGATACATCTCGCGCTGGTCGGGAGAGAAGCAGCAAGCCCCCTCGTCATAGGCCGTGTTCAGCCCGCCGCTCACGGGTTCGGGCTTGCTCCATTTGCCTTTGTCGTCTTTTTCCGAGATGAAGATGTCCCCGTTCTTGGCTCCGGTGATGCCGCTCAGCTCGTCGCCCGCGGCCTCGTTGCGTGTACTGGTGAAGTAGAGGCGGTCGTATTCATCGCCTGTGAGCATCGGGGAATAGTCTGCCCGTCGGGAGTTGAACACCGCCATGCGCTTCACGGTGTAGCGAGAGCCGAGTTCCTTAACCTTCGCCGCACTCTGGGCAGCCTGCAGTCCGGTCTTCGCCTGTTGGCTGTCGGGCAGGGAGTCTATCACTATCTGAAACTCATCGGCAGCCTCTTTATAGGAGCCGTTCTTCATGAGTTGCCGGGCCAACGACAGGTGGTCGCTTACATTTGCCTTGTTATAGCGGATGGCATTCCTATAGGCTCCGATGGCTCGCTGGTGCTGGTTGATTTTCTCATAGCATTGCGCAATCTTTAGGGCGAGCCTTCCCCGTTGGTCACGCTCCTTGGGCGGGGTGGCCTGATAGGCCTTGCGGAAGTATTCTCCCGCGTCATAATACTCGCCAAGAGCCAGACTTTTCTCGCCCTTCTTGATGTTGCGCTCGATGCTGCACCCCGTCAGGAGTGTCAGCGCAATCAGTAAACCATATATATAGAGGCTTCTACGCATTTCCAATTCTTTCTGATATAACGATTCCTGGGCGGGTTTATTGCCCGGCCCCGTATGACTTTCATAAGTGTGGGAAACGAGAGGAGGGGTCTATGCTTTATCCTCGAACGGCAGGCGGAAGTCGCATCCGTTCTTCCAGTTGCTGCATCCGTAGGCAGTTTTACCTTTTATAATAGTGCCCTTGCCGCATTTGGGACAGGGCTTGCCGATGAGGGTGTCGTCGGCTTTCAGCCGCGGAGCCTGCTTGCGGGGGCTTCTCTTCTTGAGGTCGGCCTCGGTGGTCGTGGCTACCCGGCGGTTGGAGTTGTCGCTCAGCACATCGGTTACGATGTTGCCGATCTGCTCTTTCAGCTCGTTGATGAACTGCTGGGGGTCGTAGGTCTTGTGCTCGATGTCGCGCAGTTTCTTCTCCCAGATGCCCGTGAGTTCACAGCTCGTGAGCAGTCTTTCGTGGATGGTGTCGATGAGTTCGATGCCCGTGGGGGTGGCGAGCAGGTTCTTGCGCTCGCGGCGGATGTAGCGTCGCTTGAAGAGGGTCTCTATGATTCCGGCTCTCGACGACGGTCTTCCGATGCCGTTTTCCTTCAAGGCGGCGCGCAGTTCCTCGTCTTCCACGAACTTGCCGGCCGTCTCCATGGCGCGGAGCAGCGTCGCCTCGGTGTAGTATTTGGGCGGTGTGGTCCACTTCTCGGTAAGGGTGGGCGTGTGCGGCCCCGTCTCGCCGACAATGAACGAGGGCAGGGTGCGCTCCTCGTCGCCGCTCTTGCTGTCTTCGTCGGTTGCCTTCTGCTCTTCCTTGGCATACACGGCATGCCATCCGGGGTCGAGAATCTCCTTGCCGCTGACCTTGAATTCCACCTCGCCAGCCGTTCCCATGACCGTGGTGGTGGAGAATTTGCAGTCGGGATAGAACACGCTGATGAAGCGCAGGGCCACCAGTTCGTAGACATTCCGCTCCATATCGGTGAGCCCGCGGGCAGGAACGCCGGTAGGAATGATGGCATGGTGGTCGGTAACCTTCGAGGTGTCGAACACCTTTTTGTCCTTGCGGAGTTTCTTTCCGACAATCGGCTGGGTGAGGGGGGCATATCCGTCGAGTCCCTTGAGGATGGCGGGACACTTGGGGTAGATGTCGTCCGAGAGGTATTGCGTGTCCACGCGGGGATAGGTGGTGAACTTCTTCTCGTAGAGACTCTGTATGAGCTTGAGCGTCATGTCGGCCGAATAGCTGAACTTACGGTTGCAGTCCACCTGCAGCGAGGTGAGGTCGTAGAGGTGGGGCGGTGCCTCCGTGCCCTTCTTCTTCTGCACATCGGTAACCGTGAAGGGTTTTCCCGCAATGGTCTCGAAGGCTTTCTCGCCCTCTTCCTTGCTGAGAAACTTGCCCTTGGTGGCCGTGAACTGCGTGTCGCGGTATATCGTTGCCAGAATCCAGTAGGGCTCGGGCTTGAAGCCGTCGATTTCCTTCTGCCGGTTCACTATCAGCGCGAGGGTGGGCGTCTGCACGCGTCCGATGCTCAACACCTGCCTGTTCTGGCCGTACTTGAGCGTGTAGAGGCGGGTGGCGTTCATGCCCAGGAGCCAGTCGCCGATGGCCCGTGAGAGCCCTGCGAGATAGAGGCTCTGGTATTCGCCCTGGTCTTTCAGCCGCTGGAAACCCTCGCGGATGGCCTCGTCGGTCATCGAGGAAATCCACAGTCGCCTGACCGGACAGGTGGCGTTGGCCTTCTGCATCACCCACCGCTGAATCAGTTCGCCCTCCTGGCCGGCGTCGCCGCAGTTGATGATGCCGTCGGCCGCCTGCATGAGCCGCTCTATAATGGCGAACTGCTTCTTGATTCCGGCGTCCTCGATGAGCTTGATGCCGAAGCGTGCGGGAATCATGGGCAGGGCGGCGAGGCTCCAGTGTTTCCAGTTCTCGCTGTAGTCGTCGGGCTCCTTGAGGCAGCAGAGGTGGCCGAAAGTCCATGTAACCTGGTATCCGTTGCCCTCCATGTAGCCGTCGTGGGAGGCCGTAGCTCCGATGATTCGTGCTATGTCCTTGGCTACGCTGGGTTTCTCGGCAATACAAACTATCATGTTGGAAAACTTTTTCTGAAGTGCAAAGATAAGAAAAATATTTCACTCGGTGGCAGGAAGGACGATTATTTGTTTCATGAAAGGCGGCAGGCACTCTGACAAAATCGGCGAGATTGTGCGACAAAATCGCCGAAATCATGGGACAAAATCGCCGATTTTATCTGGCGGGTAGCGGCAAAAAGAAAATCCGGAAGCCGTCTGGAGGTGTTTCGGTAGTCGCCTTCCGTCCCCCGGCGTGCCGCCCGGATTACAATTATTGCTTAAAAATATCGTTAAAAGGAATGGTAACTCTGGGAATTTTGTTACCTTTGCCATGAAATCACTCGATACGAATCTAATAAAGAAGAATAAAAGGTGCATATTGCAATTGCGGGAAACATTGGCAGCGGAAAGACCACATTGACCACAATGCTGGCAAGACACTACGGCTGGACGCCACGCTTCGAGGCCGTGGACTATAATCCTTATCTTGAGGATTACTATAAGGATATACCCCGATGGTCGCTTAACATGGAGGTCTATTTCCTCAAGGAGCGCTTCAAGGACCTGCTGGCCATCGCCAAATCCGAGGACACCATCATCCAGGATCGTTCCATCTACGAGGGCGTCTATGTGTTCACGGCCACGAACAAGGCCATGGGGCATCTCTCGGACCGCGACTTCGACACCTATATGGGGCTGTTCGAGTCGATGATGATGATCGTGAAATATCCCGACCTGATGATCTATCTGCGCGCCTCGGTGCCGCATCTCGTGGCCAATATACAGAAGCGCGGGCGGGACTATGAGCAGACAATGCCGCTTGATTACCTGACCAATCTCAACGAGAGATACGAGGATTTCATCTTCAATAAGTATAAGGGAAAGGTGCTTGTGGTGGATGTCGACGACATAGACTTCCAGCATAACCCGAAGCAGCTGGCGCAGATCGTAGACAAGGTGGACGCCAACCTCTTCGGCCTTTTCTCCAATCAGAACGAATAATCAAACCTTACAGTTATGCATATAGCAATAGCCGGAAACATAGGAAGCGGCAAGACCACCCTCACCAAGATGCTTGCCAAACGATACGGGTGGACACCCCACTTCGAGCCAGTCGACAACAATCCCTACTTGGAGGACTATTATGCCGATATGAACCGATGGGCTTTCAACCTTCAGATTTACTTTCTGAACAAGCGATTCCGAGATGTAGTGGAGATTTCAAAAAGCTCCGAGACCATCGTTCAGGACCGCACGATCTTCGAGGACGCGCGAATCTTCGCGCCAAACCTGCACGACATGGGCATGATGAGCGACCGCGACTTCGACAACTATACCGATCTCTTCGACCTGATGATGTCGCTCGTCAAGCTTCCTGACCTCATGATCTACATCCGCTCGTCGATTCCGAACATCGTGGAGCAGATAGAGAAGCGCGGGCGCGACTACGAGAAGTCTATCCGCATAGACTATCTTCAGGGGCTTAACAACCGCTATGAGGAGTGGATAGCCGGCTATGAAGGGCGGCTGATGATAGTGGACGGCGACAAGCTGAAGTTTGAGAGCGACCCTAAGGACTTCCAGCAGATTACCGATACGATAGACGCGGAACTGTACGGGCTGTTCCCCTTTGAGGGCGCTAAGCAGGATTAGGTTTCAAACTCGTTGATTTTCTCGGCGATATAGGTGTATTCCTGTCTGTCTAAACATGGATAGACAGGAATGCTTATTTCCTCCCGATGAATCTTTTCGGTGATGGGCAGCCGGAGGATTCCGAGCTCCTTGTAGCATTCCTGACGGTGGGGCGGGACGGGATAGTGAATCATCGTCTCAATGCCCTGCCGTCGCAAGTATTCCTGAAGCTCGTCGCGATGTTCGCAGCGGGCGGGGAAAATGTGCCAGACATTGTCTCTCTTTCCTGGTAAGGGGTTGTGAACCAGCGGATTGGATATATTCCTTAAATAAAATTCCGCTATCTCCCGGCGATTCTGGTTGTCGTCGTCAAGGTATCGCAGCTTTACATCCAGCACGGCGGCTTGTATCTCGTCCATACGGCTGTTTCGCCCTTTATAGGGAAAGATATACTTCTTGTTGCTGCCATAGTTGCCTAACGCGCGGATGGCGGACGACAGTTCGTCGTCGTCGGTGGTAACGGCACCGGCGTCGCCGAGTGCTCCGAGGTTCTTTGCGGGATAGAAGCTGTGGGCGGCGGCATCGCCTAAGGAGCCGGTCTTGCGCCCTTCAAACTCGCATCCGTGTGCCTGTGCATTGTCCTCGATGAGCTTCAGATGATGTCTTCGGCATATCTCCGCTATCTTGGGAGTAAACGAATTGCGACCGTAGAGATGGACGATCATCACGGCGCGTGTCCTTTCGGTGATGGCTTCCTCTATCTTCGTGTCGTCAATCTCATAGGTCAGGAGGCTCGGTTCCACCAGTATCGGCTTGAGCAGATTCTCCGTAATGGAGAGGATGGAGGCGATGTAGGTGTTGGCCGGGACGATGACCTCGTCGCCCTCCCTCAATATCCCCGTCTCCTTGTAGGCGCGGAGAATGAGCGTGAGGGCATCCAGTCCGCTGGCGCACGACACGCAATGGCGGGTGCCGATGTAGTCGGCATAGTGGTTTTCAAACCTCTCTACGGCCTGCCCTTGCAGGTATCGGCCGCTGTCTATGACCTGCCTCACGGCCGCCTGAAGCTCCTCCTGATGCCGTGAAGTAACGCGTTTCAAGTCCTGATATGCTATCATAAGTCCCATTCGTAAGTGTCGTAGACCACGCTCCGGCCGCCATATCCCTCCTTGTGGGCTATCAGTCCTTCGTTCAGCCAACTGCCGTTCTGCTCGGTGGAACTGCCGAAGTCGAGATAAGGATATTGCGGATAGTCGTGATACATAACCCGTTCGTAGATTGCCTCCATGGCTCCCAGCTCCTTTCCCTCTGCGTTGGTGGCGCTATACTGGCCGTGGACCACCCGGGCGGTGATATAGAAAGTGATGCCTCCGATGATGTGCCCGTCCTTGTAGGCGCTGTATTGAATGATGTTCTTAGGGAACCGAGACCTCAATAACTCTATCTCCTCGAGTGTGTGGACGGGTCTGGCTTGAAAGCGGTTCATTAGGTTTTTATTCAGGATTTCCCAGAATTCTGCGAGCGGGGCATCACTTCTGACAATGACGCCGCCGGCCTTGGACTTGCGGAGTCGGCGCAGATGATCCTTGCGCCAGCGCAGGTGCTGCTGCATGAAAATCGTCGTCCCGATGTTTCTCGAGCGCAGTCTTGCCCCGCATTTCCAGTAAATGGCATAGAGATCTTCTTCTGACGGATGCCTGTGATAGACCCAGGGAACGGGGCGATAGACCACCTTTCGGAAGCCTTGCGCCCGCAGCCAGCCGTTGAGTTCCTCAAAGAGGACGCAGGTGTCGGCGGCCGTTACATGGATGTCCATGAGCAGTCCGCCATAGGTGAGGCCGAAGTGGGAGTAGAGTGTGGTGCCTTCCCGGTGGGCAGGGAGCAGCGCATAGAGTCTCCTGCCTTTGTAGAACAGGAGCGAAAAGTCCTCGAACCGGTCGGCATGATAGTCCATGTAGTCGCGATAAAAGAGGAAAGTAGCGTTTCTGGCCTTGCCTACATATCGGTCCCAGAGCGCCTTGTCTTCGGCCGTATATCGTCTTATTTCGAACATCGCAGGTATTCCAGGTATTCGTCGAAGTCGCGGATATAGTCGTCTTCGCTGAAGAATTCCGAGGCAAGAACCAGACAGACGGCTCCCGAAGAGAAGTCGTCGAGGGTGCGCCATGTGCCGGTTTCCACGAGAAGTCCTTGGTAGGGGTGGTTCAGGAGGTAGGTCTTCTGCTCTCTACCGTTGTTGAGCGTAACCGAGAACGACCCGCTCACGGCGATGATAAACTCGCGGCAAGTCTTGTGGGCATGGCCTCCCCGGCTTTCCCCGGAGGGCACATCATACACCCAGTAGACGCGCCTGATATCGAAGGGAATGTCCTTCAGTTCCTCCGTTACCGTGAGATTGCCGCGCGGATCGAGGATTTTGGAAAGCTCTATGATTCTTCCTAAGGTCATTTCTTCATATAAGGATCGGTGCCGAGAACCGTCTTTGCCAGTCGTTTTGCCTTGTCGCGCAGGGCATTGAGGTCGTCGCCAAGCTCGCCGTAGCACAGTGCGACACCCATTCTGCGCCCTACATGAGCCACGGGCTTGCCGAAGATGCGTATGCGGGTGCGGTCTTCACTCAGGGCTTCCACGAGGTTGTAGTCGAGCGGCTCGCGGCTCTCCACGGGCGAGAGGATGACCGCCGAGCAGCCGCAATGCTCCAGATGAATGGCGGGAATGGGCCATCCCATGACGGCCCGGAGGTGCAGTTCAAACTCGCTGAGGTTGGTGGTATGGCCGAGGGTAACCATGCCCGTGTCGTGCGGGCGGGGCGAGAGTTCCGAGAAGATGACCTCTCCCTGTCGGGTGAGGAAGAACTCCACGCCCCAGATGCCATATCCCGTGAGTGCCTTGGTAACCTCGGCGGCCATGTGCTGGGCGGTCTTGAGAGCCTTGGCGGGCAGCTGAAACGGCTGCCAGCTCTCGCGATAGTCGCCGCCTTTCTGTACATGCCCGATGGGCGGACAGAACAGGGTGGGGCCGTTTTTCTGGGTAACGGTGAGCAGGGTGAACTCTGATTGGAAGTCGATGAACTCCTCGATAATCACTTCCCTGACATCGCCGCGCCCTTCTTCCATGGCCTCCCGGTAGGCCTCGTGCAGTTCGTCGTCGTTGTGCACATAGCTCTGGCCGTGGCCGGACGAACTCATCAGGGGCTTGACCACGCACGGGAAGCCTATCTCGTCGGCCGCCCGACGGAACTCGTCGAAGCTTTTCGCATAGAAATACCTGGCTGTGCGCAGGCCTAACTCCCGTGATGCGAGGTCGCGGATGGCCCGGCGGTTCATCGTGTAGTTCACGGCCTTGGCCGAGGGGACCACCTGAATACCCGCTTTCTCAAACTCGAAGAGCCGCTCGGTGCGGATGGCCTCTATCTCGGGGACGATGATGTCGGGTCGATGGCGGTGCACTGCGTCGGCAAGGGCGTCGCCGTTGAGCATGGAGAACACCTCGCATTCATCGGCTACCTGCATGGCCGGTGCGCCCTCGTAGTTGTCGCAGGCTATGACATAGAGTCCTGCCCGCTTGGCCGCTATCGTAAATTCCTTGCCCAGTTCACCGGAACCGAGGAGCATGATTTTCTTCATCTTGCCGGGTCTGGATTATCGGTTTCCGTACATCTGTTCATAATACTTCTGGTAGTCGCCGCTCGTTACCTCCTGAATCCACTGCTGGTTCTCGAGGTTCCAGCGGATGGTCTTCACGATGCCGTCGGCAAACTTGGTCTCGGGATACCACCCCAGGTCGTTCTTGATCTTGGTGGGGTCGATGCCGTAGCGGGCATCATGGCCGAGCCGGTCTGCTACGAAGGTGATGAGACTGTCGTTGATCCAGTCGATGCGGATGTCTCCGTTCTCGTCTTTCTCTTGCTTCTTGAGCACCTTGCGCAGGCTCTTGTCCTCCTGCATCATGTCGTGGATGGTCTTGATGGTGAGCTTCACGATGTCGATATTCTTCATTTCGTTGTGTCCGCCGACATTGTATACCTCGCCTTCTCTGCCTTCGCGCACCACCATGTCTATGGCCTTGCAGTGGTCCTCGACATAAAGCCAGTCGCGAATGTTCTCTCCCTTGCCGTAGACGGGCAGTTGCTTGCCTTCCAGGATGTTGTTGATGATGAGCGGGATGAGCTTCTCGGGGAAGTGGTAGGGCCCGTAGTTGTTAGAGCAACGGGTGATGCTCACGGGCATGTGATAGGTGTCGTGGTAGGCCATTACGAAGAGATCGGCACTCGTCTTGGCAGCGGAATACGGGCTGTGAGGGCACAGCGGGGTCTGCTCCGTGAAGTATCCCGTGACACCGAGGGAGCCGTAGACCTCGTCGGTGGACACCTGGTGGTATCGCTTGCCCGGCTTCCAGGTGGGGTAGCCCTGGCTGTCCTTGCCCGTAACCCATGCCCGGCGGGCCGCGTCGAGCAGGTTCTGCGTGCCGAGGATGTTGACGCTCAGGAAGAGCTGAGGGTCTTCTATGGAGCGGTCTACATGGCTTTCGGCCGCGAAGTTGACCACATAGTCGATGTCGTTTTCAGCAAACAGGCGGTCGGCGAGCTGCCGGTCGCGGATGTCGCCCTTGACGAAGAGGCAGCGGCGATTGTCGATGTCGTCCTTGATGGTGCCCAGATTGCCGGCATAGGTGAGGGCGTCGAGGATGATGACCTTGATGTCTTCACGGGCATATTTCCTGTGGAGGAGATACTTGATATAGTTTGCGCCGATGAATCCGGCGGCTCCTGTTACCAGATAAGTTTTCATATTCGTATATGTTTTTTATTTGTTTCCTGTTTAGAACCTATTCCTCGGGAGGCGTATTCCTGATGATGAGGAAGAGGGCCGTTGATGTAATGAGTGCTATGCCGATGAAAAGCCCAAGCATCAAGGTAATCCCGATGACTTCTTGCGCATACAATAAGAAGATGATGATAAAAAGAACAGCCTCGACTGAGGCGAGTCCAATGATTCCTTTGCGTCGTGTCATGTCTTTCTGATTTTAAGTTCTTAGTTTCGTTTCATGTATATCTCTTCGAGCTTCCGGAGGCCTATCAGGAAGAAGTAGACGAGCGCGCCCTGCAGGAAAAACTCCCACGGCACCCTTTGAGCCTCGTCCACGAAGACGACATCGAAGGCCATCCCGATGACGGTGAATACCACCCCGAAGACAAGAGCCTTGCCCAGATGTGTCAAAGTCTTCCTTCCCATGTCATATTCTGTTGCCGTGCTCGCCGAGCGTGATGAGCTCGCAGTCGGTGAATTTCTTTCCTTCGATGGTGAGGCGGACGATCGTGCGATCCGTGTGCCACCCCTGCATACCCGCGGCTCCGGGGTTGATGTGCAGCAGGTTGAGCGTCTTGTCGAACTTCACCTTCAGTATATGCGAGTGTCCGGAGATGAAGAGGTTGGGCGGGGAGGCATAGAGGCGGCTCTGGATGGAGCGGTCGTAGTTGCCCGGATAGCCGCCGATGTGCTTCATCAATACATCCACTTCTTCGCATCGGAACCGCAGCACCTCGGGGTAGCGGCACCGGATGTCCTGGCCGTCGATGTTGCCGTGTACGGCTCGGAATAGCGGGTGCATGGCCTCGAACTTGTCGGCTACCTCCGTGGAGCCGATGTCGCCCGCATGCCAGACCTCATCGCAGGAGTCGAAATACTGTAAGTATTTTTCGTCCCAATATCCGTGGGTGTCGCTGATGATTCCTATCTTTTTTGTCATTTCTAATCTCTTGATATCCAGTTGGTTATGAGCCGTATTTCAAAAGGCCGCCTTTTGCTTTCCTTTTAGCCGTTAAAAGGTTGCCTTCTAACGGCTAAAAGCCCGCCTTCTGACGGCTTTTTACTCTCCTGTTTACGGCATATCACTTTCGCTGTAAAACTTTTTCCTGATGAAGTCGGCGATAAACTTCCCGGTAGCTTCTATGCCCAACACGCTCGAATTGACGCAGAGGTCGTAGCTCTCGCTGCTTCCCCAACGCTTCCCGGTATAGTAGTTGTAGTAGGAGGAACGACTGCTTTCGCCGTCCACGATATGTCTCCGGGCCCTTTCTTCCGTGAACTGGTGGCGCTCGGCCACCCTCCGGATGCGGTCGTCCATGTCGGCCGTGATGAAGATGTCGACCTTGTCGGGGTTGTCGCGCAGCACATAGTCGGCCGTGCGGCCCACGAAGACGCAGTTTCCCTCGGCTGCCGCCTTCTTGATGGCATTGCTCTGAAACTGGTAGAGGCTCTCCTGCGAGAAGTCGTTCTTATAGAAATTGCCTTCTCCGAGCAGGGGTACATGGATGTGGAAGAGCGACTTCGCGAAGCCTTTCCTTTCATCGTTCTGCTCGAAGAACTTCTCGGAGAAGCCGCTCTCCTTGGCGGCAAGGTTCAGGATTTCCTTGTCGTATAGCTTCGCGCCGAACTCCTTGGCCAGCATCTGGGCGATGGTGCATCCGCCGCTGCCTATCTGCCGGCCGATGTTAATGATGATTTTCTGCTGCTCCATCTTGCATTTCTTTATGTTGTTTATTGAATTTTCTCATATAGATAATCATAATCGCGAGAGCCACCACCGATGCCGTGGCGTCTGAAACGGGCAGGGAATACCATACGCCGTCAATATCCCAGAAGCGGGGAAGTATCAGCAGGCAGGGCAGGAGGAAAAGCAACTGTCTGGAAAGAGAGAGGAAAATGCTGATTTTCACTTTCCCTATGCATTGGAAAAAGTTGGTAACCACCATCTGGTAACCGATGATCGGGAAGAGGAGCATATTGATGCGGATGGCCTTGACGGACATCCCGATGAGCGTGGCGTCGGTGGTGAACATGCGCGCGAGCAGACCCGGGATGAGCATCCCGATGGCCCAGCCCGTGGTCATGATGACGGTTGCCGCGAGGATGGCCAGCTTCAGCACATGCATCAGGCGGTCGAACTGCAGGCTCCCGTAGTTGTATCCGGCGATAGGCTGCATGCCCTGGTTCAGCCCGATGACGAACATAATGAATACCGTGGCCACTCCGTTTGAGATGCCATAGGCTCCCACGCTCAGGTCGCCGCCATAGCTGACAAGCTGGTTGTTCATGAAGATGACGATGATACAGGCACAGGCGTTCATCAGGAACGGGGAGATGCCGATGCCGACGATGTTCTTCACAAGGTCGGCCTTCAGCCTGTAGATGCCCTTTTTCAGGTGCAGAAGCTCTTTTTTGTCGGAGAAGAGCCTCATCTGATATACCAGTGCGAGGGTCTGCGAGAGCATGGTGGCGAAGGCCGCGCCGCGGATTCCCCAGTGCCACCACCATATGAAGACGATGTCGAGCAGGATGTTCATCGCCACGGTGAATATCGTGGCATACATGGCCTGCCTGGGTTTGGAAGCCGCGCGGAGCACGGCGTTCATGCCAAAATACATGTGCGTGATGATGTTTCCTGCCAGAATCACCTGCATGAAGTCGCGGGCATAGGGCAGGGTGGCGTCGCTCGCTCCGAAGAAACGCAGGATGGGGTCGAGGA
The DNA here is from genome assembly GCF_900113305.1 of Prevotella sp. KH2C16. Taxonomy (GTDB): domain Bacteria; phylum Bacteroidota; class Bacteroidia; order Bacteroidales; family Bacteroidaceae; genus Prevotella. Next base: position 15,232 of record NZ_FOOW01000010.1, on the reverse strand, counting down.
ATACCAGGCAGACGACGGCGAAGAGAAAGCCGATGATGAGGTTCAGGGTTACCGTGTTGCCCAGCAGATTCTCCGCCGTATCGTAGTCTTTCTGGCCTAACTTCACGGAAATGGCCGTCGAGGCTCCCACGCCCACGGCCGCCCCGAAGGCTCCGGAGAGGTTCATGAAGGGAAAGGTGATGGCAAGCCCCGAGATGGCCAGCGGCCCTACCACCTGCCCGATGAAGATTCTGTCGATGATATTGTACAGGGAAGAGGCGGTCATGGCAATGATGGCCGGAAGGGCATACTGCCACAGCAGTTGTCCGACAGGCTTGCTGCCCAGTTCCAGCGTCGCTTTCTTGTTGTCCATTGGCTTGGTTTTACAGAATGCAAAGATAGCAAAAAAGTAAGAGACTACAATATAAATAAGGTGTAAAATTTGGTACTTAGCGAAAATAGCACTACTTTTGCAATATGGTTTAGGAATCAAGATCATGAAGAAAATACTCTATATACTGGTGCTTTTGTTGTTCTGTAACCTCACGCAGGCACAGAAAATTGCCTTTCCGGGCGGTAAGACCTGGCTTTTCCGTGTACAGCTGAAAGACAAGAAGGGCACGAAATACTCCCTCAGGCGTCCCGGGAAGTTCCTCTCGGAGCGGTCGTTGCAGCGGCGTGAGAGGCAGGGGTTGAAGGTGGACTCCACTGACTTGCCTTTGTCTCAGAAATATCTTGACGAGCTGAAGTCGGCAGGATTCGAGGTCGTCGGCGGGAGCAAATGGAACAATACGGCCTTGGTGAAGCTCACGGATTCGCTGCATGCCGGTGGATTGGCAGCTTTCCCGTTCGTAACGGGCGTGAAATGCGTATTCCATTCGCCCGACTCCATCTCCCGGCAGAGGGTCTTTCCTTTGAAGAGCGATACCACGGCAATCATTCCCGGGCAGCTTTACGGCAGCGCGGCGAGGCAGATAGAGCAGCTCAACGGCCGCAGGCTGCATGAAGCAGGCTTTCGTGGAGAGGGCATGCTCATAGGCGTTATCGACGGCGGCTACATGAATGCGGACATCATCCCGGCATTCAAGAGGGTCATGGTTGAATCTACGCGCGACTTCGTATATCCTTATAAGTCGGACATTTACCAGCTGCTTGACCACGGCACGATGGTGCTTTCCTGCATGGCAGTTATCGACTCGTTCCGCTATGTGGGCACGGCTCCGGGGGCTCACTATGTGCTCTTGCGCTCGGAATATGGTCCCACGGAGAGCCTCTCGGAAGAAGACAGCTGGGCGATGGCCGCTGAATATGCCGACAGCCTGGGCGTGGATGTGCTCAACAGCTCGCTGGGCTATGCCCAGTTTGATGATAAGAGCACCAATTTCAGGTATGCCGAGCTTGACGGCAGAACTACTTTTATTTCCCGGGCGGCATCTATGCTTGCCGGAAAAGGCATGCTCCTGGTGTGCAGTGCGGGAAATTCCGGCGACGAACCGTGGAAGAAAATCACGCCTCCCGGTGATGCGGAGGATGTCCTGACTGTGGGTGCCGTCGATGCGCGGGGCGTCAATACCAACTTCAGCTCCCTCGGTCCGTCGCAGGACGGGCGGGTCAAGCCCGATGTGATGGCCCTTGGCGGGGCGGCCCGGGTGTTCAGTGGGCGGGGCGTTAACACGACTGCGAACGGGACATCCTTTGCCTCCCCGATCTGTTGCGGTATGGTTGCCTGCCTGTGGCAGGCGCTTCCCGGAAAGACAGCAAGGGAAATCATCGAACTGGTAAGGGCAAGCGGCGACCGCGCCGGCACTCCCGACAATGTGTTCGGATATGGAATCCCGGATTTCTGGAAGGCCTATCAGATGGGAAAATAAACTTATATGGCGCAGCATACCCTGACTCTTTACGAACTCAACGAACTCGTCCGCGAGACGATAGAGGTTTCCATGCCCGATGAATATTGGGTAGAGGCAGAACTCTCGGAAGTCAACGACAGGGGACATTGCTACATGGAGCTTGTGCAGAAGGACGAGTCCAGCAAGACGCCGATAGCCCGGGCACGGGCCATCTGCTGGAAAGCGAGGTGGATGTATGTGCGTGCCCACTTTGAGAGCGTAACCGGCCAGTCGCTGCATGCCGGCCTGAAGGTCTTGCTGAAAGTAAAGGCCACCTTCCACGAGGCATTCGGATTCTCGTATAATATATCGGATATCGACCCGACATTCACGCTTGGCGACATGGCTCGGAAGCGTCAGGAAATTATCCGGCAGTTGCAGGAAGAAGGAGTGTTTGAGTTGCAAAAGGAACTGGCAATCCCCCTTTTTGCCCAGCGGATAGCCGTGATATCGAGCGAGACGGCGGCTGGCTATGGCGATTTCTGCAATCAGTTGGATAACAACGAGTATGGCCTCGTATTCCATCCCACGCTTTTCCCTGCCATCATGCAGGGCGAGCAGGTGGAGCAGAGCGTGATTTCCGCCCTCAATGCCATCAATGAAAGACTTGACGACTATGATGTCGTGGTAATCATAAGGGGCGGGGGAGCCACGGCGGACATGTCGGGTTTCGACACGCTCAGCCTCGCAGAGAATGTGGCAAACTTCCCTCTGCCGATTATAACGGGTATCGGACATGAGCGCGACGAGAGTGTCCTGGACATGGTTTCGAATACTCGGGTGAAGACCCCGACTGCCGCCGCGGCCTTCTTGGTCGACCATCTCTCAAGGGTCTATATGCGCATAATGGAGGCGCAGGAAGCCTTGTTGAGTCTCGTTGGCCGGCGGATGGAATACGAGCGCATGCGGTTGTCTCGTCTGTCAGAGAAAATTCCGGCATTGTTCCGCCTTTTCCGGACACGGCAGGAGTTGCGCCTGGACGGCCTCATGAGGGATTTCGCCTCAAGGGTTCAGGGCAAGTTGGAGAGTCAGAGGTGGCAGCTCAGCGCACGCGAAGTGGCTATCAACGCGCTTGTAGGCCGCCTCATGGAGGCAAAGAGGCAGCAAATCAGGTTGCTTGAGGAAAAGCTCCGCCTGATGGATCCCCAGCTGATGTTGAAGCGTGGATACTCTATAACGCTTTACGAGGGGTGCGCCGTGAAAGACGCGGACAGCTTGAAGAGCGGCTATGAGATAGAGACGCGGGTGGCAAATGGCACAATTAAATCAATCATAAAGTAAACGATATGGCGAAGGAAATCAAATATGAAGAGGCTGTCAGGCAACTTGAGGAAATCGTGGAGCAGATGGAGAACGACGAGCTTGACATCGACGATCTCACGGAAAAGCTCAAGACTGCGCAGAAACTGATAAAGCTTTGTAAGGATAAGCTGACCAAGACAGATGCAGAAGTCAAGAAAGCTCTCGACGAAAAGTAAGTTTTCTCGGAGGAATATTTGCTGAAGTGTGGAATTATTCGTATTTTTGTAGCAAAGTATCACTTTTAAATCAGAAAACAATGAAGAATATCGATTGGGAGAATTTGTCGTTCGGGTATATGAAGACGGACTATAATGTGCGTTGCTATTACCACAACGGCCAGTGGGGCGAGATAGAAGTCTGTTCAGAGGATACATTCAATATATCAATAGCGGCTGCCTGTCTGCATTACGGCCAGGAGGCTTTTGAGGGGCTGAAGGCCTATCGCTGCCCCGACGGAAAGATTCGCGTCTTCCGCATGGACGAGAATGCGAAGCGGCTGCAGAGCACTTGCCGCTACATCGTAATGCCTGAGCTTCCGACGGAAATGTTCGAGGAGATGGTGAAAAAGGTGGTTCGGCTCAACCAGGAGTGGGTTCCCACTTACGAGAGCGGTTCCACCTTGTACATCCGCCCATTGCTGATAGGCATCACGCCGCAGGTAGGCGTTCATGCCGCTCGCGACTATATGTTTGTCATTTTAGTAACTCCCGTAGGCCCGTACTTCAAGGGCGGCTTCCAGAGTAACCCTTACGCCATCGTCCATAACTATGACCGTTCGGCTCCGTTGGGTACCGGCAAATACAAGGTGGGCGGCAACTATGCGGCCTCACTGTATGCCCATAACCTGGCCGCGGCAAAGGGATATGCGTCGGAATTCTATCTCGACGCGAAGGAAAAGAAGTATATGGACGAGTGCGGGGCGGCAAATTTCTTCGGCATCAAGAACAACACATACATCACGCCGAAGTCTTCTTCCATTCTTCCAAGCATTACCAACAAGAGTCTGATGCAGGTTGCCGAGGACTTGGGCATGAAGGTGGAGCGTCGTCAGATACCTTACGAGGAGCTGGCAACCTTTGAGGAGGCGGGTGCCTGCGGCACGGCGGCGGTCATCTCGCCGATTTCTTACATTGATGACCTTGACACCGGCGCCCATATTGAATACGGCGAGGAACCGGGTCCGTGGTCCCGGAAGCTGTATGATACCCTTCGAGGTATTCAGTATGGAACCCTTGAGGACAAGCATGGATGGACAACCGTAGTTGTAGAATAGTGTTTTATGAGCAAAGGAAAGTTGGCCAAGTTTGCTGAAATGGAGACATTCAGGAATGTCTTCCAGGCTCCCTTTTCTGTAGTCAGCAAGGTTCCGTTTGCCATGAAAGGGCATTGGGGCGAGCAATACTTCAAGAACGGGAATCCCATTATCCTCGAACTGGGCTGCGGAAAGGGGGAATATACGGTAGGCTTGGCCAAGCTTTTCCCGGACATGAACTTCATAGGAGTCGACATCAAGGGCGCCCGTATGTGGACGGGAGCCAAGATGGCGTTGGAGGAAAACCTGCAGAATGTGGCTTTCCTGCGCACCAATATCGAGATGATAGACCGCTTTTTTGCGGAGGACGAGGTGCGGGAAATATGGCTTACATTCTCTGATCCCCAGATGAAAAACGCCCGTAAGCGCCTTTCGAGCCCGTTCTTCCTGAACCGATACCGCAACTTTCTTGTCGACGGAGGCCTCATCCACCTGAAGACCGACTCGAATTTTCTCTTCACTTATACCTCTTATGTGGTGGATGTGAATAACCTTCCCCTGCTCTTCAGGACGGAAGACCTCTATCATACGGAGGGTATTGACGAGGAGACGAGCAAGATTCTGGGCATCCAGACCTATTATGAGTCGATGTGGATAGAAAGAGGACTGAACATAAGATACCAGAAATTCCGCTTGCCAAGGCAAGGAGAGCTCACGGAGCCGGAGGTGGAGATTCCTTTGGACGACTATCGCAGCTATCATCGCGAGAAGCGTTCTGACCGGAAGACCGCAAAGTAAGGGTTTGGGCTTCCTTGCCTAATGCAGGGCCGGAGCTATGGGGAACATATAGAATATGCGATAAGGATTGTAGTCGACCATGACCTGATCGACGACGACGGCATCCCCTACGGCTTGGATATCGATGCTGTGGCTATTGCGCGTAAGGTGCACCTTGAGGTTTCTCACGGCCTGTCCACGCTCGGCATCGGCAATTCCCTGAGCGGATTCCGGGTCTGTCGTATCGGTAAAGTCATAGATTTTCCCATCCACATTGACATAGAAACGGTGGTCGCCAGATGTAGGAATGACCGCAATCCGGATGACTGCGTCGGCTTCCCACTCCGAATAGAACGAGAATGAGAGGCTCTCGCCTTGCGGAACGGTAATGGCCTTCATGCTGTGTCCCAGCATCTGGATGGCTCGTGAGCCCCGGGGAGCCTTGCGGTAGTCTGCTGCGTTCTTTACCAGGGCATTGTCTGTATCCATGCTGAAGGGCACATGCGGTGCGTTTCCGTATTTCTCTATCTCTTTCTTTGTAATCTTTTTCGGGAACTGCGGCTCGCCGAGAATCAGCGGATTGTCGGTGATGTCGAGCGTGCCTTTCCATTTCCCACGAGCCAAGTTGTCGTTATAATAAGCGGTGAGCTGCAGGATTTCCCCGTGGGCTTTCCAGCTGCGCACGGCCGACTGCAGTGCTTCCGAGTCGTGCAGAAACGACTCCGGCCGCCCGATATGCCGTGCCTCCAAGGCCTGAAGCTGCTTGGTGGCCATGGCCCAGGCGGCATATACGGGATATTTTATCGTTGCGAAGTATGCGTCCTGCAGGTGTTCCGGGATGAGTTTCTCCACCGGCGTGAGCGCCGAAGCCACATCCTTGTAGTTGTCGATGTAGCGTTCGAGCTCATTGCCGAAGGCATCGGCGGCAAATTCCACATTCATCTGTTCCGGCTTGCGGATGCCGACCAGGTGGTAATATTCGGTCATCACGGGTAGCAATCGGGCAGCAGCATGCTCTCCGAACATGTCTGCAAGCCATTCTCCATAGTGCGACTGGATATTCGATTCGTTGATGCGGCTGATGTTCCAGGCCATGTCCATGAAGAGCGAGAGCTGGTAGGCGTCCACCCTCGGGTTGTTGAGGCTCATGATCCATTCATGCGTCGCGCCGTGCCGATAGGCCTGCTGCATCTCGCAATAGATGAATCCGGGCTGCGTGCTCGGCAGCCAGCGCTCGGGCAGTTGCAGCACCTTGGTGCCGTCTTTTGCCGTGGCGGGCTTATGCAGGAGGGTGTTTCCGCGCAGACGGAGAAGCAGTTCCGTGAGGCTTCGCTGGTCGAACTTGCTGTTGTCTACATAGAAACCGCGCTTCTCGACCGATGGCCATTGCACGGTGTAGAAGTCGCTTTTCAGGGCGAGATAGTGCTTTCGCGCAGGGCGGGCGTCGTTCCATCCTATCCAGGGAGAGACTCCCGCAAGGCGCGAGAGCTCCAGTATGCCGTAAGCCGTGCCGTAAGTGTTGCTGCCTACGACCACGATTTTCCCTCCCTGGCATCCGATATAGAAGGCGTCTTCCTTGGCGATGATGCGCTCGATGGGGAGCTTCCGCTTCTGCAGCTGGATGAAATCCTTGTCTTTCAGCTTGTCGAGCTCGAAGATCTCGATGGTTCCTCCTTCACGGGATTCAGCCCGCTTGCCGGTGAGCTGGTGCATGTCGTCGCTGAAGAGGTCGAGGGCCATGTCGATAATCAGCGATTTTTTGCCGTGAAACTGGTAGGAGACACTTTGGCGACCATTGAACCATACCACCTCTTTTGCCATCGCGGAGAGGGCGAGGAGGCTGACGAAAAGCGTGATGAGGATTCTTGATTTCATTATTGCAAAGTTACGGTAAAAAACCGAAATATCCAAATTTTTCCTCCTCTTGGCTTGCTCATCCTACTTATTTTGTGTAATTTTGTAGGATAGAAGAATATATAAAAACAATTATGACATTATATCCCAAGCTTATCACCGATGCCTTGGCTACCGTGATCTATCCGGGTACGAAGAAGAACTTGATAGAGAGTGAGATGCTGGCAGACACGCCGAGCATCAACGGCATGAAGGTGCGCATCGTGCTTTTGTTTCCCCGGGACACCGACCCGTTCCTCAAGTCGACCGTGAAAGCTGCCGAGGCGGCCATCCATTACCATGTGGGCAAGGAGGTGGAGGTGGAAATCCAGACCGAGTTCAGGTCTGCCCCGCGTCCCGAAGTGGAGAAGTTGCTGCCCCAGGTGAAGAACATCATCGCCGTGAGTTCCGGCAAGGGCGGAGTGGGGAAGTCGACCGTCTCGGTCAACCTGGCCATCTCCCTGGCGCGGTTAGGCTACAAGGTGGGACTGCTCGACACCGACATCTTCGGCCCGTCGATGCCTAAGATGTTCGGCGTGGAGAATGTCCGCCCCTATGGGGTGCACAAGGACGGTCGCGACCTGATAGAGCCCGTTGAGAAATACGGCGTGGAGATGTTGTCCATCGGCTTCTTCGTCAATCCCGACACAGCCACTCTCTGGCGCGGCGGGATGGCCACCTCGGCGCTGAAACAGCTCATTGCCGACGCCGACTGGGGAGAGTTGGACTACTTTATCCTTGACACTCCTCCCGGCACTTCCGACATTCACCTGACGCTCTTGCAGACGCTGAGCATCACGGGAGCCGTTATCGTGTCTACTCCGCAGAGCGTTGCGCTGGCCGATGCACGCAAGGGCATCGACATGTATCGCAATGAAAAGGTGAATGTGCCCATCCTGGGCCTTGTGGAGAACATGGCGTGGTTCACTCCGGCAGAGCTTCCCGAAAACCGGTATTACATCTTCGGCCGTGAGGGATGCAAGCGTCTGGCGGAGGAAATGGGCGTGCCGTTGCTGGCGCAGATACCCATCGTGCAGAGCATTTGCGAGAACGGCGACGGGGGAACGCCCTCGGCCCTCGACTATGAGACCGCTACGGGGCAGGCCTTTATCAACCTTGCGCAGGCCGTGGTTACGGTAACCAACAAGCGTAACCGCGAGAAGCCGAAGACGCAGATATTGCATGTGAAGAACGATTAGGCCGTCGTGAGTTTTCACGGAGGCTATAGAGAGCTTTACAAAATCGCCGATTTCGTTCAATGAAATCGGCGATTTTTATGAATAAAATCGGCGATTTTGTCAAGCTGTTAACGGCAAGGAGGAAAAGAAAGGATGGCTATGGGCGTTCCGTGCTGTCGCCTGAAGGCTCTGCTGTCATGGCTGCTACTTGTGTCGCCTTGCGCTCGCGGGCTTCCCGGGCCTTGCGTTTCAGCACCTCTAAGCGGTCGTAAGCGTGCCGCCGCGTGTGCAGAATCTGATAGCGATAGACCAGACAGGTCAGGAAAAAGTAGGCCACTACCTGAATCCAGAGTGCCTGATATTCCACTTGGATATCGGCCAGAGAGGCCCCCATCTCGTTGATGCGCATGAATCCACGCACTCCGAAGGTGGAGGGGAAGAGCCATGCTATGCCCTGCCAGATGCCCGGGATGTTGGTCTGTGGCCAGCTGATGCCCGTCATGAAGAGGAAGGGCAGCGAGGTGAATACCACCAGGAGCATCACATTCTCACGGTATCTTACCAGGCACGACAGGGCCATCCCGAAGAAGATGCATGCCAGCAGATAGGGCAGCATCAGCCCGATGAGCGTCTTGGCCGTTACCATGGAGGTGAACGAGAAGAAGTGGGGCACGCACAGAGTGATGTAAGCCGCCATGACACTGTAGATCATGAAGTAGCACATCGATTTGCCCAGCACGATTCGGAAGATGCCGTTATAGTGGCGCGAGATGGGCACGAGGTCCTGATAGCGGTTGTTCTCGCGCGCCGTGCCGGCAGAGAGGCCGATGCCGAGGAGCAGCGTCTGCTGCAGGATGAGTATCAGCACGCCCGGCAGGATGGCGTTGCCATAGCCTCCGGTGGCATTGAAGATGGGCACTTCATCAAAGTCCAGGGGCTTGGTGGAAATCTCATCGTCGCGATTGGTAAAGCCGCCCGACTGCGATATCTGTATCTTCGAGTTTATGTCCTGGGATACAGCTTGGGCCGTCTGGTAGATAGCCTTGTAGGTAAGCATCAGGCTCATGTCGCAGTAAACGCCCACATGTGCCTGCTCTCCGCGGTTCAGTCGTTTCTCGAAATCACTTGGGAAGTAGAGCACTCCGTGGACGGCTTGCTTGCCGACGAGCGTTTTTGCCTCGTCAAGGCTGTTGCAGTAGTAGGCCACCTTGGTGTCGCTTCCTCCGTCGAACATGCGGATGAACTGGCGGCTTGCGTGCGAATGGTCGAGGTCTACGACGGCTACGCTGACATCCCTGACCACCTCGTTGTTGTAAATCCACGAGTAGAGCAGCGGATAGAACAGCGGCACGAGCACGCAGAAGATGAGTACTCCCTCGTCGGTGATGGTGGAGCGCATTTCCTTGGCCCATATATAGCACATGTCCTTGAGGCCCTCCGTGATGCGATGCAGTAGTCCGTCTTCTCTCATAGGCTATGGAATGTAGACATATTTCTCCATGGCAGTCTTGATATGATTGATGGTAAGCATCGGGAGTGCTATGAAGATAATCATCGCACCGATGTTCCAAAAGCAGTCGGAGAGGGGAAATCCGTTGAAGATACTTGTCTGGTAGATCATGTAATAGTGCCGCAGGGGGAACAGTTGGGCCAGTGCCTCGATCATCGGGCTCATCGAAAAGAGCGGATAGGTGGCGCCGCTCGTGGAGAAGCTGAGCACCGACCACAGCGAACATATACTCATCGACATGCGCAGGGAGGGCATCAGACCGAAGGCAAAGATGCCGAACGCCTGGGCCGACAGCACCGCCAGCAACCCTGCCAGGAGGATGGGGACGATGCCTCCGGGGTGCGGAAACTGGAGGATATGGAAGATATAGAACTCATAGCCGTAGAACATTGCCAGGAAGATCAGCAGCTGCGGCAGCATCTTTCCGGCAATGGCCACATGGATGTTGCCCCCTGCCATGCGGATGAGCTCTTGTGAAGTCTTGAACTTCAGCTCGGTGCCTATGGAGTAGGGGGTGATGAGGAAGATGAATATCATCAGCACGCCGGGCAGCATGGAGGTGCTCAGATAGACATTATAGTTGCCCCACGGGTTGCCTATCATGTGCAGGTCGACGGCAATGGGCTGGAGGGAAGTGGCGATTTCCCTGCTTGTCTTGCCTACTGCCGACAGCTTGGCGGAGCCCACGGCGGCGGACCCCAGCGTGGCAACGGTCTTCAAGTCGCGGAACAAAGTGGAGCCCGCGACGAGCGTAACGCTGCTGTAATAGAATGAAATCTTCGGCTGCCGGGACGACAGCAGCTCGCTGGTCGTACCTTTCGGAATATACAGAAAGGCGAATATCTGATTTCTCTGAATGGCCTGCCGGGCTTCATTCACATTGGGATACCGGGCCACCACATGCGAAGTCTGGAAGCCGTCGAGCGTGCGGATCATGCTGCGAGAGGTGGCGGTGTTGTCCAGGTCTACGACGCCTACGGGCATCTCTATGGGCTGGCCCTCGTTCATCAGCGAGGTAAAGAAGAGGATGCACACAATCGGGAATATCACCATGCAGAACACATAGATGGGATTCTTCCTTAGAATTCCACATTCCCTTACTGCGATATGGTATATCTGTTTCAGCATTCCACCTCTCCTGACAGCGCAATACTATTCTTTGATAATCAGGCTCATGCCCGGGCGGAGCCCTTCGAACTTGTCGGTAGGCCGGGCTTTCACCTCAAATGTCTTCAGGTCATACTGCCCCGTGGTCTTCGTGGCCTTCCAAGTGGCATAGGAACCCTCGTCCTTGATATAGAAGACTTTCATCTTCAGGTCTTTATTGAAGGCAGGAGAGAATGCCGTGAAGGTGTCGCCCACCTTGAGCCCTTTCAGCTTGTCTTCCCGCACATTGAAGGTTCCCCACAGGTCGCTCATCACGGATATGCTCATGATGGGCGATCCCAGGCCCACGAGTTCGCCCACCTTCGGATAGACATTGGCCACTTCGCCTTCCACCTGCGACACCTGTACGGTTTCCTTTAAAAGTGAGTTTACCACCTCCACGGCGCTCTTCGCAGCCTGTGCATTCTTTGCGGCTACCTGCTTCTCCTGCTCGCGGGCGCCGTTGCGGGCAAGGTCGTACTGGCTCTTGGCAGCCTTTACCTGAGCCTCCGTTGCCTTGTAGGCGGCGAAAGCCTCGTCGCGCTTCTGGCCGCTGATTACTCCCTCGTCATACAGATTCTGCATGCGGGTGTAGGTTTTCCTGGCAATTTCGCTGGCCGCCTGTGCCTGTTGGTAGAGCTGGTAGGCACCCTGAATCTGCTCCTTGCGGGCTCCCGCATCGGTAAGGTCTTGTATGGCCTTGGCCGCCTCGCCGGTAGCCTGCGCCACATTTCTTTGCGCGTCTACCTCCGGAACCTGCAATATGGCAAGCGTGTCGCCGGCATGTACATAGTCGCCTTCCTTTACCCGGAGCTCGACGACTCGTCCCGGGAGCTTGGATGACACGCGATACTCTGAAACCTCAACCTCGCCTTGTACGATGTCCTCTTGCCTTCCAAGTGTGAAGAAGCCGATAAGGGCAACGATAACCACCACCGCAATGAATCCCAGAACGGCTAAGAGGATGTTGTTGTGTTGTTGTTTTGCTGACATATCTTGATTCTTTTTTCTTTCTTATTCCAAAATGCCGAGTGCCTTCTGCAGGTTTACTTGTGCCAGTTTCACCTCTATTTCGGCATCGATTTTCTGATTCTGAGCCTTCTGCCAGGCAGTCTGGGCTGCCATGACATCGGCAATCTGCATCACGCCTTCCTTGAATCCGAGGTTTGCGCAGCGCAGGTTTTCCTCCGCGCTCTTCATGTTTTCCTGCGCCATGGCATGGCGCTTCTGCGCCTCCTTGAGCTTGAAGCGGCTTTGGGTAACCTGCAGGTTTATCTTTTCCTGCACATCGCCGAGCTCCATCATGGCCATGCTTGTGGCAGCTTTGGTGGCTCTGACCTTGTAGACTCCCTCAAACCAGTTCCACAGGGGAACCTGAACCAGCACACCCACATTCCATACTCCGGAGAACTTGCGCTCAAAACCGTTGAACACATTGGGGTTTGAGATCATGTAGCCGCCGGTGAGCGCGATGTGCGGGAGATACATCGCACGCACGAGCCGGGTGTTTTCCTTGCTCATGTCGACGGCATTTTGCAGCATTCTTACTTCCGGCCGGCTGCTGTAGGTGGAGTCGGCGGAGTAGCTTTCCGCGGCGCTTATCGTGGAAAGATTCTCCTTGTCTTCGTCAAGAAGCGTGATGGATTCGTCGGCGGGAAGGCCGCACAGCTGACAGAGCAGCATCTTGGCGAGCACCAGTCCGTCGTCGACCTGGGTAACGGCCATGTCAGCCTCGTTTACCTTTACATCCACCCGGAGGCCGTCGGCCTTGGTAGCCACCCCCTCCCTGATCATCTTGTGGACATCGTCGCTCAGCTTCTTGACGAGGTTCTTGAAGCTCAGGGCCAGCTTTTGCTTCTGCTTCAATGATACCACCAGCCAGTAGGTCTGGTCTATGTCATAGAGAGTGCTCTGCGATTTGAGGCTCAGGTCGTTCCGGGCCAGGTCTTCCCCCAGGTCGGCCAGACGGTTGGCAGCGATGATGGCTCCCCCCATGAAGACGGGCTGGCGCAGCATGACGGCTCCCGACCAGATGTTTCTCGTGTCGGTCCTGAAGGCGTCTGCAATGCTTTGCCCGAACCGGTCGCCGGCCTGGGCGAGGGGAGCACCGATGCTGCTGCCGGCCTGCTGGAGCATGGCGCCTAACTGCTGGGCGGCCTGCGGGGTGATGATGCCCTGCTGTGCAAGCCCTGTCAGGATGTTGCCGATGTCTGTATTGAGCGTGGATGAGGCACCGGCTACGATGTTGGAGCCCAGCCCGTTCAATGTCGCTTTCTGCCTGTTGTTGAGCAGGGAAATCTCCTTGCTGAAGTATTCGTAGCCTCCCAATGCGTCAATCTTCGGCAGATATTTGGTGCGTGCGGCCTTGCGTAGATTCATGGCCACATCCTGCTTCAGCCGTGATACATTCAGCTGCTTGTTGTTGCGCAATGCCAGAGCCCGGCAACTGTCGAGGCTCAGCACTCGTTGCGCTTGCAGGTTGAATGCCATGAGGCAGAAGCCTATCGCTAAAAATACCTTCTTCATCCGTCTATTTTAAAGTAACACTTTTAGATCCTATCATGTTTCCGTCGGCAAAGATGCTGGCACTATAGGTGCCGCTGACCAGTGCCTGCGTAACATTCCAGTACATGGAGACGGGCGTCTCCTGGCCTCCGTACTCCACGCTTTTCTTCATGGAGGCCTGCAGGCTGCGGTTCTCGTAGTTGAAGGTGCCCGCGTTTCCGAGCACTCCGCCCGCCGGAGAGGAGATGCGCACATAGATGTTCTTCATGCCGCTCTGGGCCGTAACATTCTTTGCCAGCGAGAAGTTTACTTGCAACACCTTGGCCTTAGCCACCCTGTCGGTGGTTCTTCCGTGCTTGTCCTTGGCCTGGATGCTGATGCCGATGGCGTCGAGCTGGGCGGCAATGGCCACTTTCTCGGAGAGCGATGCCTTGTCGGTGCTGAGGGTTTCAATCTGCCGCGTGGCCTCTTCATACTGTCCTTTCACGCGCGTATTCTCTGCCGCGAGGTTCTGGTTCAGGCGGTTCAGCGAGTCAATCTCCATCACATAGCTTCGCAGGACGGCTCTCACGGTGGCCAGTTCTTTCTTCAGCCGGGTGATTTCCCGTGCGTCGGAGCTCTTCGTTTCCTTGAGTTCACGGAGGAGCCTCTGGGTCTTTTCCTGTTCCGCGGTGAGCTGAGCGACGATGGAGTCGTTGTTTATCTGGGTTTTCATCTCGCTGTATTGCTGTGCGAACTGCTGGTATTGGTTTTCCATTTCCTGCTTGTCAAGCTCGGCGAGTTCCTGCATAGCCTTGTTCTCCTGCTTCTGCCGGTCGAGGTTCAGGTAGAGATACACCAAGCCGCCGATCAGCAACAGGAGTAGGAGAATCAGTGGGAGTAAAATCTTTGTCTTCATAATCGTGATTAATGCGTAAACCACTTGCAAAGTTATAGTTTTTCTGCCTAATTTCCAAGGAAAACCATTCTTTCAATTCTTTAATATCTTAAAAATTGATATTTTTATGGAAAATTAGAACAAAAAGTCGTATATTTGCTGACGATAAACATTAAAGGAACTGCAATTATGATTTGGACAATTATCATAGGAATTGTTGCCGGCTTCATTGCCAGCCGTCTTTTCAAGCATGAAGGGTCGGGATGTGTCATCGATTTGCTGCTTGGCCTCGTAGGTGGCTGGCTTGGTGGTAATGTGCTTGGCTGGCTGGGTATTAGCTGGGGTGGAACCCTCGGCCAGATAGGCACCGCCGTTGTGGGAGCCGTGCTCCTGCTGTGGATAGTCTCGCTGTTCACCAAGAAATAGAGGGGCTATACTTGCCTCGGGAGCAAGACACGACAGTCTGTTTCCAAGGGGTATTCTGCCGTGGAGAGCATTCATAGGGATATTCCCGCGGGTCTGCTTTGTCTTGGACGAAGCGAAGTTGTGGCATGCCGGCCGGTTCTGTGTCCGGGCGCATGGTTTTCATAGTTCCATATATACGCGAGTTCGGGATAAGATTACCATGCAAATAGCTCTAATTGTCTTGATTTCTCCACATGCACTGGCAGCGCCTCCGGCTTGTTGTCAAAGAAACAGTAGGCCGCGAGAGCCGAGCATAGGTTCATCATAAAGTTGTGTATGGACCGGTGTCGTGAATGCACGAGGTTGGCCTTGTTCTTGAGCAATTCGTTGATACACTCGATGATGTACCTTTTTCTGAGCATGATCTTGTCCCACATGGGCATGAGCTTATTCTTCATGTTGGCCTTGAGGCCATGCACGAGATGGATGCCCTGGTCGAAGAGATGCTCGAAGAGT
>NZ_FOOW01000040.1 GCF_900113305.1 Prevotella sp. KH2C16 | reverse complement strand
TTGGCGAGATTACCAACTTTTATAATGCTTTTCTTATCCCGAACTCGCGTAAATCATGGATGCAACCAAGTCAATCGAAGTGTTACAGTTTTTCGCGACAGGTCTCAATGCTCAGGCTTTCGCCCATCGCGTGCAGGGTAAAGTGTTCGGTGCGTCAGGCTTCAGCAAGCTTGCGGAGAAGTATGCCGCTCATGCTACGGAGGAGCTGGACTATGTAGACCAGTTTATCCAGCGCATTCTCGACCTCGGCGGTCAAGTAAAGGTAGAGGCTACTCAGGCTGAGCCGGTCGTGGAGAATCCCGTTGAATATGTCCGTAACGACTGTCAGGTGAGTGTGGACGGCATCGAACTGCTGCGCCGGAAGATGGAAGAGGTGAAAGGCGATGTAACGACCTACGACATCCTGAAAGTCTATCTCAAGGATGAGGAGGAAGATCTCTACTGGAGCCAGGAGCAGCTTGCCCTCATCAACTGCATCGGCGAGCAGAACTGGCTCATTCGGCAGCTTTAGGAAAACATGTCAAATTAAACGAAAAAGAATAATATGGAAGCAGTACAAAAAGTGTATGATTTCTTGGAAGGAGCCAAGACTTACTATCTGGCAACGGTGGAGAACGACCAGCCGAGGGTGCGTATTTACGGCACATATCTCCTGTTCGAGGGCAACCTCTACATCATGGCGTTCCGCCGCACGAATGCCGTAGACCAGCTGAAGGCCAACTGCAAGGCCGAGATAGCCACCTTCTGCAAAGGCAAGCAGCTGCGCCTCACCTGCAAGCTGGTGGAAGACGACCGTCAGGCCGTGCGTGATGCCATGGCCGAGAAGATGCCGTCGCTGAAAGCTGTGGCCGGAGAGAAGTATGCGAACTTCGTGATGATGCGGGTAACCGAGGCCACTGCCGTCATTTCCCAGGGCTTGTCAGAAGAGGGCGAAACCTGCCACTTCTAATCTCCGGAGCGCCAGACATACTGAAGGTTCATGAATGTAGCCATTAGATATTACAGCAAGACCGGCCATACCAAGAAGATGGCCGATGTGGTGAGTGCCGTTACCGGTGTGGAGGCGAAGCCCGTCAGCGAGCCCATTCGTGAGCCCATAGACACGCTCTTCCTGGGCAGCTCGGTCTATGTGGCCGGCCTCGACGGCAAGGTGAAGGAGTTTATAGCAACGCTCGACAGCTCGCGGGTGAAGAATGTCATCTGCTTCAGCTCGGCAGCGATACTTCCCTCTACCTGCTCCCAAGTGAAAACTCTATTGGAGGCGCGCGGCATCAGGGTTGATGACCGAGAGTTCCATTGCAGGGGGCAACTCTCCCTCATGCACCGAGGACACCCGAATGATGCCGACCTCCAGGTGTCAAACGCCGCAAAATACTGTAACCAAAGCGGCTTTGTCAACATGCGCGCCCGCCGCGAGAAGAATTGTGTATTGATGGAAGTGGAAAATACGGGACCCGGCATACCTAAGGCTGAGATGGACCAGGTGTTTGCTCCTTTTTATCGTTCTATCTCCACGGGTGGGCAGAAGATTAAGGGTTACGGTCTCGGCTTGGCCATCGTACGCCGCATGACCGACCTGTTAGGTGGCAGGGTTATGCTCATCAGCGATAGCGAAGGCCCCACCATCATGCAAGTCAGGTTTCCTATTAAGCGGAAAATATGAAGAGGCGGCAGGGGCATTCTCCCGGACTGCGGCGCCGATCTGCCGTTGCCCGCGCGAAGAATACAGCCCCATGCTGCACCCCTTTGTGTTCTTCCCTCGGCGTTTCTGCGTTGAGTAACCGAAGAAAAAAACAATATCTGACAGGGAGATGAGAATTTTTTTTGCTGTTTTTTTCTGTTTCGGAATTCTTTTTTTGTAGAATATTTTGTATCTTTGCCATATTGGAAAATCTAAAACCAAAGCAATATGAAAAAGTTATTTTCGCTTACCGTTTTGTTCCTGGGCTTCTCCGTGTTGACCATAGCCCAGGGAGTGGCATTCAATTGGCCGTATAAGGTTGTCGACGGCACTATTATCACGGAGGTTCCGGCTCGTCCTGCGGCGCAGCAGCCGGCCCTCGGGCTGGTCACGGCAAAGATGCCCGTGGTTCGCGTTGCTTTCGTGGGCTTGGGCATGCGCGGTCCTGATGCCGTAAGGCGGTGGACTTATATCAACGGCACGGAGGTGAAGGCTCTCTGCGACCATGAGCGTGAGCGTGCCGAGAAGTGCAATGAAATACTGAAGAAGGCCTCCCTTCCTGCTGCCGATGTGTATTCCGGAGAGGACGGCTATAAGCAGCTCTGCGAGCGCAAGGATATCGATCTTGTCTATATAGCCACCGACTGGCTCCACCATTTCGTGGTGGCCAAGTATGCGCTTGAGCACGGCAAGCATGTGGCAATAGAGGTTCCATCGGCCATGAGCCTTACTGAAATATGGGAGCTCATCAACCTTTCAGAGAGCAAACGGCTGCATTGCATGATGCTCGAGAACTGCTGCTACGACTTTTTCGAGCTCAACTCACTGAACATGGCGCAGCACGGTGTGTTCGGCGAAGTGCTCTATGTGTCGGGGGCTTATCGCCACGACCTGTCTCCGTTCTGGGATGCCTATTGGAAGAAGGATGCCAACGACAAGCTCGGCTGGCGTCTCTCTTATAATCAGAAGTTCCGCGGAGATGTCTATGCCACACACGGACTGGGTCCCATCGCCCAGGTTCTGGACATTCACAGGGGCGACCGCATGAGGACGCTCGTGGCCATGGACACCAAGTCGGTCAACGGCAAGGCCTGGGTGGAGAAAATGTCGGGACAGCCCTGCACGGAGTTTGCCAACGGCGACCACACCACTACGCTCATCCGTACGGAGCGCGGCAGGGTGATAGAGGTGCAGCACAACACGATGACTCCGCAGCCCTATAACCGTATGTATCAGCTCGTGGGTACGCACGGATTCGCCAACAAGTATCCCGTGGAGGGCTATGCCCTTTCCGGCAAAGAAATGAAGAATGCAGGCGTAACGCCCTCTGCCGACGACCTTTCAGGCCATTCTTACATGAAGCAGGCAGACCGCAAGGCCCTGGAGGCCAAGTATGAGAGTCCGATCCTTAAGAAGTATGCTTCTGAGGCCAAGGAAGTTGGTGGGCACGGCGGCATGGACTTCATCATGGACAGCCGTCTGGTCTATTGCCTGCAGCACGGGCTGCCGCTCGACATGGATGTCTACGACTTGGCCGAGTGGTGTTGCCTCGCAGAACTGGGCAGTCTTTCGATGGACCATAACAGCATGCCGGTAGAGGTGCCCGACTTCACGCGTGGCCACTGGAACGAGCAGAAAGCTTATCACCATGCCTTTGCCACCCCGGAAGAAGAGGCTGCCGTGGACAAGGCAAGTGCCGAGTTTACTGCCAAACTGAAGGTGAAAGGCGCGAAGTATTGGAAGAAGCACGCCGACAAGAAATAGCATTCGTGCTCCGTGGATAGAGTGGGAGGCCGACAGCGGGAAACCTGCCGGCCTCTTATCTCGTGTCAACCCTGTTAAGAAAGAAGACATGAAGAAGGTGTTTCGCTTATTGTTGATTCTGGGTCTGGCGGCATGTTCGGTGTCGCCCGGTTCTGTCCCGGGGAGCAGAAAGGACGAGGCGCGGGAGGATAGTGGCGTTACGATGATCGACAGCTCCCTCAATTTGAGATATTATCACGCAGGCAAATACTACATAGAGGACTTTATTGCCGTCGGTGATGACAGGGTAGAGTTTTTCAAGCGATATTCCGCCTTAATCAGCATACATGTGAGAAACGGGAACCAGAGTCGTGATACAATCGGACGGGCATATCAATTTGATGACGAGACGCACAGGCTCTCTCATTTTTATACACACAGGAACGGCCTCCTTCACGGAATTGCCGTCTTTTATACGGCCACGGGAACTGTGGAAAGAAGCGAGTATTATGAAGAGGGGGAGCATGTAAAGGGGGTGGCTGCCGGCCCTGCATCGACAGATAGAAGCTTGCAAAGGAGCATCTCGGATGACAGTATCGGCTCAATGGAGCTCGATGACACGGATAATAACATCTTTAAGAAAAATTCCGGCTACTACAGAACTCAGGGAAAAGGCGTTCTGTTTATTGGGACACTATGCTTCGTTATCAGCCAGAGAGGAGCCTTGGAGGCTGTTTATACACAATGCAGCAAGCGTAATAACAAACTTTACAGGTGTGGCGAGGCCTATTGTTTCAACCCGCAGAGCCATTATCTGGTGGCTGTCAGAAACTATAGGAACAATTCACTGTATGGTAAGTCTCTGTATTTCAGTGAAAACGGGATGGTCATAAGAACGGAGGATTATGCTTTCGGTAAAAGGAAGGCTGGGATAATGGTGAATAATAAATAAGTCCAATACATTTCCTCAAATACCTATAAGATTCATTGTTTTTATATAGAAAACAAGAGTCTGCTGGATGAAGAGTTACAAATAGAGCCGGGAAAAGATAGCAGCCGTCAGGACGAAGGTTGTTGGCCCCACGCCCGTTTGCCGTTAACGCCACAGGCATTTACATCAAAGAGGAAAGCTCAGCACGAACTTTCCTCTTTCTGTTTGTGCGCCTGACAGGACTCGAACCTGCACGGCGTTCACCACCAGATCCTAAGTCTGGCGCGTCTACCAATTCCGCCACAGGCGCCAACGCGGGTGCAAAGATACGATTTTAAATCCAGACAGGCAAAGTTTTGCCAATAAAAATTCGGAAAGCAGGCTGACATCTCTGACACATTGGCATGCTTCCGGTTGGCAAGGCCGCCTTTGGCACACCTTTTGTTATGTAGTGTGTGATTTTAAATGTTCGAATAATAACAAATAAAGACATATATAACAATGGGAAAGATTATTGGAATCGACTTAGGTACTACCAACAGCTGTGTCGCAGTTTTTGAAGGTAACGAACCAGTGGTAATTGCCAATTCAGAAGGTAAGCGTACAACGCCTTCTGTCATAGGCTTTACGAAAGACGACCGTAAGGTGGGTGATCCTGCGAAGCGTCAGGCCATCACCAATCCGAAGAATACAGTTTACTCTATCAAGCGTTTCATGGGTGAGACCTATGAGCAGTCCAAGAAAGAGGCTGAACGCGTACCCTTTGAGGTGGACAACGAGAATGGTTATCCTCGTGTAAACATCGAGGGAAAGAAATACACCCCACAGGAAATCAGTGCAATGGTTCTCCAGAAAATGAAGAAGACTGCCGAGGACTATCTGGGTCAGGAGGTCAAGGATGCCGTTATCACGGTTCCGGCTTATTTCTCTGATTCCCAGCGTCAGGCCACCAAGGAAGCCGGACAGATAGCAGGTCTGAATGTGCGTCGTATCGTCAACGAGCCTACGGCTGCCGCCCTTGCCTATGGAGTTGACAAGGCCAATAAGGATATGAAGATTGCCGTGTTTGACTTGGGTGGAGGAACATTCGATATCTCAATCCTTGAGTTTGGCGGTGGCGTGTTCGAAGTGCTTTCCACCAATGGTGATACCCATCTTGGCGGTGATGACTTTGACCAGGTAATCATTGATTGGTTGGTAAATGACTTCAAGTCGGCTGAGGGAATCGACCTGAGCAAGGATTCCATGGCTATGCAGCGCCTGAAGGAAGCTGCGGAAAAAGCCAAGATTGAACTTTCCAGTTCTACCACCACAGAGATCAACCTGCCTTATATCAGTGCAGAAGGCGGTGTTCCAAAACACTTGGTCAAGACACTTACGCGTGCCCAGTTTGAGCAGTTGGCTCACAGTTTGATACAGGCTTGTCTTGTTCCTTGCCAGAATGCGATGCGCGATGCCAAGCTTTCTACATCTGATATCGACGAAGTCATCCTCGTGGGCGGTTCTTCCCGTATCCCCGCCGTGCAGACTCTGGTGAAGAACTACTTCGGCAAAGAGCCTTCTAAGGGCGTTAATCCAGATGAGGTTGTTGCCGTTGGAGCCGCTATCCAAGGTGCCATCCTGAATAAGGAAGAAGGCGTGGGCGATATCGTATTGCTTGATGTAACTCCTCTTACCCTCGGTATCGAAACTATGGGTGGAGTAATGACCAAGCTGATTGATGCCAACTCGACCATTCCTTGCAAGAAGAGCGAGGTGTTCTCTACTGCCGTAGACAATCAAACCGCAGTAACGATTCATGTTCTGCAGGGCGAGCGTCCGATGGCCGCACAGAACAAGAGTATCGGCCAGTTCAATCTCGAAGGCATCGCTCCGGCTCGTCGCGGCGTTCCTCAGATAGAGGTTACATTCGATATAGATGCTAATGGAATCCTGAATGTCAGTGCCAAGGATAAGGCTACTGGCAAGGAGCAGGCCATCCGTATAGAGGCTTCAAGTGGCTTGAGCAAGGAGGAAATCGACCGCATGAAGGCTGAGGCAGAACAGAATGCTGCTGCCGATAAAGCTGAGCGCGATAAGATTGACAAGCTGAATCAGGCTGACTCAATGATCTTCACTACTGAGAACTTCCTGAAAGATAATGGCGACAAGATTCCTGCCGATCAGAAACCTGCTATCGAAACAGCATTGCAGCAGCTCAAGGATGCCCACAAGGCTGGTGATATTGCAGCCATAGATACTGCTACGGCAGCGCTCAACCAGGCCGTTCAGGCTGCCAGCGCCCAGATGTATCAGGGTGGCCAGGCTGGTTCTCAGCCTGGTGCAGATCAAGGCTTCCAAGGTGGCGCACAGTCAGGCCAGCAGTCTCAAGGCTCATCCGATGATACCGTCCAAGATGCAGACTTTGAGGAGGTCAAGTAAGGCAGGATAAATACCTGATAAGATTTAATAAGAAAAGAGGTGTAAATCGTTGATTTACATCTCTTTTCAGTTTTATTAATCTTTGTTTTCCTTCTTGTTTCTTATCCTTATTTGGTTTATATTTGCAGCATAATTGCGACACATACATAAATTTTAGATAGAATACAACAAAACTACATAAGGTAGTAGATGGTATTCTATATATGTCGCAAATAGGTAAATAAAGTATAATATCAGGCATTTATTATTTATGGTAGTAGGAATGTTCAGAATCAAACGCAATTGCGAGGTATGTGGGTAGGAATTTTATGCTCTGACCATCATGTCATGGTATTTTGACCCGAATTAAAAGGAGCCAACTTGAAAAGATCTTCCCCAAAGGGAACCCATTCGGGTGGTAGAGTCCTTCATTCTGACACATCGCCTTTAATTTCGGCAGCCTCTGCTTCTTACATGGCCTGCAATTACTGTTTTATCAGGGCTTCGCTGATCAATTTCTTTTTCATAATTAAAAAAATAAAAATAAAATAACAATTCCTATTTACGGAATCGTGATGTATTAATATCATCATTCTTCTTTACCTTATATCCTCCAAACTTGACAATTAATGAGATACCAACCTCACGATAGCAACTAAAGTCCATATTCATGTATTGTCCTTTGAAGTCAATTCGAGGGTTGATGGAAGAAGTCTCAAATAAATCATTACAGAAGACATGCAAAACAGCTTGCTTCTTCCAGAATTGCCAGCGAAGTCCGAGATCTAAATTTCCAGAACCTAGCAAATCGAAAATTGCCTGATGGGCTTTGCTGCGTATCATCCCGTCAACAGTCAGCGACAAATCAGGCTTGGTACTTAGTGTGATAACATTGCTCATCTGCGCCATTCCATATATTATGGCTCTATTAAACGGTATATCATAAAAGTCATCACATTTCTCATGCATCCAAACTCCAGTTAATGTCAGCCGGGAGTCTAACCATGAACCGAACTTATGAGGAATGACAGCCTGCATGAAAACCTGTTGTTGGTAATTAAGATTCACATATTTAAAAACCGTAGCCAAACAATCTGGACGCTGATAAGGCATCTGTATGAAATAGTCGTCAAGATAGTTGAACCCTGCCACAAGATGATACTTGTTTTTCAGGACCCATATAATATTTGTTTGGTATGATTTGGCGGGTTTAAGATATGGGTTACCTGTAATCTCATCATACCCACCATTACTATATACCGTAAAATTATTCATTGTCCAATATTCTGGATAAGTCCGGTCTGTTGAGAAACTTAGAACCCATATATTGCTTGGGTTGTGAATGTATGTCAGGTTCAGAGTGGGATATATGTTCCATTGATGCCATTGCGGTGAATGATAGTATTCCGCTGCTAAAGAAGCATCTAAGATGAACTTGTTATTCCAGTTTTTTCCTAATCCAACATAAACATTGGCTATATCTTCCCTTTGACGAATATAGCTGGTCCCAGACTGGTGTTGGTAAAACTGCAAACTATGGTTAATAGATTGTTTGTACCAAACTCCATAATTCAAGTTCCAATTATTTTTCAATTGATGTTCCTGAGATAAGTAATAACGCCAAACATTTACACGCTGGTCGTTGTCGACGAGAAAATTAAGATTCACCGTAGGTGTAACACTTTGCAGATCTTGTTTCTCGGGATCATGATAATAGGTAGTTTCAATACCCGCTTTCAAGCCAAATGGTGCTTGGTAGTCTAACTTGACATTATGTAGCCATGTACGGCGTGTGGAAAAAGTTCTGCCAATGATATCTCCAGTATAGTTACCATAGATGTCACGATTACTGTAATTTGCCAGATATGACAGTGACAAGTTATGATTTTTTGCAAATTCATATTCAGTGCTTATGCGGTAGTCATGCCCAAATTGCTTGACAAGTTGTGTTTGCTTATCTTTTATCTCATGTATTGCTCCATTATTGAGGCTGTGCCGAGAATCTTCATCAGTAACCTTAAATACTCTGCCATGACTATGTAGGTACATTGCATCAAAGGTAAATTTCCCATTGTGGTAAAGAATGGATGCACGCTCACCGAACATTGCATGATGTTTCTGATTATAGGCTACATTGAATTCGCCTTGAAAAGGAACTTGAGATAGCTCTCCCTTTCTCAATCGGATGTTAATCAGTGCTCCCCGAACCTGTGATTTTGCCGGAGCAGAATACATCACATCAGCCTTTTCAAGTCGACTGGCAGGCATACTCTTTAACAGCTGAGCTATCTGGTCTGAAGTCAAAGACATGACTTTTCCATTCAAAGCTATACTCACACTTCTATTTGCTAACTGGTATTTGCCATCTTTCTCAGTGATTCCTGGAAGTTCTTTGATAGCATCAAATACATTATCCACACCTTTCTTCTCAATTATGCGAAGCAAATCATAAGTTATAGCACTACCATGCACAACAGCCAATGGTCTTTCACCCTTTACCATTACTTCGGGAAGACTCCTCACAATGCTATCAATAGTTATAGAGTCTGTTGGATTTTGAGCTGATGCTCGCTGAATATTCAGAAGTGTTATCAGAATTGCAGGCAAAAATACATTTCTACTCATAAGCTATCTGCTTTATATTCTAAAATATCCCCAGGAGTACAGTCCAAAGCTTTGCAAATAGCATCAAGTGTAACAAACCTGATAGCCTTTGCCTTCCCAGTTTTTAATATCGAGAGGTTTGCGGGTGTAATGCCAACTATACTTGATAATTCGTTTAATGAAATTTTTCGTTTAGCCATCATGACATCTAAATTTACTATAATCATATGGATAACATTTATATAGTTAGTTCATTTTCTTCTGTGATACTTACAGCCACTTCATACATAAGTGTCATTATGAGAAATAACAATGGAGAAATAATCATTTCGCTACTGATCTGTATCTCTCTCAGACCGAAAAGTATTTCAATATTTAAAGAGAAAAATTCAAAGAAGAAATCTGTAATAGTTATGCCCCATAAGAGTTTTGTATTATGGCGGTTAAATAATCTTTTTATATCCAATTTGCCAAGACAGGTAATTATAAACCTCGAGGAAAGGAATATTAAGATTACTGTAGAAAGCGAATAGCCTATCAGTTCTACCCATTGTATTGTAAGTACCTTATTGACAGATGACCATGCTATGGGACGAATCTGTGTACCTAAGCCAATAGTTATATCAATGGCATTTGTCCAACGCATGAGTTGAACAAGGAAAAGCAAGAACCAGCCTGCCAAAAATATAAGCACCATTCGGCAGACAATATTTATCAACTTTTCTTTTGAACTACAATATACTTTCATAGTTTAAAACTACATATTTATTGATTTATTTATGTCGCAAAAGTATAGAAAATATATTAAATCACGAAATATATTTATCGAAAAACGATATATTTAACACGAATTAACCAAAGAGTGGGTTAAAAAGTAGTTATATTTATCAAACAGCAGCTCTATGAATTTAAAATGGAAGTATATTGTATATCGATAATTCTTTGATCCACGATGCAAAGCTTTTTAGAGAGTACAGCCACGGCCCTGGATGTTGGCGGCAGAACTGTCTAAGTATCTATTCCGGTTATATTGTCTAAAATTCTTTTTTCACAAAGTGATTTACCGTGTATTGAGACATCTCTTTCTATTTGATACACTTGAATCAGTCAATATTGAAGTGTCATTATGTTAAAACTTACCACAGAGGATTACTACACGCTCAAAGGTAAAGCCAAAATCGCAGGAATATCCATGAGTGAGTTTGTAAGAAAAGTTCTTGAGAAAGGAAATGTCATAGAACGGCTGACCATAGAGCAGGCAGACTTCATTCGCAAGCTGTGTGGCATGGCAAACAATCTCAACCAGTTGGCACATCGTGCCAATGCGGAAGGGTTTCATGCCATTGCTCCTTTCCACAAAATCGTCATTGGTAAGATTGACGAAATACTAAACCTGATACGAAGATGATTGCCAAGATAATGAAAGGTTCGGGCTTCAAGGGTGTCATCAACTACATCCTTGACCCGAAGAAAGGAACGGAGCTTATAGACAGTTTCGGAGTACGAACAGACAGTATCAGTCATATTGTCCAAAGTTTCATTGACCAGACGAAATTGAATCCACGAGTAAGTAGGGTTGTCGGACACATCTCCCTGAGTTTCTCCATACAGGACTCTTCCAAACTCATCAATGAATGAATGACGAAAGTGGCTCATGAGTACATGGAGAAGATGGGGATAAAAGATACACAGTACATCATCGGTCGCCATTTCGACAAGGAACATCCACACGTTCATATTGCTTTCAATCGGATAGATAATAATGGCAAAACTATTTCTGACCGTAACGACCAATTCAGAAGTGAGAAGATGTGCAAGGAACTGACCGCCAAATATGGTTTGTACTTCGCCGGTGGTAAGGAGAAAGTCAAGGAATACCGCCTGAAAGAACCTGACAAGACCAAATATGAAATCTATCAGGCATTGAAAGCAGAAATAGCTCGGTGCAGGGATTGGACAACTCTCCTTAGTCATTTGAAAGAACAAGATATTGATGTCCGTTTCAAGTACAAAGGCAACTCTCAGGATGTTCAGGGTGTCATCTTTGAAAAGAACGGTTATCATTTCAATGGCTCGAAGGTGGACAGGAGTTTCAGTTATTCCAAGATTGACTTTGCCCTGCAACAGAACAATAGGGAACACGACCAGCAGATGCAAGAAACGACAAACCTTATATCTAACATTGCAGATGTTACGAGCGAAATAACTAACGACCTCATAGAAGGAGGATTGGGATTATTCCAGACTCATGGTACTGTCCCTGCAGAAGTTTACAATACGCTCGACAAAAAGAAGAAAAAGAAAAAACGTAAAATACATTTATAATTATGGCAGACAATAATACATTTGTCCTCTTTGAGGAAATCAAAAAAAAGCTGGAAACAATTTACAGGGAACTGAAGGAGTTGAAAGAAAATGAGAACAGCTCTGTCTCTCTCCCTGTTTCATCTACCCCAGTACAAAGTGACGAACAACGGGAAGAAGCATTGCTCAATCAGTATGAGCAGCGTACAGAAGCCTTTATCAATAAGTACATTGATGTGCAAAAGCGCATCAAGGACGAGGAGGCTAAATCCATAGACAAATTGG
>NZ_FOOW01000011.1 GCF_900113305.1 Prevotella sp. KH2C16 | reverse complement strand
AGTACTAAACTACTTCATCAACAGATCAACTAATGCTCATGCAGAATCTCTAAACTCAAAGTTGAAAGGCTTCAGAGCACAGCTCCGTGGAGTACAAGACCTGCCATTCTTCATGTATAGAACGACGATGATCTTTGGATAACAAAATGTTATTGCCACGGATATTTGCAACTGTGCCCAAAAAACGGGAACTATGAAGCGGAACGGAATAAAAAGACGCCGCACGGGAAGCCCACCTGCGACGAGACAAGAATGGCAGGCTTCTGCTACCTCCGGAACCTGCCATTCCCCATTACCGCCTATTTGTTAAAGATAAGCGGCATGGCCTCGGGGTCGAGCGAGTGCATATCCACGAGCTTGAGGCTCTTCACCATCTTCAGCGTGCCTTGCTTATAATGCTGGAAATGCTTACTGGCAATGTGTTTCTTGTAGGCCTCCTGACTGCGATATATCTCCACAATCCTTATCTGGCAGCGGTCCTCCTGCTCCTGCATGGGGAAGATGCAGATGACCCCGGGCTCCTTCTCTACCGACTCCCGCCCCACCGTGGCGGAATATTTCAGGTATTCTTCCACATATTCCGGATAGACCTCTATCTCCGAGAGGCGGATGAGCATGCTGTCGGCCGCTACGGCCTTCGGCTGCGCTCCCGGCGAAAGCTTGAACAGGCGTTCGGCATTGCCATGCAGGAACATTTCGCCATAGCGTGCCAGGGATGTGCTTTCCGAGAGATATTGGCGCATGCGTTGCAAACTTTTCTCCAGAACATCGGCTGCCACATAGGGATAGTCGCTGCCATAGAGGATATGATCGGGCGTGGTGATGGTGAGCAATTCGCGCACCGCCTCTGCGGAATGGCTTCCCGCCAAATCGTAATACAGGCTGCCGAGGCTCTTCTCCCAGTCTATTTCCCCTATCAACCCGCCGGCCTGCATGACGCCCGCAAGACTCTTCATCCTCGGGATGGCTATGGGCATATAGGCTCCGCAATGCGGCACGACGAACTTGATGGCAGGATAACGCCCCATCACATTGTGAACAATCATATTGGCAACGGCACGCGTCGTTTCGCCCAAATACTCCTGCATGGCGAGCGGAAGCCCCTTCATCAGTGCCTCGGAGTAAGGCAAGGGCCTATGGGGATGCAGGATTACCACGGCTTCCCGCCGGTTTAGCTCTGCCATCAGCGGCTCCAAAGCAGGGTCTCCAAGGTACTGCCCGCGATTGTTGGTGGCCAGTTTTATGCCATCCGCGTGAAGCGTGTCCATGGCATAGGCCACCTCCCTGAGAGCACTTGCCACATCCGGGAGCGGCAATGCCGCACAGAAAAGGAAGCGGCCGGGATGAGCGGCCTTGACGGCGGCAGCCTCTTCATTCACTTTCCGGATGCATGCGGCAGCCTCACCGGCCTTCTCAGAATAAGGTTGTGGAGCACTCATGGTCAGCACGGCTGTCTTAATACCAGCCTTGTCCATGAATGCCAGCTGCCTCTCCGCCTCCCACTTCGGCAGCGGAAAACCTTCTTCCATTTCCGTCCCGTGGGCTTTCAGCATGGTGCGGTAACTGCTGGTGATGATATGCGAATGGACATCCACCACCGTCTGTGCCTTACTCCATGCCATGCTCCCAGTCGCCACGAGTGTCAACACCAGCCTGATCAGCCAGTAATTCCAGTTGTTCGATTTCATCTTTGCTGAGTTTTATGCTTTGTGCCTTAGCGGCTTCCACGACATGTTTCTCCTTGGTTGCACCTATAATGGGCATGGTGCCCTTGGCGACAGCCCAGGCAATAGCCGTCTGCGAGGCACTGATACCATAGCTACGGCCTATCTCGGAGAGGGCTGCCGTGAGACGCTCTATCTTGTCGAGCACAGGATTATACTTCTGTCCGCGGGCAGATTCGGCCGGCAGAGGGCTCTCCGTGCTATATCTGCCCGACAGGGCACCCTGTTCCAACACCATGTAAGACCAGAACTCAATGCCCTGCTCCTTGCAATAGTCGAGCACTCCGCCCCGCTCCGACGAGCGGTAGAGCAGCGAGAAATGGTTCTGTACGGCAGAGATTCGGAAGCCTTCGGCCTGAAGGATGGCGTCGGCACGCCGTATCTCGTCGATGTTGTGGTTGCTCACGCCCACGCGCCTTACCATCCCCGACTTGAGCAGGGGCAGCAGCCCGGGCGTCCAGCGCTCCACATCCATCGGATTGTGAATCCAGTAAATGTCGATATAGTCTGTCCCCAGCCGCTTCAGACTTGCCTCGGCCATCTTCTCTACCGAGTTGCCGTACATCTCGGCAATCTGCGGAGTAAACTTCGTAGACAGCTCTATCTCGCTGCGCTTTACGCCGCGCGCGAAGCTTCCGAGAATATCTTCGCTGGCTCCCATGCCATACACCGTCGCCGTATCCCAGCGATTGAGCCCCTCGTGCATGGCTGCATCAAACACGGGCTTCAGCTGGGCGGCGTCCGTATGATTGCCGAATACTTGGTCGCCGCCGGCAGCACCTGTGCCCCACGACCATGTCCCCAATGTGATGTTGTTTCTTTTCATCTTGTTTTTTCCATTTTTGAACTTGTGAGCAAAGTTACTTCTTTTTTCTGATAAGCATGATGGACAAATCAAGGAAATATTTACCAGTTTTACTTATAAAGCAGTCTCCACATGGAGAAAACCATGCATGAAAGCCCTCGGGGCGGCAAAGCGCGCGACCGAAGACGGGCGCTGGAAAAACCGGAGGCGGTCAACAGGTTGACAAAATCGCCGATTTTGTCGGACGATTTCGCCGATTTTGCCCCACAATCTCGGCGATTTTGTTGGACGGGTGGCGGTCTCCAGTCGGCATGCTTGCCGTCTGTCCCTTTACGGAGGGTGGCAAGCGCGGTTTATAAATGATTCTGACGGTTTCAGCGGATATCGTTTCGAAATCATCGAAAAATTTGTGTTTTTCCTTGAATTGTATTATCTTTGCCTCGTCAAAAGCAAGTGCTGCGACCTTGAAAGAACGATGGATATGGCAGAGAAGACATTGCGTTTTGCCCTTTTTGGCAAGGTGTTTCAAGATAATAAGTCGACGGCGATACGGCGAATCCTCGATTTCCTCCATGAGAGAGGGGCGGGGGTGTATGTCCATCGGGCCTTCCATGATTACCTGACGAAGGTTCTCAAGATGGACATCAGCGTCGACGGGATCTTCGACGACTATGATGTCGAGGT
The DNA here is from genome assembly GCF_900113305.1 of Prevotella sp. KH2C16. Lineage (GTDB taxonomy): Bacteria > Bacteroidota > Bacteroidia > Bacteroidales > Bacteroidaceae > Prevotella. The sequence goes on along the minus strand of NZ_FOOW01000011.1, from coordinate 85,612 downwards.
AGACTATGCCCTCTCCATCGGAGGCGACGGCACATTTCTGAAGGCCGCCTCGCTGGTGGGGGCAAAGCAGACCCCCATCATGGGCGTGAATACCGGGCGGCTCGGATTCCTGGCCGATGTGCTTCCCGGCGAGGTGGAACAGGCTCTCGGCGAAATCTATGAGGGCAAGGTGAAGATAGAGGGGCACACGATGATTCAGCTGGAAGCCGACGGCGAGCCGATAGCGGGCAATCCCTACGCCCTGAACGACATTGCCGTGCTGAAGCGCGACATGGCCTCCATGATTTCCATCCGTGCCTGTGTGGACGGTGAATACTTGGTTACTTATCAGGCCGACGGGCTCATCGTGTCGACTCCCACCGGTTCCACGGCTTATAATCTCTCGAACGGAGGGCCTATCATGGTGCCCGACGACCGGAACCTGTGCATCACGCCGGTGGCTCCCCACAGCCTGAATATTCGCCCCATCGTGGTGCGCGACGACGCCCGGATTGAGCTGGAGGTGGAGAGCCGCTCGCACAACTTCCTCGTGGCAATTGACGGCCGGTCGCAGAAACTCGTCGAGGGCACTCGTCTCACGGTATCGAAAGCCCCCTGCGAAGTGAGAATGGTGAAGCGATTGAGCCAGCGTTACTTCTCTACGCTGCGCGAGAAGATGATGTGGGGAGCCGACCAGAGATAAACGCCGGAAAACAACGATATGAACATCAGGGAACTTCTGAAGATTCAGGACACGAAGTATGGTTCCACGGCCATCTTCAAATGGCTGTGGAATGCATGGCGGGGCAACCGCCTGCAGGCCGTGCTCAATGCCGTGATAGGCCTGCTGTCGGTGGTCGTGAGCCTGTCGCAGGTCTGGGCGGTGCAGCATGCCATCGATGTGGCGGCCCACCATGTGGCGGGCTCCATCTATTGGGCCGTGGCCGTCATGGGCATCTTGATTCTCTGCGACTTCGGCCTCAATGTCTCCTCGGTGTGGGTGCGCAACATCCTCGGAGTGAAGGCGCAGAACCGCATGCAGCAGCGCATGCTCGACCGCATACTGCGCTCGGAGTGGCACGGAAAGGAATCTCTGCACTCGGGCGATGTGCTCAATCGGCTCGAATTCGATGTCGCCAATGTGGTGAACTTCCTCACCGAGACCGTTCCGAATACCCTGAGCGTGCTCGCGATGTTCTTCGGAGCCTTCTTCTACCTCTTTTCCATGGACAGGATGCTTGCCTTTATCACCGTGGCCATCATACCGGTGTTCGTGGCGTTGAGCAAGGTCTATATCTCCCAGATGCGCCGCTTGACCCGCAAGGTGCGCAATTCCGACTCCAAGGTGCAGAGCGTCTTGCAGGAAACCATCCAGAACCGCATGCTCATCAAGACGCTGGAAAGCGACTCGGCCATGGTAGACCGGCTTGAGAACACGCAGAGCGAGCTGCGCCAGAATGTAGTCAGACGCACGGCGTTCTCGGTATTCTCCAACCTGATTCTCAACTTCGGGTTTGCGCTCGGCTATCTGGTGGCCTTCCTCTGGGCGGCCGTAAGGATGTCGGCGAATACCCTCACTTTCGGCGGGATGACGGCCTTCCTGCAACTCGTGAACCGCATTCAGAGCCCTGCCCGCAACCTAACCAAGCTGGTTCCGGCTTTCGTGAGCGTGTTTACGGCCGCCGAACGGCTGATGGAACTGGAGGAAAACCCGCTCGAAGAGCAGGGAGAGCCTATAGAACTGACTGCTCCCTGCGGGATAAGGATGACGGAAGTGAGCTATGCCTACGATGCTGCCGAGGGGAAGATTCTCGACCATTTGAGCTTCGATTTCCGGCCAGGGTCGTGCACGGCGATACTCGGCGAGACGGGTGCGGGCAAGACCACGCTCGTGCGCTTGATACTGGCTCTCCTCCGCCCGCAGGCAGGCAAGGTGAAAATCTATTCCCATGGGCACAGCGAGGAACTGTCGCCCCGCACGCGGTGCAACCTCGTCTATGTGCCCCAGGGCAACACCTTGATGAGCGGGAGCATACGCGACAACCTGCGGCTGGGCAAGCTCGATGCCTCGAAAGAGGAGATGGAGGCAGCCTTGAGACGGGCTTGCGCCGACTTCGTGATGGAACTTCCCGACGGTCTGGACACTCTTTGCACCGAGGGCGGGGGCGGACTCAGCGAGGGGCAGGCGCAGCGCATTGCCATCGCCCGCGCCCTGCTGCGCGACCGCCCGGTGATGCTCTTCGACGAGGCGACCTCTGCCCTCGACCCCGAGACCGAGCGGCAGTTGTTGCAGAATGTGTTGTCATCTCACGACAAGACCATTATATTCATCACCCATCGCCCTGCCGTGGTGGACTATTGCGACCAAACATTGAAAATAGAAAAGATAGATTCAAAATGAAAAAACTGTTTTTTGCCGCACTCCTCTTGGTGTGCGCACTCACGGCAGGTGCCCAGGAGTCCCTTGAAGACTTGGATGCCAAGTATGCCGCCGACCTCCTGAAACCTGGAACGGAGGCTCCGGATTTCGTCGTAGACTCTGTAAAGAATCGCTCGTTGAGCTATTATCGGGGAGCCTATGTGGTGCTCGACTTCTGGGCATCGTGGTGTCCCGACTGCCGGAAAGATATTCCTAAAGTCAAGGAAATAGACTCCCTCTATTGGGACAAGGTAGCCGTTATCGGCGTTTCTTTTGACACGAACAAGGACGCCTGGCAGAAATGTATTGAGAAGAACAAGATGTATTGGCCGCAGTTCAGCGAACTCAAGAAGTGGAAGAAGGAGACGGAAATAGATCGGAAGTATCATGTCAGCTGGATTCCTATAATGTATCTCGTCGATCCCGAGGGCAAGATAGTGTTCGGAACCGTCATGGTGGAGAAGATGAAATCCAAGCTCGAGGAACTCGACAAGGCGGGAAAACTAAAGCAGATACTTGTTCCTCCAACCTATAAAGGCGGCGTCCAAGGCATCACGAAATATCTCTCCGACCATCTTAAATATCCCAAGAAGGCTCAGAAAATGGGGGTTACGGCAAAGCTGATGATGAGTTTCTGGGTGGCAGAAGACGGTTCCGTGGAGGATGCTCAGGCGGATTCCTGCACGATTACGGGATGTGATGATGCCAATTTCGCTAAGTTGTCCCTCGATGAACAGGCAAGGCTGATGGATCAGTTTGGCGTTCTTTTCGAGAACGAGGGCAAGCGAGTGGTGTCCAAAATGCATGACTGGACTCCGGCGGTGTATATCGGAAGGAAAGAGCGCGTGAAGTTCCACCTGCCCATTACCTTCCGGTTCTAAGAAAAAGTGGCACGCTTCTGCAACCAAATCGTCGTGTATTGCGTCTATAGAGTATGATGATTCATTTAAAAGATATCAACAAGACCTATTTCGGAGCCCAGCCCCTGCATGTATTGAAGGGCATCAATCTGGATATTGAGGAGGGCGAGTTTGTCTCCATCATGGGAGCCTCGGGTTCCGGAAAGTCCACCTTATTAAATATATTAGGCATCCTCGACAACTACGACAGCGGGGAATATACGCTGGCAGGAACGCTGATCAAAGACCTTTCCGAACGCCGCGCGGCGGAGTATAGGAATCGGATGATAGGCTTTATCTTCCAGAGCTTCAACCTGATTGGCTTCAAAACGGCGGTGGAAAATGTAGAGTTACCGCTGTTTTATCAAGGCGTAAGTCGCAAGAAACGCCGTCAGTTGGCCTTGGAATACTTGGAAAAACTGGGGCTCCTGCAATGGGCCGAGCATTATCCCAACGAGATGAGCGGCGGTCAGAAGCAGCGTGTTGCCATTGCCCGGGCTCTCATCACCCAACCGAAGATTATCCTTGCGGACGAGCCTACGGGAGCTTTGGACTCGAAGACGAGCGTCGAGGTAATGGGACTTCTCAAGCAGCTGCACGAGGAAGAGCGTAAGACCATCGTCGTGGTAACCCATGAGAGCGGCGTAGCGAACGAAACCGACAAGATCATTCACATCAAGGATGGCCTGATAGGAGCCATCGACATCAACACCGAACATAAGGCCAGCCCCTTCGGAGTGAATGGAATCATGAAATAAAGGAGGACTTGCGGACGGGTGCATACCCTTCAAAAGTATGATAATGAGTAGAGAATGAGAGATATAATCACGGAAATCTGGTCGACGGCAAAGCGCAACAAGTTGCGCACGGCACTGACGGGCTTTGCGGTGGCATGGGGCATCTTCATGCTGATTTTCCTCTTGGGGGCGGGCAACGGGCTCATCAATGCCACGCAGCAGAATTCCACGAGATATCTCAGCAACTCCATGGTCATCTTCGGCGGGCAGACTTCCAAGCCATACAGAGGGATGAAGGAAGGGAGAAGCATAGACCTTAACGACCGCGACAAGCAGCTCACGGAACAGATGTTCAGCGAGAATGTGGACGAGGTGGGTGCCGAACTTGACCATCCTGGGACGACCATCAGCATAGGGGACAACTATACCAGCGTGAACATCAGCGGTGTCTATCCTAACGACTGCGTAATCAACAAGCGGGATATGCTGTATGGAAGGTTCATCAACGACATGGATATCCAAGACAGGAGGAAGTCGCTCGTCATCAGTGAGGATATGGCCAAGGAGCTCACTTCTCGCTCCCTGTCCAGCCTGATAGGGCAGACCGCCAAGGTCGGCGACCTCGCCTTTAACATCGTTGGTATCTATAAGACCGACAAGAGCATGATGGGTACCGACGCTTTCATTTCCTTCACCACCTTCCGAACCATCTATAACAGCGGCGACAAGACGGGAAACCTCGTGTTTTCATTCCATGGCTTGGACTCCGAGAAGGAGAACGAGGCCTTCGAGAAGCAATATCGGGCCGTGCTGAATGCCAACCATCAGGCTGCACACGACGACGAGGAAGCCGTCTGGATATGGAACCGGTTCACCCAAAACCTACAGATGAACAAGGGTATGGGCATCATCCGCATGGCCTTGTGGATAATCGGACTCTTCACGCTCCTTAGTGGTATCGTAGGCGTTTCTAACATTATGCTCATCACGGTGAAGGAGCGAACCCGTGAGTTCGGCATTCGCAAGGCGATAGGAGCCAAGCCCGGGTCGATCTTACGGCTGATTATCGTGGAGAGTATCATCATTACCAGTTTCTTCGGATATGTCGGGATGCTGCTGGGTATAGGAGCCAATGCCTATATGGACGCTACCATCGGCCACATGAAAGTAAACTCCGGGATGTTTGAGACCACGATGTTCGTCAACCCCACGGTGGGCCTGGATGTCTGTGTAGAGGCCATGGTGGTCATGGTGATAGCGGGAACCGTGGCCGGAATCATCCCCGCCCGCAAGGCCTCGAGGATACGCCCGATAGAGGCGCTTCGTGCTGAATAGAGAAAAGATGAGAATAGATTTTGATACATACAAGGAAATCCTTGACACGCTGACGCGTAATAAGTCGCGCTCGTTCCTTACGGGCTTCGGCGTATTCTGGGGCGTATTCATGCTCGTGGCGCTGATAGGAGGCGGGCAGGGATTGAAGGAAATGCTCTCCGCTAACTTCGACGGCTTCGCTACCAACTCGGCCATTATCTTCGCGCAGCCTACTACCAAGCCTTATGCCGGCTTTCGCAAGGGCCGTGAATGGCAGATGACTTATCGCGATGTGGAGCGTCTGAAGAGTCAGATACCCGAGATCGATGTGGCTTCTCCCATGGCTTCGATGTGGCAGCGGTCGATAGTCTTCGGCGACAAGAAGGCTCTTGGCACCGTGAAAGGCCAGTTGCCGGAATATGCGAAGGTAGAGGAGCCGAGCCTGTTCTATGGCCGTTTTCTTAACGAAATGGACATGCTGCAGCGGCGCAAGGTGTGCGTCATCGGAAAGAAGATTTACAAGACGCTCTTCCCGGGCGGCGGAGACCCGTGCGGCCAGTTGGTGCGCGTCGACTCGATGTATTACAGCATCGTGGGCGTGAACTATAGTTCAGGACACATCAATGTAAATGGAAGGGCAGAAGAGAGCGTTGTCATTCCACTCACCCTCATGCAGCAAACCTACAATCAGGGAGAAGAAATTGGCCTCATCAGCATCACCGGGCAGCCGGGAGTAAAGATGAGCGAGATTACTCCGCGTTTACGGGAGGTAATAGCGCGGGCTCACAAGGTGGACCCCACCGACGAGAAAGCCATCACGGTGTTTAATACGGAGGTGATGTTCGGCATGCTCGACAGTCTCTTCTCGGGCGTGAACTTCCTCATCTGGCTGGTGGGCATCGGAACGCTGCTGGCCGGAGCCATCGGGGTTTCCAACATTATGATGGTAACCGTGCGGGAGCGAACCACCGAAATCGGCATCCGCCGGGCCATCGGGGCTACCCCAAGGGTAATCCTCTCGCAGATTATCTCGGAGAGCATCGCACTCACGGCCGTTGCCGGAATGAGCGGCGTGCTCTTCGCCGTGCTGATATTGCAACTGCTGGAGTTGGGTAACACTACCGACGGAATCATTGAGGCTCACTTTCAGATAAGCTTCTGGACGGCGGTGGGAGCGGTGGCGCTTCTCAGCGTCCTCGGTGTCCTTGCCGGACTGGCACCGGCGGCAAGAGCCATGAGCATCAAGCCCGTGGACGCCATGCGTGATGAATAGAAAATAAAAAAGAGATATGAAAAAGTACATTAAGTTTATTGTTGCAGGGCTCATAGTCCTCATCTTCATCCTGACTTTCATCTTCCTGTGGGTGAAATCGCAGCCGCAGCCTGTGGTTTACGACGAGTTCACGCCCAAGGTAATGGACCTCAAGAAGACTACGATAGTAACCGGAAAGATCGAACCTCGTAACGAGGTGAATGTGAAACCGCAGATTTCCGGCATCATCACGGAACTCCTGAAAGAAGCCGGACAGACCATTCAGGCCGGCGAGGTGATAGCCAAGGTGAAGGTGATACCCGACATGGGGCAGCTGAGCAGTGCCCAGGCTCGCCTCCGACTGGCTGGTATCAACCTCAAGCAGGCGCAGGTGGACTATGCCCGCGAGAAGCAGCTGTTCGACAAAGGACTGGTGTCGGCCGACGAATACGACAAGATTCACCAGGCTTACAAGCAGGCCAAGGAGGAGCTGTCGGCAGCAGACGACAACCTGCAGGTGGTGCGCGACGGGGTTTCTAAGCGCAATGCCAGCACCAGCAGCACGCTCGTGCGCTCCACGGTGAGCGGCCTTATCCTCGACATCCCCGTCAAGGTGGGCAACACGGTCATCCTTTCCAACACCTTCAACGATGGTACTACCATTGCGAGCGTGGCTGACATGAGCGATTTGATATTCCGCGGCAACATCGACGAGACGGAGGTGGGGCAGCTCGTAACGGGCATGCCCATGAAGATTACCATCGGTGCGCTGCAGGACGAGCACTTGCAGGCCTCGCTGGAGTATATCTCGCCCAAGGCCGTGGAGAACAACGGGGCTAACCAGTTTGAGATAAAGGCGGCCATCACGAATCCGTCCATCTCCATCCGCAGCGGCTATAGTGCCAATGCAGAAATCGTGCTTGACCATGTGGAGAAGGCTCTCACCATTCCAGAGAGTGCCGTAGAGTTTCAGGGAAACGCCACCTATGTGAACATCGTGAAGGGCTCTGCGGATAAGAAAACCTATGAGCGGCGCAAGGTCGTTACAGGTCTTTCCGACGGCATCAACATCCAGATCAAGAGCGGATTGAAGTCCACCGAGAAGGTGCGCGGTCCGAAAGTGGTGGCAGACACTGAGGATGAGGAATAAGGGCGCTTACTGACATCTGCATGGAGCGAGGCTACAGGGAAAACCAAAGACCGTCTCCTACTTGACAAAATCGCCGAGATTGTCTGACAAAATCGGCGAAATCATGCGACGAAATCGGCGATTTTGTCAAACGGCCAGCGGTTAAAAGGCGAGACCCGGGCGGCTTTCCGCCTGCCTTTTATCCGTGTTTTATCCGAAAGGCTGCCTTTTTCCGCCGCCGCACTTGCAATATTCAGGGAAATTATCTATCTTTGCGTAAAGTAACAATCACTTTAAAACAAAGAAGAATATGGCAAAGGTATATGAATTTCTGGCCGACGGTTTCGAGGACATCGAAGCCCTGGCACCAGTAGACATCCTGCGCAGAGGGGGTGTGGACATCAAGACCGTCAGCGTTACGGGCAGTGAATTTGCGGAGAGCGCGCACGGCGTAACCTTCAAGGCCGACCTCAAATTCGAGGACGCCGACCTTGGCGATGCCGACATGCTCTTGCTGCCGGGCGGCATGCCTGGGGCAAAAAACCTACTGGAACACCACGGCGTGCGCGATGCCCTGACGGCTCAATGCGAGTCGGGAAAAAGAATCGGAGCCATCTGCGCGGCCCCCATGGTGCTCGGCTATCTGGGAATCCTCAAGGGAAAGCGCGCCACCTGCTATCCCGGATTTGAGCAATATCTGAAAGGGGCGGAATATACGCACGAGCTCGTAACCGTAGACGGCAACATCATCACCGGCGAAGGACCGGCTGCCGCACTACCCTATGCCTACAAGATCCTCGCCATTCTCAAGGATGAGGAGACCGCCCGGCAGGTGGAAGACGACATGATGTACACCCATCTGATGAGCAGATAGCATGAAGTTCCCGTCCACCGTAGGACAGGGAAAAAGCGTTTGCCTATGGATTATATCATCATCGTTGCCGGCGGCAAGGGGCTCAGGATGGGCTCCGAGATTCCGAAGCAGTTTCTGCCGATAGGCGGGAAGCCTGCACTCATGCGCACTATGGAGCGTTTTCATGAATATGACGAGGCACTCCGAACCATCCTCGTGCTGCCCCGCGAGCAGCAGGATTACTGGCACCGGCTGTGCGAGGAGCACCGCTTCGACATCGAGCACACGGTAGTAGACGGCGGCGACACGCGCTTCGCCTCCTCACGCAACGGGCTCCATGCCGTCCCCGATGATGCCGAGGGCGTCGTGGGAATGCACGACGGCGTGCGCCCCTTTGTCTCCGTGGAGGTCATCCGCAGATGTTACGATCTGGCACGCCGCTGCGGAGCAGCCATTCCGGTGCTGCCCGTTACCGACACACTACGCCACATCGACAAGGACGGCTGCGGACACAATGTGCTCCGGAGCGACTACCGCATCGTCCAAACCCCGCAGACCTTCGACATCCAGCTCGCCAAACGGGCTTTCCAGCAGCCTTACCAGTCGCGGTTCACCGACGACGCATCGGTCGTGGAGGCCCTGGGGCACAAGGTGGAGATGGCGGAAGGCAACCGGGAGAACATCAAGCTCACGACACCGTTTGACCTGCAAGTGGCAGAATGGATTCTGCGTAATGCATGATTCATAATGTAGAATGCATAATTGTACAGGATGAAATGAAAGAATCAGGCGAGAACATTGTTGCCGCAAAAAGTATGGCTTTTGCCATTCGATGCGTAAAGTTGAATCGGTTTCTGCGGCAGGAAAAGGGCGAATACGACCTATCACGGCAACTCCTTAGATGCGGAACCAGTATCGGCGCAAATATAAAAGAAGCCATAAGAGGCCAGTCGAAGGCAGACTTCAGAGCCAAGATGAACATTTCGCTCAAGGAGGCCAGCGAGTCTGAATATTGGATAGAACTATTACACCGTACGGGGTATCTTAGAGACGAGGAAGCAGAAAGCCTGCTCACAGACTGCAGGGAACTCCTCAAACTGTTAACTTCCATCGTCAGGCACTCAGCGGAAGGATAATTATGAATTATGAATTGTCAATTATGAATTATACATTATAAATCATGCATTGAAATGAGCAGCATTCTCGACCAGGACATCATGTATCTTCCCGGAGTGGGACCGAGGAAGAAAGAGATATTGGGCAAGGAACTCAATATCCGCTCCTGGCGTGATCTGCTCGAGTATTACCCTTATAAATATGTAGACCGCAGCCGCATCTACGCCATCTCGGAACTATCGGCCGACATGCCCTTCGTGCAGATCAAGGGAAGAATCCTAAGCTTCGAGGAGTTCAGCATGGGAGGGCGCAAGAAGCGTGTCGTGGCTCATTTCGCCGACGGCCACGGTGTCTGCGACCTCGTATGGTTTCGCGGAGCGCAATACATCTACAAGACCTATAAGACAGGAGCAGACTACATCGTCTTCGGGAAGCCCACGATCTTCAACGGAAGATACCAGTTTGCCCACCCCGACATCGACGACGCGGCCAACCTGGAGCTGTCGCAGATGGGTATGCAGCCTTACTACATGACCACCGAGAAGATGAAAAAGGCGGGGCTGACATCGCGGGGGATGGAGAAAATGACGAAGGGGCTGGTGGAGAAACTCACCGAAACGCTGCCCGAAACACTGCCTCCCTATATCACGGGACCGCTCCATCTCGTCTCACGCGACGATGCCTATCGCTGGATTCACTATCCCAAGAATGCCCTGCAGATGCAGAAAGCCCGCCTGAGACTGAAGTTCGAGGAGCTGTTCTATGTACAACTCAACATTCTCCGCTATGCCTCCGACCAACGCCGCAAGTACCGCGGATACATCTTCCAACATGTAGGAAAGGAGTTCAACCACTTCTACAAGCACAATCTTCCTTTCCCCCTGACGGGCGCACAGAAGCGGGTGATGCACGAAATCAGGGCCGACATGAAGTCGGGGAGGCAGATGAACCGGCTGCTACAGGGCGATGTAGGGTCGGGAAAGACGCTCGTGGCCCTCATGACCATGCTCATAGCCCTCGACAACGGGTATCAAGCCTGCATCATGGCACCGACCGAAATCCTGGCTGAACAACACTTCCAGACCATCAGGCAGTTCCTGAAAGACATGGATATCCGCGTCGAACTGCTCACCGGAATCATAAAGGGAAAGCGGCGGGAGAATATTCTCAGCGGCCTCGCCGACGGCAGCGTGCGGATACTGGTAGGTACTCACGCCGTGATAGAAGACCCCGTACAGTTCGCCCGTCTGGGGCTTGCCGTGGTCGACGAGCAGCACCGTTTCGGGGTCGCCCAGCGTGCCAAGCTGTGGTCGAAGAGCGAGAATCCGCCCCATATTCTTGTCATGACGGCCACGCCTATTCCCCGCACACTGGCCATGACGATATACGGCGACCTCGATGTGAGCGTCATCGACGAGCTTCCGCCTGGTCGCAAGCCCATCATGACCTTACATAAATACGACAACCAGATGGCCAGTCTCTATCAGGGCATCCGCCAGCAGATTCGTCAGGGACGACAGGTCTACATCGTTTTCCCGCTCATTCAGGAAAGCGAGAAGATAGACCTGAAGAACCTCGAGGAAGGATTTGAAATCTTAAAGAGTGTCTTCTCAGAGTTCAGGCTTAGCAAGGTCCACGGCAAGATGAAGCCTAAGGAGAAGGAGGAGGAAATGCAAAAGTTCATTGAAGGCCAAACCCAGATCCTCGTTGCCACGACGGTGATAGAGGTGGGAGTGAATGTTCCTAACGCTTCTGTCATGGTCATCCTCGACGCCCAGCGCTTCGGGCTCTCCCAACTGCACCAGTTGCGAGGGCGTGTAGGCCGCGGGGCTGACCAAAGCTACTGCATTCTGGTTACCAATTACCAGCTTGCGGAGGAGACCCGGAAACGCATCGACATCATGTGCGAGACCAACGACGGGTTTGAAATAGCAGAAGCCGACCTCAAGTTCCGCGGTCCCGGCGACCTGGAAGGCACCCAGCAGAGCGGCATGGCATTCGATTTGAAGATTGCGGATATTGCCCGCGACGGCCAGATTGTGCAAATGGCACGGGACGCGGCACAAAAGATTATCGATGCGGATCCCGAATACAACCGCCCAGAATACCAGATTTTGTGGAATAGGTTAAAAAAATTAAGGAAATCAAACATCAACTGGTCGGCTATAAGTTGACGCTGGAATCGCCTGTATACATAGCAAATATAATGGTTACGAAAACTCTGGAATCATTTCAATTGTGTTAAATGACACAAAAAAATATGTTAATTCAATAGGTGGTTTGCCGTTTTTTTATTATATTTGCAATATCATTTTCAAGAAATAAGCTGGTTCAGGCTCATTTTAATGATATTTGGTGTGTTGTTTCTTCTCCCACCTAAGACCCAAACCTACAAACAATTTGTATGACTTTAAGAAATATTTTCAAGACTATTGTAATTACAGGATTATTCTTCCTTGCCGTTCTTCCGGCCGGAGCACAGGATCTCTTAGCTCGTCAGGCACCCATAGACCGCAGGACAAAGAAAGTGGATACTCTGGCATTACAGAACCTTTTACGCAAAGAAAACCTGGAATCACCCTCCGCACAGCTGTATGCAGACTGGAATAATCAATACGCACATCGAGAACAGGAGCTTCCCGATTCTTTCCGTATTGACCTCCGGCACTTCCATATGCCGACCGTGAGCCGGGTAATCACCTCCAATTTCGGTAGTCGTTGGGGTCGCCAGCACAAAGGCATTGACATTAAAGTCTATATCGGGGATACCATTCGGGCCGCTTTTTCCGGCAAAGTACGCATCGTGCAGTATGAAGGCGGGGGCTATGGAAAGTACATTGTCATCCGCCATACAAACGGCTTAGAGACCATTTACGGGCACCTGTCAAAGCAGCTGGTGGTCGAGAACCAGACTGTCAGGGCCGGCGATGTGATCGGTTTAGGCGGAAACACGGGGCGTAGTACAGGCTCCCATCTCCATTTTGAGACCCGTCTGTGCGGCGTTGCACTAAATCCAGCCCTCATGTTTGACTTTAGAGCACAGGATGTAGTAGCCGACAGCTATATGTTCCGCAAGAATTCCTATAGACATGAGTCGGTGGAGGCCAATCGTTCGCGCGGCGTTGTCGGTAACGGAAGATACACCCAAGAGGAAGTGCGTGGAGAAATGGCCCAGAACGCGACTACCGCCGGCAGCGAAGAGAAGCAATACCACAAGGTGGCTTCAGGAGAAACCCTCTACTCCATTGCCGACAAGCGTGGCGTAACGGTCGACACCCTGCTGAAGTTGAATAAGCTCTCGCGCAGCTCGAAGATTCGTCCCGGCATGATTATCAGGTACTCTTGATTATTACCGCGTAAAACGACAATCACATAATATAATGCCCGTCCTGACAGAGTTTCAGGCGGGCATTCTCTTATTTTCTACTCCTTAAAAACAGCTCTCACCGCAAACCATGCGTGGGCGAACAGCGTTGCGAACAGTCCGTAGTGCTTTTTCATCACTTGGAAACGCTCCTTCAGGGAGGCCTTGTGGTTCGCGGTGGTCATGCCCCCGTCCAGGAAATTCACGACCACGGCATGCACATTCCTCAACGGGAGATTCCTTGCCCCGGCATCTCTCATGATTCTGATACACCAGTCTACATCCGCCGAATAGCGGTATTGAAGGTTGTAAGGATGCGCCTTGGCCAAATCTGTACGGGCATAAAACGCCTGATGACACACCAGCATGCCCCACACGAACGATTTCCACGATAGTTTCCGGGGAGGCGACAGCCGACGATGGCGGATAAACCAGCCGTCTCCGTCGACAATATCCGTATCGCCATACAGTACGCCAGGGAGTTCTTCGGCCTCGCCCACGGCGTGGGCTATATGCTCCAAAGTATCCTTGGACGGAAACACATCTCCCGCATTGAGATACACCAGATAGTCGCCGGAAGCCAGGCGCAGACCTTTGTTCATCGCGTCATATAGCCCCTTGTCGGGCTCGCAGACGGTCTTTATCTCGTGGGCGGGCGCTTTGCCCGCCGATTCCGTCGCATAGTCAGCCACCAACTGCATGGTGGCGTCCTTCGACTTTCCGTCTATGATGAGGTGCTCCACATGGGGATAAGACTGCTCCAACACGCTCACGAGCGTGCGCCTTACCACCGACTGGGCATTGAAAGTACAGGTTATAATCGTGAATTTAATCATTTCTCCGAGTTTGTTGCCGACAATACCTTGTTATATATATCGATATATCTCATCGCGACGGCATTCTGAGAATAGCACGCCACTACCTTCGCCACGGCCGCTTTACCCAAAGCAGTACGATCGGCCTCGGCAAGCACCCAGCGCAATCCCCGCGCCAAGTCGTCCGAGTCCTTGTATCTTGCCACATAGCCGTTCGCCAGATGGTCTATCTCCTCGGGTATCCCCCCCACCCCAAAGCCGACGCAGGGCACTCCGCAGGCCATCGCCTCCATGATGGTATTGGGCAGATTCTCCGACAGAGAGGGCAGAACAAACACATCGACGGCACTATAGACACTCACGATTTGACGCACATCGTTGATATAACCCAGGGCGAAGACAGGAAGGCTGAACCGAGGCGAGATTTCCTCCGCATGGCCTCCGAGGACTACAAGTGCCGTATTTGCCGCCATCGCCGGATGCTCTGAGATAAACTTTCCGCAAGCCTCCACCAGATAATCCATGCCCTTGTTCACATTGGTTACACGCTGGGAGACAAAGAGGATGAGTCGCTTGTCAACAGGAAGTCCCAACTCTTTTCGCGCTTCCTGCTTATCCCGCGCATGGAAAACATGGCTGTCGATTGGATTCGGGATACTCGTTATCCACTGCCCTCGCAGCAAAGCACTCGACTTCGCCTCACCCTCAAGCCAGCGGGAACAGGCCACGAAGGTGATATTCCGCCCCTCCAAAGTCTTCTGCTTACGCCGCCATACCCTGGCCGAGAGGTCATTACGGCTGCCGTTGCCCGGCAGATACTTGCAATTCGCGCACCTCGACTTGAAGTTCTCGCATCCCAGGGTGAGATGGCAGATGGCCGTGGCTGGCCATATATCATGCATCGTCCATACCACGGGCTTGCCGCTTTCCAGTATCTTGCGGATTCCCTTCAAGGAAAGCATGCCCTGATTAATCCAGTTCAGATGAATGACATCCGCTTCTCGGAATTCCCGCAAGGTGGTAATATCACGCCCCGCGTTTGCCATGTCGAGCTCAAAAAGGTGGCGGCACGAGAAATGAAGGTGCCAGAAGAGGCACCACCGCTCCCACAAGAAGTTCCACTTATCCAGGAAGCTATCCGGCAACCGCACCACGGAAAGCTGATCAGTCTCCTTGTCCCGAACCAGCATCTTTGCCTTCACGCCATTATTGTTGAGTGCCTGCAGCAGGCGTCGGGCCGCCACGGCCGCACCACCCGTTTGCTCGCTGGTATTCACGATCAATATTCTCATCCGCAGAAGTATTTGCGAGCAAAGATAATGCAAAATGGCAGAAATGACAAGAATTTCCAGGAATTATTGCTTGTGCACGGACACAAAACTTTGACATAGGTCAAGATTTACCGCGTTTTTGTCAAAAAGCAGTAAGATTCTATTGTGCCTTCTGCCATTTCGTTGTATCTTTGCAATGTCAAAAGGTTAATAGATTGTTTAGGTTAGTAGTAATAGATTTAGGTTTTTAGTTATTAGGTTTTAAGGTAGATTTACAGATTGTTTAACGAAGGATGACAATGGAAACCGTGAGGTTTTCATTCATTTAGAAAAAGGATTTTTAGTTAAACATAGGTTTTACGCTGTTGCTCGTTGAGAGTTGCAGCGTATTTTTTTGTATTTGCCCGGCAGAAAATTCATTGTTGAAAGGAACGGAAAAGAAGCTCCAGCACCATACAAGCCCCCGACGGGAAAACCGTGAGCCACGGATAAGAAACAAGCAAACAGACTCCCTGAAAACAAAAGACCGCTAAAAGGCTGACAAAATCGGCGAGATTGAACGACAAAATCGCCGAAATCATGCAACAAAATCGGCGATTTTGTCAATCTCCCTACGGCAAGAAGAAAACGGGATAATAATCTGTGGTAACACGAAAGGCAGCTACCGCTCTATCAGGCAGACCGCATAGGCGCTGATTCCCTCCTCGCGCCCCGTGAAGCCAAGCCGTTCCGAGGTCGTCGCCTTGATGGAGATGTTCTCCTCGTCGGTATCCATCACCCTGGCAAGACAGGCCTTCATGGCCGGAATATGCGGATTGAGTTTGGGCCGTTCGGCACAAATCGTAGCGTCGATATTCACCAGCCGATAGCCTTTCGTCGCTATCAGGTCGATGGTCTTGCGGAGAAGTATCTTGCTGTCTACATCCAGCGTCTCGGCCGAGGTATCGGGGAAGTGGTAGCCGATGTCGCGCATATTGGCTGCCCCGAGCAGTGCGTCGCAGATGGCATGTATCAACACATCGGCATCGCTGTGGCCGAGAAGTCCCAGTTCGTGCTCTATTCGGATGCCCCCCATCCATAACTCGCGGCCTTCCACGAGCCTGTGGACATCATATCCCATGCCTACCCTGATGCTCATCGCCTGTGAAGTAAGTCCTTGATACCGTCCATGTCGAAACTCAGCGAGATGCGCAGGGTCTGGTCGAGAGGGTTGCTCTTGGCCGTGGAAATCAGGTATCCGGCGTCCAGGGAGAACACGCTCATCCGGAATCCGGCTCCTACGGTGAAGTATTTGCGGTTTCCCTTGTTCTCGCTTTCATGATGATAACCGGCACGCAGCGAGAACTTGTCGTTGTAAGTGTACTCTGCGCCCACGCTCCAGTAAATCTCCTCCAGCTCTTCCGAGAATCCGTTAGGGGCATCGTTGAAGCTCTTGAAGATGCCGGAAATCGACGAAACATTCCAATAGTCGTCCTCCATGCGGCGCTGATAGTCCTCCGTGGTCTCGTTTTCCTCCTTCTTCGGATAGGTGGGCACCAGCAACTTGTTGGCATCGGCGGCCACGGTAATCTTGTTATACTCATCAATGGGCACCATCAGAGAGGCTCCCAGCCGGAGGTTTGTCGGGATGAAGTAACTGTGGTTGTCGCCCCCGAAGCTTATCTTGCTACCGATATTGGAGATGTTCAGTCCCAGTCCCAGCTGGCATTCACGGGAACCCATGGTGATATAGTCCTGATAATAGGCGGCAATATCCGCCGCAAAGGCAGAGCCCGGCGATGTATCGTCTGTCAGCGTGTACTTCAAATCGGAATAAATCCACCTGACCGCCGCTCCGAGAGAGAACTTCTCGCTCAGCATCAGGGAGTAAGCTACATCCAAGGACATCTCGTAAGGGTTGATGGAAAGAGAGTTTGCTTTCTGATCAAGGAACACTTCTCCCATGGAGAAATACCGCAGCGAGCCGCTTACCGCACTATAGTCGCCGATGCGATAATACCCTGAGAGGTAAGCCAAGTCCATGTCGTTGACCAGTTGGCGCAGCCAGGGAGTATAGTTCAGGGAGACTCCGGCACGGGAAATATTAAACGGATATTTCGCCGGATTCCAGTATTGCGAGTTCACATCGGCCTCCGTAGCCACGCCTACATCTCCCATTCCGGCTCCACGGGCATCGGGAGCTATGTTCTGGGAGGTTACTGAATAGTTCACGGGATTAAAGAGGTCGCGCTTCTCCTGGGCAGACAAGCCGAGTGACAAGGCTCCCAGCACGCTTACTGCGAATATTCTGAAGATTCTGTTCATGTTCCAATAAGATGATGATACATTACTCCCTACTAAACGCAGGAGCCCTATTAATTATTGCCCATGACGATTAATTTCTCGGCCTTTGACACCTTGGAGCTGCCGCCGGAGGCAATGCGCACACGATAAACATATACACCCGTCTGCAGTTTTCGGCCGTTGCCCGTAGTCAAATCCCAGCTGAGCGTATAGGCCTGGGAGGTGCTCACGCCGCTCTCGGAATGCGACCACATCCAGCGGCCGCTGATGTCGTAGACATCGATATCCACCTCCATGTCGCTCCCGGTACGGTCGTGATTGATGATAAAGGTGGTTGTGGTGGTGGCCGGATTCTGCGATACATCCACGCTGAAGAGATTGGGCTCCAGTCCGGGCACCACATTGAAGGTGAGTTCTGTCGTCGACGAGTTGTTCAGTACATCCCACGCACGGAACAAGAGCCTGTGCTTTCCCGGCGCCAGCTCCGGTATATTATAATAGGTGGAACCGCTGGTATAGGTTCCGAAGTCGAACTGGAAACGGTCGTTCAGGGTATAGGTCTTGCTCATGTCGCCGTCGATGACGAGCGTAAGGTCGTGCCCGATGCCGTTTCCTGACGCGTTGATGCCGTCCTCATCCTTCACCTGAGCCACGAAGTAGGGCGTCGCATTCACATTTCCCCCATTCACAAACGAGGGCGAATTGAGGTAGCAATAGATGGAGGGGCCGACTGTATTCGTACCTTCAACCTGGCTTCCGCCTATCGTGAAGCGGTCGGTGGAGCCATGAGCCTCCAGCGTATGGTCGGCGTTTACCGCATAGATATTGATGAGTCCGCTACCGTCGGTATAGCTGATGTCCTTCGGCACGGCGAATGAGAAGGTGAAACGGCCGTTCCTTACGCTGTCAGAACCAGTAAAGAGAGTCTTCGTCCGGTCGTAATACTGGAAGGCCTCGTCAGCCCCGGAATCACTGGTATCATTGAGTTTGCAGGTGATGAGTTCCCTCTGGTCGCGTACCGTGGCCGTCATGATGCCGCTGAAGCCGTCGCCGTTCTCGATGTGCCCACTCACCCGCGCTATGCTCCCGGCCTTCAACTGCGCTCCCCCAGTCGTACCGTTGATGCTGTCTATGACCACTTCCAGCGTGGGGAGGTTCAGGCGGAGGGCCGGATCGCCCAGCAGGGAATACTGCAATTTGTTTGTCGTATTATCCTGCCCGCTGGTAATCAGTTCGTTTTTCGCCAGCATCTGTGCCTCCCCGATGGTGGTTGGCTGCCCGTTCTTTGCGGCCAGTACATGGCGCAGATAAGCCATGTTAATCACCTTATTATAGTTTGAATAGACGGTCCGGGTAGTGCCGAAGAACGCCATCGCCCCACCTCTGGCATTCAGCAAGGCATGCTCGCCGATGGTGGAAGCCGTGCCATCAAACGGCATGATGTCGCAGGAAGCCGTTATCCACAGAGGCAGATTTTCGTTGCGGAACGAGTCGAAATCAGCGAGACGAAGCACCGACTCATGCGAAATCTGATCCTCACGGCCATGCCCTCCATAATCCATGATGAGCGCGCCGCCAGACTGATACTGCCTGATAAGTGCCGTAACCTCGGGATAAGTATTGCCCGTGGCCGATGCCTGGCGTGTATAGGCATCCCACATTACCTTGCGCACGAGATATTCCGGATGCAGGGAGCTTACTTGCTCGGCGGCATCGTTTATGTCGCGCATGTGAATATTGTTGTTACCGTCGTCGCCCATGAACACAAGCGTGTTCTGCCACGCACCCGCACTACCGTTCTCGGCATAGCGGATGGTCTTGTCGACAACAATCTTCGCCTCTTCCTCCGTCGATACGGGGAATCGCCCGACGGCCATATCCAGCTTGTCGGAACTGCGGGGATTGCCGCCCTCGCCGTCGTCAAGCAGACAGAAGAACCCGTCGTCGACATAGCAGTAGACCTCGTTGAAGGAGTTTTCGCTCTCAAAACAAAGCAAAAGGTCATCTGCCTTGAGGTGGCGGCAGTCGCTGGTCAGCAGTCGGTTGTCCCACACGCAGTCGCCGAAGAGCAGCAGATACTTGGGCATGTCGCCCTCGCCGGAGGCTCTGTCATAGAGCATCTTCAAGTATCGTCGATAGGCGTTGGCGTCCGGCGTACCGCTGCCGAACTCATTGAAAAGTTCGTCAGAAGGCACGATGCGCACCCTCAGGCCGTCATGTCGCTCATGGAAATCCTTCAGGCGGCGTGCCTGGGCAAGCAGTTTCTGTGAAGTCGGTATGATGATAACCATATCGGCAGGTCCGTCGGCATGAAGATCCTGGTTGGTGATATTATACACATACTCCGGCTCCGGGAAAGTTACGCCTGAAAGAGAGGGTGCAGCCTTGGGCTTGCTATAGGTCAGCGAGAGGAAGTCGAGGCGCACGGGACCGCCGCTCGTCGTGGCTATTTCGACCTTGTCCGTGGATGCCAAGGCGGCAATCTCGTAAGTACCGGCAGTCATGTTGCCCTTGTCGTACTCCGACAATCCTATCCGCAACGAGCCTACCTCACGGTCGTTCACCTTGATGCTGGCGGTACTGGCGGTACCTGCGGAGATTCGCACGGTGAGCCGGGCGGGGGTACCGTGTACGCTCGCGTCGTTGGTCAGGGTATAGGTTCGCTTGTCGCCCAGGCTGATAGGGTCGTCGCCGAAAAGGTTTCTGCCACCCTGGTACCAGGCGTAGGCATCCACTTCGTAAAGTTCGTGATAGTCGTCAGCCGACGGATAATAGGTTTTCAGGAATGTTTCGGAATCCACTTTCAGGGGTTCTCCGCCGGTCTCGGTAATAAAATAATACCCATAATCGGAATATGGATTGCGGGTGCGGATGGTAGCGGTGTTGCTTTCCCAGCTCACGGGACCTTGTGCATGGAAGAGCCTCCGACCGCCGACTTCGCAGGTCGGAACTTCCTTCAAGTCGTCCAACAGCTGGAGTTCATCGCCGTTGAGCACCTCATTCTGCAGGGCTCCGCCATAGCCATACACCCTGACTTTCGACAGATTGCCGAATCCCGCCTTGCGAATGACATTCTCGGTAAGGGCATAGATGCCCGTGGCGGGCACACGAATCTTGGCCCAGCGGCCGCTTGCCAGTACCGAATGGTCGGCATACCGGTCTGTTTTCCCCGCCCGGGTAAGGGCATTCGACCTGCGCACGGAACGCCTCGCAGGCTTCGACTCCACCCTGAGCATGAAACTCACGAGCACCTGGTAGCGGTCATCTCTATAGACCAGCGGGCACAACTGCACCTCGAGCACGCCCTGCTTGCGGCTCACGCCGATGCTCTGGTTTACCACGGGAAGCGCAGGCAGTTGTGCTCCCGAGATTTCCCGGTAACGCTCTATATCCCCTCGGGTCATGTCGATGAACTCAGGATAGGCTATCGAAACCGTATAGACGGAGTCGGCATAATTGTCGCCGAGGGGTATCTGATAGGTAAACGAAGGCAATACAGAGTCAACCTTGACCTCCCGGGAGGTCAGGTTATAGAACCGCTGCGCACTCACCTGGATCAGGCAGCACAGCATCCCTATGAACAACAGTATTCGCTTCTTCATCCACTATGCCATTTCGCGAAGAATTACTTACATTTCAAATCCAGCACCTTCCGGTCTTCCAGCCACCCTTCCAGATGGTCTTCCGGCTGCACGGGGCCTACGCCCGCAGGGGTGCCCGTATAGAGGAGGTCGCCCGTCTTCAGCGTGAAGAACCTGCTGATATAGGCTATCAACTGGTCTACGGTATAGAGCATGTCGGCCGCCTGTCCCTCCTGACGCGTCTCGCCGTTCACGGCAAGGCGGAAACCAATACGCTGCACGCTCAGGAATTTCTCCTTGTCTACCCATTCGCCGATGGCAGCCGAGCCGTCGAAGCCCTTGCAGAGCTCCCACGGATGCCCTTCCGAGCGCAACTTCCGCTGCAGGTCGCGGGCCGTAAAGTCCACTCCCAGCGTTACGGCGTCATAGTAGCGATGGGCAAATCGCTCGGCAATCGTCTTGCCTAAGCGGGATATCCGCACCACCAGCTCGGCTTCGTAGTCGATGCGTCCCATGAAGTCGGGCACGAAGAAAGGCTTCCCCGGCTTGAGCAGGGCGGAGTCTGCTTTCGTGAAAATCACCGGCTCTTCCGGCTTATATAACGCTCCGTCGAGCTCTTTATTGTGCTCACGGTAGTTCATGCCTACTGCAAAGATTTTCATATCCCTCCGTATTTTACGGCAAAGATAGCAGAAATCAAAGAAAACGCAAAATAAACGAACACTTATTTTCTGCCATGCCGACAAGAACAAAAGGCACGGCACCTGCGCCCCACAACCATGTTCCCTATTGGATGTCGCTATTCTCCATTTATGTCTTACTATTATATTTTGGGATGCGAAATTACCTACACTCCGCAGAAAACATGGCAAACAGAACAAGGAAACACAGGGCTGTTTCGCCTTCTTATCGTGATTTCAGGGCAACGGAGCTGCACTGGAAAACGGGCAGGACAACTGAGCATCGTACAGCAGACAGCCTTGGGAAAGACCGGAGGCGGTAAACAGGCTGACAAAATCGGCGAGATTGTTCCATGATTTCGGCGATTTTGTCCGACAATCTCGCCGATTTTGTCAATCAGAAGGCGGTCTTCAGGAAAAGCGAAGCAAAAAGAAAGGGACTGCAAGGGCTGCCTTACAGTCCCAGATGACACGCGCAAGGCCGTGCCCGCCGTGAGCAGTCTACTCAGAAACGGCTCTTCTCCACATTGCCGACTCCACGCCCCCCATATCTGGAACGGGCCAGATTGAAGTTGTATCTGACGGTGAGCGTCAGGTCCCGAGTATCAGATATCTTATTGACGGAGGTGCGCGACAAGGCATCATAGATCGTGAACTCCTGCCGCCAGGTAGCGAACAAGTCGTTCAACTGCAATTTTATGCTCCATGCATCGTCGGCAAACGACTTATAAAGAGCCACATTGCAAGCCCAGCAAGACTTGAGCCTGGCGTTGTCGCCATTGCCGGAGGTGCGGGCGGAGAGGTCAGCGTTCAGCCACATGTCCCATGGCAACCGAAACGCATTGTTGAAACGGAAGACGCCAATGGGGCTCTTCAGCCGCAGCGTCTCTCCCCAATGAGTGAGCTTGAAGTCCTGCGCCGTGATGGCAAACAGCCATACGGGATGCCAGAAACCCAGGAAAGTGGGAGAGTAATTGAGCATAATGCCATATGAGCTGAACCTCGGCATGTTCTCCCGGGTCAGCAGCGTGGCCTCCGAACTGCCGGGGTATGGGACGGTCTGCCACATGAAATAGTCCTTGGTAGATGAGTAGGATAGCTCTACGACCAGGTCTTTCCACGAGGAGGAGAGCGAGAGATAATCGCGATAGATCGGCCGCAGGTTGGGGTTTCCCGACTCGTAGGTGTAGCGGTCGATGTACTTGACGGCAGAACTGAGTTGCTCGAAAGCCGGACGGGAGGTCTTGCGGGTGTATGAAAACTTAGCCTGTACTGCCCCGACGGGGAACGAGACAGAGACAGACGGAGCCACATTGTGATACCTGCGACTTTGATCAGGCTGCAGCTCAGCGAACTTATAGAACCGGGAATCGGTGTATTCCCACCGCAATCCGCCACTCACGGCCACGCTTCCCCACTTCTGCCCGACTTCCATGAACAATGCCGTGGTGGTCTCATCGATGTGGTTGTCGTTGCCCAAGATATAGTCCGCATCCCCGGAATACCGGTCGTTTCTCCAGATGGAGCTCACTTCCGCCCCCAGCCTCATGTCGCCCTGCCACACGGGGAAGGACATGATGGCGTTCCCGGCCAGAAGACGGTTGGCGACATCGTTCACCGTCGAGAAACTACGCGGCGGATGAACCGATGACAAATCCTTCTCGCCTGCTCTCCTGTTGTTTCTCTGCCACATCGCGTCGAAGTTGGCAGACAACCGCCACTTGCCGAAAACACCTGAATAATAGGCACTCAGCAGATGCTGACGGTTGTGCCGGCTAACGGCATCGCGATTATTGAGGAGCTCACGGAAAGCACCATTTACATACCGTGAGGCCACAGAAGAGCCCGTAGACTCCGACGGCCTGAGCGAGAAATCATAATAGAAACCCAGGTCATGATGACCCGTCTTGTAATTGAGACCCAGCTTCCCCTCATACACAGGGTATCTGACGGTTTCCCCGCCCGTGGTGCTTTGCTCTATAACGCCCGAGGTCAGGTAGTAGGAGGTGGCGTTGTCTACCCGCGGGCGTTCACGATAACGCTCATAGTTCAGCATGCCGAAGAGATCAAGCCCTCGCCTCCTGTAGTTAAGATTGACCTGTTCGAACAGATAGCCATAGTGCTTGAGCCCCAGCGTCGTCTGGTCGCTGAGGGAGAATCCCTCGCCAAAGGAAGCCTTCGTAGTAATCCGAATCACGGCGTTAACGGTCGAGGCGTAGCGTGCGCCGGGAGTTGTTACCACCTCCACGGCCTTTATCTCCGAGGAGGAGAGCCGGGTAAGCTCCGACTGGTCGCGCACCTGGCGGCCGTTGATGTATACGGCAGGGGCGCCTTTACCTAACACTTCGATACGGGAACCGGAGCAGGAGACAAACGGCATCTTGCCCAACAGCTCAAAAGCGGTGCCCGTTTTGGCGAGATAAGTGCCGGAGACGACAACCCGTATTCCGTCGTCCGTCAGCCGTGTCAAGGGCTGCAAACCCATGACGGAGACCTCATCCAGCTGGAAAGTAGCAGCCGTCAGTATAATCGTGCCTATGTCCCCTAAGGGACGGGCGATATACCTGTCTTCAAAGCCCATGGCCGAGACCCGGAGGAAAGCCGGGGGGTCAGACGGTTCCAGGACAAGCCTAAAGGTGCCGTCGGTGCCTGTTACCATGCCTCTGATCAGCGACGAGTCTTTCTCAGCCAGCAAGATAACATTGGCAAAGTTTACTGGAGCACCGGCCTCATCTTTCACAGAGCCCTTTATCAGGCCGTTTTGGGCAAGAAGGGAGCAGACAGGGCTGCACAGCAGCAACCCCATCGCAATGGTTCTTATTGACATAGTTATTGGTTTTATTAGTCTGAGTCTACCAAGAGGGAACAAGGCAAGGATTGTCTGTTTACAGTCCTCCGTCCACTACCCAGCCATCGGCGTCATTTTTTCGCAAGGCCAGATTGTGGTGTACGAGCAATCCATCCCGAAGCCGCAGCGTATAAGGCACATAGGTTACGGCCTCCTTGCCGGAATGAAACGGCTGCCCTACGGAGACAAGCTCCGCCCCCATGAAGTGTTGCCGATAGGCTGCCTGGGATATGGCAGGGGCTATCACACGGTCAAGAATCCGATGGTTCCAGCCCTTGAAGGCACTCAATATGACAGAGGCTGCCTCCATGGCATTCATCCCAGTCAGTCCCGAAACTTCCCTATCCATAACTTCAACGAAATGAACATCCGCCGGAAGGTTGCCGACAAACTGCCCGGATGCGCCGTAATGAATATCCGTAATCTTCAAGACCTCGATTTCCTTACCTTCCTTCACGATGCTTACCGAGGCTCTCTTGAGGCGCTTCGTGGCGGCGTCTATCACATACCGGCGGATATTCCTGGACTCCTCGATGGTGGAGTTCAACCTATACGGATTCTCAAAATCCCCTTGCGGCTCCGCACGAACGGTAAGATATATCTCCTTTCCGCTCTTCCTCACCGCATATTCTGCCCTCGAGTCATGGAGGCAAGACTGTAGTTCCGTCTCCAGGATACGCCCGGGACTGAGGAGTGCGGACAGATATCCGAGCATCTTATAGCGATCTGCGGAACCCGAATGCCATCCTATCTTCAACGGCACGACCCACATATAGACATCCGAATCGTTGCCTACGGCAATTCTTCCGCCCTTGTCCACACGCCACCGCACAATGGAATCTGCATTGGATATGCTTATTCTGTGGGTTACGAAATTATCCCCGACATCAATATAAGAGAAATTCTCCATTGCACGCGTGCGGATTTCAGCCGTCATCCGAATGTTCTCCACCTCCCGTATAGCCTTGATAGCCTCATGAAGAAACTCCTTGGCAGACATGCCCGTAACGGGCAGCAGCAACAGGAGGGCTACAACGGCGGCAGTCAGACCGGCACCGCCCCAGATCCATCTCATCCTGACAGATGAGCGTCGCCTTGACTCCATCATTCCGTGGACACGCTTCCGTAATTCCGCCGAGGCCTTGATGTCGCGGCGGGGAGTCAACAATTCTCTTATTTCCTCATACTCCTTCATGACTATAATGGCTTTTGGGTGAAATATTGTTTGCGAAGTTTCTCCATTCCCGAGGTGAAACGAGACTTGGCCGTAGACTGCGGAATCGAAAGTATCTGACTGATCTCGACAAACGAGAGATTGTCTACGACATTCATGCGGACGACCTCCCTCTCTCTTGAAGGCAGGCCGTCGAGGAGGCCGTTCACACGATCCACCTCTTCATTGTCAAGCATATCATCAGAGAGATCTGGCATATCTACCGCCTCAAAGGAAACGGAAGGGGCATTCTTATGGCGGAAATGGTCCTGACACAGATTGTAGACGATTCTGAAAAGATAGCCTCGAATCTTGTCAGGCGTGGGATTGTGGGCGACCCTCTCTAACAAACGGAGTATCGCCTCATGAACAATGTCTTCGGCATCAGCCCTGTTGCTGACGCGGTAATAGGCAAACCTGACAAGCTCATCAAGGCTTGCCTCTATCACTTTGTCGATTGTTTTTCCGTCTCTTACTTCCTCAAACATCCATCCTTTGTTGTCTATACTAACAGACGGAGGAAATAGGAAAAAGACGAAAAGCGAGCGTTAACAAAAACTAAAATCCGTTCCGGCCGACCCAACTCCCGTCCTGTCGCCGCCTCCAATAGGGCTGCAATGGGCAACAGGACATGCTCACAGTCCCAGATTGTATTCATAGAGCACGGGCTGTCCCGCCTTCAGCGACTTCGGAACATCGATGAGACGCTGGTTGCTACTGCCCCTGAAGAGCAGGTCTTCATCCCGCAGCGACTTCACGAAAGGGCCGTCGACGAGGACATCAATAAACTGGAGGAGCCCTCTCTGCAGCGGATTTTTCACCAAGGCCTCATAGGTGAAGCCCGAAAAACACCAGATGTTCTTCGTCGTCCGCGCCTTGATGGCCTGCGCCAGCTCGGTAAAGCCCTCGGGTTGAAACATCGGGTCTCCGCCCGAGAAAGTTACATTGGCAAACGGGTCGCTCTCAATCTCAGCCATCATCTGCGCCGTCGACATCTCGTGCCCCTGCCGGATGTCCCACGACTGGGGGTTATGACAACCTGGACAGGCATTCGGACAACCTGCACAATAGATGGAGGTCCTGAATCCAGGACCGTCCACCATCGTGTCGTGTATGATGTCCAATACCGAAATCATCAGGCTTCAGAGGATTCTCCCAGCCCCTGGATATGAGTAACACGGTCTTTCAGTTCAGCCAGCTTGCCGCTGTTCCAGCGGTCGGTGGTGCCCACGAGGTAGCCCGTGATGCGCTGGAGACGGTCGATGTAATGGCCGCCGCACTCCGGACAGACCTCGATGTCGCGAGCCGTCTCATAGCCGCAGTTCATGCAGCGAGTACGGTTGTGGTTGACACTGCCGTATCCCATGTCGTACTTATCCATCATATCCACCACATTCATGATGACATCTGGGTTGTGAGTGGCGTCTCCGTCTATCTCTACATAGAAGATATGTCCGCCACGGGTGAGGTTGTGGTAAGGAGCCTCCACCTGTGCCTTGTGGAGCGCGGAGCACTTGTAGTAGACAGGTACATGGTTGGAATTGGTGTAATAGTCGCGGTCGGTAACCCCGGGAATCACCCCGAACTCCTTGCGATCCTTCTTCGTGAACTTGCCGCTAAGGCCTTCAGCCGGCGTCGCAAGCACGGAGTAGTTGTGCTGGTAGCGTTCCGAGAACTCATTCACACGGTCGCGCATATAGGTAACGATGCGTAATCCGAGCTTCTGGGCCTGCTCGCTTTCACCGTGATGCTTGCCCACGAGGGCCTTCAGACATTCCGCCAGACCGATGAAACCGATGCCGAGCGTGCCCTGGTTGATGACTGACTCTATGGTGTCTTCGGGCTTCAGCTTGTCGCAATCAACCCAGAGATACTGCATGAGCAGGGGGAACTGCTTGGCAAAGGCCGTCTTCTGAAACTGGAAACGCTCGTCGAGTTGCTTTGCGGTAATCTCAAGCATACGGTCGAGCTTGGCAAAGAAGGTGTTGATGCGCTCGTCTTCGTCTTTGATGTTCATGCACTCGATGGCCAGCTTTACTATATTAATGGTCGTAAAACTCAGGTTGCCGCGGGCGATGCTGGTCTTCTGTCCGAAGCGATTCTCAAACACCCGGGTGCGACATCCCATGGTCGCCACCTCCCATTTGTATCTCTCCGGGTCGTCGGCACGCCACTTTTCATTGTGATTGAAGCTGGCGTCAAGGTTCAGGAAGTTGGGGAAGAAGCGGCGGGCCGTTACCTTGCAGGCCATCTGGTAGAGATCGTAGTTGCGGTCGGAGGGTAGATAGTTGACGCCTCGTTTCTTCTTCCATATCTGTATGGGGAAGATAGCTGTCTCGCCGTTGCCCACTCCCTTGTAGGTGGAGCGCAGGATCTCGCGCATGATGCAGCGTCCTTCGGCCGAGGTATCCGTACCATAGTTGATGCTCGAGAACACCACCTGGTTACCGCCACGGGAATGAATGGTGTTCATGTTGTGGATGAACGCCTCCATCGCCTGATGCACGCGGTGAACGGTCATGTTGATGGCGTGCTGCTTCAGACGGGCTTCTCCCTCGAGTCCTTCGCACGGTTTCTCCTCGTAATCATTGATTTCCGCCTCGTAAAGATGCCCGAGCTTCATGCCCGAAAGCTGCTCCAGCTTCTTCACTTCTTCGATATAGCTGAGGCGGACATAAGGTGCAAGATAGAAATCAAAGGCCGGAATGGCCTGTCCGCCATGCATTTCGTTCTGACAAGTCTCAAGGGAGATGCAAGCCAGGACGGCTGCCGTCTCGATACGCTTTGCCGGTCGACTGCTCCCATGACCCGCCGTAAAGCCGTGCTGAAGGATGTTGTCCAGAGGATGCTGCACACATGTGAGCGACTTCGTGGGATAATAGTCCTTGTCGTGGATATGGATGTAGTTACCATCCACCGCCTCGCGCACCTCTTCCGACAAGAGATAGTCGTCCACGAAAGGCTTCGTGGTCTCCGAAGAGAACTTCATCATCATGCCCGCGGGCGTGTCGGCGTTCATGTTGGCGTTCTCGCGGGTGATGTCGTTGTTCTTGATGTTCACGATGTCAAGGAACACATCGCGGGTCTTGGCCTTACGGGCAATGGAGCGCTGGTTGCGGTATTGAATGTACTTCTGCGCCACATCCTTGCGCGAACTCTTCATGAGTTCCACCTCAACAGCGTCCTGAATGTCCTCGACACTCATCTGCGACTTGCCATGAAAGGCTATGTGGTCAGTGATGCGTTCCAACAGCACCTCGTCTTCTCCTTTCTCTGTATGGAGCATAGCCTTACGGACAGCCGCCTGAATCTTCTGCTCATTAAACCCTACAATGCGCCCATCGCGCTTTACTACAGTCTGTATCATTTCTAAATTTACCTTGTTTTCAGTTATGTAGATTGACTATTTCCTCATTTTCCGTTCGTTATCAGAGGGAATCTCCAATACCGGTGCAAAGATAGCAAATTATTATTTAAGTTGATACTTTTGGCTAACTTTTTATATGTTAATTAATGTCAATCAAATGATTTTCAGTTATTTGCAAAATAAATCGGGAAATATATCCGATTTATTTACAAATAAAGTTTCCCAAAACGGCGATTTCTGAAGCCGCTTGAAACTGATAACCCGCTGATTTAAAAGCAACCACAAGAGCGCAAGCGGCCGCAACCCGTTCCGGGGTTCCCTGCTACCATAATAATAAAAAGGTAAACAGGCGCCCTCCGAGGACAACAAATCAGGGCTAACCAACCGGTAAATTACAAAAAGGAAGAGGGGCTATCGGAATGATTCCGATAGCCCCTCCCACTATAATCTACACCTGACACCTCGATGAAACGAGGCCGTCAGGGTAAAGTTCTGTCAGTACTCAATTACTCGGAGACGAGCGTGAAGCGTGTGTAAGCCACGATGGCAGCATCCTTGTCCTGACGCTTGAGCCACTCGTTGACACTTGCCTTGTCGCCATCGCCGAATTGGAATTCCTGGTCAACGAGGCAGTTATCCTTGAAGAACTTAGCCATACGACCCTTTGCGATGTTCTGAATCATCTGCTCGGGAAGGTTGGCAGCTTTCTCGGCAGCCACCGTCGCACGGATTTCACGCGCCTTGTCGGCATCCTCACGGGTCAGCCAACCCTTGGCGATATTGCTCTCGATGTGGTCGTCAGAGTCAACGAGATTAGCGTTGATGCCAGCTTTCTTGATGGCATTGAACACCGCCTTCTCCACCTGTTCTTCCTTTGTCTTCTCGATGGCGACCTTCAATTCCTCGTCCTTAACAGACTGCGGAACGGAAGCCTCGTCAAGGGCAACCGGCTTCATAGCGGCCACCTGCATGGCAATCTTGTGCCCTGCCTCGGGAAGATCCTTGTTGAGCTGAACCATAGTGCAAAGCGTATGCTTGCCCATGTGGTCGTAAGTCTCGATGTTGGCGCCCTCGAGGACATGGTATCCGTCAAGCTCCATCTTCTCTCCGGTGATGCCGGAGCGATGCGTAACGGCATCCTGAGCCTTCTGCCCATCAGCCAGAACCAGCTCTTTCACCTCCTCGAGAGTATGAGCCTTGGCAGCGATGGCAGCATCCAGGATATCGCTTGTAAGCTGGATGAAGTCCTTTCCGTTAGCCACGAAGTCGGTCTCGCACTTCAAAGCAAGCGTTGCGGCGAAGCCGTCAACATTCTTAACGAGTACACAACCATTCGAAGTCTCGCGGTCGGAACGCTTTGCCGCGATGGCAAGGCCACGCTCGCGGAGGAGGTCCTTAGCCTTGTCGAAATCGCCTTCAGCCTCTGTCAGTGCCTTCTTTACATCAGCAAGACCTGCGCCGGTCATAGCGCGAAGCTTCTTAATATCTTCTATAGAAACAGCCATTTTCTTGAAAATTAAAGTTTAAAATGATATTGATAAAATTACTCAGCAGCAGGAGTTTCCTCCTCTGCGGCGGGTACCTCCTCTTCAGCCTTTGCCTCTACAGGCTCTTCGGTCTTAGGAGCCTCCTCTACGGGAGTTTCCTTGCGGGCCCGGCGAGTACGCTTCGGCTTTGCGTCGGTAACCTCTTCGCTCTGCTCATTGGCAGCCTTTTCGTCGGCCTTCTCTGCCTTGCGCTCCTCAAGACCCTCCGCAATGGCAGCGCAGCAAGCACTCAGAACTACCTCAATAGAGTCCTTTGCGTCGTCGTTAGCCGGGATGACATAGTCGATATCATTCGGGTTTGAGTTCGTATCCACCATCGCAAATACGGGGATACCCAGACGAACGGCCTCCTTCACGGCAATGTGCTCCTTCATGACATCCACTACGAAGAGTGCAGAAGGAAGACGAGTCAGGTCGGCAATGGAACCGAGGTTCTTCTCCAACTTGGCGCGCTGGCGGGTAATCTGCAGCAGTTCGCGCTTTGAGAGGTTGGCAAATGTACCGTCGTTCATCAGCTTGTCGATGTTTGTCATTTTCTTAACAGCCTTGCGGATGGTAGGGAAGTTGGTAAGCATACCGCCCGGCCAACGCTCGATTACATAAGGCATATTAACGGAAGTGGCCTTGTCAGCCACGATTTCCTTGGCCTGTTTTTTAGTAGCGACAAACAGGATTTTCTTTCCTGACTTAGCGATGCCCTTCAAAGCCTCGGCAGCCTCGTCAATCTTAGCTACCGTCTTGTTCAGGTCGATGATGTGAATGCCATTGCGCTCCATGAAGATATAAGGAGCCATAGCTGGGTTCCACTTGCGGCGGAGGTGGCCAAAGTGGCAACCTGCCTGAAGTAATTGGTCGAAATTTGTTCTTGACATTTCTTCTTTCTTTTTAATTGTTTACTTTCCTTTTAATTCTATTTGCTCAGAACCAATCCATGGGTAATCGCACGGAAAGCGAGTCGCACGGATTTAGATACTAAACGGTAGTTCAGTCTATCATGCCGGACGAAGGAGGCATTGCCACACATCGTCCCGACAGGATATTAACGCTTACTGAACTGGAAGCGGCGACGAGCCTTGGGCTGACCTGGCTTCTTACGCTCAACAGCACGAGAGTCGCGTGTGAGGAAGCCGGCATCCTTCAGCTGTTTCTTGTCTTCTGCGTTCACCTTGACGAGTGCGCGGGCAATGGCGAGGCGGAGTGCCTGGCTCTGGCCTGTATAGCCGCCGCCGTCAAGATTAGCCTTGATGTCATACTTCTCAGCGACCTCAAGCAGCTCCAGTGGCTGTTTAACCACATACTGCAGGATGGCCGACGGAAAGTATACGGTGATGTCCCTCTTATTGATTGTGATCTTACCGGTACCCTCCGTGAGGTATACACGAGCCACAGAGCTCTTGCGGCGACCTATTGCATTGATTTGTTCCATCTTTATCCTCAATTATTTATACTGGTTAATATCGATTGACTTTGGTTTTTGAGCCTGCTGCTGATGCTCCGGACCTTCATAGACATAGAGGTTCTTGAGCAGAGCTCGGCCCAGAGGACCCTTTGGCAGCATGCCCTTTACTGCATGGCGGACGATGCGCTCCACGCCGTTCTTGCGAGTGCGAAGCTCCGCAGGCGTGTTGAAACGCTGACCGCCGGGATAACCAGTATAGCGAGTGTAAACCTTATCGGTTTCCTTCTTACCAGTGAAAACCACCTTTTCGGCATTGATAATGATTACATTGTCTCCACAGTCCACATGGGGAGTGAAGTTTGGCTTGTACTTTCCACGAAGCAACTTGGCTACTTTTGTGCAGAGGCGACCAACAATCTGGTCGGTGGCATCCACTACCACCCACTCCTTTGTAGCTGTTTCCTTGTTCACGGAAATAGTCTTGTAACTTAAAGTGTTCATCTTAAAATTTAAATTTTACTACTAAAAAACATTTTTCCTTGTTAATTCTAACAGAGACCTCACGGCGCCTCCAGTCTAAAAGAGACCATCCATGGCTTTCGCTCTGATGCACGGCTGATTCACTAACCGCACCGTCCGGCCAAAGGCGGCACTATTAACACAACCCTGCGCGGGGCTCTAAGCGTGCCCCAATCAATCGGATTGCAAAATTACTCATTATTTATAAATCCGACAAGAACAGGAGGGAGCAAAACAAAGGGATTTTTGAATTATTAACAAAATTAAGTTTATTTATCACTCCATGATATTGGAAGCGCAGGGAAAAACAATCGTAGAGAGCACGGAGAGCAAGCTCCAGTCTCCCCGAAAATGGACGCGGAAGATGTCGCGAGACACAAGCGAAAATCCATGAAGCCGTCCCGCCACACCTGAAAAGCCGTTCCCCGGAATCCTTTTTGTCGCTATCGGAAGAATAAAGTAAGCAGATTCATTGAGCAAAATAAGTTATTTTAATAAGTAAAATAAGTTATTTTACATTATGAAATCAGTTATTTTAGTCTATAAAATCAGTTATTTTATTTTCCCGTTAACGGTCTCTATAACAGAAAAAGGCACCTGCTACCGCTGCCGGCGGCCATCTCTACATCTATAGGAATCGGTGTCCGGATTTTCCAGAAAA
The DNA here is from genome assembly GCF_900113305.1 of Prevotella sp. KH2C16. Classification (GTDB taxonomy): domain Bacteria; phylum Bacteroidota; class Bacteroidia; order Bacteroidales; family Bacteroidaceae; genus Prevotella. The sequence goes on along the minus strand of NZ_FOOW01000011.1, from coordinate 52,366 downwards.
TAGTCCTTGAGACCTCTTTTTTATATATTTTTTAGTCAAAACCTTTGCTGTGTAAAAAAAAAAATCATACTTTTGCAATCTGAATTTGAAACTTTAAGATATAATAAGCAATGAAGAAAACAATTCTATCTCTGCTGCTTGCCCTTTCCGTAAGCGGCATTTATGCACAGACCAGCAAAGGAATGCTCACCCTCCAGCCCCGTGTGGGTCTCACCTTGGGCAACCAGGCGGGCAGCCTCACCGAGGGTTCCAAGATCAAACCGGGCTTCACCGTAGGCATCGACTGCGAATACGGACTCTCCGACCGGTGGTCGCTGTCGGCCGGGCTGGCCTATGCCCAGTATGGCGACAAGGCCAACAATGCCTTTGGAGCTATAGGGGAGGAGAACGGAAAACAGGTGGCCTATATCATCAAGGCCGACAATGTGCGTGAAGACTTAGACTTCCTCACGCTGCCCGTACAGGCCAACTTCTATGTCTGGAAAGGCCTCGCCCTACATGCCGGCCTGCAGATGGGCTACCTGTTGAGGGCACACGAAAAGGGAAACATCCTTTCCGCAAAGCTGTCGGAACAACCTTCCGGAAATACGGGAATTATCAACTTCGACCCAAACGACATCTCTGTGCAAAGCACTTATGTAGACGCTTCGATGAAGGATGCCGTGCGCAAGTTCGACCTCGGCATCCCCATGGGTATTTCCTACGAGTATAAGCAGGTGGTGCTCGACGCTCACTATCTTCTCGGGCTCACCAATCTCGAAAAGAGCGGCATGGGTTCTTCGCGCAACAGCGTGTTCACCTTCACCCTCGGCTATAAGTTCGGACTCTGACCAAAGCGGCCGAGCGAACTTCGGAAAACGGGAAAGATTCCCCCAAAAGACCCTGCCCCCCGCAGTTTCTTTTGATATTTGGGAGTCTTTCTCGTTTTTTTTATTTATCTTTGCGCCTATATAATATAAGGTATAGGAATGGCAGGAGCAGGCCCAAGAACAAAGACTTTCGTCTTAACTTCTTAACTCCCTAACTCCTCCAACTCCTCAATGCTGCGGAGCGGGGAGGCACGGAACAGGCTAATGTCTTAACTCCCTTAACTCCATAACTCCTTACCTACTAAGAAAGATATCCATGCCCGAATCCCTGAAAGAGAAAACGATAGGTGCTTTACTATGGAATTTCGTCGACCGCTTCGGACAGCAAGTCCTGCAATTCGTCGTCGCCGTCATCGTGGCAAACATCCTGTTTCCCGACGACTATGCCCTCGTGGCCATGCTCGCCATCTTCACTGCCATCGGCAACCTCATCATCGAGAGCGGATTCGGGGCGGCACTCATCCAGAAGAAACAGGCCGACGACCGCGATTTCAGCACCGTCTTCTGGTTCAACCTGGCCATGAGCCTCCTGCTCTACGCCCTCTTGATGGCGGCCACTCCCCTCATCGTGGCCTACTTCCACGAGCCCCTGCTCACACGGCTTGCCGCCGTGGTATTCCTCGTCCTGCCCCTCAATGCCACCATGCTGATACAGAACACCCTGCTGAACAAGCACATCCGCTTCCGTCACCTGGCCAAGGTCGACCTCCTCTCGATGCTCTTCTCGTCGGCATGTGCCGTCGGCATGGCCGCCAGCGGCTGCGGCGTGTGGACGCTGGCATGGCAACCCGTAACGCTCGCGGCCTCGAAGAGCACCCTGCTCTGGCTCTGGAACGACTGGCGGCCCAAGCGTTACTTCAGCTTCCGACTGCTCCGCGAGCTCTTCGGGTTCTCCTCCAGTCTGCTCGCCGCCGGCCTCGTCAACACCGTTTTCCTGAATATATACTCCCTCGTGCTGCCCAAACTCTATCCGAAACGCGAACTCGGCTACTTCACGCAGGGAAATAAAATCTGCGACCCTATCGTGAGCCTCGTCTACGGAAGCATCCAGAACGCCACCTACCCGATATTCTCGGGCATACAGGACGAGCACGAACGACTGATAAACGCCTATCGCAAGTCCATCCGCTTCACGGCCTTCCTCACCTTTCCGATGATGTGCGGAGCCATTGCCGTGGCCCCCGCCCTCTTCCGCCTGCTGTTCAAGGAGGCCTGGTGGGCGGCCATCCCGTTCTTCCAACTGCTCTGCATGGGCGGCTGTTTCACGATTCTCACGGCCATCAACAATAACTTCATCAAGGTGAGCGGCCGCTCGTCGGGCATTCTGAAGATAGAACTCTTCAAGATTGCGCTCACCGCCGTGGCCATCATCCTGCTCCTCCGACAGGGCGTACTGGCGATGGTGGCCGGGCTCATCAGCGTCCGCCTCTTCGTCTACATTATCAACATGGCCTACACCCAGCGGTATACGGGCTACCGGTTCATGCACCAGGTGCGCGACATCCTGCCCTATCTGGCCGTCTCCCTGCTCATGATGGCGGCGGTATGGGCGGTAAGCCTCGTCATCGGCAACCAACTCCTGCTACTCGTCTGCCAGATGATTACGGGTGTGGCGGTCTACTTTCTCATCACTTACTGTAGCGGAAGCAAGATACTGCGGGAGTCGCTCGAACTGCTGAAAACAAGGAAATAAGATATGGAGAACGCCATCAAGGTGAGCGTGCTGATGCTCGCCTACAACCAAGAGCAATACATCGACGAGGCCATCCGCAGCGTGGTCTTGCAGCAGACCTCGTTCCCGATAGAGCTCATCATCGGCGACGACCACAGCTGCGACGGCACCCTGACCCGCTGCCAGGCCTGGAAGGAGCGCTATCCGGAACAGATCGTCCTCCACGAGAACACCGAGAACCTCGGACTGGCGCGCAATTACATCGAGACCTATAACCTCGCAAGAGGACAGTACATCGCCGTCTGCGAGGCTGACGACTACTGGACGGACGCGCGCAAGCTCCAGATACAGGCCGACTTCATGGATGCCCACCCACAATACAGCATGTGTTTCCATCGCGTGGTGAACTTCTATGAGGCCAACGGAACCAAGAGCCTCAGCAACGGAGGCCAGAAAGAGACCGTCTCCTTGCACGATCTTGCCCTCTGCAACCCCATCACCAATGTCTCCGTATTCTATCGCCGCGGCCTCTTCGGACCGCTCCCCGACTGGATGGACCAGGTTACGAGCTACGACTTCATCATGCACATGCTCAACGCGCAGCATGGGGATGTCTACTACATGAGGCGCGTGATGGCGGTCTATCGCAAGCTCGAGTCGAGCATCTGGACGGGAGGAGGGCGCAAGAAGCGTGCCCTCATCTCCCTGAAAAACCGAGACCTGCTCCTCGGCTACTTCCAGGAACGCGACCGGGAGGTCTACGCTCTGCTCCGCAAAGCCAACGCCCGCAACTGCCTCAACCAGTCAATCCTCCTCCGAAGCGAGGGTGAAGACGCCGATGCCGACGATTTCCTACAGCTCGCCCATCAGTATATGCCCGAGTGGACGGAGGCCGACATCACGAGGGAAACCGAGTTTCTGAAGGTCTCGGAGCAAAACCCCTCACTACTGAAACACACGCTGACGACATGCCGGAAGGTGGTTTCAAAGTTCATTCCTTTACCCCGAATCCGGCAGCGGGCTGCTGGAAGCATCGTCTTCGTACCCTCCGGCGGTCTCGGCAACCGCATGAAAGCCATCTCGGCAGCCGTCCGCCTGGCGAAGGAATGCAACACAAAGCTCACCGTCCTGTGGTTTGAAGACTGGGGACTGGGCTGCCGCTTCGACCGTCTTTTCCGTCCGCTCGACATCGAGGGGGTATCCCTGCGACAGGCAACGCTCGTCGACAAGCTGGTCTACGACCGTCCCCGCAAGCGCAACCTCCAGCTTCCAAGGCTCTTTCAAAAGCTCTTCTTTGACGCAAGGATGGACGAGGAGGAAGCCACGCGGCGCATGTATGCCGGCTTCAACTTCACCTCCTGGGCGCAGGGCAGGAAGGTATGGCTTGCCAGCCATGTGTATTTCATGGCACAGAACATCCCCGCCGACGCCTTCGACGGTTTCCGTCCTGTCTCCGAGCTACAGCAGCGAATCGACCTGACGACCGCCGGTTTCAACGGGAAAGTGGTCGGCGTGCACATCCGCCGCACCGATCAGGAACGCTCCATACAGTATAGTCCCACCTCGCTGTTCGTCGCCCGCATGCGGGAAGAGCCCGAAGACACCCGCTTCTATCTGGCTTCCGACGACGAGGAAGTAAAGGTCGACCTGCGCAGAGAGTTCCCCGGGCGCATCATCACCCTGCCCCGGAAAGCGGAGAGAGGCACGCCCGAGGGCATGGAAGACGCCCTCGTGGAGCTCTACACCCTGTCGCGCACCCGCCGCATCATCGGCTCCTTCGGCAGCACCTACTCCCTCACGGCCGCCACCATAGGACGAATTGAAGTAGAAATCATCAAAAAAGACCCGTCATGAAAATACTCGCCATCATCGTTTCCTATAACTTCACGAAGTGGATGAACCGCTGTCTGGGTTCCCTGAAGGCGTCCTCGATGCCGGTAGACATCATCGTTCTGGACAACGGCTCCAGGGACGACACCGTGAGAACCCTGCGGGAACGCTACCCGGAAATAACCCTCATCGAGAACAAGAGCAACCTCGGCTTCGGCAAGGCGAACAACATCGGGCTGCACAAGGCCGACCGTGAAGACTACGACGGCGTGCTCCTGCTGAACCAGGACGCATGGATTGACGCCGACACCCTGGCCGCCCTCGTGGAGACCAGTCGCCGCCATCCCGACTTCGGGGTTCTCTCGCCCGTCCATCTGACGGGCAACGGCGATAAGATAGAGCACGGCTTCAGCGTCTACTGCGGCATCGACAGCCCCGAAAACCTGCCGAAAGACGAGCTCATAGAGGTGCCCTTCATCAACGCGGCCATCTGGTATATGCCCATGAAGGCGCTGCGCGAGGTGGGATTCTTCGCTCCCGTCTTCTATCACTACGGCGAAGACAAGGACCTCTCCAACCGTTTGCACCACTACGGATGGCGAACGGGCTTCGTACCGACCGTCTTCGGCTACCACGACCGTGAGTTCCGGCAGCAGACGAGGCAGTCGTTCTTCCGCACGGAGCGCGTCTATCACCTCTCGGAATACACCAATATCAACTACGCCTTCGGCAAGGCCTTCGCCTTAGGCGTGCTGGCGGTGGGCAAGAAGTCCCTGCAGTCGTTTGCCAAGGGCCGCTGGGGCTACGGCTTCACCTATCTCTCCATCGGCCTCGGACTGCTCTTCCGCACGGGAGAAGTGGTCAAGGCGCGCGAACTTTCACAGCATGTAGACCTAAGAAACTATGTATAATGGAACTTGCACCGATATTACTCTTTGTCTATAATCGCCCCCTCCATGTGGAGCGGGGACTGGCCTCGCTCCTGCAAAACGCGGAGGCGAAGGATTCAGAACTCTATGTCTATTCCGACGCGGCACGGTCGGCAGCCGATGAGGAGGCCGTCAGGCAGGTGAGGAAAACCGTGCATGGTGCCACCGGTTTCAGGCAGGTGCACATCATCGAGCGTACCGAGAACTGGGGGTTAGCCCGCAATGTGATCGACGGCGTGTCGACGGTTATCAACCGGCACGGGCGCGTCATCGTGCTCGAAGACGACCTCGTGGTGTCGCCCTACTTCCTACGGTTCATGAACGAGGCCCTCGAGACCTACAAGGACGAGCCCCGCGTGGGACACATCCAGGCGTGCGACTTCACGCAGGATGCCACCCTGCCCGACACCTTCCTCATCCAATGGACGGGTAGTTGGGGGTGGGCCACCTGGCAACGGGCGTGGGCGCACTTCAATCCCGACGGGCGGGAACTTTTGCGGAAATTAGAGGAAAGAAGACTCACGAGACGCTTCGACTTCAACGGCACCTACGGCTTCACACGCATGCTGCGCCGTCAGATTGAGGGGAAAAACAATTCCTGGGCCATCCGTTGGAACGCCTCGCTCTTCTTAGAGGACATCCTGTCGCTGAATGTAGGGCGTTCCCTCGTCTCCAACGAGGGTCTCGACGGGTCGGGCACGAACTCCATCTCGGGCGATCCCTATGTCTCCCGCCTGTGGATGCAGCCTCTCCGGGTGGAGAAAATATCGCCCGTCGAGGAAAACGAAGCCGCCCGTAAGGCCTTCGAACGCTACTACGGCCGCACCAACAGCTTCCGGGCAAAAGTCTTCAGACGGCTCCGCGGCATGGTGAAAGGCTGGTTCCGATTCTAAGGCCGACGGCAAGACCGTTTCTTTCTAACGGCTTTCAGCGCGACAAAATCGGCGAAATCGTGGGACAAAATCGGCGAGATTGTCTGACAAAATCGCCGATTTTGTCAAGCTTCTGACGGCAGACCGTCAAGACAACGGCCGCACGAGGTCAGCTCAGGTGCGTCAAGATCAGGCTGCCGTTATAGATAATGAGATACAAGGCGAGTGCTCCCGTCGTCGCCCGCAACGCCATGCGGAGCCATCCGCGGGTATCACGGAAGAGGAAGGCCATGGCTATCGGGAGGATGAAAGCCCATTGCGAGGTCATGATGTAGACCTCGTTGATGCCGAAGCCCAGTACGATATAGATGGCCATATCGAACGCAAACCACGAGAAGACGAGCCAGAAAAACCTGCTGCGACGGGCAAAGAAGACGCCTGCAAGGAACAGCAAGACCAGCAAAGCCTCAATCCCATAGTAGTAATCCTTCTCATACGGCACGATCATCGGCCGCTTGTCCTTCATGATATCCTGGAGAAGGTTGGCCTTGTGAAGCTGTAACGACTCGCCGAAAAGGTTCTCCACCACGCTGCGCCAGCGGTCGGTCTCCTTGTCGGTCCACGCCATGAAGCCCTTCTTCGACATCGGACGGCCAATCTTCGGGTTGGTATGATTGGCCAGATACTTCTTGTAGGCCATGCGCTTGAGCTCCTTGTCGGCCGCGGCCTTGATGCCGGCGCTGTCCATTTCAGGATGCCGTTGCCGAAAGGCCTGATACACGCTGTCCCTGACAAAGCGGTTGCGGGCGGCCATGCGCTGGTGCGCCGCCGTCTCCAAAGGCTGTGCCCAGACCTGAAACTCGAGCACGGCGATGCCCCACATCACGGCCGCGGGAAGGATGACGGCAGGCAACAGGTAGCGCGGATGGAAGAATCTGCGCCCATTGGTGAATAGTGCCGCGAGGAAAATCTTTATCCCGTTGTTGAGCGATACGCCCGCCGTGAAGAGGAAGAGGAGCACCGTCTGCCACACGGTCATCAACCGCTTCTTCCCGATTTTGACACCCGCTATGTAGAGGCAGATGAGCATCATACACATCGACATATTAAAGTGGTCGGGCACCATGACGGTAAGGATGATGAAGGCAAAGGTGAAAAACAGGGCGGTGAGCAGCGTCGCATCGGGACGGGAGGCACCCACCACCTCGCGCAGGATGCGGTAAAGGAAAATAACGGAGTAGAATCCGAAAAACAATTCGATGACCGCCATGATGGGAACGGCACAGTTCACGCCCGTAAGAGCCAGCAATGCTTGGTTCAACAGGAAAGGAACAAGACAGAAAACGGCTAATAGCGGGTGGCGATAGATATTGAATTCCCAGCCGTGCCAGTCGCTCAAGATGGAATAGGTCCACGCGTCGAAGCCCGAGATATGAAAGGTGTCTCGGGCAAGGCTGTGGTAGTCGGCAGCTGGTTGGGCCAGCGGCGGGAAGTATTCTGCCACCACCAAGGCGTTGAGTGTGCCCACGAAGAGCAGGGCGACGACGGCCAGCCATCGTTCCTCGGGCTTGATCTTGAATATCTTCAGCATGTCATGTAGTCGATTATAAAGTATCCGTTATAAACATATAGGTAGAGGGTCAGCAGCACGAGAACCGTCCTGACAATCCTGCGGGGCAAGGCGGACAGGCCTTTCAGGAGATAGCCGACGGCAATGGGGATGACGAAAATCCAGTGTGCCGACATGATATAGACCTCGTTGATGCCGAAGCCCAGTCCGATGTGGAGCAACAGGTCGAGCGCAAACCACGACAGGGCGAGCCACAGGAAACGACTGCGTCGCCCGCACCAGATGCCCACGAGGAAGAGCAGCACGAGCAAGCCCTCCGCTACATAGTTGACCGTCCAGCGGTATTTCACGATCATCGGGCGCACCCGAAACTCGTCTTGCAGCAGGTAATCGGGGTGAAGCTGGATGCTTTCACCAAACAAGTTCTCCACGACAGACTCCCATCGGGGCGTGGTCTTGTCGCTCCAGCGCATGAACTGGCCCTGCATGAACGGCGCGCCTTGCCGCACGCGCCGCTTCGGCTTGGGTTTCGGAGCCGTCTTGCGGGCGGTGTCTCCCGGCGTCTGACGCAGCTTCACGGCCTCCGCCAGACGGATGGAATCCCGGCGTTTCTTCTCCGCCTTGCGCTTAGCTTGCTGTGCATGGCGGGCATTCTCACCGGGAGCCACCAGATAGTGGTATTCATACCGTGCCCCCATCCATAGCAGCAAAGCCGGCAAAATGACGGCAAGAAGCAGATAGCGAATGTGGAAAAAGCGGCCTCGGTTTACGAAAAGTCCAGCCAGAAAGACCTTCAGGCCATTGTTCAGGGAGATTCCCGCCGTGAGGAAAAACAGCACGACGGTCTGCCAGATGCCCATTTTCCGGTGTTCTCTTATCAGTATTCCCGAGACATAGAGCGTCAGCAAGAGCACAAACATGGAGAGAATGAAGTGGTCGGGCACCATCGCCGAGAGCATCACGAAGGCGAATGAATAGAGGAAAAAGCTGAGCAGGGCGGAGTCAAAACGCCCTAATCCTATCACATCCCGACATATACGATGCAGGAAGATGAAGGCGTAGAAGGCGGCGAAGATGAGCATCAAGGCGACGATGAACTGCACGCAGTTGATGCCGAAGAGCACCATGCAACCCCGGTTGACGACATAGGGCACCCACATGAGGAAGCTCAAGAGCGGATGGCGATAGACATTGTAGCGCGCTTCCCAGTCTGAAACCACATAATAGGTGATCGGATCAAAGCCCGATACATGGAATCTGCCGATGAAAAGGTTCCAGTAATTACCCTGGAGGGGCGTAAAAAGGGCGGCATATTTGAGTATTGTCAGGGCATTCAGAGCCACCAGCAGGAGCAGGATCGACAGTGCAATCCAGCGTTCCTCGCGCCTGATTTGAAAGAGACTCCCTATCTTCATCGCTTCAAAAAATATCTAACCAACAAGAAATTCACGGGCACGCAGATGGCAAACATCGGTATCGGAGCCCACTGCTCGCCGACTCCCAGCCAGAGAAAGAACTGCAGCGTGAGCATCTGGAGCAGATAGTTGACTCCGTGGGAGAGCAGGAAGCCCGCCCCGTGCCGGGCATTTGCCTTCACCCGGAAGGTGAAATGCGTGGACGCATAGAAGTTATAGAGGAAGCTCACGACATATCCCACGGTGAGCGAAAGCCCCGGACTGAACCAGCGCAGGCAGACCCAGTAGACCAGATACTGAATCAGCGTGGCGGTGATTCCTACGATTCCGAAGCGCACCACCTCGCCTAACCATCGCCTCTTGGTTTCATCCAAACGGCCTAAAATATCCTTCATCCGCATATTCCAGAAGTTCCTTGTCGCCCCGGCTGTCGCCGAAAGCCACGATATGGTATGCCTCCCGAGGGTCGGTGAGCACCTCCTTGAGGCGGTTTACCTTCTCCGCGCCATAGCAGTTCCTGGTCAGAAAGCGGCCCGTAAGCCGACCATCGGCCACCTCAACCTTCGTCCCCAGCACCTTGACTGACGGGAAGAAGGGTTGCACCCAGTTGTCGACACTCGCGCTCACAACCATCACCTGCACCCCCTGCCGACGGCCTTCGGCTATCTTCTCAGCGGCCTCCGGTCGTATCAGAGACCGTTTCTCCTCTACAAAAGAGCGGCACAGAGCATCAAATTCCGCTGTCGTCTTGCCCCTGAAAAAGTAAGAGAAGACCTTCTGCTTGGCTTTCCAGTTGGGATAGAGACGCAATTTCATGAGCACGAGCAGCGGACTATAGAGTAGGAATCCGAGGCAGAAACGCCCGTTGCCTGAGGCAAACCGGATGAACTCAAGCAGCGAATCGCGCCGGGTAATCGTACCGTCGAAGTCAAACACCCACACCTGTTTCATGCCACATAGATGATGAAAAGGAAGGATATGAGCCATGCCAAGACCACCAGTTGGGTAAAGCGGTCCTTGAGAATCACCTTCGTCGGGTCGCCGCTCTGCTGGTCTACCACCGCTATCTGGATGTAGCGGAGCAGACCCACAAGCACGAATACGCTCGTGAGATATAAGTTCTCGGTGTGCAGATTGGCAACAACCTCGGGCGAAACAGTATACATGATGTAACACACCAGCGTTACCGAGGCGGTGATAGTGATGGCCTGATTGATAAAAGTGAGGTTATATCGGATGGTATTCTTCCGCGGCGCGATGCCCGTTTCGTCCATCCGAAGCACATCGTCGCGCCTCTTCGCGAAGCTCAGGAACAGCGTCAGAAGGAAGGTCATGAGGATAATCCACTTGCTGAGAACCACCTCCGCGGCGACACCTCCCGCCAAGATGCGGAGCACGAAGCCGAAAGCCACGATGCAGACATCCACGATGGCATACTCCTTGAGCTTCAAACAGTAGGCTACATTCAGGACAAAATAGAAGACAATCACTCCTCCCACCTCCAGCTGATGAGCCGGAAGCAGGAACAAGACGGCTAACGAAAGTGCAAACATCACTATCATAAAGGCGTAGGCCTGGCCAATGGTTACCGCACCCGAGGCTATCGGCCGCTTACATTTCACGGGGTGCCGCCGGTCGGCTTCGACATCTCGGATGTCGTTCAGGCAGTATATCGACGAGGCTACGAAGCAGAACGAGGCGAGAGTGATAATGCCCGCAAAGACGGCTTCGGCATTCAGCAGGGCACCTCCGAAGAACAGAGGCACGAGCACGAAGAGGTTTTTCACCCATTGGCGAAGCCGTATCAGTCTTAGGATATTCTTCATTTCGTGATTCTTTTCATGATAAAACCAATAGCATGGTGCAACAGCCAGGCCAGCGGAATGCTGACGGCGGCACAGCTTAAGGCCTTCGGCCAATAAGTCCAGCCCAGCTTTTCGAGGTGCGGAAGCACGAAATGGGCGTGTATGAGGTAAATCTCAAGGCTCAAGGTACCCACAAAAGCCAGCCACCGGGAGAACCATTTCCCGGCATGGCGGAAGACAATTACCAGCAGGATAATGCCCGATACCGTCATCGGAATATACAGCATGCGCTCCAGGAAGAGGGGAAAACGCCCGTGAAGGAACTGCTCCAGATAGACACACGACGCAAAGGTCATCACGAACAAGAGGAGAACCAGCCACAGGGAGGAGGCCTCGAGCGTTCGCTTCTGCCGCACCTGTTCCGCACAATTGATGCCGATGAAGAAGATGGGGACGCGGCTCCAGAAGATTTCAAGATGCCCCAAGGCGTGGTGAACGGGCGTTATGTACTGCACGACGACGCACCAGGCTATCATGGCAACCGGCAGCCATCGGTAAACGGGATGCTTGCGTATGAGCATCATGTAGTAAGGGGCGAAGACATAGAGCATCAGGATGGCGGGAATATACCAGAAGGTGAGCTCGTCGTGAATCCAGAAATCCCAGTTAACGGTGATGTCGCCTACCAAGTCCGGCAAGCTCGAGGAGAACTTCCGGTCGCCCAGATAGTCAGGGAGATAGAACAGCGTGGCCATAACGAGCCATGCCGGATAGATGCGGAGGAGGCGTCGCTTGTAGAAATGAGCGACCGACGGGGTCTTCAGCCACGAGAACCAGAGACCGATCCCGCTAAGGAAGAAGAACATGTCGACACCCACATTGCCCATCCTCCGCAGCCCGAAGAACGGGTCGTTGCGGGACAAACCCACATGAAAGAGGATGATGAAGAGGATGGCAGCCCCCATCAACTCCCCCCGATAGCGGGAGATACCGGCCAGTTCAATTTCCTTAAGCTTCATCTTTCAACTTCATTTTAGGATTCGGGATGCGCTTCATGAGCTCCTTGAAGAGCCATGCCACGCAGATGCTTGCAACGATATAGAGGATCAGTCCCGTATAGATGTCGCCATGGCGACTGATGGGAATCAGGATTTTACGCGTTATCGGGTGGCAGACAAACAGCGCCGCGCTGATGCCGCCCATCCACTCAAGGACTGCAAAGACCGCCTTGGAAATGCTGCCTGGCATCCTCGTGAGCCACTTGACGAGGCAGATGCTGGCCCCGCAGACGGCCAACGGTACTACCGCCCAGGCCACAAAGTCGTAGCTCATAGCCACTACCAATGCCGAGAACAGCAGGAAGCCGCCGAAGAGCCAGCAGCCTTTAAGACCCGCCCGCCCAATCAGCCGTCCACCAAACCGTGCATAGAGCAGTCCCGCACCGAAAGGAAGCATGCCCCCCATGAAGTTATACCGGTAGCGGTTGAGCTCCTCGCCCTCGGGCGCAAGGCAAAGTTGGACGGCGAGGCAGACAGCCATCAGTCCTGCCGTCCACCCCCAATGCCGCTTGTAGAGCATGCAGCGATAGACCACATAGAGCTGCAACATGAGACCAAAGAACCAATAGGGACCCGGCCAGATCATGTGGTCGGGGTCGGGAAGGAGATTGTTCAGCATCAGCAACTGCGCCACCACCTTCACCACATCGTAGTGCCAGCTCCCGGGCGTGATGGCATCCACGAGTACGAAAGCCACGAAACCCACAATCATCATCTTGAAAAGCTTCAGGTAATGATACCTCACGAAGGGCACCACAGGCACGCTCCGGGAGGACGCCAACTCGTATTTGTTCACCAGGCCGAAGGCACTCAAGAAGAGGAATATCGGCACGCCGTAGTGCCCGAAGAAAGAAAGCAGATGAAGGGGAAGGTTCGCGTCGGGATGGGAAAGCACCTGACCGAACACCTCCACATTGTGGCGGGTGAAGGTATACTCGTTCTCCTTCACGATCGGCGACAGCCAATGGCAGTAGTTGTGGAGGAAGATGCCGATGATGGCAAGCCCCCGGAGCGCATTGCACTCCGCCCGCGTAAGCAGCTCCTTACTCATCTCCGGCCTCCTTTCTCAACTTGTCATAGTCGGCCGACGACTTCAATATCCGCGGTCGCAGCTCGTCGTAGTCCGGGCTCAGAATGTTGTATTCCGCATGATAGGTGGGTGCCGATATGCCCGCCAGATACAAGAGCAGGTGCGGGAGGGCGTCGGTCATCAACCTTCTGTCCTTTGCCTGTATAATCTCATGATAGATTTCCGGATGCTTCACGGCATAGGTATGCGAGCAGTAAATCCAGAACGGAATCTCAAACTCATATTTCGCGAGGTCGTAGTCGACCCTTGCGGAGTGGTTACGGCATACGATTCCTCGCGTTCCCTCATAGCATTCCTCGCCGTGATCGGGCATGTAGATGACGATGGCGTCCTCCTTTTCAAACCGCCGGCATATCTCGTCGACCACCGAGTCGTTGTAAAGACAGGCGTTATCATAGTAGCTCAGCATCTTGCGCTGCCGCGGCGTGAGCTCCGGCCGGCGCTTCTCGTAGTCGGCGGCGGAGAACTTCGCCCTGTCCTTAGGAAACCGCAGCTTGTAGCCCACATGCTGTCCGATGAGGTGGAATATCGTCAGGTTATGGGTTCCGAGCCGTCCCTTGAGGTCGTCGTAGTCGTCCAAGAGTCCCTCGTCAAAGCGATGAATCTTGTCGTTGCGCGTGTCGAACTGCTCCGCACTCAACCTCGGGTTGTTCAGGAAGAAGCCGCCGCTGAAGTCGTAGACGGCCTCCTTGGCCTTGGGCAGGAACTGATTGGTGAGGAACGACACATGATAGCCCGCCTTGCGGAACACCTCCGTGAAGAGCGGATAGTCGCACCACTCTCCTTTCTGCCCGATGACATGCATGGAGAAGACATCCTTGAAGACGAAGCTCGTCAGGTTATGGGGCGACACGACATCGCTGAACTTCACGAGCAAGCCCGTCTTCTCGCGCGCCGTCTGCCGCGGCGTGGTGGGCATGAAGTAGCCGTATTGCTGCGAGTGGTGCTTGCCATAGCTCTCGCCGATGATGAGCACGATGTGCGGCGACCGGAAGGAGCAGCTGTCCACCTCGATATTCTCGCTCGTCTTTATCAGCTGCGCGATCTGCTTCGATGCTAAGGAGTTGGCATAGAGACTGAACACGAGGCGATACAGGGGCGTATAGAACACCGCGTGGCCGGGCTCCGTGAGCGTGTGCTCCACATCGCCGATGGTGCGGCTGGCGTAAATCTTCGCGGTGGCTCGCTTGTTGTCGTAGCTCGAAAAACAGCTCCACACGAAAAGGCCGATGACGAGCAGACCAAGCCCGGGCGACAGCCTGCCGAGGAATGGCCCTGCCTTCGCCCGAATCCACTTCTGCTTCCACGCCCCCACGGCATGCAGGACGGCCAGCAAGAGCACGCAGCCCACGGGGGAGAAGATGACCTCCGGCGACAGATACTGCCGCAGGAACTCGCCCGCTTCGCGGCTGTCGGTCTCACCCACCAGCAGGAGCATCGTGGGCGTGAGCGTGGAGTCGAACTTCCAGAAGCAGTAGACATCCACCACGGCCACGGCATAGAGCACTACATAGAGCAGCCTGCGCACCCATCGGCGAATGCCTTCGGGCAGCAGGGTGAGCACCACGCACACCACATAGAGGTCGAGGAAAAGCTCGAGCCAGAGGTTGCCATAGAGGTGGATGCCCGGCGCCCGGACGAGCGTGAGCCACTCCACCACCTCGCCAAGCACATACATGGCCACGAAGAAGGCGGCATTGGTCTTGACGGGACGCAGCCCCAGGGCGAGCACTTTGTTCAGAATATTTCGCAATTTCATGCAGTCTTTCCCAATTTCGGGTGCAAAGTTACACTAAATTCAGCGGATAAGCAAATAAAACATAGTTTTATTCCCTCGCCGCAGCCTTTGCCCGCCACACCACGGAAAGTCATCGCCGTGCCCCGGGGCTGCCCCTGCCCTACCGGCAGAAAGCCTTTTTCGACCCTGCTACGGGGTTGGAGGCTCGAACTTTACCCTGTGCACAGGCGCCACAATCGGCTCAATGGCGTCATCCTCCAAATCGGGAAGCACCTGCACGGAATCCTTTCCGTGCACCACCAGCAGATAGCGCATGTTGGGATAGCTGAAGCTGTCATCCTCACCCACCATGCTTTCGTAGGCCTGCTTGAGCACCTCCTGCCGCATGAAGCCATCGCTGCGGGAGGGCACGAAGACCACCTTTCCGTCTAACACGAAATAGCGACTGGGGTAGCAATCGCCCATAGACCACTCGCCGCCATCGAAAGCAGACTGATACGCAGGTTGGAAACGGAAGATGTCGTTGTGGATATCGACACCATTAGACAGCATTCCCTCATATTTGTAGAGGTAAGTGCAGTCCAGGATAAAGGCCTTGCGGACGGGAAACTGAGCCATGAACTTCCGCATCGTACGCAGCAGACTCGGGCGCATCTGGGCGGTGTCCATCAGCGTGAGAGGCGACAGGTCGGGGCTTGCAGACGGTTTCTCCGTCCTGCCGGAACCACAACCCGTAAACAGCAGGGCCGTGAGGACAAGGGACAAAAGCATGCGCAGGGCACACTTACCGGTTGATTTTTCCATATCTTAGGTTTTAAAGGGTTTGTCTTGTCGCAAAGATAAGCATTATTTTGCAAAGCCGGTGCGCCTGCCGAAAATATTTGAAAGCGAGAGAAGAGACAGAAAACAGTTTCAGGAGAAACAAAGACAAAAAGACAGAAAAACAGGCGTTTGCCTTACAAAGAGACACTTCGAAAAGCAACGCCAGAAACTGTATTCCGGAGCGGGAGACATCTCAAAAGAGGCTTCAAGACACCTCCCATCTTACAGAAAATAGCCATGGATTGTGTAGAAGGTCGCCATTCCACTCCGGATTTGCCGCACAGGCGACTTCCAAAGTGCCCTTTTCAGTCCTCTATGGCGTAGAATCAATACACCTCAAGGCAGGTGGAGGGGATGTGATTGTGCGTAGGTTTCCCTCGTAGAGACTGGAAATTATCCTGACAGAATCTCTCTTGTGCACGACCAATAGGTATTCTCTCTTGACAGAACTGAAACCCTTAAAGTCGTTCGCAAACTTATCGTAGACTTCCTTTAAAGGTGTCTGAGCCAAATAGGCATCGCTGCGGGAGGGCACGAAGACCACCTTTCCGTCTACCATGAAATAATGACTTGGATAGAGTTCGCCTATAGACCACTCGCTGCCGTCAAAGAGCCCATAGCGGGCGGGCTGCAGGAAGAAGATGTCGTTGTGCACATTCGAGCCGTTCGAGGTTATTCCGTTCCAGTCGAAAAGATAGGTAGGAGCCAAAATATAGGCCTTAAAAGCCGGGAACTTCTTGATATAGTTCCTCAATTCCCGCAGCAGGCTCGGGCGCATCTGGGCGGTATCCATCAGCGTGAGAGGCGACAGGTCGGGGCTTGCAGACGACTTCTCCGTCTTGCCGGAACCGCAGCCAGCAAACAACAGGGCCGTGAGGGCAAGGGGCAAAAGCATGTGCAGGGAACGCTGAGCGATTGATTTTTCCATATCTTAGGTTTTAAAGGGTTTGTCTTGCCGCAAAGATAAGCATTATTTTGCAAAGTCGGTGCGTCAACTGAAAATATTTGAAAGCGAGGAAACGGACGGGAAACATTTTCAGGAGAAACAAAGACAAAAAGACAGAAAAACAGGTGTTTGCCTTACAAAGAGACACTCCGAAAAGTTGCGCAAGAAACCGCATTCTGGAGCGAGAGTAGCCTTAAAAGAGGCTTCCAGACACCTCCCATCTTACAAAAGACGGCCTTTTGGTCGGCTTCTAACGGCCTCCGACAATCCTCCTAACGGCTTCCGACATTCCTCTTTGCCGTCTTTTACCGGGCTGTTTGCCGCCTTTTGCAAGCAAATTCGCGGTCAACAGCAAGCTATAGAACGGCATTTGGTTTACAACTCCGTGATTATCAGAAATTTAAGAAATCACAAATTAAGGGCTGTTTTGAGGCCGGAAGTAAGGTTGGTGAATTTCGTGGGAGTTATGGTCAGACAAAAATAATCAAAATGTCAGAAGCTTCCCTTGGTCAACGATAATATTTTTTGACTAACTCGAGGATACTGGCAGGCACGAGCCGGGCAATGCCCCTCCCCTCTTTCACGCGTCTGCGGATGTCCGTGGAACTCATCTTGTAGAGCCGGGTGTTCAGCAACCGCACCCCCTCGGGCAGCGTATCTGCATCCACGGGACAGCCCTCACGGGGATAGACCACGAGCTCGTGGCTCCGGAGAATATCCCCGGCATGATACCATTTGTCCCATTTCAGCCAGTTGTCGGCACCGATAATCAGGACGAACTCACGATTCGGATAGTCTTTGGAAAGGTGTTGGAGCGTGTCCCAGGTATATGACGGCTTGGGCAGACGGAACTCATAGTCGCTCGCCACGAGCCCCTCCTCGCCGGAGAGAGCCGTCCGTGCCATCTCGAGGCGCAGCTCATCGTCGAGCAGATCGGAGGCTCCCCGCTTGAAGGGGTTCAGCGGCGTTACCATAAACCATACCTCGTCGAGCCCCGCCTTCCGGAGAATCTGGCGCGCAAGGGCGATGTGCCCCTTGTGAATCGGGTTGAAGGAGCCG
Organism: Prevotella sp. KH2C16; assembly: GCF_900113305.1. Classification (GTDB taxonomy): domain Bacteria; phylum Bacteroidota; class Bacteroidia; order Bacteroidales; family Bacteroidaceae; genus Prevotella. The sequence continues at coordinate 34,691 of NZ_FOOW01000011.1, read as the reverse complement.
CCGAAGATGCCGATGCGGGGAGGGAATACCTCTCCAAGCCTCCCCAAAGGGGAGGATGTTTCTCTGATTAGCTGAGGTTGCTCGTTCGTCTTCATCATTAAATTCTGGAGATACAAGAGTTAGACATCATCCCTCTTTGGAAGATGTTTCTCTGATTGGCTGATTAGACATCCTCCCCTTTGGGGAGGCTTGGAGAGGTATTCAGAAACTCCTTCACAATCCTGTAAGTTTCCTCCTTGGCACGCTCGAGGTCGTCGTTGACGACCACATGGTCGAACTTCGGCGCAAAAGTCATCTCATAAGAGGCCTTGGCAAGGCGGCTCTTGATGGCCTCCTCACTATCTGTATTCCGGGCGCGCAACCGCCTCTCCAGTTCCTCAATGGAAGGAGCCTGCACGAAGATGCTCAACGCCCGAGAGCCGTAATACTGCTTGATGTTGCAGCCGCCTTTGACATCGACATCGAAGACCACATTCTCTCCCCGCCGCGTCTGCGTTTCCACCTGCGACTTCAGCGTGCCGTAGAAGCGGTCGGCATACACCTCCTCGTATTCCAGAAACTCCCCGTCCTGAATCTTCTTGCGGAATTCCCCGGGCGTGAGGAAGAAGTATTCCACGCCGTCCCGCTCCGTTCCGCGTGGCGCACGGGAGGTGCAGGAAACGGAGAAAGCCAGCTTCAGCTCCGGATGCTCCCGCATGAGCCACTGCACCAAGGTGCTCTTGCCCGAGCCGGAGGGGGCGGAGAAGATGATTAACCTACCCCAGCCCTCCCCAAGGGAGGGAGCCCTATACGCATGGGGGGCTTCCTTGGGGCACGCTATATCCCTCCGGCTCTCCTCGGGGGAGAGAATTCTTTGCGCATGGGGGACTTCCTTGGGGCACGCTATATCCCTCTGACTTGACCCGAGGGAAGGAGCTCTTTGCGATTGAGAGGATTCTTTGAAGCGAGTTGAAGCGTTTTGTCGCTCCACAGGAGAGGCTGAGTTATCTTCGATTTCCATTATTGCTTGTCTAATGTATTGTAAAACTTTATCTATTTCTGAATAAACTTCTTCATTACTGAAGCGAATTACCTTATAGCCTTGTGCTTGCAGTTCTCTGGTACGCTCTGCATCTTTCTCCGGCTGTTCACCTTCAAAATGATACCCTCCATCTATCTCGATGATTAACTTCTTGCGCAAACAGACGAAATCAGGAATATATCCGCATATCGGATGTTGCCGTCTAAAATGAGCTCCGATTTTATCACTTACCAAGTGTTTCCATAGAAGAGCCTCAGCCTGAGTGGGATGATTCCTGTTCCATTTGGCTTTTTCCAACAGCATCTGATAGGCTTCACCGTCTGTTGTCTCATACCTAAATCTCATTGCTTTACGATTTTTCATCTTTCATCATCCCATTTTCACGATTGAAGAGAGCTAAATTCCCTTCTCTTAAGGAGGTTCGGGTGGATATTGAGAACTTCGTTTTCCCTCCCTTGGGGAGGTCAGAGCGGTTCATTGAGGACTCATGTTCTCCTTCTCAAGCAAGTTAGGAACCTATTGAGAGTTTCGTTCTCCCTCCCTTCGGGAGGGCCGGGGTGGGTTTTAGAAGGGCCGGGAGAGGTTTCCTACAGCGCATTCAGCACCTGTTCCTTGATCTGTTCCAGTTCGTCTTTCATCTGCACCACGATGTTCTGCATCTGTGCATTGTTGCTCTTTGAGCCCGTGGTGTTGATTTCCCTGCCCATCTCCTGGGCGATGAACCCGAGTTTCTTGCCGTTCGGATGACTCTCGGCCATGGTTTCACGGAAGTACTTCAGGTGGTTGGTCAGGCGCTGCTTCTCCTCGCTAATATCGAGTTTCTCGATATAATAGATGAGTTCCTGCTCCAGTCGGTTCTGGCTATAGTCGGCCTCCGGAATCTGTTCCAGACCCTTCAGAATCTGCGCCTTGATCTTCGGAACCCGCTCCTGCTCGTAAGGTTCGATGCTCGCAAGGAGCCGCTCAATGTTGTCCACCTTCTCGTTGAACTTCTTTTCGAGGGCCGCCCCCTCCTGTCTGCGATAGGCAATGATGTTCTCAAGCGCCTGGTTGATGGCCTGTTCGGCAGCCTGCCATTCCTCCTCTTCAAGCTCCTCTGCCACCGTATTGCTGGTTACATCCGGCAACCGCAACAAGGCATAGAACCAGTCCTGAGGCTCGGGAATACCCGTCTGGGCAGCTATAGACTTAATCTGATGGTAATAATTCTCAACAAGAGCCGCGTTGATAGGAGTCGCCTCGCTGTCCGCATCCTGCTCCGTCCAGATGGCGAAGTCAATCTTTCCCCTTTCAAGGGCTTTGACGAGCATCTTGCGAATCTCCATTTCCTTCTCCCGATAGAGGGGAGCGATGCGGGTGGAGAGGTCTATCGCCTTGCTGTTCAGTGATTTTATCTCAACATTAATCTTCTTGTGCTTGTAGGTTACGACCGCTTTCCCGTAACCTGTCATCGATTGTATCATAGGCTGTGAAATCTTATATTTTCGGCAAAAATACAAAAAATACGGGACAAAGGGGAGCTTATTTGCAGAAAAAAGAGTAAATTTGCACTTTAATAGAGCCAAAATATAATTATGTCTTGTATATTAAACATCGAAACAAGCACCAACATCTGCTCCGTGGCTGTCAGCGTCGACTCCGCCTGTGTCTTTGAGAAAGAAGACCGCACGGGACCTAACCACAACGAGCAGCTTGGCAGCTTTGTGGACGAGGCGCTGTCGTTCATTGACGACCATGCCGTTCCTGTGGACTATGTGGCCGTCAGCAGCGGTCCCGGAAGCTATACCGGGCTGCGCATCGGAACCTCCATGGCCAAGGGCATCTGCTACGGGCGCAACCTGAAACTGGTGGCCGTGCCGACTCTGGAACTGCTCTGCGTGCCCGTCCTGCTGCGCGAATTGATAGAGGAAGAGGATGCCCTGCTCTGCCCGATGCTGGATGCCCGTAGGATGGAAGTATATGCCCAGGTATTCGACCGTTCCCTGAAGGAGGTACGCGAGATACAGGCAGACATCGTGGAGGCCGATACCTACAAGAAGTTCCTCGATGAGCATCCGGTCTATTTCTTCGGAAACGGAGCCGAGAAGTGCATGGAGGTCATCAATCACCCTAACGCCCACCTGATAAAAGGTATCGAACCGCTGGCAAAGAACATGTTTCCGCTGGCCGAAAAGAGAATTGCCGTGCGGAAGTTTGAGGATGTGGCCTACTTCGTGCCGATGTACCTGAAAGACTTCGTAGCAAAGAAACCCAAGAAATTACTATAAAAATGAACATAGAAGGATTAGACTATAATACACAAAGGGAGAAGCTCGTGCTGCCTGAATACGGGCGCGAGCTGCAGAACATGGTAAACTACTGCACAGGTCTGGAGGACAAGGAAGAGCGCCAGAGGTGTGCCGAGACCATCATCGCCATCATGAGCCGTATGTTTCCGCAGAACCGCGAGAACGGAGATTTGAAACAAAAGCTCTGGGACAACCTCGCCATCATGAGCGACTTCAAGCTTGATATCGACTGGCCGGTAGATATCTCCGGAGCCAAGGTTATCAGCAAGAAGCCTGCCCCGATGGAATATCCCATGGCTCAGATACCGGTCAAGCACTACGGAAAGATGATTTTCGAACTCTTCGAGAAGCTCAAAACCATGGAACCGGGAGAAGAGCGCGACGAGCTGATAGCCCTCACGGCCAACCAGATGAAGCGCAACCTCTACCAGTGGAGCCATGGTTCTGCCGACAACGAGAAGGTAGCCTCGGACCTCGCCAACTATACTGACGGCAAGGTGCAGCTCGACTTGGACAATTTCACCTTTGATAAAATCGCCCCCCGGACGGACGACAACGGCAAGAAAAAGAAGAAAAAATAACATTGGCTTATGGAGTCATTCATCATAGAAGGCGGCCATCCCCTGAAAGGGGAGATTGTTCCACAGGGTGCCAAGAACGAGGCTCTTGAGGTGATTTGTGCCTGTCTGCTGACGGCAGAACCGGTAAGAATCAAGAACATACCCGACATTCTGGATGTGAATAACCTCATCCAGTTGCTCAAGGACATCGGGGTGGGCGTCAAGAAGAATGCCCGCAACGACTTCACCTTTCAGGCAAAGGAGTTGAATCTGGACTATCTGGCAAGCGACGAGTTTGTCAGGAAGTGTGCTTCCCTTCGCGGTTCCGTGCTCATGATAGGGCCTCTTCTGGGACGATTCGGAAAAGCCACCGTCGCACAACCCGGCGGCGACAAGATCGGGAGACGGCGCCTGGACACCCATTTCCTGGGTTTCAAGCATCTGGGAGCTAAGTTCGTGCACATCGAGGAGCGCAATGTCTTTGAAATCCAAGCCAAAAAGCTCAAGGGTTGTTACATGCTTCTCGACGAGGCCTCGGTAACCGGAACGGCCAATATCATCATGACCGCTGTCATGGCCGACGGCACCACGACCATCTACAACGCCGCCTGCGAGCCTTATATACAGCAGTTATGCCACCTGCTGAACGCCATGGGGGCTGAAATCAGCGGCATCGGGAGCAATCTGCTGACCATTATCGGCGTAAAAGAGCTGCATGGAGCAACCCACACGGTACTTCCCGACATGATTGAGGTCGGCTCCTTCATCGGCATGGCGGCCATGGTGGGCGACGGAGTGCGTATCAAGCATGTCGCCCTACATAACCTCGGGATTATCCCGGAGGCTTTCCGCAGACTGGGAGTAAAGATGAAAGCAGAGGGCGACGACCTCATTATCCCCAAACAACAGCATTATGTAGTCGACTCGTTTATCGACGGTTCCATTATGACTCTTGCCGATGCGCCGTGGCCGGGACTGACTCCCGACCTGCTGTCGGTGCTCATCGTGGTGGCTACACAATGCCGCGGGAGCGTGCTCTTCCATCAGAAGATGTTTGAAAGCCGGCTCTTTTTCGTCGACAAACTCATCGACATGGGTGCACAGATTATCCTTTGCGACCCCCACAGAGCCGTCGTCATCGGACACGACCATAAGCTCCGCCTCCGCGCAGGGCGTATGACGAGCCCGGATATCCGCGCCGGAATCGCCCTCCTGATAGCTGCCATGAGTGCCAACGGCACCAGCCGCATCGACAATATAGCGCAAATCGACCGTGGATACGAGAACATCGAGGGCCGGCTGAACAAGCTCGGAGCCAACATCAAACGCGTAGAAAGCTGATGATCAAGCAGGAAGAAGTCTTCAAGATAGGTAAGTTAGGCAAGCCGCACGGCGTGAAGGGAGAGATAAACTTCCTCTTCGATGACGACATTTTCGACCGGACAGATGCCGATTATCTTGTTCTCGAGGTCGACGGCATCCTCGTCCCGTTCTTCATCGAGGCATATCGCTTCCATGGAAATGCTACCGCCTTGGTAAAGTTCTGCGACATAGAGACGCAGGAACAGGCGCGACAACTTACCGGATGCAAGGTCTTCTTTCCCCGTAAATTGTCAGAGAGAGACGAGCAAGAGGTATCCTGGAGTGAGATTGCAGGCTACCAACTCGTGGACACAAACACGGGAAAAACCATCGGGGAAATTACGAATGTGGACGATTCCACCCTCAATATCCTTTTCGAAGTGATGACCGCAGGCCAAAAGGAGCTGCTGATTCCTGCCAGCGAAGACCTCATCCAGAACATCGACAAAGAAAGAAAAGAAATCAAAATCAATCTGCCTGAGGGCATTTTAGATTTATAACCGACAAGAATGAAGAAGCAAATTTGCATACTCGGAAGCACCGGCTCGATAGGCACTCAGGCACTCGATGTCATCCTGCAGCACCCTGACCTCTATGAGGTCTATGCCCTGACCGCCAACAACCGGGTCGAGGAGCTGGCCGAACAGGCACGCAGGTTTCATCCCGCAGCCGTGGTCATCGCCAACGAGGACCGCTATGAGGAACTCTCGCAGCTGCTTTCCGACCAGCCTGACATAAAGGTCTATGCCGGAAAGGATGCCCTCTGCCAGATTGTAGAGGCCGAGCCGATAGACATGGTGCTTACCGCCATGGTGGGATTTGCCGGTCTCGCCCCTACGATTCACGCCATCAAGGCACGCAAGAAGATATGTCTGGCCAACAAGGAAACCCTTGTGGTGGCAGGAGAACTCATCCGCAATCTGGCAACACAGTACCATGCCCCCATCCTGCCCGTGGATTCCGAGCACTCGGCCATATTCCAAAGCCTCGTGGGCGAGGACGAAAATGAGATAGACAAGATACTCCTCACCTGTTCCGGAGGGCCTTTCAGACTGTTCAGCGACGACCAGCTGAAGAGCGTAACAGCAGCAGACGCCCTCAAGCACCCTACCTGGGACATGGGCGCAAAGATTACCATAGACTCCGCGTCGCTGATGAACAAAGGCTTCGAGGTGATAGAAGCCAAGTGGCTCTTCGGTGTCCCGGCCGACAGGATACAAGTTCTGATCCACCCGCAGAGCATCATCCATAGTGCCGTACAGTTCGCCGACGGCTCGGTAAAGGCACAACTTGGCGTCCCGGACATGCGTCTGCCCATCCAATATGCCTTCTCCTTTCCCAAGAGACTGCCGCTTGACGGCGAACGCCTCGACCTCTTCAAACACAGGCTCGAGTTCTTCGAGCCCGATCTTGAGAGGTTCCAGTGCCTTGCGTTGGCCTTCGAGGCCATCAGGCAGGGCGGCAACATGCCGTGCATCGTGAATGCTGCCAACGAAATAGTAAACGAGGGATTCCGCCGTGGCAGGTGCTCCTTCCTCGGGATGGGACGGATTATTGAGCAGACCATGGCCAAGGCCACCTTCGACGCCAGTCCCGACTACGATGTCTATGTGCAGACGGATGCCGAGGCGCGCCGTATCGCGAGAGAATTAATGAACAACTATAAATAAAGTAAAACCCAACATAACAGATGGAAGTTTTTTTGATCAGACTGCTCCAGTTCCTACTGGCAATCTCCTTACTGGTGCTCCTCCACGAGGGCGGGCACATGTTTTTCTCCAAGCTCTTCGGTGTGAGAGTTGAGAAATTCTTCATGTTCTTCGATATCGGAATCGGCAAATGGAACGGTAGCCTGTTCCATTTCAAACCCAGGAACAGCGATACTGAATACGGAATAGGCTGGCTTCCGCTGGGCGGATACTGCAAGATAGCCGGCATGATAGACGAGAGTTTCGACACCGAGCAAATGAAAAAGCCGGCCGAACCTTGGGAGTTCCGATCCAAACCCACATGGCAGCGACTGCTCATCATGATTGGCGGCGTGCTCGTCAACTTCCTCCTTGCCCTCTTCATCTACTCCATGGTGCTCTTCCATTGGGGTGAAAGCTATATCCAAGTAAAGGATATGACCCTGGGAATGAAGTTCAACAGCGAGGCAAAGGCCCTTGGCTTCAAGGACGGAGACATCCTTTTGGGAACGGATCAAGGAGAGTTCAAAGACTTCAATGCCGACCTCTACAGGGACTTGGCATCGGCAAAGCGGGCTGACATCATACGCGGCGGCAAGAAGATGAGCCTCAACTTGCCGGGCGATCTGAATCTACTCGGCATGCTGAAGGTTACTCCCCAGTTCGTCCGCCCCTATCTTCCGGCCGACATAGACAGCGTGCTGCCCGGCTCTCCTGCCGCCAAATTGGGGATGAAGAAAGGAGATAAAGTGCTTGCCATAGGGGGTAAAGCCATTGATTCCTGGAACGAATACCAGGACGAAGTAGGACGGCTACGGGATGCCATGACCGCCGCCGAGACCCACCAGGACAGCCTTGCCATCCGCACGACATCCGTCGTCTTCCAGCGTAAAGGCGCTTCCACGCCCGATTCCGCAGGCATTGTCCTCACCCCTGACCTGATGATGGGCACGCAGATGACCTCCATCTACAGCTACTACAAGCCTGTCCAGAAAGACTACGGATTCTTCGAGAGCTTCCCGGCCGGCATCAAATACGGCGTCCATGTACTCGGCGGCTATGTCAGCGACCTGCAATATGTGTTCTCGGCCGACGGTGCCAAGTCGCTTGGAGGCTTCGGTGCCATCGGCAGCCTCTTTCCTCCCACATGGGACTGGCACATGTTCTGGCTCATGACAGCCTTCCTCAGCATCATCCTCGCCTTTATGAACATCCTGCCCATCCCAGCCCTTGACGGAGGTCATGTACTCTTTTTGCTCTACGAGATGATAACGGGACGCAAGCCATCGGAGACTTTCATGATCCGCGCCGAGTATATCGGCATCAGCATCCTGCTCCTGCTCATGGTGGTGGCAAACCTCAATGACATATTAAGGTGGATTGGTGTAATGTAAAGACGATAACAAGAACTATTAAAAACAAAAACAAGAAAAGACACTAAAAGAAAATGGGAAAAATCATTTTGACAGGTGATCGCCCAACCGGCAAGCTCCACCTGGGACACTATGTAGGCTCCCTGCGCCGCCGAGTACAGCTCCAAGACGAGGGAGACTACGACCGCATGTTCGTATTCATGGCCGATGTACAGGCCCTCACAGATAACGCCGACGACCCCGAGAAGATTCGCCAGAACATGGTCGAGGTAGCTCTCGACTACCTTTCTGCCGGCCTTGATCCGGACAAATGCACACTCTATGTCCAAAGCCAGATACCGGAACTGGCCGAGCTCACCACCTATCTGATGAATCTCGTCAGCGTGTCGCGCGTACAGCGCAATCCGACGGTAAAGACCGAAATCAAGATGCGCAACTTCGAAGCCAACATCCCGCTGGGCTTCTTCTGCTATCCCGTTTCACAGGCGGCCGACATCGCAGCCTTCAAGGCTACCACCGTGCCTGCCGGAGAAGACCAGGAACCCATGCTGGAACTGACCCGGGAACTCGTACGCCGCTTCAATCAGACATATGCGGAAGTACTCGTAGAGCCCAACATCATGCTCCCCGAGAATGCCACTGCCCGTCGTCTGCCCGGCACCGACGGCAAGGAAAAAATGAGCAAGAGCCTCGGCAACTGCATCTATCTGAGCGATGATGCCGACACCGTATGGCAGAAAGTACGCTCCATGTACACCGATCCTACCCACATCAATGTCAGCGACCCTGGTCATCTGGAAGGAAACGCTGTGTTTACCTACCTTGACGCCTTCTCCACCGACCAGGACTTTGCCGACTTCTGGCCCGAGTTCCACAACCTCGAAGAACTCAAGGCTGCCTATACGGCCGGCGGCATCGGCGACATGAAGTGCAAGAAGCTCCTGAACAATGTCATCAACCGCATGCTCGATCCTATCCGGGAGCGCCGCCACCAGTATGAGCAAGACATTCCAGAAATATTCAATATCCTCAGAAAGGGCTCTGACGCTGCCCGCGAAACGGCCGCCAAGACCATGGACGAGGTACGCGCGGCCATGCGCATCAATTACTTCGACGACACAGAACTCATCCGCCAGCAGGCTGAAAAGTTCAAGAAAGACTAACCCGTACGGGTGTTCAGAAGAGCACGAATCCAGAAAATCCACCTTTTAAAGGGGCGGATTTTTTCGTCATTCCCAGTATTTTCGTATCTTTGCAATGAAAATCTTCATCGTATGACAGCATTTATCCGATTTCTGAAAGACTGGACTCTCCCTGTAGCCATGCTCTCCGGAAGCCTCATCTATTTTGTTTTTGCCTTCACCCCGGCCCTCGACGGTGCCGCCACCTTCTTCTCCCCTATCTGCGACCAGATACTGCCGCTCTTCATGTTCCTCATCCTCTTTGTTACATTCTGCAAGGTCGACTTCAGGAAACTCGTCCCCGTGAAGTGGCATCTGTGGGTGGGCGTTCAGCAAGTGGCGTTCGTTTTCATCATCGTGGCGCTCATCCTGTGGTTCCGGATGTCGGGGCACACGCTCATCCTGACAGAGGCCATCCTTACCTGCATCATCGGTCCGTGTGCCGCGGCGGCGCCCGTGGTAACCTCGAAACTGGGTGGAAACCTGGAGGAAATGACCACCTACACCTTCCTCTCGAACTTCATCACCGCCCTGCTTATCCCCGTCTGCTTCCCGATGATCGACAAGGCGGCCGACATCTCATTCATGGCGGCCTTTCTCAAGATACTCTATCAGGTCTGCATCGTGCTCCTGCTGCCGATGCTCCTGGCCTTTATCGTGAAGCACACGATGCACCGGTTCCATCGGTGGGTAACCGGCGTGAAAGACCTGAGCTACTATCTCTGGGGGTGCTCGCTGATGCTCGTAACGGGAACCACGGTGAAACACATCGTGCACGCCGACTCGCCCGTCAGCTTCCTGATACTCATCGCCGGACTGGCCCTCATGCTCTGCATCGTCCAGTTTGCCACCGGACGCTTCATCGGACACTATTTCGACGCGACCGTAGAAGCCGGACAGGCTCTCGGACAGAAGAATACGGCCTTCGCGATATGGATAGCCTACACCTATCTGAGCCCTCTCTCGTCGGTGGGCCCCGGCTGCTATATCCTCTGGCAGAACATCATCAATTCCGTGGAGATATGGCGCGAGAGGAAGCGGGGGAACCTCCATGCTTCCTAAAGGCCGCTGACAATTCGACAAAATCGGCGAAATTGAAGGACAAAATCGGCGAAATCATCCGGCAAAATCGCCGATTTTGTCGGACAGGAAGCCGCCAACAGGTTTCTTAGAGGCAGCTCGCAGTTTTCCAATTCGATATTTTGATATTCCAGAATAAAAGCTTACCTTTGCACCATAATTCTAAAACCATCAGATAATGAAGAAGAACACCCTGTTTATCCTGCTGCTCTGCCTGATGCACATGACTGCTGCCAAGGCTATCAAAATCGTCCACGGCCCTTATCTCCAAGATGTGGGAGAGACCGAGGCCACCCTGGTGTGGCTCTCCGACTCCACCTCCATTGGCTGGGTGGAGCTGTTTCCCGACGACGGCACCAATGCCTACCTCCAGACCCGGGCACGCTATTACGACACCGCGATAGGCATCAAGCGAGAGTGCAGGATTCACTCCGTAACGCTGAAAGGCCTCAAGCCCGGCACAAGCTATCGGTATCGCGTCTTCGCCCAGCATGTGCTCTCCCATAAGGGAATCCGCGTCCACTACGGCGACATAGTGGCAACCGAGGCCTACAAGGTGGCTCTTCCGAGGTTCACCACGCTCGACACTTCAAAGCCGGAGACCTCCTTCCTCATCGTGAACGATATCCACCAGCGCAACGATGTGCTCTCCAAGCTGCTCTCTATGGGGCAGGTGAAGTCGAGGGACATGGTGTTCTTCAACGGCGACATGCTCAATATCTTCGACAGCGAGGCAAAATTCTTCGATAGCTTCATGGACACCGCCGTCAAGGAATTCGCCACCGACATCCCCCTTTACTATGTGAGAGGCAACCACGAGACGCGCGGCCAGTTTGCCGACAGGTTCCACGACTATGTATGCCCGCGGAAGCCGAACCTCTACTATGCCTTCCAGCAGGGGCCCGTCTACTTCATCTGTCTCGATACTGGGGAAGACAAGCCCGACACGGACTGGGAATACAGCGGCATCACCGACTACGACAACTATCGTACGGAGCAAGTGGAATGGCTGAAAGATGTCGTCAGGAGCAAGGAATTCAAGAAAGCTAAGTTCCGCATCGTGATAGGCCACATCCCGCCTTTCGACAATCAGGAGCCCATCTGGCACGGCTCCCAGGAGGTTAACGAGAAGTTCATCCCCATCCTTAACAACAGCGGAATTGACCTCATGATATGCGGGCATACTCACAAATATGAATACCGCGACAAGGTGAGGGGCTGCGACTTTCCTGTCATCATCAACTCCAACAACGGGGTGGTAACCGCCAGCACGCAGGGCGACAGAATCCATGTGAAGGTGCAGGAGGCTGACGGAACGGTAAGTCTGGAAAAGGACTATTAAGAAAAATCCCCTCGCTTGCTGGCAAGCGAGGGGATTACTGTATCCGTGCGGGCGGCTATCTGATGAACAGGAGCTCGCGATATTTGGGCAGCGTCCAAAGCTCGTCGCTCACCAGCAGCTCCAACTTGTCTATCTGATAGCGGATGGGGCGGAACTTGGATTCCACCGTGTCGTGATAGGCTATCGCCTTCTCGCGCTCCGCCTCGATCTTGTTGGCCACCTTGCGGGCGTTCACCAGTTCCTCCACTCCTTTCTCTATAGCGGCCGTACGCTCGGCTATCTCCTTCACGATCTTGATGTTCCGCTCGCTCAGCTGCTTGCCTTCCTCGGTGCCGAAGATGGCTATCATGTTCTGGATATTCTTTGCCAGCTGGCTCTGATAGTGAGTAGCCACGGGGATAATGTGGTTCATACAGAGATCGCCCAGCACCCGGGCTTCTATCTGAAGCTTCTTGGTATAGGTCTCCCACTTCACCTCGTTGCGTGCTTCAAGCTCGTTGCGCTTCATCACCCCGAGGCTCTCGAACATGCTGATGCTGGTCTCGTCGAGGTAACGGTCGAATATCAAGGGACACGATTTCTCGGTGTCAAGGCCACGGCGGGCGGCCTCCTCTACCCATTCTTCCGAATACCCGTTGCCGTCGAAGTGAATGGGGGCGCAGGTCTTGATGTCCTCTCTTATGATTTCCAGGATAGCCGAGTACTTGTCTTCGCCTCCCTCAATGAGGGCATCCACACGGGTCTTGAAGTTGACAAGTGCCTCTGCGACCGCCGAATTCAAGGCTATCATGGCACTTGCGCAGTTTGCCTCCGAACCTACGGCACGGAATTCAAAGCGATTACCGGTAAAAGCGAACGGCGAAGTACGGTTTCTGTCGGTGTTATCCTGCATGATATCGGGAATCTCGGGAATGTCAATCTCCACGCCCGTCTTACCCTGAATGTTGAAGAGATCCTTCTTGTCGGCCTTCACGATGTGGTCAAGCACCTCTGAAATCGTCTTCCCGAGGAAGGACGATATGATGGCCGGGGGAGCCTCGTTGGCTCCCAGACGATGGGCATTCGTGGCACTCATGATAGAAGCTTTCAGCAGACCATTATGCCTGTAGACACCCATCAGGGTCTCCACGATGAATGTAACGAAGCGAAGATTATCCTCCGAGGTCTTGCCCGGACTGTGGAGCAGGATGCCTGTATCGGTAGACAACGACCAGTTATTGTGCTTTCCCGAGCCGTTGATGCCGTCAAACGGCTTCTCGTGAAGCAATACCTGGAAGCCGTGCTTGCGTGCCACGCGCTTCATAAGGCTCATCAAGAGCATGTTATGGTCTACCGCAAGGTTCATTTCCTCGAAGATCGGTGCACACTCAAACTGGTTAGGAGCCACCTCGTTATGCCGCGTCTTGCAGGGAATGCCCAGTTCGAGGGCGCGTATTTCGAGGTCTTTCATGAAGGCCTGGACACGCTCCGGGATGGTTCCGAAGTAATGATCGTCCATCTGCTGGTCCTTGGCCGAGCTGTGTCCCATCAATGTGCGCCCCGTAAGGAGCAGGTCGGGACGGGCGGCATAGAGATTCTCATCGACAAGGAAGTACTCCTGCTCCCAGCCAAGATTCGTCCTCACCTTCTTTACATCCGGATAGAAATAATGGCAAACATCGGTGGCCGCCACATCTACGGCATGCAACGCGCGGAGCAGAGGTGCCTTATAGTCAAGCGCCTCACCCGTATAAGAAATGAAAATGGTGGGGATACAGAGGGTGTCGTCTATAATAAAGACCGGCGATGTGGGGTCCCAGGCCGAGTAGCCGCGGGCCTCGAAGGTGTTTCGGATTCCTCCCGAGGGGAAACTGGAGGCGTCAGGTTCCTGCTGTACAAGAAGCTTCCCAGAGAACTCCTCTATCATTCCGCCCTTGCCGTCGTGCTCTATGAAAGCGTCGTGCTTTTCTGCCGTGCCCTCCGTAAGGGGCTGGAACCAATGGGTGTAATGGGTTACCCCGTTTTCCTGTGCCCACTGCTTCATTCCCGCCGCTACCGCATCGGCAATCGAACGGTCGAGCGTAGCACCATTGTCAATGACATCCACCAGTTTGAGATAGATGTCTGCCGGAAGATACTTGTACATCTTGGCACGGTTGAAAACGAACTTCCCGAAGTAGTCCGACGGCCTTTCACTCGGTGCTACGACCTTGACCGGCCTCTGCCTGAAAGCCGCCGTTACCGCTTCAAATCTCAAATTTGCCATGGTTTAAATAATTTTATAGACTATATAACTAACGAATCAGACTTCCCGTCTTATTTACATGGGCGCAAAGATACTACATTTTTCTGACAAACCGGAGAATCGCCATACCTTTATTTGCACCAGTCCGAAATTCTGCGCATGGCCTCCTTGCAGTCGTCCCGGCCGCCAAAGGCCGTAAGGCGGAAGTAGCCCTCACCGCTCGGGCCGAATCCCACGCCCGGCGTACACACCACTCCGGCTCCATAAAGCAGTTCGTCGAAGAAAGCCCAGCTCGTCTCTCCGCCCGGAGTCTTCACCCAGAGATAGGGTGCGTTCTTACCGCCGTAGACCTCGAAGCCCATGCTTTCCAAGGCTTCGGTCATAATCTTGGCGTTCCCCATGTAATAGTTGATGGTCTCCTGCACTTGCTTCCTGCCCTCGGGAGTATAGATGGCCTCGGCCGCCCGCTGGCTAATGTAGCTCGCCCCGTTGAACTTTGTGCCCTGCCTTCGTGCCCACAAGCGGTTCAGGCTCACGCGTTCCCTCCCGTCAAAGGTAACCGCCATCACCTCCTTGGGGATAACGGTATATCCGCAACGGACGCCCGTAAACCCGGCCGTCTTTGAATAGCTGCGGAACTCAATGGCGCACCTGCGGGCACCCTTAATCTCATAAATGGAATGGGGAATATCCTCGTCTTGGATATAAGCCTCATAGGCAGCGTCGTAGAGGATGATCGCGTCGTTCCTAAGGGCAAAGTCAACCCACTTGCGGAGCTCGCCCTTCGAGATGACCGTACCCGTGGGATTGTTCGGATAACACAGATAGATCATGTCCACGCGATGGTCGGGAAGCTGCGGGGTAAATGCATTCTCGGCGGTACAGGGGAAGTAAGTTACATTCGTCCACCTGCCGTTCTCCATCACGCCGGTACGCCCGATCATCGTATTAGAGTCCAGATACACCGGGTAGATGGGGTCTGTTACGCCCACGGAGTTGTCCCATCTGAGGAGTTCCTGAATGTTTCCCGTATCGCTCTTGGCCCCGTCGTTGATGAAGACCTCCTCCCTTTGGACATGGACACCACGGGGAAGGAAGTCGTATTTGATAATCGCATCCCTCAAGAAGTCATACCCATGCTCGGGGCCGTAGCCGTGAAAGGTATCCTTGCTGCCCATCTCGTCTACCGCCTTATGCATCGCCTCGACGACCGCGGGGCAAAGGGGTTGCGTTACATCGCCTATCCCAAGGCTTATCACCCGCATCTCCGGATGTGCCAGTTTGAAGGCGTTCACCTTCTTGGCGACCTCCTGAAAGAGGTAGTTATTCGCCAATCGCAGATAATATTCGTTAACTAATGCCATCTCCGTATTTGTTTTTCTTCCTACAATTCAATCTCTCCCTCAAAGGCAAACTCGGCAGGACCGCCGAGGAATACATGCCTGCTAACGGCATCCCAGTCAACCCTCAGGGTTCCGCCATCCATCACGATACTGCTTCTTCTTGAAGCCCTGCCCGTAACGGAGGCTGCAACCGCCGTGGCACAAGCCCCCGTTCCACAGGCCATCGTGATGCCGGAGCCACGCTCCCAGACACGGGTGCGGAAGGTGTCGGCGGCGGTCTTCTGGGCAAATTCTATATTGCAGCGTTGGGGGAAGGCCTCCGCGCGCTCCAGAATACTGCCATATCGAGCGATATCCAGATGCTCCACATCGTCCACAAAGATAACATAATGGGGATTTCCCATGCTCACGAATGTTCCGGAAAACAGCCTGCCGTCGGCCTTTATGCTCTCCCCGGCCGTCGGATTGAACTGCTCCGGAATCTCAAATCGTGGTTCCTGCATATCCACGGTTACGCTTTCCACCCGCTTTCCGCGGATGTCGAGTTTGAGGATTCTCACTCCCGACAGCGTTTCCAACCTGATTTCCGACTTCTCGGTGAGGCCTTTCTCATAGAGATACTTGCCTATGCATCGGCTCGCATTCCCACACATGAGTGCCTCGGAGCCGTCGGCATTGAAGATGCGCATGGCAAAATCGGCCTCACACGCTCCCGTCGGCCGACCAATCAGCACCAGCCCGTCGCTGCCGATGCCCGTATGGGGAGCACTCCACCTGACCGACGCACGACCAGGATTAGGTATATCGTACAACATCGTGTTGACATAAATGTAGTCATTACCCGCTCCCTGCATCTTGGTGAACGGTATCTTAGCATGCGTCATCCTATCGTTTTCTCCTTTATGAGTCATCCAAATCCTCCCTCTTCGACGCAAAGTTACAACAAATCGGCTGAAACCGCAATGATTCTTTTACTTTATCATCTTGAAAATCCGCGGTTATTGCAAATCGAAACTATAATCGTAGGATACAGAGAAAACTGTAAGCCACAAGAAGACCACTGGCTTACAGGTTGACAGAAAGCGGCCACAAGTAATGCAAAAGACGGCTTCCCAGCCTCCTGCTTGTCGTCGTCAGGAAGGCAGAAAGCCGTCTTCTGTCCAAGCTGATGCCGCTTACTTCAATGGAATCAACCAGAAGGTGAAGCTACGCTCCTTGAATTCTACACGATAGGGAGGCAACGCCTCGGCGTCGGCACTCCAACTGTCGATGCCTCCGACGCCGGCCTGGACCTCATCGATGCAAAGTTCC
Source organism: Prevotella sp. KH2C16 (assembly GCF_900113305.1). Classification (GTDB taxonomy): domain Bacteria; phylum Bacteroidota; class Bacteroidia; order Bacteroidales; family Bacteroidaceae; genus Prevotella. The sequence continues at coordinate 17,918 of NZ_FOOW01000011.1, read as the reverse complement.
GTGTACTTGGACTTCGGCACCTGCTGCGAATGGCGCTGGTGTTTCGCATCGCCCTCGTCCAAGTCCTTGATGGCATAATGCAGGGCTGAGGCGGAGAAAGGCTTAGCCGCTACGATCTGGAAACCTGCCCCCGCCGCGTCGGTCTGCTTCCACCAGCGGATATCGGTCTTGGTTCCCGTCTCCTGGGGGCGGATATATGGATGGAACATCTCATCCGCCGACTGCTTGTAGATGCCGATGTTCTGGGAGGTGCGGCGGTCTACATAGTTCTCTATCGGCCCGCGACCGTAGAACTCGCTTTGGTCCATACCATAAGGAAGGTCGGCCACCATGCCGAAGCGGAGCATGTTGCTCGCCTTGGAACCGGCGTTAGGAACGAGGTGTTCCACTACCTTCAGCTGGCCGTTGGCATAGATGCGATACACCAGGGTCAGGCTTGCGCCCACCTCGGGCATGTCATATCGGGCGGTAATCTCCGCCGTAGACTTACCCTTCGTGTCAACCGTCAGACCCTTCAGGGTCATCACCGGATTCCTCCATACCTTGTAACGCTTCTGCAGACCGGCTCCCATATCATTATCGGTAACGGCGCGCCAGAAGTTCGGACGCAGACAGCCGCCCTCGCCGAGGAGACTCTTCCCGTTCACACTATAGGCCACGAGCAGTCCGTTCTGCCGGTTGAACGAGGCAGAGAAGGATCCCTCCTTGACATCAAGGGTAGCATTCTTTTTCTTGTCCACCACCTTCACCTTCTTTGACCACATCTCTTCGCCGAAGAATCCGTCGTTGTTCAGAGCCGTCTCGACACCCTTATAGGGCTGTATGGCAAACTGCTGATAGGCCACCTCATAGCCCGCCGGGAGTAATGGTTCCGCTTCCTTTATCTGGAACGACACATTCAAGAGCACCTCGGCATTAGGGTCAAGGCCGCTGAGCGCATAGGGAAGGGTGAATTCACGCGTCTGATGAGCCGCCACATTGATATCCTCCACGACACCGTCCTTCACGGGTTTCCCATTTTCCAATATGCACCAAACCATCTTATAGTTGCTCAAATCGCGGAAGAAGTTCTCGTTATACACCTTCATCTTGCCGCTCTTGAGATCTACGGGAGTAACCCAGATGTCCTGATACTGGTGCTTCACCTCGTAGGCATGGGGATGAAGCTCGCGGTCGGCCGTAATGAATCCGTTGCTGTTGAAGTTCTTGTCGTCGTTATTATCCCAGTTGTTATAGTCGCCGGCATAGGTCAGAATCTTCACTCCATTCTTGTCCACGCCGTGCAGTGCTTGGTCCACAAAGTCCCAGATATACGCTCCCTGGAACTTAGGATACTTGCGGACGAGGTCCCAATATTCCTTGAAGCCTCCCTGGGAGTTACCCATGGCATGAGCATACTCACACATGATGAGCGGCTTCTGGTCGCCGGGCTTCGTACTCTTGGCATATCTCTCACAGCCTTCCGGCGTCTGATACATCTCCGCATAGATGTCGGTATTGGCACCTTTCAAGCCTCTTTCCCAGTGAATGGGACGAGAAGGATCGGTCTGGCGAATCCATTTATAGGCGTCCGTGAAGTTCGGCCCGTCGGCCGTCTCGTTACCCATCGACCAGATGATGACGCTCGGATGGTTGAAGAACGACTCCACATTGTGCTGGTTGCGCTCAAGAATCTGCTTGGCAAACGACTTTCCATAGCTGAGGGCCTTCTCCCCATAGCCGAAGCCGTGGCTCTCCTGATTGGCCTCGGCACATACATAGAGACCATATTCATCACACAAGTCATACCAGCGGGGGTCGTCGGCATAGTGGCAGGTGCGCACCGCATTGATGTTCAACTGCTTCATCAGCTTCACATCCTGAACCATGCGAGCATAGCTTACATTGTATCCCTCGTCGGGATCCATCTCGTGCCGGTTGGCTCCCTTGATATAGATGGGCTGGCCGTTAACGAGCAGTTGTGAGCCTTTGATCTCCACTTTGCGGAAGCCCACCTTCTGCGGAACCACCTCAACGACCTTTCCCTCTGACTTTACCGTCGTCAGGAGGGTGAAGAGGTAGGGTGTCTCGGCAGTCCATTTCTTCACATTCCGGATGGTGAAATGAATGTTTCCGTAGTCGTGCCGCTTGAAATCACCCGTGCTCTTGGCCACCGTTATCCCGTTGGCGTTCAGCAGCTGGAACTCCACGACGGGCCTGCCGCTCACCGACACATTGACCTCCAGCGTGCCGTCGGCATAGTTATTGGTCAGGTCGGGCGTTATCTTGATGTTATCCAGATGAACTTTTGCGTCGCGGGCAAACAGATAACTCTCCCTTGCCACGCCCGACATGCGCCAGAAATCCTGGTCTTCGTGATAGGTACCGTCGCTCCAACGGAAAGTCTGGAACGCCAGCAGGTTCTCACCTTTCTTAATATAGGGGGTGATGTCGAACTCTGCCGCCACCTTGGAATCTTCCGCATAGCCCACATAGCGGCCGTTGACGAAGAGATAGATGTTGCTCGTTACCGACCCGAAATGCGCTATCACCTGCTTGCCGTCCCAGTCTGCGGGAATGGTAACGGTGCGCCTGTAGGAACCCACATGGTTGTGTTCGTTGGGCACATAGGGAGGATTGTTCTTGAAATGACCTTTCCACGGGAAGCCTATATTTACATAGACGGGGTCGCCGTAGCCGTTCAGTTCCCACATGCCCGGCACCTTGATGGTTTTCCACGACGATTCGTCGAGGTCGGTCTTGTAGAAGTCCGTGGGACGCTGATCGGCATTCTCCACGAAATGGAATTTCCACACGCCGTCGAGGGAGAGGAAATTAGAAGACTGCGTCTTCGCTCCCTTCAACGCTCCTGCCTCCGACTCATAGGCAAAGAAGTCGGTGTGCAGCGGGAATCTGTTTACCTCGTTCACCTGCTGATCCTGCCACTCCGTCCATGCCGGGCCGCCACCGCTCTGCGCAGGAACATCCAGCGTCAGGCACAAAGCCGTTAATAACATCAGTTTTTTCATATTATCGGTATCATTTTATGTTTTTAGTTTATCTGCCACAAAGATAGAAAAAAAATATTACTTTTGCAATATTAAACGGAAGAAGATATGGAAAATCAGTATATAAAGCAGTTCCCCGACCTGATGCGGGGCAAGAGAATCATGTATGTACACGGCTTCGGCTCCTCGGCGCAGTCGGGCACGGTGAGGCGAATCGCGGAGACTTTCCCGAGTGCGGAAGTCATCGCCTACGACCTGCCGCTGCATCCCGAGGAGGCCTTGGCACTCCTCCGGGAGAAAACGGACGCCGAGAAGCCCGACCTCATCATAGGAACCTCGATGGGAGGAATGTACGCCGAGATGCTGCGAGGCTACGACCGCATCCTCGTAAACCCGGCTTTCGAGATGGGAGAAACCATGACCAGCCACGGCATGGCAGGCAAGCAGACCTTCCAGAACCCGCGACAGGACGGCGTGCAGGAGTTCATCGTAACCAAGGCGATGATAAAGGAGTATAAGGAAATCACCACCCAGTGCTTCCAGGGCATCACGCCCGAGGAGCAAGGGCGCGTCTTCGGGCTCTTCGGCGACAAGGACCCGGTAGTGCATACCTTCGACTTGTTCCGGTCGCACTATGCTCAGGCAGCCCGCTTCCATGGCGAGCACCGCATGACCGACGAGTCGTTTCTGAACGGGGTGGTACCCGTCATCCGCTGGATAGACGACCGCCAGGAGCACCGCGAGCGGCCGATTGTCTACATCGACTTCGCCACCCTGCGCGACGACTACGGCAAGGACCGCTCCAGCATGCGCAAGGCTTACAGGATGCTGATAGAAACCTATGAGGTCTACATCCTCGTCCCCGCTCCCACCAACGAGCCCGAACGGCTCGCGGAGGCCAATTCCTGGATAGAGGAATACCTTTCCACGCCCGCCTGGAACCATGTGGTCTACACCAATCAGCCCCGGCTGCTCTATGGCGACTACCTGATTTCAGCCGCTCCCGACGACGCATTCATGGGGACGGGCATACCTTTCGGCAGCGACGAGTTCAAGACCTGGGAGGAAATCATCACCTATTTCGAACGCCTTGGGGGGCAATAAGCGAAAAAGATTTCCGCTTCCCGCAGGAAAGGAGGAAATCTTCCATAGGATTACACACGGCGTGTAACCGCATTACACACGGCTTGTAATCGTGTTACACGCCGTGTGTAAGATGCCCGTAAGCCGTTAATACTCGGTCTTCTCGCTGCTGCTCTCCCACATTTGGAAGGCTTCCTTGGCCTCTTCGGGCAGCAGAATCTGCATCTGCTTGTGGCGTTCCTCCGGCTTCAGGGCAATCTCCTTATAGATGAAATCATCGTCGAAACCGATGCGGGCGGCATCCTTACGGTCGTTGGCATAATAGATGCGGCCGAGATGAGCCCAATAGATAGCCCCCAAGCACATGGGGCACGGCTCGCAGGAAGTATAGATTTCGCAGCCCTCGAGGTCGAAGGTGCCGAGCTTCCTGGCGGCCTTGCGGATGGCGTTTACCTCCGCATGGGCGGTAGGGTCGTGGTCGATGGTAACGCTGTTTGACGCCTCGGCGACGATTTCTCCATCCTTGGCGATGACCGCGCCGAAAGGTCCGCCACCCGTCCTGACGCTTTCTTCAGACAAGGCTATCGCCCTGCGCATGAAATCTTTTTTGTCCATAGAGTTTTAATTTTCAACAGCAAAGGTAAGCATTTTCCGCATATTTTCGGTACATTTGCAATTATAAAAATAGCAAAATGCCATTCCTACCCGATAGAAACATCACTTCCGAAGAGTTATTCCGCCGCCTCGAGGCGATTCTCAACCTGCTGGAAGCAGAGCGATCCGTCGCCAACAAGATGCTGCACGAAACCCTCGTGCTGGCCTGCTACGAAGGACTGCGCGAGTCGAGGCAAGCTTTCGGCAATCTTTTCTCACAGGTAGACTTCCTCTGCAAGCGGCATCGGGTGGGCGTGAGCGATGTCATCGAGATTCAGCGTATGCGCCGCGACAGCAACCGGAAGCAACCGCTACAGCCCGAAGAGCAGCTCTACGACTGCCGGGCAATGGCCGTCTTCATCTCCGCCGTCTATGACTGCGACATCCCCGGCTATCTCGTCGGGCGGATTCCCGTATCACGCAAGGCACTCACCGGGCACCATCACATCGACTACCGTTACATCCGCTGCATCGTAAAGGGCTTCACCGATACCCTTATCGAAGTGCTCCCGGATCAGGATTCAGCAGGGGAGACCCTCACCGTAGACTACTCCGCCGACCACCTGCGCCACTTGCAGGGGCTCCTGAAGGAAGGCATGCAGCTGAATCTGATAGACTGCGAGAAAGCCTCTCCCCCCGCCCTCCCCTGCAGGGAGGGAGCCCTCAGAGCCCCTATAAAGTCTTCTAATCCTGACATCTACAGCATTCTCAAGGTCAACGCGCTCAATAACAGGAACACACCTACGGACGGCGAAAGCATCATGTGGGAGATTCTGCGAAGGAATAACTTGCAAGCCCACTTCAGGAGACAACATGCCATAGATGACTTCATCCCCGATTTCGTCTGCTTGGAATTGTCGCTTATCATTGAAGTGGATGGTGGTTACCACAATCACCCTAATCAAGAAAAGGAGAACAGGCGCAGAGAAGAAATCCTTGAGGCAAAGGGCTATACCTTTTTAAGGTTCACCAATGAAGAGGTTATAGGAAATACAGACTCGGTAATATCCTTTATCCAAGAAAAGATTCGCGAGCTAAGAGCTCCCTCCCTAAAGGGGAACCAACGGTCATCGACCGAGTTGTCGCTGTCGGCGGAGCCGGTGCGACAGACAAGCGAGGAAGGTAATGGCGGGGGAGAGGCTGTAATCATCCCTTCCCTTATCATCCTCGAGCCCGACTATCTGCTGGACATTTCCTCAATCGCACGCTGCTTTCAGGACTACGGCCACCACCCCCTATCCTATCTGCTGAACCAACTCGCTCCCAAGGCGAACACGCAGGCCATCCTCGTGGGTAACTTTGCGGGCAGCGCCTTGGATGACATCATCAACCAGCAAGGCGGCTACCGATGGGAAGAAACCTTCCGCAACAACTTCAAGGAGCGTGCTCTGGACTACTGCACCTGCACGGATTTGAACCAGAAAGAAGACTTCAAGGCTGCCGCGCTGCGGCAGTCGGTGAACATCCAGCAAATCGTGGAGTCGCTCTTCGACGGCAAGCAGGACGGCTACGACCGCTCGAAGGCCATCCTGGAGCCGTCGTTTGTTTGCGAGGAGCTGGGCATACAAGGCCGTGTGGACCTCATGACGACCGACATGCGGCTGCTCGCAGAGCAGAAGTCGGGCAAAAACTACAACATAGAACGCAACTTCCCGAACGAATACGGGAGCTTCCAGAAGGAGGAACACTATGTCCAGCTGCTGCTCTATTACGGCGTGCTGCTCCATAATTTCCGGCTGCCGAACAACCAGGCAGACCTCCGTCTGCTCTATTCACGCTATCCGCTACCGGGCGGACTGGTAGCGGTGAGCTTCTATCGGGAGCTTTTCCGCGAGGCCGTCAAGTTCCGCAATCAGGTGGTGTGGAATGACTTTCATATAGCGCAGGACGGCTTCGACAAAGTAATTGGCTACCTCCAGCCCGGCATCTTCCTGCAAGACGAACGCAAGGCAGACTTCTTCGGCCGATGGAAAGAGCCCGAAATCAGGCGCATCACCGACAGCCTGCATGACTTGAAGCCCATAGAACGAGCCTATCTGTGCCGCATGATGACCTTCGTCTACCGTGAGCAGCTCTCCTCACGGCTGGGCGCACAGGAGGGGCAGGGCAACGCCTGTGCCGACCTCTGGAACATGCCGCTCAGCGAAAAGAAAGAGACGGGCAGCATCTACACCGACCTCACCATCGTAAGCAAGGAGAAAAGCTCGCCCTACAACGGCTTCGATACCATCACGCTGAGCGTGCCCGAGCAGGGAGAAGACTTCCTGCCGAACTTCCGGCAGGGCGACTTCGTCTACCTGTATGCCTACCGCCGGGGCGACACGCCCGATGTGCGACATGCCCTCCTGTTCAAGGGATGTCTCGCGGAAATCCACCCCGGCCGCCTCGTCGTCCACCTTTCCGACGGACAGCAGAATCCCGACATCATCAGCGGAGAGACCTTCGCCATAGAGCACAGCGACATGGGGAGCGGTGCGCAGGTGCGCAGTCTGGCGCAATTCGCCGCCGCCCTGCCCGACCGCCGCGCCCTGCTGCTCGGCCAACGGGAGCCAAGAGCCGACAAGAGCCTCACCCTCACCCGCCCCTATCACCCCGACTACGACAACATCCTGCTACGGACCAAGCAGGCACAGGACTACTTCCTGCTCGTGGGACCTCCCGGAACGGGCAAGACCTCGCTGGCCCTGCAATACCTCGTAAGGGAGGAACTGGCCACAGAGGGGCACTCCGTGCTCCTGCTCTCGTACACCAACCGCGCCGTGGACGAAATCTGCGGCATGCTCGAAGACAACCATCTCGACTACCTGCGCATAGGGCAGGAGTTCTCGTGCGACGAGCGTTACCGTCCCCACCTTATTAAATATGCCATCGAGGGACTGCCGCTGCTCTCGCAAATCAAGGAGAGAATCCTGAGCACCCGCATCTTCGTGGCCACCACGACGGCGATGCAGTCGAACGCAAACCTATTCAACCTGAAGCACTTCGACCTCGCCGTAATCGACGAGGCGAGCCAGATACTGGAACCAAACATCGTAGGGCTGCTCTGCGGGCACGATCGCGAGCCCTACATCAGGCGGTTTGTCCTCGTGGGAGACCACAAACAACTGCCCGCCGTAGTGCAACAGAACCCACAGGAATCGGAGGTAGAGGAGCCGATGCTGAGAGCCCTCTGCCTCGACAACTGCCGCAACTCGCTCTTCGAGCGCCTCCTGCGCTGGGAACGGAAGCAGGGACGCACCGACTTCATCGGCATCCTGCGCAAACAAGGACGCATGCACCCCGACATCGCGGAGTTTCCCAACAGGATGTTCTACCGCCGGGAGCGGCTGGAAGCCGTGCCATTGGAGCATCAGCAGGAAAGCCGCCTCGGCTACGACCTGCCTGCCGAAGACGAGCTCGACGAGTTGCTGAAGGCACACCGCGTGATTTTCCTGCCCTCCAGGTTCTGCCGCCAGCCCGGCCTCTCCGATAAGGTGAACACCGACGAAGCCGCCATCGTGAGCGACCTGCTGCGCCGTATCCACCGCTTCTACGGCCGACGGTTCGACCCACGGAAAACCGTAGGCGTCATCGTGCCCTACCGCAACCAGATAGCCATGATACGCAAGAACATCGAGCAGCAGGGCGTTCCCGAGCTCCAGCAGGTGAGCATCGACACCGTGGAACGGTATCAGGGCAGCCAGCGGGATGTCATCATCTATTCCTTCACCATCCAACACCAGTACCAACTCGACTTCCTGACGAGCAACACCTTCGCGGAAGACGGCCGCCTCATCGACCGCAAACTGAATGTGGCCATGACGCGCGCACGCCGGCAACTCATCCTCACCGGCAATCCCGAGACGCTCTCCCTGAACCCCGTCTTTAAGCAGCTGATAAATGATATAGCTCAAAAAATAAAGCTAAAAAGGGATAAAAATACTATTTTTTAAAAGAAAAATTTGGATAAATAGATATTATTTGTTTAATTTGCACCCTGTTAGTGAACATTTAATTATTTGAGTTATTATGAAAAAAGTTATTTTAATGGCAGCCTTGATGCTGTCTTCAGTAGCAACATTCGCACAGAATGCAGTAGGTCAGTTCAGCATCATGCCTAAGTTCGGTATGAGCATCGCCGACCTCACCGAAGTTGATGGAAGCGACGCCCGCATCGGAATCGTTACCGGCGCAGAACTGGAATACGGCGTAACCGACATCTTCAGCCTCAGCGCAGGTGCCCTCTACTCTATGCAGGGATGCAAGGGCGACAACTCAACCGTGAAGCTCGACTATATCAACATCCCTATCCTGGCCAATGTCTATGTAACAAAAGGTTTGGCTGTGAAGCTCGGTATCCAGCCCGGATTCAATGTAAACAGCAGCTTTAAGGCGAAAGGAGTAGAGGTTGATGACAATGACGCCAAGAGCGTTGACTTCTCCATCCCCGTAGGCCTCTCGTATGAAATCAACAACTTCGTGATCGACGGCCGCTACAACTGGGGGCTGACGAAGGCTTATGAACATGGAGATGCCAAGAACAGCGTATTCCAGATTACTCTCGGATACAAGTTCCACCTCTAAGCCTTACGGCATAAAAACTTACTGGGGAGTGCCCTTACGGGTGCTCCCCTTTTTCGTTTACAGTCGCGGACGACATGAAACCTGTTACCAAGAGCGGCTGCGGGTTTTACAAAATCGGCGAAATCACAGGACAAAATCGGCGAGATTGTGCGGCAAAATCGGCGATTTTTCCAGCCTTTCGACGGCCTTTTACTTTTTGAGCAGACTCCCATGGTATTTTTCTCCGTTGTCAAGGCCATGCCCCGCAACCATCAGAGGGCTTGCCTCTAACGAATTCATGCACGGGCGGGAACCATCGCAGGCAGCCATGCCGTTCAAGAACAACCAATGAAGACACCAGACTTAAGGGCATAAAAAATGGGACTCCGCCGAGTCCCTACCTTGTTAACCTTAAATCTAATACTATGAAAAACACATTGCAAAATTACGATTGTTTGCGCAAACAACCAAGACTTTTCCCTGCTTTTTACATCATCGTTCCGCATTTCTTGACATAAATCAACCTCGAAGAGAAGATTTTCGCGTTTTCGCTTGGTGCTTTCATTTTAATTTCCTACCTTTGCAAAACGATATTGAAACAACAAGACATTAGGAGATAACGAATTCCGACGACGGCAAAGGTTGTTGGAATTCTTTTATTTTAATCATCCAACGGTCTGATAACAATAAAAAATAAAATAGAAAGATTATGGCTTACATGTCACAGGAAGGCTACGACAAGCTCGTAGCAGAGCTTCACGAGCTCGAAGCAATAGAGCGCCCGAAGGCATCGGCTGCAATCGCCGAAGCCCGCGACAAGGGCGACTTGAGTGAGAATTCAGAGTATGAGGCGGCCAAAGAGGCCCAGGTCAGGCTCGAGGACAAAATCAATCAGCTGAAGATGACCGTAGCAGAAGCTAAGATCGTGGACACTACCCGGCTGAGCGCAGACTCCGTGCAGATTCTCACCAAGGTGGAGATGACCAACATGGCAAACAAGGCGAAGATGGCTTATACCCTCGTCAGCGAGAGCGAGGCAGACCTCAAGGGGGGCAAGATTTCCATCAAGACCCCCATCGCACAGGGCCTGCTTAACAAGAAGGTGGGAGACATTGCGGAAATCAAGATTCCCAACGGCACCATCAAGCTGCGCATCGACAAAATCTCCTTAGGCACCTAACGACAAAACAGGAAACCCAAAACCACAAGACAACATGGCAACAATATTCACAAAGATCGCAGCCGGCGAGATTCCAAGCTACAAATGCGCCGAGAGCGAGAAGTTCTATGCCTTCCTCGACATCAGTCCGGTGGCGAAGGGGCACACCCTGGTGATTCCCCGCAAGGAGACAGACTACATCTTCGACATGGAAGACGAAGAATTGGCTGAGTTCGAACTGTTCGCCAAGAAAGTGGCTCGTGCCCTCAAGGCAGCCATCCCGTGCAAGAAAGTGGCACAGATTGTGCTGGGACTAGAGGTGCCGCACGCCCACATCCACCTGATTCCGATGAACTCAGAGGCCGACATCAACTTCGGCAAGCCCCACCTGAAGCTCGAAGATGAGGAGATGAAAGCCATCGCCGATAAAATCTTCAAGGAGTTTAAAAAACTATAGGAACGCGCCCCTCACCCTTCCGCGGTGAAGGTGCGAAGCAGCCACAAAAAGCAGGGCCTGCCAGGAGTGATTCTCCTGGCAGGCCCTGCTTCATGGATGTCAGACATACTTGTCGCCTTTCTGAATCTGTACCTCGTTCACATATTTGCGGACCAACGACGAGGAATCCTCCTTTCTGCAAATCAGCAACACATTGTCCTGCTCCGCCACAATATAGCCGTCGAGGCCATTGATGACCGCCAGCTTACCTTTCGGCAACTTGATGACATTGTTGCGAGCGTCGTCGAGCATCACCTCGGAATCGATGACCACATTGTCGGTCTCACTCTTTCTCATTGCCTCGTAAATGCTGTGCCAGGTGCCCAGGTCAGCCCATCCGAAGTCGCCCTTCAGCACAAAGACATGCTCCGACTTCTCCAGAATACCGTAGTCGATGGAGATATTGGGGTAGGAAGGAAAGTTTTCACGGATAAACTCGTTTTCTTCAGCAATGGTCCAGTCGGCATGCTCGCGGTCAAAAACCCGCAGAATAGACGGCAGGAAACGATAGAAACACTCACGGAGATAAGAAGTTCGGGCGAGGAACACGCCTGTATTCCAATAAAACTCCCCGCTCTCGAGAAACATCTTGGCAAACTCCCGCTCGGGCTTTTCCGTAAACGATTTCACCTTGTAGATGTCATGAGTAGCCTCGTCGCCCAACTGAATATACCCATATCCTGGCTCCGGACGCGTAGGCTTCACGCCCAAGGTGAGCAGTCCGTCATTATTCTGCACAAATTCGAAGCCCTCCTCAATGTTCTGGAAGAAAGCCCTCTCGTTGTTCACGGCCTGGTCGGAAGGCGTTACCAGCAGGTTGGCGTCCGGACAGATGTGGGCGATACGATGGCACGCCCATGCCACGCTCGGTGCCGTATTCCGGTGAATCGGCTCCGCCATGATATGATCGTCGGAGATACCGGGCAGTTGCTCCTTCACTAAATCCACATACAGCTCATTGGTATTGATGAATATATGCTCCCTGGGAAGAATCTGCACAATCCGGTCGAAGGTCTGCTGCAACTGCGTCCGGCCGAATCCGAAGAAGTCAATAAACTGCTTCGGCTTCTCTGCACGGCTGCACGGCCAGAGTCGCCGCCCCTTTCCTCCTGCCAGAATAACGCAATAGTCATTATTGAGCCTGCTTGCCATAATTACAGATTTAAAATTATATTGCGAATATAACCAATATATTTCGCACCTGCAAGAATTTTAATATTTTTCAAGTAAAACTTTGCTAATTCCAAAAAATATGTTACCTTTGCACCGCTCAATAAGCCCAGATGGCGGAATCGGTAGACGCGCTGGTCTCAAACACCAGTGGGGCAACCCATCCCGGTTCGAGCCCGGGTCTGGGTACCACAAATCCTTTGTAAGTCACTGATTTACAAAGGATTTTCCTTTTTCAACATGTACTAAAAGTGTACTTTGCAACAATATTATGAGAAAAGTATACTTTTATAGTTTTTCGCCACTCAGATTTATATTTAATTAACGACAACTTTTCCCTTTTATTCTGTTTCTTTCCCTTTCTTAGCGTTTTCTCCAACGAATGCCCTATCTTTGCAAGCAGTACTCACCTTAGAAATTGCAAAAATGGAGAATGATAGTCTAAAGATACAACTTGACAGTATTCAACGAATATTAAGTTACTGCATTACTCAGACCTACAATGTGCTCATTGGAAATATTCTGAGGAAGAAGAGTTGTATTAGCAATATACAACTCAAAGAGATTTTGCAAAAAGAATATATCCGAATAACTGACAAACTTTCTTCTATTTATCTGAATTATCCTGCCCTTGCATGTGTAGAGAAATACTGCACAGAAGATAATTTTTTGTGGGAAAGCACTTTCTTTGAATCACTGACCAAAGAACAAAAACAGAAATATACCTCCTTCTCTGTTTCTTCATTTGAATATGCGAAGTACATCGAGGAACACACTGTATATAATGATGTTCTACCGATGTTCTCGTACCTTGTTAATGCAATTCTGTATGAACGGTATGTAAAATATCTCACAGGAGAAATAGAACAAATTGAATTAACAGAGGCACAAACCACTCTGGCTTGCTCTTCAATCATAATAAACGACGAACCATGTGAGCAGAAAAACAAACCAGTCATCGTAGGCAAAGAAACAAATCCATTTCAATCCAATTTTACAGAAGAGCAAATAGAAGTTCTTACAACCTGTATCAACGAAATCCAATTATTCACGACCTGCATATCTCCCAAGATACTCAAAGACTTTTTCGCTTGTAAACTAAAAGGTGTCCTGAAATCAAACAACAACCGTCAGTTGGCATATCTCATGCAAAGTCTTAATCTTAAAGGGTTCATTACTGATGAATGGCAATCAACCATTGCCCGTAATGAACTTGTCTTGGGGAAAACAAAAGATACGCCGCTGACACGCACCGACCTTTCCACTGCAACAGACCAAATCAACATGAAGCAGCCGAAAGGATGGGAAACAATAGATAAATACATCAAACAACTGAAAAAAGGTTGAGCATAGGTTGATACCTCAAACATCGCTCAACGCCATCCACTTTTATTGTTTCTAATTTTGCCCTCGTTAACGAATAATTAGCGAAGGTGCACCTTCATATTGTTTAATTCAAAATGTTTACAATATGGAAAAAACATTAGAAAACCGAGTTGAAGAACTCGAACAAATGGTATTCATGAATAAGAATGTGCTGAGTTTTGAAGAAGCCAGCAGGTTCTTAAACCTCTCAAAGAGTTATCTCTACAAACTCACATCGGGTAATCTGATACCGCATTACAAGCCACAAGGCAAAATGCTTTACTTTGAGAAAGCAGAACTTGAAGCATGGCTACGCCAGAATCCCATTAAAACTTCTGCGCAGATAACGCAAGAAGCACAGCGGTATATCATGGGCAATAAACCTTTAATGCAGAAGTAGTTCATGGCACAAGAAGAATTTATCCGTGTTGGCACGACCTTATACAAGATCGTGAACCAACCACGCATCAATGGCGGTTTTGTCAAGAAGCGTATCGTGTGGAACAATGAAACGCTACGGCAGGACTATGGAAAGGATTTCATTGCCACTGTCCCGAAGTACGATGGTTTCTGTACTGTACCCAATCATGTGGACTATCAACCAGTAGTTGATAAGTTCCTTAATCTCTATGAACCGATAGGACACCAGCCAAAAGAAGGAGAGTTTCCACACATTGAATCTCTGATAAGACACATCTTCGGGGATCAATACGAGTTGGGTATGGATTATTTGCAGTTGCTCTATCTCCAACCTGTGCAGAAGCTCCCCATCCTCCTGATGGTGTCAGAGGAACGCAATACTGGCAAGAGTACGTTCCTCAATTTCCTTAAAGCCGTTTTCCAGAACAATGTAACTTTCAACACTAACGAGGATTTTCGTAGCCAATTCAATGTAGATTGGGCTGGAAAACTGCTCATTGTTGTGGATGAAGTTCTGCTCAACCGCAGGGAAGACAGTGAACGATTGAAAAATCTTAGCACAACGCTCTCCTATAAGGTGGAAGCAAAAGGCAAAGACCGAGACGAGATCTCCTTCTTTGCCAAGTTCGTGCTGTGCTCCAATAACGAGTTACTCCCTGTCATCATAGACGTGGGAGAAACCCGATATTGGGTAAGGAAGATAGAGCGTCTTAAAAACGATGATACCGACTTTCTGCAAAAGCTGAAAGCAGAAATCCCAGCCTTTCTCTATTTCCTGCAGCACCGTACCCTGTCCACCCACAAGGAAAGCCGTATGTGGTTTGCGCCCAAGCTGACATTTACGCCAGCCTTGCAGCGCATTATCCGCAGTAACCGAAATAAGGTTGAGTTGGAAATGTCAGAACTCTGTTTAGAGGTAATGGAGCAGATGAATATAGCCGAGTTTTCATTTTGTATCAATGACATGGTGTGCCTGCTGAACAACACTGGATGCAAAGCTGATAAAAGTCAAGTCCGCAGGATAGTGCAGGACATATGGAAACTCATTCCTGCATCCAACACGTTGACATATCTAACCTATCAGATAGACTACAACAGTTTGCGGAACTACTTACCCATCAAACGGACAGGTAGGTATTATACCGTAACCAAAGAACAACTCACGAACATTTAATCATTATTTTTGATGAAATGATGAAAAGTACACATAACAAATTGACTGATAATGCCTATTCTATTCATCTTTCCACTCATCAATATAAAAGAATGATGAAAGGACTCTTTGATACTGTCCAAAAGAGAAACACATCAAGTTTCTCTTTTGAGAAGTCCTATGATGAAACTATGATGAACAGGTAACTTGTTTGTTATGAAACGATTATGTGCATTTTCATCAAATCATCAATTTTTCAAACCATCCAACTTCATTATAATATGAATATACAAGAAATAAAAACGATAAAGTTGCAGGATTTTCTTGCGAGTTTGGGATATTCTCCCACCAAGCAACAAGGTAACAACCTGTGGTATCTTTCTCCCTTTCGTCAGGAGGACCATGCTTCTTTCAAAGTAAACACCGAGCGTAACCAGTGGTATGATTTCGGTATTGGAAAAGGTGGAAACATCATAGACTTGGCAGAACTACTTTACAAATCCTCTGATGTGCCGTATCTCATTCGCAAAATAGCGAGTGATGCTCCGCATTGTACGCCAATATCTTCTACATCATTTGCAAATGCTAAGTCAGTACAGCGTATAAACTCTTTTGAAAATTTGCAGGTGCTTCCTTTATCGCATCTTGCTTTGATAAGGTATCTCGATGACAGATGTATTGATATAGAGGTGGCAACTTCTGTCTGTAAGGAACTGCATTACAATTTCAATGGCAAGCATTACTTCGGTATAGGCATTCCCAACATAGCAGGTGGGTATGAATTGCGTAACCCATTTTTCAAGGGCTGCATTGCACCGAAAGACATCAGTCATTTCTGTGCCGATGAGCCGAAGAAAGTATGTTTTCTTTTCGAGGGTTTTATGGACTTCCTATCATTCATGACGATGAACAGGAAAAAGAATCCGCAGAGTACAGGACTGCGGAAACAGGATTATTTGATACTCAATTCTGTAACGAATATTCATAAGGCTGCAAAGAATTTATCACGCTATGATAGTGTTCAATGTTTTTTGGATAATGACGGTGCAGGAAGAGATGCCTATCTGCAACTTTCAAAAGAATTAGGAAATTCTGTTACAGATGCTTCGCCTCTATACAATGGTTTTAAGGACTTGAACGAGTATCTGTGTGCTGAATCCAAGCATTCAGAGAGAGTTGAAATAAAGAAACCCAAAGGGATTAAGCTATGATTGTTGGGTTTGCTTTGCATAATCAGTTTTTCGGGGAGCAAGTTTATGTTTTGGGCATACCAAAACCACTTGCTCCACCTCCTGCCACTCGGTGCAGAGGATTATCCCGCTGGTCTCCATCAAAACAAATTAAAGAAACAAATATGGCTAAATCAGAATACAAAAAAGGCGGTCGCCCAGCCAAGGGTGCAGCCGAAAAGAAGAAATACCGTATCACGGTAAAACTTACCACAGAGGATTACTACACGCTCAAAGGCAAAGCCAAGAGTGCAGGAACATCCATGAGTGAGTTTGTAAGGAAAGTTCTTGCAAAAGGGTACGTCATTGAACGACTGAACATAGAGCAAGCAGACTTCATCCGTAAGCTGTGTGGAATGGCAAATAATCTCAATCAGTTGGCATATCGTGCCAATGTGGAAGGGTATTATACCGTTGCTCCTTTTCACAAAATCATCATTGGGAAAATTGACGAAATACTAAACCTGATACGAAGATGATTGCCAAGATAATGAAAGGTTCTGGCTTCAAGGGAGTCATCAATTACATTCTTGACCCGAAGAAAGGAACGGAGCTTATAGACAGTTCCGGAGTGAGAACAGGTAGTATCAGCCATATTGTCCAAAGTTTCATTGACCAGACGAAATTGAATCCACGAGTAAGTAGGGTTGTCGGACACATCTCCCTGAGTTTCTCCATACAGGACTCTTCCAAACTCATCAATGAATGAATGACGAAAGTGGCTCATGAGTACATGGAGAAGATGGGGATAAAAGATACACAGTACATCATCGGTCGCCATTTCGACAAGGAACATCCACACGTTCATATTGCTTTCAATCGGATAGATAATAATGGCAAAACTATTTCTGACCGTAACGACCAATTCAGAAGTGAGAAGATGTGCAAGGAACTGACCGCCAAATATGGTTTGTACTTCGCCGGTGGTAAGGAGAAAGTCAAGGAATACCGCCTGAAAGAACCTGACAAGACCAAATATGAAATCTATCAGGCATTGAAAGCAGAAATAGCTCGGTGCAGGGATTGGACAACTCTCCTTAGTCATTTGAAAGAACAAGATATTGATGTCCGTTTCAAGTACAAAGGCAACTCTCAGGATGTTCAGGGTGTCATCTTTGAAAAGAACGGTTATCATTTCAATGGCTCGAAGGTGGACAGGAGTTTCAGTTATTCCAAGATTGACTTTGCCCTGCAACAGAACAATAGGGAACACGACCAGCAGATGCAAGAAACGACAAACCTTATATCTAACATTGCAGATGTTACGAGCGAAATAACTAACGACCTCATAGAAGGAGGATTGGGATTATTCCAGACTCATGGTACTGTCCCTGCAGAAGTTTACAATACGCTCGACAAAAAGAAGAAAAAGAAAAAACGTAAAATACATTTATAATTATGGCAGACAATAATACATTTGTCCTCTTTGAGGAAATCAAAAAAAAGCTGGAAACAATTTACAGGGAACTGAAGGAGTTGAAAGAAAATGAGAACAGCTCTGTCTCTCTCCCTGTTTCATCTACCCCAGTACAAAGTGACGAACAACGGGAAGAAGCATTGCTCAATCAGTATGAGCAGCGTACAGAAGCCTTTATCAATAAGTACATTGATGTGCAAAAGCGCATCAAGGACGAGGAGGCTAAATCCATAGACAAATTGG
>NZ_FOOW01000008.1 GCF_900113305.1 Prevotella sp. KH2C16 | reverse complement strand
GGAAGCAAGTCGGCTTTCACAAATAATTTGTTGTTCCATCCTTTTGATTCCGTCAGGAAGTGATAACTGTCTTCCATTTCAAAATCAGCATTAGGATAAAGTGTTTTGTAACTCTGTGCTATCGCCACAACCTCTCCGACTTGGTAGCGTGGTCGTAACACTCCTATTTGTTTCTCATCATCATGTAATGAGAAACAAGTAACATCAAGTAAGGAACTGTATTCACAATAGATTTTTACCACATCTTCCATTGTGTAACCAGCAGCCATTTTTGTAGGCTTCTCTATCCTCCTCGTCATTGTCTTTATTCCGTCAAGCGCCGCCTTGGTGAGACAGAATTTATCATTAAACATTATCTTCTTACTCATAATCCATCTGTTTCGTTTTCTAATTCCTTATATAATGGTGCCAAATTTTTGCCACATCGTGAGCAATATATTCGCAAGTAAGCATCACCATAAGCAATGTAGGCAATTCTTTTTTCTTTGTGCCCGAAGCACTTACATATCAGTTTCTTTATCTTTTGCATTCCTCAACTTTTTATAAATCTCCTGCCATGACGGAAGAAGGAAGGTGTCAGGCTCATGTTCTTTAACCCATTCTACGTTAAGTCTTTCTTTTTCTTTCATTTGCTTTTTTCTGTCAGCTCCTATTATGATATATTGCCCTTTATGGTAAATACGGCCACCGAGTGAAGAAACAAAACTTATCCCAAAGAGGTCGAAACTCTCAATTCGCAAGGCCGTGTATTCAAGCCACCGCCAAGCATCATACGTTTCTAACTTCTTAAATAGCAACAACTCTATATGTGTTACGTGCCGTGCCATATTTATTTGTTTTTATTTGTTTTTATTTGTTTTTATTTCTACTTTCATTTTGTAGCCTCGCTTTCTTTTGGGAGTTGCGGAATTTCCATCCAATACTTAACACGGCCGATATAACTCATACAAGTAGTATCGTTGTCATACATGATAAAATTACCATTTTTGGTTATTTCATCCAACTTTCCGACATAAAAATTAAATTCATCATCTATAGTTTTATACATGACCATTATCCATATTCCAGTCTTTGGCAAATCTCCGTCAGCAACCGAGTGCCAATGGCTTTGTGGATGGCTGTCCGCCCATGTTGCACCTTGAAAGAAACCTTCAGTCGCAGCTTCTTTCTCTTCGAGTGTTAGTGCATCAGAAGCATACTTTGCCGCTTCTTGTATTATTTTTTCTTCTCTATCCATAGTCTGTTATTTTTGATTGTTTCCAAAAATCGGGAGTGCGGAAGCTACACCCGGCAACGCCGTGTCGCCACAACGGCCGCCTCCTGGTAACTGCCCACGACCGCACCCCCTTGCTGCCGCGTCAGCAGCCGTTATAATTCAAACTTGCATTTCTAATTACGTCAAAAGCATTGCATCGCCACCTTCCATTTTGGGCTGACGAACGCTTTGAATATCGTATTCTACCACTTGCGCAAAGCTCCGTGAACCTGCGTAATCCTCCGACAATGGAGATAGACTCGTCTTTACTAAAAGACTTGTCATTTAAAACTATTTTCAGAATTTCTTCGTTCATTGCTCTTTATTTATTATCTTTGCAGTGTTATATTTAATATGATAATGCAAAGATAATAAATAATATTAGAATAATCGAAGATTAGGCTAATTATTTACTTGTAATTAAGATTTTTTAAGAGTATGAATATAGACAAGAATATACAAAATGTGCTTTCGAGTATCCTTGCAAAATTAGATTAGAACTTAAATAACTGATATATAAAACATTAAAAGAATTTCACCTAAACACTTTTAATGTGGGGGTCATGGGTTCGAGCCCCATGCGAGTCACTAAGCACTAAAAAGAGGATTTCAGAAATGAAGTCCTCTTTTCTGTTTATACAAGCCACTTGTTAGCTAAATGGCGCATTTAGAGGAGTTTATGCTAAATGTTTAACCTGCGGCTAACAGGACATAACAGGAAGTGAAAATACCTGTCAGGAACGGAATGTGCGAGGAAAAAAATCAAGAGTTCTGTATCTTTCAAATAATCAGTGGGATATGGCGGATTAAAGAATAGAAAGGTTACGAGTTGGAAACGAGCGAGCCACTTCCCTTACTTTATTCTGCATTGCTTCAAAGAGCTCTTTGATAACAGCCACAAAGTTTGTATATTTTTCTGTTACCTCCCAACCCATTTGAAAGAAATCCAACCGGTCGCCTCTATTTCGTGTTCTCTGTAACAGAATATGTCCTGTTGCTCTAAAGCGCACCCGATTTCTTTTTTTCAAGAGAAAACATGCCTCTGACATCTTTTTTTTTGATAAAAAAACCGAGATTTTCTTGTGTTTCCCATTTTTCCTGCATATATTTGTTATGTGAAATTATACCCCCTGTAATATGAGATATCCTATTCTCTTAGTAGCTTTATTCTCGAGTATCGTTATGTTCGCTCAGAATTATAGTGTCAGATCACGAGTTTTAACCTTGGAAGATTCCATTCCAGTAGGTTTCGCAACAGTGAGACTCATGCAGTCCGACTCCGTTATGATTGGCTCAACCCTTACGGATATGAACGGTCTGTTCGACTTCGACACCGCATTAAAAGAAGGGATGTTTCTTTCCATATCCTCCGTAGGATGCAAAACCACAGATGTATTTCTTCCTTGTGATACCGTGATTTATATCGAAAGCACCAATGAACTTGCAGAAGTCGTGGTCCGGGGAAGTAAGAGATATGTCAAGGGAACGCCGAGGGGCTTGCAAATCTCAATGGCAGGGAATCCTATTGCAAAACTTGGCAATGCCATGGAGGCAATCAAGCATCTGCCGATGATTGACGCATCTGGCGGTGGAATATCTGTCCTTGGACATGGAACGCCCGTTGTCTATATCAACAACAGGCTTGTGCGCTCAACAAGTGAGCTGTCATCACTTTCCGCCGACGATATATCCAATGTAGAGATTATCACCAACCCTTCATCAAAATATGGCGCCGATGTGTCATCTGTCATTCTCATACGCACAAAAAAACTTAACAAGGGATTCCATGCTGTCGCAGCAGGTAATGTGTCGGCAAGTGAAGAATGGTCAGAATCTGCCGATGTGTCATTGAATTACCATACAGAAAGCGGACTTACCGTCTTGGGAGATTTATCATACGGTTTTTCTGGCTTCAAACAGGATAGGCATTATGTTGAAGGTTTTTATTCGGAGAGCAATCCTGAATCAAAATATCGTACTGATACTTACTCCGAAGCCAAAAGCAAAAGCCAGTCCCTCATGGCAGACGCCGGGCTAAACTACGATTTCGGGAACAATTCTATTGGTGCCAAATATATGTTTCAGCGCACTCCCAAGAGCCATTATTGCGGCAATGCCAAATCCGTCATGGATTATCAAGGAATCGAAGATGTGATAGCATCAATAAGTGACCTGTATAGTCAAAGTTCCATGCACCATGTCAATACCTTCGGCAGTTTTGCCCTGCCTGCCAATATCGGGTTACGAATAGATGCCGATTATGTAAAATCCTATCGCTCTTCTAATTCGGGGGTAGATGAGAATAATTCTACCAACATGATCTATAACTCAAATGTGAGCAAAGCCTCTTTATGGTCAGGAAAGATTGTACTGTCAAGAAAAATCGGCAAGGTGGAAATAGAGGCAGGTTCGGAAATCTCATATACACGCAACAATCAGGATTATCTGGGGTCTTCCACCGGGAATCAGGATTTTATTGCTCCGGAAACAGACAATGTAAAACAAAATCTCTATGCGGGATTTGTCGGTTTTGACTGGACGCCCAACACACGATGGAATATATATGGTGGACTTAGACTTGAATCAACCAATACAGATTTCAGACAAAACAATGTTCTTCGTGAAGATTTATCAAAATCATATACAGATTTATTGCCTAATCTGGGCATATCCTTTAACTCTTCTGTTCGTATGACTTTGTTTTACAGGGCATCCGTGTCTCGTCCGGGATACCAATCTCTGGACAACACATATGTTTATGTTACCCCTACCCTTTGGGAAACGGGCAATCCTGAACTTCGCTCAACTCTCCGCCACAAAATAGGATTAAATCTTTATTATAAGAAATTTATCCTTCAAAGCTCATTCACCATGAACAAACGGAATATTACCTCAATATATCGACACGATAACACCGATCATATTAATGTTGTGCAACCAGTCAATCTGCCGGATTATAACTCATTCCAGCTTGTGGCCGTCCAACAACTTGATTTCGGCTTTTGGCATCCCACCATACAGGGCGTGTTCTATGTTCAGGATTTGAAGTATGGTTCACCCGTAAGAAAATACGACAAGCCGCTTTATATTCTGTCGCTCAACAACCGGTTCGATATTCCCGGCAGCTTCTATGCTTATTTTAATCTGTTCGGTCTCGGGACCGGCAATCAGGATGTGATTTATAGCCGTGGTTCGTGGCAGGCATCGGTGACCCTGAACAAAACTTGGAAAAACTGGACATTCACACTCTCGGCTAATGATATATTCAATACCTGGAGACAGAAATTTGACACCTTCACCAATACTGTCGATTATTCTTCTGACATCAAGGGGGCATCCCGTTCAATCGCATTAAGCATACGATATACTCTTAATGCAGCAAAGGGCAAATATAAAGGAAAAACATCTCGTCAGGATGAGATAGACAGATTATAACTCCATAGCAATGAAGAAGATGAAAATTATCATGCAACATGATACTATGCCGCATTGCATGATATCATGTTGTTATAATTTATAATTATTTTAGGCGATTTATTTCAATTGAAAAACTCTCCCCAAATAAAATTCACATATGGGAAGAGTAAGATATTTTTTAATATTTATATTATTCTGTGGTTGTAGTAATCCTATAAGCCTTATTGATTATTACTGGGTATATCCAGAAGATGAATTTGGTAATGGATATTACTTAATCTGTAAACTCTCATCTGATTCAGCTAATTATTTTATGGATTCATTTCATACGCTCCATGTATTTTACGGCAAAGGAGCATATAGGTTTGATGGTGAGATTCTTCTCTTCTGCATACTTTATTGCGGCATCCATCAGTAGCGAGCCAATACCTTTGCCACTAAGGTAGGCATAAGTGTGGAGGATTCTGAATTCACTGTTATTCTGTTCAAATTCAATCTTTCCAACAACCTCGTTATCCTCAGTAGCAAGAATTGTATGGTTTTCTATCTTAGTTGAAATCATAGAGCTATTAGAAGTTGTCTTCGTATATCTCGAAGTAAGCCTGAGATTGAGCGCACACAGGACAAATCTGAGGAGCCTTTGTGCCTACTACGATGTGTCCACAGTTGTGGCATTTCCATACCTTAACCTCTGACTTCTCGAATACCTGGGCAATTTCAATATTCCTCAGTAGAGCACGATACCGTTCTTCGTGTCGCCTCTCGATTGCAGCTACAAGACGGAACTTAGCTGCAAGGGCGGTGAAACCTTCTTCTTCCGCAGTCTTAGCAAACCCTTCATACATGTCAGTCCACTCATAGTTTTCACCCTCTGCTGCAGCAAGGAGATTTTCTGCCGTTGTGCCTACGCCGTCGTGGAGTTCTTTGTACCACATCTTTGCGTGCTCCTTCTCATTTGCTTGGCATGGCTGTATTGTTTTTAGGAGTGTTATTCTTTTGGAATTTAATTGTTGAAAGAAGTCCCTTTGCTGCTTCTATTGGGAAATCTGCCGAAGGAGGATTAGCGACCAATTCCTCAAGCACCTTTTGCGTATTTACTGATTGTGGAAGCATAAATCCTGCTTCACGACTAAGATCCTCGGCAATGATGCGAGAACTTTGGCTTACAGCCTTCATCAACCGGTTTAGAGTCTCACTTTCAGTTTCTTCTGCGATTTGATATGATGCCCGTCCCGTCTTTGACTTTGCAGCAATCATGCCGTTAAGAGCATCTACTACCGCTGGATTTTTCTGCTGTGGAAGAGGAAGCTCAACAGGCATCAATGAAATCGCCTTCGAAGGACAAGCATTGGCGCAAGCACCACAGCCGATACATTTCTCAACATCAATGATGCTATTCTCTGTGTCTGTGGCTCCAGTTGGACAAACATAGAGGCAAAGACAATCTTTTGTACAGAGACGCAGATTACGAATCGCATAAACATTTTTATTCTCCATAATTACCTCCTCCCGTCTATTTTGTTAAACTTCCATGCTGGTACCTTGCATACTGGGCAAAGCTCCGGTGCAGTCTTTCCGATGAAGACGAATCCGCAAACTGTACAGACCCAGATGTCAGTATCTTGGAGCATTGCATCACCTTCCTTCTGATACTTATTTACTAACATGCTGAGAATACGAGTTACTTTCTCGCCCCAAGTGCAAACACGCAGAGCACCACGATCACCATGATCCTGAGCTGTCTGCATTACCGACTTGTAGTCGTCCAAATCCTGCTGAAGCTGAACGGAGACGGACTCTACGGTGGCATCTTCAACCTTTGGGGCGTGCTTTGCAAAATACTTTGCCAATTCGTTGAAGAGTTCCTGCTCCTTAGGCATGTACTGCTTCTCACAACCACGAGCGAGGTTTGAGCAAAAAGCTGCCATCTGACCTGCTGATAGCTTCTGCATATCTGGGTCAAGTTCTGTTGGGGCAGTAATAGGTTCTGCTACTGGAGCTACTTCCGAAACAATATCTTTGACTGGTGCTTCTTCTATAGGCTCAAAAGATGATTTTGGTGCGCCGCACCATGGGCATTGCCAAGTGTCAGGCAATTCTGCGAATGGAACGCTTTCTTTGGCATCATCATACACATACCCACAAATTGTACATCTGTACTGCATAATTTAATGTATAGTCATGTTGTTACTTATATTGAGCAATCAGCACCTTTAGGTCATTCAATCTCATTGCTCCACTTTGGCGCCAGACTACCTCGCCATTCCTGAAGAGCAGGAGAGTAGGTACCGACTGGATGCGGTACTGCATAGAGAGTGCCTCGTTCTTATCTACATCAAGTTTGATGATACGGATACTCTCGCCAAGCTCATCCTTTAGTTGCTCAAGTACTGGATGCATCATCTTGCAGGGACCGCACCATGTTGCAAAAAAATCTACCAGCGTCAATTGCTTGCTATTGATTATGTCTGTAAATGTCTCCATATCTTTTATTTTCCTTGTTGTTTTTGGTTGATGAAACAAAAATACGAATTATGTCATAGGCGAACAAACGATTTTATCTATGCCATAATAGAAACAGTCTATTATTCTAATCATGCACCAGCCTTTGCTTTCTCATAGTGAGTGGCGTAAGGCATTTGCAGTTTGTAGCTCTCCCACAGGAGCTTTCTTTCGCTTTCTTGGTGCCATTTAGTCCGTGTACTTTTTAAAGTTGTATTTATCTCTTAGTTTTGCCTGCTCCTCTTTAGGGAGTGAAGTGAAATAAGCCTTCCATCCTGGGCAGAAGTTGATGTGCCAACGCCAGAATCGTCCTAATGCTGATGTGGGCTTTTTGTCGTAGTGAGCCCTGAACTTACAATTTTCACATGCCATAATCGTATATTTTTGGGTTATTCTTGATCTAACTAATTAGCCTTCTGCCGACTGTCGGCTTCCGGCGCTACTCGACAAAGCTGACACGAGCATCACTCTGCTTTCGCTGTTTCGTTAGTTCTATTGCTTCTTTACCAGTCATGTGCTTAATCTCAAAACAAATCATGCACATGTGTGAGAAACCTCTTTCAATCTCCTTTTCGGTTCCTTCTTCTCCTGGACTATAATGTTCTGACAGCAGTCGCAGAGTACGCATCTTCTCTTCGGCATCTTCGATGATATGAACCTTGCCAAAGCAGATGACACTACGAAAATAGGTAGTAAACTTCTCAGGCTTTACATCATCTGTAGCAATTACTGTGAAAGAAGCCTTTTCACAGTTCTTGATAGCATCAGTCTTATGTCCACTCAATGCTGAATGGAAATAGAGGTGGCCATCAGTATAGACATAGCTGACTGGTACGCCATAAGGATAGCCTTCATCGCCTATCAGCGACAATACTCCCGATGTGGCCTTTGCCAATATCTCAATACTCTCAGCTTCCGAGAGCAACTGGCGCTTTCTGCGCATTTCCCTGAACTCTGGCATAATGCTATCGATCATTTCTTCCAAGCATCGACAACTTCCCCAATATACATGGTGTGGATGCCCGCCGAGAAATTTTTGTACTGACGCTTTGGAACATCGTTGCGGAAATTCTCTTCCTTCATGTCCTCTGCATACATAATCTCACACTCTATTACTGATGATGCCTCTTTGTAATAGGGAGTGCCGTTCTTGGTATATGCCACATGCAGGCCAAGAGCCTTAGCCTTGTCGCCATCACGACCGCTATGACTGCCTAGGTACTTGGCAATCTCAGGATCGGCAAAGTCCATTATAGTGAAATATTTCGATTTCTCCATGAAATCATGTGTGTAACGCTTGGGAGCCACATATACAGTTACTGATGGTCGCTGCATGCCCCACACATTCCCGATAGCTCCCCAGCCGATAGTCATGGCATTGTGCTTCACGCTATCACCAGCTGCAAGGATCGGGGCACCCGTGAAATAAGAAAAACCGTTCTCTGCAAAATCCTGCTGAACATTGATTTTCTTGAATCCATTCTCTTTTTGGGCGTTCATCGTTGTTGCGCCCAGCAGTAAAGCAATTGTCAAAATCAATTTTTTCATCTTCTATCTGTATTGTTTTCTTTTAACCAATTCGCTACGCAAGCAATACCGTATTCCGTAGCGGTAGGTGCTCCCTTGTAGCCTTCCATTCCTGTGGTGGCCAAACCACCGTATTGCCAGGATCATCACTCCTGTGCGGAGCGACACTTCTCCAAACAGTTTCTTCTGTAAGTATGGGCACAAGTCGAGCGTATCAGTAATCATCATCGTCTAAAAATTTACCTTATAAACGACTGGATGGAATGGACATTTTATGCCTAAACATTGATTATTGAATGCACTTCTTGAACAAGTGATCTTCTCTGGTCTCTCCATCTTGATGCCAAGCTTGTCTGCAGCAAAATCAATGGCTGTCAGTACGGATAGGTAAGAATCGCGCTTACAGCAACGAGGTCCGCCATATTCTGCAACTTGCGCAAGCGAACGAGAAGTCATCTGGTTGCTCAGTTTCCAAGCTTCCTTGGCAAGTGGACTGCTCTTGGTGACAATGCTCACAAACATACCTGTACTGATGGCAGCACCACATGCTCCCCAATTGCCGCACGCTCCACCAGGAACCTGCTTGGCTCTGCGCATTATTTCTCCCAAAGCCCATTGCATATCCACTTCGCCACAGGCATTGTGGTATGCCGTAATCAGCGAAGCACCTACCATAAAATGATGTTCCGGGCCATGCATGTGGCAAGCAGGCAATGACATCATCTTTTCCAGAACTACAAACGGATTGCTTGAGGTCTCACCCAGGCAGATACCTGTAATCTGATCAATCCCTGATATGTGGCACTCATCGCAGACATAATGCCCGCTTTCGCAACACACATTGTTGATGAACATCTTGTGGCAAAGGGCACATTCCATCTCCACAGGCTGTTCCAGAAACTTCAAAGGGGCGCCGCAGACAAGGCATTCTTCTCTATGCTTTTCCATATCAAATGAGAGTCGTTTAGTGATTGATGGAATTTACACATGCTGGCTTCAGTACATCATCCACCCTTCCATGGCATTCCTCATTACTGTGATGCCATGTGCATTTAGTCTGTCATAAGTTTCCATACCCATGTTGCCAGCCGGCACCAAGGTAACGCCCGCTCTTACATCACAGAAGTTATATTCAACTTGCATCCACATTCTTCAGGTGAGTCGAGTGTAGAAGACCCATACAGATCTGGCATAATTTTATATTCTAACCATCTTCAAAGGGATATTTATCATTGGCTTTTCCAACCTTATCTTCACTTTGTTGAAGTTTATAAGTACAAATCTACTCTATTTTTTTGAAACGAACGAAATTTTTCGGGTAAATATGTGATTCCCGGTGTTTTTGTTTTCATGTCTCGAAAAAGAGAATAGCTTGAAATTTAGCCAAAATGAGAATTTATACTGCTGGAAATCTACGGCAATCTGCTTCCTTGATGTGCGTGGGGTGCTCGTTAAAGCCGACAATCGTCTCAAGAAAGGAACTGTCAAGATTTGCGTGTCGGTTTTGGAAGGCACCAACAGGATTATCTCCAAGGTGAGCGAGTTCAACATGCTCACTTTAGGCAAGTGAACATCTGACATAAAGCATCCTTTATGAGAGGTCAGGCCGCAAGGCATGGCCTCTTTTTTTGTGCCTTTTCCTTCGGGATGATGCCCGTTGCCGTGTCGGAAGCTGCTTCCTGTTTGACAAAATCGGCGATTTTGTCCCATGAATTCGCCGATTTTGTCGTTCAATCTCGCCGATTTTGTCAGCCGGATAACCGCCTGAAAGTGTGGAGCTGTCGGCCGCTGCCGTTCTTGTTGGCAAGGGATGGTTGGAGGGGGAGCCGTCGGGCGCATTGTGTGCTGATGAAATTTTAAGGAAAGGTTAAGGCTATGTTAGGCTGACTTTGCCGTTTTTTCCTTACCTTTGTCTCGTAGAACAAAATAAAGGAAACGACAATGGAGACAGAAAAGGACACAATTTATTCGCTATTTCACCGACAGGTGGAGAAACATCCTGATGCTCTTGCCGTGATGGATGACCGTCGACAGTTGACATTCTTGGAGCTCGAACGGCTCGTGGACACCGTGGCCTCGAGATTCCTCTGTAACCGCCCGTCGTTCATCGGCATTGTGATGGATCATAATGTGGAGTTCATAGCCTCAATCCTTGCTGCTGTCAAGGTGGGTGCCGCCTATGTGCCGGCAGAGCCGGGCTTCCCGGTAGAGCGCATCCGCTATATGATGAAGGAATGTGATGTGGATTTCCTCATCACCCACGAGAAGTATGCCGGCCACATCAACAATGGTTTCCGCAAGCTTCTCATCGAAGAAGGACAGGTAATCCGTAAGGATGTGCATATTGACGACATGTCGCGGGCCGACGGTCTTGCCTATGTGCTCTATACCTCGGGCACTTCCGGCGAGCCCAAGGGAGTAAAGGTGCTCAACCGCAATGTATGCCACTATGTGCGTGCTTTCCAACATGAATTTCACCCGGAGGTAGGCGACCGCATGCTGCAACACAGCGTTTGCTCATTCGACATCTTTGTGGAAGAGATGTTTACTACGCTTCTCTCGGGTGCGGCGCTCTGCATTCCCAATGAGCAGACCAAGGCAGACATACACCAGCTTATGGCCTATGTCGAGGCAAACCAGATAACGGAGATAAGCGGTTTCCCGTATCTGCTGCTTGAAATGAACAAGCTTGACACGATTCCCTCTTCCCTGCGCCTTATCATTAGCGGTGGCGATGTGCTGCGCGGCAAGTATGTTACCCGCTTGCTTGACAAGGCCTTGGTCTATAATACTTATGGGCCTTCTGAAACAACGGTATGCGCTTCGTACTATCGGTGCAACGGCGGCTATACCCTTGATGACGGGACATACCCTATCGGCAAGCCCGTTCTCGGCGTGGAGATGGCGGTGATGGACGATGAAGGCCGCCCGTTGCCGCAGGGCGAGACGGGTGAAATATATATTTACGGCAACGGCGTGTCGCAGGGATATGTAGGCAGCAAGCCCGAGCAGGCTAATTTCTCCATGGATGAAACGCGCGGTAGCTTTTATAAAAGTGGAGATTTGGGCTATGTGCTGCCCGATGGCAATGTGGCTTTTGTGCACAGGAAAGACAACCAGGTGATGATCTTGGGCATGCGCGTGGAATGTGATGAGGTGGAAAACCTGCTCAACACTTGCAGTGAGGTGGAGAAGGCCGTAGTGTCTGCCTACACCGACAGCAACCGGTTGTCTTACCTTGTGGCCTACATCGTGCCGCGCGACGAGGCGAAATTCGATTATCATGAACTGCGGCGCAAGCTCTCGATGTATCTCACGCCCTTCATGGTTCCGGAGTTTTTCGTCAAGATGCAGGCCCTGCCCATGACGCCCAATGGGAAAGTGGACCGGAAAGCACTGCCCGTTGTGTTGAAGGAATGGAACTTATAAGACTGATATGAGACAGATAGAAATTGTGCAGGCAGGGATAGAGAGCCTTGAAATGCTGATGGAGTGGCGCATGGAGGTGCTGCGTCATGTCTTCGTCCTGCCGGAAGATGCCAGCATTGAAGAATTGGAAAGGGCGAACCTCCGCTATTATCGGCAGCAGATTCCCCAAGGCGGCCATGTCGCTTGCTTTGCCAGGGTGGATGGCGAAACGGTTGGATGTGGTGGCGTTTGTATTTACGAAGAGATGCCTTCGCCCGACAATCCTAACGGGCGTTGTGCCTATCTGATGAATATTTACTGTCGTGAGCCCTACCGGCACCAAGGTATAGGTCGCGTCATTGTGCGCTGGCTTGTAGGTCAGGCCTTGGACAGGGGCATCAAAAAGATATATCTGGAAACCACCGATAGCGGCAGATCCCTCTACAAGTCGGTAGGATTTCAGGAAATGAAAGACATGATGCACATTGTATATTGAGGGATATGGAATTAGAAAAGATAAGAATTGGCGACAAGGAGAAGTTGCCCAAAGACAAAGCCATAGCCATAGCACAAGTAGGCCATAACATCTGCCAATACCACAAGATGCTCCGAATACAGCTCGGCGATGCCACGCACCGCACCGGTATGGAATGCCGGCGACCACTTCCAGAATGGAGCTCAATGCACAGCCGACGGTTTCATAGGATGTCTTGAACGGTTACAGAGGAAGTCATAGTTCCGGGAAAGGTGGCTCCCTTTCGGTAGTCGGGCGTGGCTTTGCATGCTTATGGGGGATGTACGGATGATTTATTCCAACCTCATTCTTATAGAAATCTCTTCTTTATCCAGCGGTAGATGGTCTCCATGGCTTCTTGGGATATGCCAGCCTTGATGGAATGATATTCTGCCTGCGTGCCTTTCTGGCATGGGAGGAAGAGATGGTTCATGTTTTTAATGACCACGATGCTCACATCCTTGTTGTGGGCGAGGAACTTCTTCACATTGCCAAGGTTTTCCTTGTAATTCACCATCACATCCTTATCCCCGTTGACGGCTAAGAAGGGAACCTTTACCTTACTTAAATAGTCTTGTGGATTATAGCGGATGAAGAATCGGTACCAAGGCGTGTTGGCTTGGAGGGCGTACATGTAGATGGACCAGCGGAAATGATCGAATTCTATGCCGAGGGTCTTGAAATACACGGAATCCTTCTTTTGCCATTTGTAGTATTCCTCATAGAGACGGCTCGACAGGGTGGCACTGTCGGCATCGGCATACTCATAGGCTGTATGAAACATGATGTTGTTGATTTCATCATAGCGCTTCATGTCATATTCCGGCAGCCCTTCGGTGGTGTGTACGATGTCGATGTTCTGCTGAATCACAGACTCTAATCCTGGCGACATGAGCCCCGCAGCTGATATGAGGAACCTAATATCCTTGCATTTACTCGCGGCTATCGACATGCTGGCTCCGCCCTCGCTGTGTCCGAGAACCCCTATTCTGTTATGCCGGATGTCTTTGCGTGTCTTCAGATAGTTGACGGCGGCAATGATGTCATTGGCAAAATCGGCCGTAGTGGCTTTTTCATAGACTCCGTTTGACTTTCCGACTCCACGGTCGTCTACTCTTAAGACGGCAATTCCCCGATTGCTCAGATATTCTGCCATCTGTTTATAGATGGGCTTCCCGGCCATCATTCCGTCGCGGTCCTGCGGATAAGAGCCCGACGCGATGATGACAGCTACGCTCTTTTTCTGATTTTTCGGCAGGGTGAGTGTGGCGCCATGGCGTAGTGTGTCGTTGCCATGGAAGACGATGCTGTCGGATGTGAAGCCCCGCTCTTGTGCCATCAGGTCTGAAGCGAAGAGGCTTGCTGCAAGAAGCAACAAGCCTGATAACATGATTCTTTTCATTTTATTTTTCTGATTCCAGATAGTCTATGACATAGCTGATCTCATCACAGAGAGCCGACGGACTGCCGAAATAGCCGGTGGACATCCATCTCACATTGCCCTCCTTGTCGAAGATGAGCTTCCAGGGAATGCCCGACGATTGGAAAGTCTTTCCCCATGTGGCATAGGCAAGGTCGCGCAGGCCGCTTTCCTTGTTGGGCTCGTCGAGTACCACCTGGAAGTTATAGCCCTTCTGTTTGATGAATTCCTTGATTTTTGCGATGAAATTCTTGTCTTGCTCCATGGTCGAGAGGAAGAGGAATTGTATGCTCTTGTCGTTCTTATATTTGTTGACAGCCATCTGCATGCCAGGCATGGCAGCCTTGCAGGGACCGCACCATGTGGCCCAGAGGTCGATGACGACAATCTTTCCTTTCAAGTCTTTGGCCATGTCGATGCGCCCGCCTTCCAGTTTGTCGAAGGCAAACGGCTTGGCCGGAGTCTTTATAAGTTTTTTCAGCACCTGTGCTTTCTGTGCTTCCATCTGGCTTGCCGACTTCAGGTTCTGCAGGTAGGCTTCATAGCCTTGCTCGCCGTTGTGGCTCTTCACATAGTCGTTTTTCAGATAGGCCAGCATCTCGGGTGAGGCCGTGTTCTTGTTTACGGCTGCCTTGATGTTGGTGAGAATCTCGTTGCTGCTTCGTCCGCCTTTCTCAAGCATGGTCATATAGAAATGGTTGAAGTCGGCATTCGCCACGCCGTAATACTGGCTGAGCGTGTCGCAAAGTGCAAGAGCCTCCTGAGATTTGTTCACATCGTTCAGGATTTTTGCATAGTCGAGCCAGTGCATCAGGTAGTCGGAATACTTCTTTTCCTCCCATTCATTGGGCGACCACACCTTGTCGGCCTTTGTCCGGTCTCGCCCCATGATTTCGGCTCTTATCTTCTGCGCTATCGGATAGATGAAGCCGGGCTTTACATCGCCACGCTCATAGGGAATCATCACGCAGTGCCAGAAATAGGTGCCCAGATACGAATAGGGTGTATGGGGGAGGTATTCCAGCAGGGTGGAGTAGTCGTTGCGTTTCATGATGTCGTCGTAAGTGAGGGCACGAAAATTCCCGGCATACCAGTGATTGAACATGTCCCATTGCACATAGCTGTCGCGGAACTTTTCATCAGGATATTTTTTCAGAAACTTGGCAAATGCCTTGTTGGAGTCGGTAAGATCCTTCGGATTCTTCTGGTGAAGTGTAGACTCCCATATCTGCTTCAACGCCTCCTCACGGTCGAACTCGCCCCCCTTGAACCGGTCTTTGATCATCAGTTTGAGCGTGTCCATGAGGACGGTGTCTCCAAGTAGATTCTCGGCCACATCATAGGCTTTCAGGAGTTGCTCTTCCGTGAACTTGAAGTTGAGCCCCTTGATGGTCTCAAACTGTAGTTCCTTGCGGATGTTCTCTCGGATGAGGTCCTTGCTTACGGGTATGGAGTCGCGCATCAGTGCCTTGGCTGCAAACCAGTTTACATTCGGGCTCTCCTCGGGATGGTATCTCAGCTCATTGTTAATCCACATCTTGACTACCTGGTTGTTGATTTTCTTCCATCCCAGGTTGCTAATGGAAGGAATGCCGGCAAGATCCTGGGTCGTTTCCCCGCGCAGGAAGCCCCATCCAAGGTTGGCCCCCGGCATGTTGTTTCCGTTCTTGTCAAGGATGTAATAGCCATACATGAACTGGTCGCCGCCGACATCTACGGTGTCAGCCGTATAGAACTTCCATGCCAGAAGCGCGGCATCCCCGGGCAGTTGGATGGTGGTAGTGAGTTTGCCATCCTTCTTGCTGAGGTTCATGTCATAGGCTTCCCAGGAATAATTTTTCCAGAGATAGTAGACTCCCTCGATGTCTGTTTGCCCCTTAAGTATTGTCAGGGACGGGTCGTAGGTGATGGTGGCAGTACCCCCGGTTTTCAACTGTTGTGGCATTACCACACACGGATTTTGTGCCTTGATGCTCAGAGAAGAGAGCAAAAGACACAGCACAAGGCAGAAAAATAATCTTTTCATTATAATGGTATCTATATTTTTAATCCCGGTTTGGATTTCCCTGCAAAGTTACTACTTCTTTTTGAATGGAATGTAATAAAATAAATCTTTTTTTGTAGATTTGCTGTCTGTTGCCTATATTTTGCCGTTCTGAAACTTTCAGATAGCCACCTCAGGAGCGGGCTGCACATAGGGAAAAGTAAAAGGCCGCCTTTTACTCGCCTTTTAACGGCTTCCGACTCGCCTTTTAGCCGTCTTTTGTTTTTCCGTTTGCGGATGGCGGCATCCGTGGGGCGTGAATGGGCGGAAAATACTCCTTGCTGTTTCTTTTTTAAAAGAAAAGCAGTCGTAAAAATAATGATTTGGAAACGAAATATTAGTTTGAGTTATTTTTTTTAGTTTTTGATAAGGGTAAATGGACTTTAAATTGTCTTAATAATATAGAATGACAAATGGCAACAGGTCTTAACGATAAAAACATATGGCCG
This sequence comes from Prevotella sp. KH2C16, assembly GCF_900113305.1. Classification (GTDB taxonomy): domain Bacteria; phylum Bacteroidota; class Bacteroidia; order Bacteroidales; family Bacteroidaceae; genus Prevotella. The sequence goes on along the minus strand of NZ_FOOW01000008.1, from coordinate 115,265 downwards.
ATTTTGGAAGGAAACGCTTCAGAAGAGGAGCTTTTTTGCCTGAAGAAGGATGTGGAAAACTCTGCTGAAGCAAGGAAGCAGTTTGCCCGATATCGCCGTTTATGGAACCTAACTTACCGCAGTTGTCTTACACCTATTATTATATATAAGGAGAAAGCCTGCAAGGCCTTGATTCAAACAATTAACAAGCACAAGAAAATATAAAACTAAAACAGAAACTTATGAAGGGAAAGATTATCTCATTTTTATGGGTGCTCTTGATGATTCCTCTTTCAAAGGCCTCTGCCGGGACGGTAATTCGTTCGCAATCCGTGCAGCAGGATATGAAGGCAGGGCATGTCTATGGTAAGGTAGAGGATCGCAATGGTGTGGCTCTTCCGGGTGTAACCATTCAGGTTAAGGGTACCAAGATCATGACGGTAACTAATGCTGTGGGTAATTATGAAATCGACATGCAAGGAATCAAGTCGGGAACAATCGTGTTCTCCTATGTCGGCATGACCACTCAGGAAATCAACTACAGGGGGCAGATCAGCCTGAATGTGATTCTGCAGGATGATGCCACGCTTCTCGACGATGTCGTAGTTACCGGTTATGGCACTTATAATCGCGGGCAGTATGTGGGAGCTGTCAATCAAGTGAAGGCCGAAGATGTGCTCGTGGCGGGTGAGAACTCCATCGACCAGATGCTGCAGGGTGTCATCCCGGGCATGTCGGTAATGAATATCACGGGTAAAGTAGGGGGTACACCGAAGATCCGAATCCGTGGAACTTCCACACTGCTTGGCAATCAGGAGCCTCTGTGGGTGGTTGACGGAGTTATTCAGACTAATCCAGTACCAATACCTAATGATGCAAGTCCTCTCTCCAGCGACATGGACGAAATGCTTCAGACGGCCGGGAACGCCATCAGCTGGCTGAACCCTAACGATATTGAAAGCATCACAGTACTAAAGGATGCCTCTGCCACGGCCATCTACGGCTCGCAGGCAAGTAATGGCGTGATAGTCATAACTACCAAGAAGGCTAAGGCCAACCAGCCGCTGAGTGTCAACTATAGTGCTTCTCTTACTGTTACCCAGCGTCCGAGCTATGGACTCTATGATATGATGAATTCTCAGCAGCTCATGGAATTCAACCAGCAAGCCTATCTAGACCGCGATGCTTATACCCAACGCATCCTGCCTGTTGGATATGCCGGACTTATTCAACGGCTGCATGACAAAAGTATTACCAAGGAAGAATTCGACCATGAATTCCGAATGATGGAGAATATGAACACCGATTGGTTCGACCTTCTCTATCGTACTCCGGTGAGCACCCAGCAGAATGTGTCTGTCTCCGGTGGTAGCCAGAAGTTCCAGAGTCGCTTCTCTCTCGGGTTGAACAACTCTCCAGGTGAGGCCAAAAACAATGATCTTTTCCAGGTTACCGCAAGTTCTAATAACACCTTCCGTCCTATTGATAAACTTACTATCGATTTCATGGTAGCAGGGAGTTATCGCAAGAACAACGACTACTATTCTGGCGTGAGTCCTTACGACTATGCTATGAATACGGCACGCTATCTTCCGGCCTACAATGCTGACGGTAGTTACTATTTCTATCCTGTATATGGACAAACGAGTTATGCTATTCAGGACTTGAACTACTACAACTATAATATCCTTAACGAAATTGCCAACAGCGGTAATCGAAACATCACTCAGACCTTTCAGTCAACTCTCAGCCTCCGCTGGGATGTGGCTAAACATCTGCAGGTGCAGGGTGATGCCTCTTTAAGTCTGGCTTCAGTCAACACCAAGCAGTATGCCACAGAATACACCAATGTCATTGCGCAGATTCGTGGATATGAGGTAGGAGGAGTTGTCCCTAACTCTCTTGCAGAGAATTCAAGCCCATTGCCTTATGGTGGCCTTCTCAATACATCCAGCCAGTCAACAAGGAACTATTCGTTCCGCGGTTCACTGGTTTACAACAACACATTTGCAATGAAGCACTCCCTGACATTCAATCTCGGTGCTCAGGTAACATCTAATAAAGTGGACGGTAACACCAACCTGCGTTACGGATATCTGAAATACCGTGGTGAAGGCTTTGCCAGTATACCAGATATCAGCACGCTGGCCTCTGCCACAAATTATCGCAGCAACACCGACCTGAATAAGCTGATGCGTCAGGGAACCAATGTGGTGAATACCATTTCCAATACCCTTAGTGAATATTTTACTGCCGTTTACAGTTACGACAACCGGTATGTCATCAACCTCAATAGTCGTTTGGACGCATCCAACCGCTTCGGACAGGATGCGAACAAGCGTTTTAATCCGTCGTTATCCTTTGGTGCCAAGTGGCGCATTGGCGAAGAGCCTTGGATGCAATGGGCACATTCGTGGTATGATATGTTCGATATCTCATTCTCTTATGGATGGCGTGGCAATGCCGTAACAGAAGTTTCTCCTTACCTTATAGCTCGCGACCAAGGGCTGCACGACTACTTCAAACAATATTACCTGGGTATCATCTCCTTGCCTTATCCTGACCTGGGATGGGAGAAAACCAAGGATTGGAACCTGGGTGTAGACTTTTCGTTTTTCAACGGACGCTTGAGTGCAACCTTCAACTATTATAATAAGATAAGTAAAGTTATTTCTTCTGCAACAGTTGGCGCTGAGTATGGTGTGGCTTCCGCTTATATTGACGGAACTAAGATGAAGAACTATGGTTACGAGTTCTTGATCAGCGGTACTCCAATCCGTACTAAGGACTGGACATGGTCGCTTTCCTTCAATACCAGCCGCGACTTCAATCATGTGGAGAACAACAACTTCACCAACACGCCTGCTGAATATCTTTCTGGATCTGCCATTGTTAGAGACGAGGCCTACGGCACTCTTTATGCTTTCGACTTTGGCGGTCTTGAGCCTAAAACAGGTAAGCCCATTATAAACGGACTGAAGCCAGACAAGACTCCAACAGACTTCCGAGGGTATCTCGTTAAGATTGGTAAAATTAATCCCGATATATCCGGGGGTGTCAATACATCGTTGCGCTACAAGAACTTCCATCTGCGTGCAACATTTGCCATGCAGTTCGGAGCAAAGGCCTATTTGCCAAAGTATTTTGCAACAACGGGCCTTCCACGCCCCGAGGCCAATGTACCGACCTATATGTTCGATAGATGGCGGCAGCCGGGTGATGAGTCCCACACCGATATTCCTTCAATTCCGGCAGGCAATCCGAATGATACTTATGTGACTCTCTATTATGGAACTTCAGGAACCTATATGAGCAGTCTTTACGACATGTATAACTCCTCAACTGCGCGTGTCGCCGATACTGATTTTATTCGTTGTCGCACGCTTAGTCTCCAGTACGACTTGCCTAATTCTTTATATTCTCGTCTCGGCATGCGCAACGCCTATGTGTCGGCTTCGCTCACCAATCCCTTCTTTATAGCCTTCGACGGCGCATGGAAAGGACGCGATCCTGAAACGGCCTCATGGCCAGCACGCAGATCATTCTCACTTAGTGTAAATCTCACATTTTAAATATTTGGAGGAAACAAACATATGAAAAAGATAATATTTTTCTTGCCAGCTTTGGTCTTGCTACTCTCCAGTTGCGGAGACTTCCTTGAGGAGGAATCACAAAGTGAGGTCATTCCAAAGACAGCATCCGACTTCTCTGAGCTCCTTGTCGGTAACGGTTATCCTGACAATGCTGTTCCAGCCTTCGGGTGGATTGGATTTATGGACGATGACTGTGAGGCTCAGGTGAATGCAGAGATAGATCAGTATGACGAGAATTGGAACTATATTGGGAGGATAAACAATTTCGCCGGTGAGAGCATGGCAGTTACCCCAATGCCGTTGTACACCTGGCAGCCTTACTCACAGGATCTCGATGGATTCGGAACTAGTATCAATGAAACTGCCAACGCCACTACTTATGGTCAGTGCTATCAGAAGATAATGGGATGCAATGCTGTACTTGACGGCATCGACAATGCCACCGGTACACAGGAACAGCGCGATCGTGTCAAAGCCGAGGCTCTTGCCGTGCGCTCCCTGCTCTATTTCCAGCTGGTTAATATATACGGTGAGCCTTATAATTATAATAAGGAGGCTCTTGGAGTTCCATTGAAGCTCGATGCCAACCTCTCAAAAGATGGTATCGCCCGCGTTACAGTTGGCCAGGTATATGATAAGGTCATTGTGCCGGGGCTTCAGGAAGCTGCCAGACTTATGGATCCTTATACTGTCCAGTCAGGCAATTTTCATATCACTCAACCCGTAATTCACATCTTGCTCTCAAGAGCTTATCTTTTCATGGAGAAATACAAGGAGTGCATTGAAGAGACAGACAAGGCTTTTAAGTTCGGTATTCGTCTGGCTAATCTTCCTGTTGAGTTTAATAGTACATGGTCTGCGGGTAACCAAAATCCATTTACTTACGCTAACCCTGAAGTTCTTTGGGTGTTTGGGCCGAGCACACGCCCGGAAAACAGTAGCTATAAGGATGGAGCCGCAATCAGTTTCCTAAACCTTTGGCAACAGTATAAGGCTGCGAATAGTGGAGAGACATTCACTTCTAATGATGCTAACTATGATATGCGCTGGGATCAGTTTGGACTTAAAGCCTGGAATGAAAACACGGGTGTAATTCTAAAGTCTACAGGTTCGGGCTTGATTCAAAACATCCGCACGGCCGAGGCTTATCTCAATAAAATGGAAGCTGAGGCGCTGCTTCATCAGGATGCTAATGCACTGAAGGATCTCAATGCTTTCTGTGCAACCCGTTATGCCAACTATACTCCGAAGAGCTATAGCGGCGACGAACTGCTTAAGCAAATTCGCGATGAGCGTCGCCGCGAGTTCTGCTTCGAGGGTTTTCGCTGGTTCGATTTGCGTCGTCAGGGCATGCCTGAGATAACTCACATCTACCGTACGGAGAAGGCTGGCCCTAACCAGATTTACACACTCAAACACAACGATCCTCTCTACACGGTGCCTTTGCCTCAATCTGTGTTCGAGTATAATACCAGTCTCATACAGAACGAAGCACGCAAGGCTGATGACCGTCAGCCTGTGGACATCAAAAATTAATTAATATTATCAGATTAATAAGAAATTTACATTATGAAGAGATTTGTATATTTCGCATTATCAATAGTCGTATTGCTCAGCATGAGCAACTGTGCCGGCGACGGTGAAGATATTGGTGCTCCGATTGAAATTATCGATGACTATGTGCTACCGCAGAAAGGAGCTTCTGATGCAGCCAATGCCCGCATACAAGACATCTATAACAAATATGGTTCATACATTGTCTACGATTACACTCAGAAGGATGCCTTCTGGACACAGGTAACTGGTAATGCAAACAGCGGCGGTCGTGTCATGAAGTGCATTATGGGTGCTCCGAAAAATGTAGAGGCCATGCTCGACTATCTTCAAGACATCTGGCTGAAATATTTCGATGACAGTTTCAAAAAGAATGGCGGTATCCCTTACCGTGTGTTCCTTGCTGATTCTGTCTATACCGAGCGCGATTTTGGTGATGGCCAGATTATGAAGAATACCCAGAACTACTATATTACTAGTAATGCCCTTATCATAGCCGGTATGAACGATGTAGCCAAGATGGACGCTGCTACAAAACATGCCCGTAAGGTGGAGCTCTTTACCGCGCTTTGGGATTATTACCGCCAGCAGAGTATCATCAGAATTCCTGATGAGTTTTATGAGGGTACCGACTATGTAACAGAGCCATCATATACTGAGACAAAGGTAAATCAATGGTATAGCACCTATACTTATCCTATTGACGAGCTACGCAACCGTGGTTTCATTCCAAACTATAGTCAGTATGGGTATAGTGCCTATCAGGAGATTGCCAATCGCTCTTCTGCCACCTACACTTCCTGGGGTGTGGAAGCCACCAACAAGGCCAATGACTACAAGTATTATATGGCGCAGATCCTAAATGCCAAGGATGCAGAGGTAGAGGCTTTCTTGGCTTACCCGGCTGTGGCACACAAGTGGAATGTACTGTTGGACTTCTACAAGAATACTTACAATATTGACTTAAGGGTAATCGCAAAAGACTGATTATGACGGTGAGAACAATTATTTCTTCGCTCCTGTTGGTCTTAATGTTTACAAGCCGGAGCTTTGCTTCCAACGGGCAAGGGTTTCAGCCCTTTTATGAGAGTAATCAATTTGAAGTAGAACAGAAGGGTAGCGAGGAACTGCGTCTTCTCAATCTTTATAGTGATTTTCTATTTAAGAAGAACGATCCGGCAAAGGCTGACAGCATACGCAAGTTGTCTATAAAGTTGTATCCTCATGGTATACTTGCACGGCGTGAATTCCTCACCAAGGTGCAGTCATTGTCGGGCGACGATCTTGTGAAGGCTGTCAAGGTAATGAGGAAAAAATTCCCCGTTACTGAGGCTTATAAGACCCAGGATGCCGACACTCATTTCTTTCTCTATGCCAATGTCTACAAGCATTTATGCGAACAACTCTTCAGGGAACACAAGTATTTCGACATTGAGCAGTTGCTGCCCGACATGAATCTCTCCATGCTTTCTGATGCCTATCTCCACGGTCCTCAGCAGGCTCTGAAGTTTGAAACTGATCCTAAGGAATACGAGCCTCTTGCCAAGGCTTTTGTAGACGAGATGGAGCGCAAGGCTGGCTCGTCAGAGCCCACGGTGATATTTGCCAAATGCGTGTATGTGGTGATTGCTTGCCGCGCCGAGAAGTATCAGGAGGCAGTAAATTGCATGAACTCTATTTCCAAGGATCATCGCTTTACAACTGATTCACATGCAAATGAGGCTTATATTGTGAGTCAGCAGCAGCTTGGCCACCAGAATGAGGCTCTGGCTGCTATGAAAGCGTCGGTAGAGAATTCCAAGATGACTACAGCTGTATATGATATGCTCCATAGGTATTATGATAGACATGAGACTGCTAACTTCAAGACTTTCGACAGCTATGTGGCCTCTCTGAAGTCGGAAGCCAACATTGAGATACTTATGAAGGAGGTAAAATCTCAGATGGTGGATGAGCCTTTCGAGCCTTTCTTGCTTAAGGGGCTTGTAGATGCTGCTGACATCAACTCTGCCAATTTCCGTAAGGGCGAAATAGTAATTCTTGATTTCTGGGCAACTTGGTGTGCTCCCTGCATTGCTGCACTTGAAGGTATGCAGATGGCTGTAAACCGGTACAAGAATAATAAAGGTGTGAATTTCTATTTCGTTGTAACACAGGATCATCCTACGGCCGACGAGGTAAGACCTTTCTGGCAGAAGAAGGGCTATCACGACATGCCTGTGATGATAGACGGAGGCGGAACAGGTAGGGGACGCGATAATGCCGAAGTCTACAGCACCCTCTTTCCAAAGTCGTCGGGTATTCCGCAAAAGGCAATCCTCAAGGATGGACGGATACGCTACCGCGCAAGCGGCTATAAGGGAAGTCCCAGTGGGCTGATGGATGAAATCTCTGCAGTAATAGAGATTCTGGAGAAAGAAAAATAGCAATCCATTTGCAAAAGATCTTCTTTTTCGGGTGGGAAAAGTTGCTCCTTTCAGTACTATTTATTGTAATTTATTACCATCTTATTGAATTAAAACTATACCTTTGCATCAAAGTTTAGACAAAAAGATGAAAAAGAAAATTTTGTTAATCCTTGTATTGGGTTTTGCATTCGGCATGATAGTGAGTGCCCAGAAGCATAAAGTTTCCCAAGAACAGGAGATGATCAACCAGTATTTTGACCTTCAGTATAAGCAGGGCGACAGCGCGGGTGCCGAAAAGGTAAGGGCTAAGATTCTGAAGAAGTTTCCTCGAGGTAAGTTCGCGCGCCGTCAGGAGGCAGAAGGTTTGGCAAGGTTGCAGGGAGAGGAATTCTTCGCTGCAGCGGATAAATTCCGTAAAGACTTCCCCGTTGCCGACTTTTACAAGGCTCCGGACGACCAGGGATTTGTGTATGTCAACTTCTATAATGGCTATATCCGTGCACTCTGGAGCCAGAAGAAATATGACAAGCTGAAGGAGGTTCTTCCGGAATGTGAGTTCGGCATGGTGTCCGATCTCTATCAGCACAGCGTGATGTGGCTCGTGCAGAAAGCCCCCACCGACCCCAGGGAGTATGCGGAGATGTCCAAGGTCATGCTCGACGAGATGATCAGGAAGGCTCCTGTATGGGTGGACATGTATCAGACGGGGCAGAAGCCTTATCGCTCGCAGGAGCAGCAGCTGTGGTATTACCTCGCGGTGGAGACGGAGATTCTTGCCAAGAGCGGTCAATATCAGGAGGCTCTCAGCTATATGGACAGGATTCCGGCCGATGAGCGTTTCAATCAATATGCCCAAGGCAATCAGGCTTATTATGAAAGTCTGAAGGCATTGGGGAGAAACGACAATGCCGCAAAAGCCTTGGAGGGCTCTGCCTCTACAGGACTGATGACGAGCGATTTGTTCAAGGCTCTTCGCGGGCACTATGACGAATTGTCGTCGAAGCCGAAGCCCACCTTTGATGAATACTTTGCTTCTCTGAAGTCGGACAAGGCTCGTGAGAACCTTACGCGGGAAGTGATGCAGGGCATGATGGAGGAGGATTATCCGGCTTTTGAGATGGAGTCTATCAGAGGAGGGAAAGTTAAGTCTGCCGATTTCAAGAAAGACGAGATTGTGGTTCTCGACTTCTGGGCCACCTGGTGTGCCCCTTGCATCGCCGCCATGGAAGGCATGCAGATGGCTGTCAACAAGTATCAGACCGACCAGCGGGTGAAATTCTATTTTGTCTGCACCCAGGATGCCCGGGATGATGCCCGCGTGGGAAGGGTCTTCCAGCGGAAGCATCTTGACTCGCAGAAGATGGAGGTGCTCTATGACCATGCGGCTCCGGGTAAAGATGAGCCGGATGCGGTCTACAGAAGTATCATCAAGGGTACATCCGGTATTCCCCAGAAGGCTGTTTTGAAGAATGGCAAGGTGCGCTATATTGCCGAAGGCTACGGAGGGAGTCCGAGCGGCCTGATGGATGAAATATCGGCAGTAATAGAGCTGTTGAAGGCAGAATAAGATAATAATAGGTTCAGAAAAAGCATATAAAAGTGATAAATTGAAACTTTTATATGCTTTTTTGGAATTAAGGCCTGTTTTGTTTGTGGTATTACTAAAAAACCATTACCTTTGCACGGGAAAAAGATTGTAGCGAGAGAACATGGAAAGATTTTCCGAAGAAAAGACTTTGATAGACGCCCTTCGTCAAGGTGATGAGGAGGCTTATGTCTTTCTCTTCGACAGTTGGTATGATGTGCTTGCCAACTATGCGTTTCGATTGTTCAAGGACATGGAGGCCGCAAGCGACATCGTGCAGTCTCTTTTCTGCAAGATGTATGAAAACCGGGCATCGCTCTCGATAGCTTCCTCTCTGAGGGCTTACCTTTACACTTCCATCTATCATCTTTGTTTGAACGAGCTCCAACACCAGAAAGTGGTTGCCAGTTATAGTAATGATGTGCGTAACTTCTTCTCTACGGAGGTCTTGCAGACGCCCGAGGCAGAGCTGAACCTCATCGACCAGGATTTGGAAGCCCGCCTCCACAGGGCCATCTCGCTGTTGCCGGAGAAGTGCCGGGAGGTCTTTCTCTGCAGCCGTGAGGACGGCCTTTCCTATAAGGAAATAGCCGAAAAGCTGGACATCTCGGTGAAAACGGTCGAGGTTCACATCAGCAGGGCTCTTTCCCTGCTGCGGACGGAGCTCGGAAACTTATTGTAATTCATTAAAACAACACGCAGACATGTATAGAAGAGCAATCGCGTTTCTCCTTCTTTTGTCGTCTATTCTTCCCCTTCTGGCCCAGAAGAGGGCTATGACCGTCGGCGACATTCCCAGCTGGAGGATGGTGGGCGATATCGGCATAACGGACGACGGCAACTGGATCAATTACAGTTACCGCCGCCTCTACACTCAGAATCCTGATACGGTGTACCTCTACGAAGTGAAGACGGGCAGGCTTCAGACCATGACGCAGGACGCTTTCTATAAGTGGCGGGCCGAAGAATGGCAGCGCACCCATCCCCAGAGTCAGAACCAGGGTGGCACACAGGGCGACAAGAGCCAGACTTCCCCTCATTTTGACTTCTCTCAGGTGAAGGGCCTTCCTGCCGACTACAAGCTGTCGGAGCAGGGCTCGCGCATCGTGAATGCGGGTGGCCTCATCATCCTTGCCCGCGAACAGGACTGGAATCAGCCGTCTCCCAAGGCGGAGGAGGATTCCCTCCATCTGGAGCTCTGGAAGTGGGACGAGCCCCTTTCGCCCCGAAGGCGCGACAGGCTCTACCCCAAGGTCTCGGAGAATACATATTTATATGATGTGAAGTCGCGGCAGCTTGTGATGGTTCCGACGGTCGGAATGACGGAAGTCTATTTCCCCGACGGCGGTCAGGTCTATGGAGGCATCGCGGTCGACAGGCATCCTTACGACAAGGAAACCGACTGGATTCTCGAGGCGAAGCAGGATGTATATTACTTTGGGACGGACGGGAGCATGAAGAAGGTCGTCTCCCATCAGTGCGCCTACCCGGAGTTCAGTCCCGACGGGAGGTATGCCGTGGTCTACACTCCCGACTCCCAATCGTGGATAAGCATAGACATGAGGGACGGAACAGTTACCGATATCACCAAGGGAAAGATTCCCTATCCGCTCTATGACGAGGAAAGCGACTATCCGTTTGCGCCCAAGCCTTACGGCCATGGCAATTGGGACAAGGACAACCGGCGGGTGGTCATCCGCGACCGGTACGACTTCTGGTCGGTGAGCCTCGACGGCAAGGGGGATGCGGAGTGTCTTACCAAGGGCTACGGTAGGAAGCACAAGGTGCGGCTTCGCTATAACGACAAGGGCTTTTCCACGCCGGATGTTACTTATCTGGACGGCTTCAACGAGCATTCCAAGACCCGCGGCTTCTATGCCCTGCAGCGGGGACGCGTGAGAAAGCTGGTTGCCGACGACCGGTATAATTACCGTCTGGAGTGCGCCACGAAGGATTTAAGCCGTGTGGTATGGTCAAGGGAGAACTTCTCCGAGATGAAATATTTGCTCAGCGACAGGGAATTCCGCAATCCCCGACTGCTCACGGATGTAAACGAGCCGGTGAAGAATATCCGCCGGGGAACTTCGCGCGTCTATTCCTGGCGCCTTCCTGACGGGACGCTGAACGAGGGCGTGCTCTATCTTCCCGACGATTTCCAGAAAGGAAAGCCCCGCCCCATGCTCGTCAACTATTATGAGAGGGAGACCGAAGGCACCCACGCCTACAAGGTTCCCGAGTATGTGAGTGCGTTTTTCGACATTCCCTATTGCGTGAGCAACGGCTATGTGGTCTTCCAGCCGGACATAACCTGCAAGGTGGGCATGCCCGGCGAGAGTGCGATGGAAACCGTGGTGAGCGGAGTGAAGCAGCTCGTCAGGGACGGCATTGCCGACGAGCGGCGCATAGGCATCAACGGGCACAGCTGGGGCGGATACATCACCAACTTCCTCGTAACCCACACCGATATGTTCGCCTGTGCCTCCCCGTGCTCCGCGGTGAGTGATGACATCTCCGATTACCTCATGCTCCGGGGCACGGGACAGCCCAACATGTACTTCGAGGAGGACTCTCAGGGGCGACTGGGAAAGACCCTTTGGGAGGACAGGGACATGTATATCCGAGAGTCGCCCATCTTCGAGGCCGACAAGGTGAACACCCCTCTGCTCATCGTGCACGGCGAGCAGGATTCCAGCGTGCGGGCAGACCAGGGCTTCAACATGTTCTTCGCCATGCGTCGACTGAACAAACCGGCGTGGATGTTGAACTATCGCAGGGAGGGACACCAGTATGCCAGCACCGCGGTCTGCAAGGACCTGACGGTCCGGATGATGCAGTTTTTCGACCATTACCTCAAGGGAGCTCCTGCTCCCGACTGGATGAAATAACATAAAGAATATGAAGAAAACGACTATAACATTTCTGCTGGCGCTCCTGCTGGTGCCGGCCGCAGCTCAGGACAGCCCCGAGGAGAAGTTGAACATGACGATGTATGCCATCATGAACATGTATGTAGACTCCGTTCCGAAGGGGCCTTTCACCGACGAGCTCATCGCCAAGGCCATGAAGAGCCTCGACCCTTATTCGGCCTATCTGACGCCCGAGGAGGCGCGTGCCAACGAGAATGCCCTCCTCGACGGCCCCACCGCCATGGCGCACCAGTATATGCAGCGGGGCATGTCCACCGTCCGCCAGGCCTATATGCTCGACAAGTCGACGGGCTATATCTCGGTTTCCATGTTCTCGGAAACCACCGTGGCCGACTTCCGCAACGCCCTCGCCTCCCTGAAGAAGCAGGGGCTGAAGTCGCTCGTCATCGACCTGCAGGGCAATCCGGGCGGCTTCTTCGACGCGGCGGTTGACCTTGCCGACGAGTTTATCGACGGCGACAAGGTGCTCGTTACCACCCAGGGAGCTCACATCCCGACCGAGGTGCGTCGGGCTAAGAACAAGGGAATGTTCGAGAAAGGCAGGGTGGCCGTGCTTGTAAACAGGCAGACCATGTCGGCAGCCGAGGTCTTCACGGCCGCCATGAGCGACTGGAACCGGGCGGTGATAGTGGGTCAGCCCACCTTCGGAAAGGCACTCATCCAGCAGACGATGCCGTTCAATGACGGCTCGGCAATCCGTCTTTCCGTGGCCAGATACCTCACCCCCAAGGGCAATATCATTCATGGAGTGGGGGTAAAGCCCCAGGTTGAGGCTGTCGCCGACACCACTTTCCAGACCAACTGGTACTATATGCTTGCCATGGCGGGCGTCCAGAAAAGCGTCGCTGCCAAATATGCCGAGACGATGGGGGAGCAGCTGAAGCGGAGATTCAAGACCTCGGCCGACTATTTTAGCAGGTTTGAGGACCAGGCGCAGTTGATGAACGCCGTGAGGCAGACCGCCGAGCAGGCGGGCATTCCCTATGACGAGGCTGAATATCAGCGGTCGGAAGCCAGCGTTTATGTCCAGTTGAAGGCCTTGATCGGCCGTCAGCTTTATCCGGCCGACACAACCCTTTATTACCGGATTCTCAATACTCGCAACCAGCCTTTGCAGCGAGCCATGGAGGCCCTGAAGCGATGAAACAGTTCCTTTTAGTGCTTTTCTCCTTGCTGTCGGCGACTGCCACGGCTCAGGACTTCCGCCTGCACGCCAGTCTGAACACCCGTGAATGCGACGGAGTCTATATCTATCTTGTCAAGGCGGGCGTTGCCGACCCTCGCTATCAGGAGAAGGTGGACAGCGCGAAGATTGCCGGCGGCCAATTCTGCTTTGCCCTCCCGGCTCCCGCCGAGCCTTATCTGGCACGGCTCGTGCTGCCCGAGAAGGCTTTCCATGAGAACTATGCCGTGCCTGATTTGCAGGTAATCGTGGAGCCTGGCTACATCACGCTCGACTATGACGATTTCAAGACCATCCTCAAGGGAGGGGTGCTGAATGAGGAGTTGGGGCGGATTCTCCGGCATGAGAACGACATCCGCGACTCGGCCATGGCACTCAATCGGCAGCGCGATGCCTACGAGAAGGCTCACGGATATTCCGACGCATATAACGGGCAGCTGAATGCCCGCCTGCAGAAGTTGTGGCAGGCAGTCCGCCCCGACTATTATTCGTTTATCCGCGGGAACATCCGGAATGAGGTGGGGGCAGCCTTTTTCTATTCCTTCGGCGAGGATTATTATCCCCGTGAGCTGTATCAGGAGCTCTCGGCGGCCGTCAGTCCTGTCTACAGGGAGCGTTACGAGGCTCGCATGGCGGCAGCCCGAAAGCGGGAGGAAGAGACCGTGGCGGCCCGCAATGCCACCCGGGCAGGAGCCCGATTCCGCGATTTCAGCTCGAAGACCGCCGACGGCAAGGCGGTTCGTTTCTCGGATTTCGTGAAGGGCAAGGCCGTCCTGCTCGATTTCTGGGCAAGCTGGTGCGTGCCCTGCCGGCAGGAAATCCCGTTTGTGAAGGAGCTCTACCGAAAGTATCACGACCGCGGATTCAATGTGGTGAGCGTGTCGCTCGACCAGAACAGGGCGGCATGGCTCAAGGCTGTCGACAAGGAGCATATGCCCTGGCCGCAGTGGTCTACGGTGGAGGGATTCGACTGTGAGGCCGCCAGGGCCTATGCCGTGCAGGCCATTCCCTTCGTGGTTCTCATGGACGGGAAGGGCAACATCGTGCAGGTAAACCTGCATGGGGCAACGCTCGAGAAGGCCGTCAAGGCTCTGGCTGAAGTGCCCTGAACCGGCAGAGGGTCAGTCTTCGTATATCTGGGATCCCCTCTCTATGACGAATCTCACGCTGTTTTTGCCGTCGCCTGAGGTCTTGAAGAGCATTTTACCAAAGAGGTAAGTGCTTGCAGGCTCATCGTCTATCGTGGGAACCGTCCACCCTGTCATGCCCTTGAGGGACCTCATAGCCTCGGCGGCGAAGGGGTTTGTCAGGTCGGCAGCCACCTCTATGGAGGCCAGCGAGCCGTCTTCGTTCAACAGCAATGCTACGGGGAGCGTGGCGCTACGACCCGTCTTGGTCGCGTCTGCGGGATAAACGGCGTTCTCGATAATGTAGTTGTCCAAGTTTTCTTGCCCGCCCCGATAGAGCACCTTGTCGTCGGCAAAGTAGATCGGATGGCGGTACAGTCTTTCTGCGCCGGGCGGCACATTCCTCACATCGACTATGCGGTAGCTTCCGGCAGCCTTCTCCACCTTTATATACTGAAAGTATCTGCGGGCGGGGGCGTTGCCGCGCAGGCAATACCAGCCAGCCTCCCACAGGCTGTATATCGAGTAGCTTGGGCGCCAGTAGCCCTTTGGGGTCAGGTTGCCAATCAGTTCCTGCATCGTGCCCGGGCCGAATTGGCTGTAGATGGGAGTCTCTTCTTTCCTCACCTTCTGGCTCATATAGCTGTTTTCCAGTTGCTTGCGAATCTCCAAGGCATGGGTGTCTATGGTGAGAAAGGTGGAGAAATAGCTCTTGTAGAACGCTTTCACGAATTCATATCCGCCGGTCTGCCGTGTCGGCATGGCTATCGTCCTGGGGTAGAAGACGGTGTCAGAGGCGGCCGTTCCCATCTGTGCGGGCGTTACATAGCCAATCACGCGACGGCCGCTACGGGCGGTTACCATGCATACAGGCACTTGCTCCCATCCCGGTTCATAGTCTCTCTTCCAACTCACCATATACCAGTTGCCTTTAATATGGCATACCCGCAAGGTTTTCAGGAATGTTTCCGACACTTGCTGATTGCGGATGAAGAAGCCGTGGTCGTCTTCATCGGTTACGCTTCGCTCTGCCATCAAGGGCGTGAGATGGGTGTTGTCTAATTTTTTCCATCCCTCGCTGGTGTTGACGGAGCCATTATAGGCCTTCTCGTAATAATCGCGGATGACGCGCATGTCGGCCTCCGTATCAAAGGCTGCGCTGTCTTTGCCCATCGCGATGCTGTCTCCGGTAGAAGCCGGAGGCTCGTCTTGCCCCGCGGGAGATACTGACAAGAGATAGAGCACAAGCCCTACGACGATTACGCCGAGGGCGGAAAGCACGACAATCAGGTCTTTTTTCCTATGTTCCATTTGCGTAAGGTTTATCTGTCGGAAAATGCCCCGTCGTATCCTGACCGCCACGAGGCGACCTGTGGACTGCGTCTGCTACTGCCGGGCAGGGCATGAGTTGTTTGCAAATTTATCTCTTTTTTCTAAAAGTCCATCCCATTCCTGTGGAAAAAAATCATTTTCCAACGAAAAAGCCACTCTAAAGAGGTGCTCTCATTATGGTTTTCTCTTGTCGCTCCGTCCATTCGCTGCCTGTAGGGAATCCGCTGCTTGCTTTTCCGTTTGCGGCTTCCCGTTTGACAAAATCGGCGAAATTGTCAGACAAAATCGCCGATTTTGTCGCATGAAATCGCCGATTTTGTCATCCTTCCGACCGCCTTTGACAACACAGGAGCCCGTCTCTTGCTGAATCAGGGGCTTTTCCTGCCAAGGGCACAAGCCGTTCCTATCCCTCTTGACCTAAATCACCAAGATGGAAAATTATGATTTCCTGTTTGAATTTATGTTGTGATTTGTGGTTTCATTCGCAAAATATTTAGTAATTTTGCATCCGCTCTGGCAGTGGTTGCGAGTGCTCTTAAGGCGAGAAGGAATCGATGAAGCAGTCTTTACGGACATTTGCCCTTGTGGCTATCGTGGTTTTTATATTACTCATGATGCATCAGTTGCCCACGCTCAAGGTGGGTGGAACTGAGCTGCGTCATGTGAATATACTGAGCCAGATACTGCCTCCGATCGAGGAGCGGCAGGTGGATGTGGTTCCTGCGGCAATGCCCCCGAAGCCCCTGGCGGCACTTGACAGCCGGGGTCGGAAAATCAATTTCAAGGAACGATGGCGCAAGGGTGTGGAGCCGATCGTGGATTTCTCTGGTGGAAAGGCCGGCGGAATGGATCATTTCTATGCCATGCTCGACAGCGCGGAGCAGTTGGACAGACCCGTGAGAATCGCCTATTTCGGCGATTCCTACATCGAGGGCGACATCATGACGGCCGACTTGCGCGAGATGTTGCAGGAAAAGTTCGGCGGAAGCGGCGTCGGCTGGCTCGACGCCGGCTCTTCCATCAATGTGCGGAGCCGGCGTTCCATCACGCAGAAGATAAGCGGCTTCACCGAGCATGTGGTCGTGAAGAAGCCCTTTGACGAAGCCAGGGAGGGCATCGCCGAGAAATATTACGATGTCGGCGAGGGCGCTTGGCTGTCCCTTAGCGAGTCGAGGTTCTATCGGCACACTAAGCAATGGACCTCCGCGAAGCTCTTCCTGCGCACGCCATCGTCGGTTACCGTGGAGGCTACGACCTCCGACGGCCGTCGGCAGACGCGTGTCTTCTCGTCGTCGCCGTCGGTGCAGATGTGGAACCTGACGGGAAACATGAGCGGCGTAGACTATCGCTTCAGCCGTGTGGGGAGCGGAACGCTGGTCTATGGCGTGGCCTTGGAGTCGGACGAGGGCGTCGTCCTGGACAACTTCAGCATGCGGGGCTCGTCGGGCATCACGCTTGCCAAGATGCCCGCAGGGATGCTCGAGGACTTCCGCCGCCATCGTCCCTACGACCTCATCATCCTCCAGTTCGGCCTCAACGACGCCGTGGCGGGCAACACGCTGCCGATTCTGGAGCTCTACATGGGGAAGCTGAAGAAGGCCGTAAGCCACCTCAAGGAGTGCTTCCCGGAGGCAAGCATTCTCATCGCGAGCGTTCCCGACCGCGATCAGCGCACCTCCGACGGCATCCAGACCGTGCCGGAGGTGAAGAATCTGGTGCGGTTACAGGAGAAGCTGGCCGCCGACTGCCATGTGGCTTACCTCAATTTCTGGCGCGCCATGGGAGGGCAGAACAGCGTGAAAGCACTCGTAGACAGGGATATGGCCACCAAGGACTATACCCATTTGTCGTTTGGCGGTGGGGCGGTAGTGGCCCGTCGTGTGTATCCATCATTCCTCGGGGGACTGGATAACTATCTGCGGCGACGCAAAATGGAAAAGGAGGCTGCGGAATGAAAGAGCAATTGTGGGACAGAATCGTGGATGTCCTGACCTATAACCCTCAGGAACCAATGATCTTCTCGAGCGGTGTCTTCCTGATACTGTTTCTCTTCTTCTCCTTCATCTATATGTGTCTGGAGCGGAAGATGAACGCCCGGCTGCTCTTCGTAACGCTCTTCTCCTATTATTTCTACTATAAGAGCAGCGGCATGTACTTCTTCCTGCTGGCCGTGGTAACCGTGAGCGACTACCTGATAGCCCGTGCCATCTACCGTTGTCGGGAGAATAAGCGGAAGGGCAGGTGGCTGGTAACGCTGAGCCTTGCCGTAGACCTGGGACTGCTCGGCTACTTCAAATACACCAATTTCTTTGCGGGAATGCTTACGGCGATGGTCGGCGGCAACTTTCAGCCCTGGGATATCTTCCTCCCGGTGGGGATAAGCTTCTTCACATTCCAGAGCTTGAGCTATACCATCGATGTCTACCGGGGCGACCTGAAGCCGCTGCCGCATCTGCTGGACTATGCCTTCTATGTGAGCTTCTTCCCCCAGCTGGTGGCGGGACCCATCGTGCGTGCCCGCGACTTTGCGCCCCAGATACGCAAGCCGGTGGTCATCACGCGCGACATGTTTGCCCGCGGGGTCTATTTCATCTTGATAGGACTGTTCAAGAAGGCGGTCATCAGCGATTATATCAGCCTGAACTTCGTGGACAGAATCTTCGATAACCCCACCTTGTATAGTGGTTTTGAGAACCTGCTGGGCGTCTACGGCTATGCCTTGCAAATCTATTGCGACTTCAGCGGGTATAGTGATATGGCCATCGGAATCGCCCTGTTGCTGGGTTTTCACTTCCCGATGAACTTCAACGCGCCGTATAACAGCTCGAGCATCACCGACTTCTGGCGTCGCTGGCACATCTCGTTGTCCACCTGGATACGCGACTATATCTACATTTCGCTGGGCGGAAACCGGAAGGGGAAGATTCGCCAGTATGTCAATCTGCTGCTGACCATGCTCTTAGGAGGCCTCTGGCACGGGGCGAGCGTCAACTTTGTGGTCTGGGGAGGCATTCACGGACTGGCGTTGGTGGGGCATAAAATCCTCAAGACCGAGGTGCTTCACCACGACCGGCACTACGAAAGCCGGGGATGGAAGCGGGTAGCGGCCGTTATTCTCACCTTCCACTTCGTCTGTCTTACATGGCTGATATTCCGCAACCACACCTTTGCGGGAGCGTGGACGATGCTTTGCCAGATTTTCGGCAACTTCCATCCGGAGCTGATAGGGCAGGTCGTAGTGGGATATAAATATGTTCTTGGCCTGATGCTCTTCGGCTATCTGAGCCATTATCTGCCCGATCGTTGGCAGGAAGGCATCATCTCGTGGATAAAGAAAGGCAATGTGGTGGTCGACGCCTTGCTGATTACGCTGGTCATCTTCATCATCATTCAGGTGAAGAGCAGCACCATCCAGCCGTTCATCTACTTCCAGTTCTGACCGTGTCAGGCCGGGAATGGCTCATAGGCATATGAGTCGGTATAGTTTCGTCGTTTACCTTTCCGCCCCTTGTCTCATGATTCCTGTCAGGCTTGAATGCGGTCTATCCACCTGAGGATGTAGTCGTGGCTGCTGCCATGTTCCGCCTGCAACATGCACCCGAATGCCTCGGCCTTGGCTTGCAGGATGATGTTTCTGGCCTCATTGACATGGCCGTTGTGCAGCAGCGTCATCAGTTGGAGCAGCCCGTCATGCCCTGCCTGACCGTCTTTCTCATCCGGGATGAAAGTTTCTGCGTCCGGATGCTTCTCAAGGAAGCGGTCGGCATCCCGCTCAATCTCCGTAAACACTTCTTGCCAGATCAGGTTTATGGTCTCCGTGGAGAGTCCGGCAGGATTACCCGTAAAGGCATCGTAGGTACCGATTCTTTGTCCGCCGACGGCAAAGGTACCGTTTCCACGCAGACTTTTGGGGCTTCTTTGTTCTCCGGCAGTTCGAAAATATCCCACCACAAGTCGTCCACATAAAGGGGCTTCACCGTCAGGTAGGCTTCCGGCAGACTTAAATGGAATACGGCGAAGTAGTAGCCTTGCGTAATTTTCCAGTTCAAATATCCGCTTTGTCGCCATCCGAAGTCCTTGGAAACATCCTTCCTTTCCCTGTCGCTGACTTTATCAAACTCTTTTCTTGTCATGGTTGCATTGTCGGGGAGATAAGGTCCCGTGCTGCAAAAATAGGTGTTTTTCCGGAGAATTGCAAACAGGCGATTGATTTTGTTTTGCTTTTATGAATGCCCGTTGTCAGGATCGCCGATGTAAAAGACGGCCTCTCGGTTGACAAAATCGGCGATTTTGTGCGACGATTTCGCCGATTTTGTCCTTCAATCTCGCCGATTTTGTCAACCTTGAAGCCGCTGGAAACATTCGCCAAGGCTCTCTCTTGCTTCAGCCTCCGTGGCTCAACGGGTGGCGGGAGGTTTCGGTCTCAGGGAAAATTCGTCTTCCATGCCTTGCGGCAGGGTATTGTTTTTATCGGAAATTATTCGTAACTTTGCGAGGTAAAAGCATCCTACATGAAGGAAATCGAGAAAATGAAAGCCGGACGGCTCTATAGTTTCGCCGACCCGGAGGTGGCGGAGAGCGGGCGGCATGCCGGCAGGCTGTGCGCCCGGCTGCAGACGATGACGGCTCACGAGCCCGACTATCGCAGGGTGATAGAGGAGCTCATCCCGGGCATCCCGCCAGACTCTACCGTGGTGCCGCCCTTCCATTGCGACCACGGCCACGGCATCCACATGGGGCATCACTGCTTTATCAACTACGACTGCGTGTTTCTCGACGGCGGCGGCATCCGCCTCGGCGACCATGTGCTGATAGGTCCCGGCTGCCATATCTATACCCCCGAACACCCGAAAGACTACCGACTGCGCCGACAACCGCAGGAAACCTGCCACGCCGTAACCATCGGCGACGACACATGGCTGGGTGGAAGTGTCGTGGTATGCCCCGGTGTAACCATCGGCAGGCGGTGTATCATCGCCGCGGGGAGCGTCGTCGTCAGCGATATTCCTGACGACTGCATGGCCGCGGGGAATCCTGCGGTGGTAAAGAAACATCTGAATCCAGACCTATGAGACGACTTCTGACATTGCTCCTCGCCGTGATGCTGGCGTCAGCCGTCAGCGCACAGACCGCCCAGCAGGCGCTCCGCGAATGGAAGGCCGGCACCCGGGTGTCGCTGAAAGCCGTTGAGGAATACGGACTGGAGCGGTGCTTCGCCTCGGAGGAGATTCCCGAGAGCGTCTACCGGCGCATGCGGGGCCGCTCGTTCAAGGAGGGAACGGCCGTCAGGCGCGCCGACCTCCGCTATGTGCGCGTGCTCCACTATGACGACGGGGGGCACATCCTGCTCGGCGAACTGGTGTGCAACCGGATGATTGCCGCCGACCTCGTGGAGATTTTCCGGAAACTTTTCGACGCCCGATACCCCATCGAGCGGATGGTGCTCATCGACGATTACAACGCCGACGACGAGCTCTCGATGCGGGCAAACAACACCAGCGCGTTCTGCTATCGCGCCGTCGCCGGCTCCCGGAAGCTGTCGGCTCACTCCCGGGGCATGGCCGTGGACATCAACCCCCTCTACAATCCCTACTACAGAGACCGCAAGGACGGCACCCGGCAGGTGAGGCCTGCCACGGCCGCCGGATACTGCGACCGCAGCAAGCCGTTCGCCTACAAGCTCACGCGGGGCGACCTCTGCCACCGCCTTTTCACGCAGCACGGGTTCCGGTGGGGCGGCAGCTGGCGCAGTTGCAAGGACTTCCAGCACTTTGAGAAATAAGCACCATGAAAAAGATTCTCATCGCCACGGCGGCCGTCCTGCTGCCCCTCGCAGGCTATGCGGCCTATATGCATCTCACCTGGAGAAGTCGCACGGAGGCCAAGGGCAACCGGATTATCGAGCGTATAGAGGCCTTCAAAACTCAGCATGGCCACTATCCCGACGACCTCGGACAGCTCGGAATCCCGCAGAAAGACGAAGGCAATTCGTATGAAGGCGAGACCTTCTACTATGACTGCATGCACGACGGCACCTACCAGCTCTACTTCTCGACCGGTCCCGACGAGAGCTATGTCTACCATTCGCTGCTCCGGGCCTGGATGGACGACTTCTATACCGATCTCGTGCACGAACAAAAAGTGGCTGTCTACCGTCATATCGAGGACTGCTACACGCAAGGACTGATAGACAGCACGGTCTACGACCACGCGAAGCCCAACCTCAAGCGCCTCCGCCCGGAGGGTTCTGGCAGCATTCCCGATTCCCTTGTGCATGCCAGCGACTACTATCAGGACGGCCGACTGGCAGGCGAGGGCTGGATTCTCTTCTATGACGACCCGCAGTCAGATACCGCCGACAGAACCGGCGTATGGACTTTCTTCAGCGAAACGGGCGTCGCCGTGGAGGTCAACTTCGGCAACGGTCAGTCAAGCGGGACGCCCATAAGGGAATGAAAAGTGAAATTCAACTTATAGAAAGCAAACATGAAGCGTATAAAGATTTCGACAACCATCCTCTTCCTTGTCTTAGGCAGTTTATGCAACAAGGCCATCGCCCGGCAGGACAGCGTAACCATCAGCGGAAAGGTTACTGACTTCCAGGGCGTTCCCATCGACAGCTGTTCGGTGATTTGGCAGTCTGTGAGCTTTAACGACATCGCGGAGGCCATTACCGACAGAAGCGGTTTCTATTCCATACGCATTCCTAAGGGCAAGTATCAAAGCATGGCCGCCATATACATTCCATCGTATGAACACGAAGCGGAAAAGGTTGACTTGCCCGACAGTCTTCGCCGTCTGGAGTTCTGGGCATGGAATTTTATAGCAGACAGAGACACCACCGTTGACATCCGCTACCACCGGATGGAGGCCTATGGTATGCGTGTATTCTCCATTCCGGGAGCCGTTCCCGCCTATCAAATCTATGTCAGACCCATGAGCCTGACGCGATTCCATCAATGGATGGAGACTAAGAAGCAGAAGGCTCAACACGGAGAAGACCTCAGCAACGGCACCCTGATGCCGCTTCAGGCAAATGCAGAGTCGCAGAAACTCGCCCCTCCACTCAGTAAATTGCAGATACGAGTGTGGGTTGACGGGGAAGAAGTCAATATACTTCACCGTCAGGAAATAGACGAATATGTCAATGCAAGGGAAAAGATGAACGCCTATCTCGTAACTGTAGGCAGGCCACGCCATTCATCCGGACTTCCCTACAGGGTGTTCAGGATAGAATTAAAAGACTTGGAGAACGGTGATACCGGTGAAGGGCTGTACTATCTGGAGAAAGAATACTATATAAGATAGGTCGCTGTTCAATGAGGAAAAAGACAATCCCTGCTACAGGCCTTCTTGCAAAAGCCCCCTTATGATTCACCTCGAAGACATCTTTCTGACAGCGATATTCATGCTCTTGTTCCTGCTGGCGCTGCCTGCGACCCTCAAGAGGAACAGAAAACTTGGCTACATTCACCTCTGCCTCTTCGCAGCCTACAATGCCGCGTTCTTTTATCTTCTCAACTCCGACTATTCCAAGGAGGGTGTCGGACTCCTCTGGTGGACGCTGCAGCTGGCCGTCATAGCCCTCCATGCCCTCGTGCTCTGGGGAGGAATCGTCTATCGGCTCCTGCATGGCCGCCGGAAAAAACCGCACGACGACGGGCGGGGCTAAGGTTAAAAAAATGCGGAACTCTTGCAAATGTGAAATAAAAATCGTAAATTAGCCCGTAAAAACAGGAGCAAGATGAAGAAACTGATATTACTAACCTTCATGGCGCTGGCCGTGGTTGCTTGTTCCACCACTCGCCTGACGCCCGAAGAGAAGGCCGCGAAGGAGGCCCGGAAGCGGCAGCAGCTGACGGAGAACCTCAACGACCGCCACTTTACCATCCATGTGGACTACATGCAGCCGATGCGCGGGCCGATGAAGCGGCTGACCTCCGACTATGAACTTACCCTGCACGGGGACACCCTGATTTCGTATCTGCCTTATTTCGGCCGTGCCTATAATGTGCCCTACGGCGGTGGCAAGGGGCTGAGCTTTACGACGCTGATAAGAGACTATCAGGTTGTCGAGGGCAGGAAAGACAACTATCTGGTGGAGATAAAGGCACGCAATGAGGAAGATGAGTTTGTCTATAACATCGAGGTGTTCGCCAACGGCAATGCCTCTATCTCGGTACAGGCCCACGAGCGCGACGCTATTCGTTTCACGGGCGCCATGGAATTGGAGGAGCACCGATGAAGAAAATCCTGCTCATGGGCTTGCTACTGGTAGCTGTGAGCACCCATGCCGCACTCAGGAACAGCTGCATCCGCTATCAGAAAGACCACTTCTTCTATCATCGGGGAGAAGAAATGAATGTTATCGATGTAGACCTTGAATGGCCGGAATATGTAGACGGTTTTCAGGTGAAGAACCTGCAGGCCTATCTGGCCGGCATGCTTTTCGGCGCGAAAGGCGAGTTCGATGGGTTCACCAACTGTTATGCGGCCTTCCTGCGGCGCTTCGGAACTCCCGTAACGCAGCAGTTCAAGACCATTCCAGACGACCGGAAGTTCTGCTATGTGGAAGTGAACCTGAAGGAGAAGGGGCATCTCGCAAACCGCTATATCTCCTATGAACTGAGCTACCGGTGCATTCCGGAGAGGCTGTCGACGCAGAAGGGGGACACGGTGAGGCACTATATTACCTACGACCTGCAGCAGCAGCGAGTGTTACGCATGAAAGACCTGATACGCACGCAGCGTCTTGAGAACGGCTATTACGGGGCAGACATGCTTCTCGAGGTGGCACGCAACGCCTCAATAGCCTTCGATGACGACATGGTGGGGGTAACTTTCCTCGACGGATACCTGGCAGACGGCGATCTCTGTTTCGACATGCTGTATATGACGGAGGAAGAGTCTGTACCGTTCACCACGCACCTCAGCACGAAAAACTATCGCTCGCTGCTTACCAAGGAGACTCGAGGTCTTCTGGAAAAGGAAGCCGCACCAGGGCCGGTAGCGGCCGTTCGCAAGGACTCGCTATGGCAGGGAGCCCCTATATATAATAAGGTGGACAAGGCCCCGGAGTTTCGGGGTGGTGCCGAAGGGCTTGCAAGGTTTCTCAAGGCGAATGTGATTTATCCGGCCGAGGTGGCTGCCCGGAAGGTGGGGGGCACGGTGCTGGTGGGATTCGTGATTGCCAAGACCGGCGAAGTGGGGAATGTGAAGGTAATTTCCCCTGTAGATCCGGCACTTGACCGGGAGGCTGTTCGCGTGGTGAAACTCATGCCGAAGTGGGCTCCGGGCGAGCTGAAAGGTGAGCGGGTGGCTACCACCCTGGAGCTGCCTTTCAATTTCCGGCTTAACTGACGCTTATGGAGCACAGACACCACCATCATCACCACCGCAGCTCACGGCGCAAGAAGGCGTTAGGATGGATTCTTGCGATCGTGGCAATTGCTTTCTTTGTCTTCTTGGCAGTAGGGGTATTCTTCAATGATGGGGCCGCCCATTTCCTTACGGGCGGCAGCGAGGAAAGGCGCGGCTCGATGGAGCGGCAGTACGACGGCATCGATGTGTCTCATCATCAGGGTATCATCGACTGGGTGGCGGTGGCACAGGATACGGCTATCCAGTTTGTCTATGTCAAGGCGACGGAGGGCTGTACCCATCTGGATCCCATGTATGAGCGGAATATCCGGGAGGCCAATTTGGTGAGGATGAATGTGGGCTCGTATCACTATCTGACTTCTTCAAGCGCCATCACCAGCCAGTTTTCCCATTTCAAACACCATGTGAAGCTCGAGGAGCAGAAGCTGCGCCCGATGATAGATGTGGAGCCTGAAGGCGTGAAGGGGTGGGGGAAGAAAGCCCTTCAGGACAGCCTGGCCTTGTTCTGCTGGTATGTCAAGAAGCATTACGGTGTTTACCCGGTAATCTACAGTTATGCCAAGTTCTATAATGAGTGGCTCGCCCCGCGTTTCAACCGTTTCAACATCTTTCTTGCTCACTATAGCGAGACAGAACCCGTGGTGGCAGGAGCCGGTGAGCATAATATCTGGCAGCACACCGATCAAGGCTATATTAATGGCATCAAGACAGAGGTGGACTTGGATGTCTTCGCTCAGGGAACTACTCTGACGGATCTTCTGATAAATCAATAGTTTCTTCTTTGATAGGCAAGACAAGGCTTTTACTTCTCAAAGTGTAAACCAAAATAAGGCGTTTCCTTGCCAAATGCTTTACAGATTGTTATCTTAATGACATTGAGGCGTGTATAAATATTTACAATTTAAAGCATTTTATGGGCCTTCTCCTAATTGCCGAAAAGATAGCATCTTAATGATAAAGTGTATCAAAATGTCATTTAGTAGGCGTTTAAACCCGATTTTATGCTATCTATATTTCTTTTTGTCAGTATTATAGGCGATATTGATAAGCTTTTGAGCTTGCTTACCTCTTGTTTGAATATAGGTCTTCGAAATAAAAAAAACTTATAAAATATTGTTAATAAGTTATTGCCATATGAAATAAAATGTATATCTTTGCACTCGAAAATTAAAAAGGAAACCTAAAGTACTGTATAAAATGAGGAAGATTATTCTGTTTTTAATGATGGTTTTGATGACCGTGGCAAGCTACGGCCGCAAGCATGTGAGTCCGGATGCTGTAATTGCTTCTGATACAATTTATTACTCTGCAGACAAGATGAGTGTCTCTGAGCGCGGTAAAGCCGACTATTATCGCCTTCTCATGACCCAGGGGGCAGGTGCTCAGAAGCAGGAGGTTTTCCAAGACTTCTATCTGAATGGGACTCTGAAGGCCGAGGGAGGTTACAATTTCGTAGACCTCGGTAATGACAACAATACAGTTTTCAATGGTGAGGTTACCACCTATTATCCTGATGGCATGCAGAAAACTCACGGCAAGTATGTGAATGGAAAGCGCCAGGGGCATTTTACGGTTCAAATGAGCGACGGCAGTATCGCGGTCATGGAGTTTGCTGATGGTAAGTCTAAATATGATTATTTCGTCGTTACCAGTAAGGACGGCCGCATGGAGAAACGCCCTGTTTCAGAAATCAAATCTCTCTTACAATAATATAACTACTAATCTTAATAGGAAGGAGGGCAACTCGTGAGAGCTGCCCTCCTTTTTTTCTATTGCAAGTAGGCCGAGGTCGGAGTCAGGATAGCCTGTGTGCCTTTCTTCCGCATATGGGGGTGAGTGCCTCTATTTCAAGTCTAATTCTACGGGACAATGGTCACTCCCGAAGATGTCCGTGTGGATTTTGGCCTCTGAAATCCTGCCTTTCAGGCGTTCGGATGTAAGGAAGTAGTCGATGCGCCAGCCCGCATTCTTCTCACGGGCATGGAAACGATAGCTCCACCAGGAGTAGGTTACCTGCTCCGGATGCAGCATGCGGAAGGTGTCGATGAAGCCGTTGCTCAGAATCGTGGTCATCTTTTCGCGTTCCTCATCGGTGAATCCGGCGTTGCGGCGGTTGCTCTTGGGATTCTTGATGTCGATTTCTTCATGAGCTACATTCATGTCGCCGCAGACAATCACGGGCTTTTTCTCGTCCAGTTTATGGAGGTAGCCCTGAAAGTCGGTCTCCCACTGCATGCGGTAGTCCAGTCGGCGCAGTTCATCCTGAGAGTTGGGTGTATAGACGGTAACTAAATAAAACTCTGGCATCTCCAATGTGATGACGCGTCCCTCGTGGTCGTGCAGGTCGATGCCGATGCCGCAAGTTACGCTCTGGGGCTTGTGGCGGGTGTAGATGGCGGTGCCTGAATACCCTTTCTTGTCGGCATAGTTCCAATAAGACTCGTATCCCGGAAATTGCAGATCGAGCTGTCCGGCCTGCATCTTGGTCTCCTGAAGGCAGAAGAAATCTGCGTCCAAGGCTTCAAAACTCTCCTTGAATCCTTTGCCCACACAGGCCCTGAGGCCGTTTACATTCCATGAAATAAACTTCATACCTGATTCTTTTGTGCAATTAAATACTCTTTTGGACCGGCCTTTCTTAGATTCGCCGGGATTCTCCCCGCAGCAGATTCATGAACTCCTCTCGGGTTTTGGCCTGATTGAAAGCCCCGCTGAAGTCGCTCGTCGTCGTAATGGAATTCTGCTTTTCAACACCGCGCATCTGCATGCACATGTGCTTCGCCTCAATGACCACCATCACTCCGAGGGGTTTCAGGGTCTCCTGAATGCAGTCCTTGATTTGCTGGGTCATCCGTTCTTGTACCTGAAGCCGGTGGCTGAAGATGTCGACCACGCGGGCAATCTTGCTCAGCCCCGTGATATACCCATTGGGAATATAGGCTACATGCACCTTTCCGTAAAACGGCAATATATGGTGTTCGCACATGGAAAAGAAGTCAATGTCCTTCACGATGACCATCTGGCTGTACTCTTCCTTGAAGAGTGCGTCGGTGAGCACTTTCTTGGGGTCTTGCGTATAGCCGCGAGTAAGGATCTGCATGGCCTTTGCCACGCGCATGGGAGTCTTCTCCAGTCCCTCACGGTCTACATCTTCTCCGAGCAGGCGGAGTATGTCTTTATAGTGTGCGGCGAGTTCCTCAAGTCCCTCGCGCAGTTCTGTTTCTGGATTCATAGTCAATACTGAACGGTAATCTTGCCCCTGACGATGGTGGCGGCCTTGTATCCCATCTTCTGAATTTCCTTCAGCATCCAGCTGGCTTGCTCGTAACTGCGGTAGTTTCCTACGCGGCATATCCATCTGGGAGAATAGAAATGCACATATACGGGTTGGTCGGGGAACTTCATCTTAATGGCTGTCCGGATGCTTTCTGCCTTCTGGCGGTCGGCACGGGTGTTGCCTCCAGCGAAGGCCTGAACCCTGTATCCGGTAACCTTATAGCTCTTGCGCATCACCTTCTTGCGCATGTCTATGGTGGCAAGTTCTGTCTCGCCCTCTTTTTCTTCTGTCTTTCTGGGCAGGATGGGAGCATCCTTTTCGTGGGGCTTTTCCGTTGTATGGTTTTCTTCTTTGAGGTCCGCTTTCTTGTCTGTCCCGACAGTTGGAGGCTCCTCTGTTTTTTTCGTATTCGGCTTTTCGCCGGCTTTTACATCCTGATTCACTTTTATCCGGCTGCCATTCACTAATTCGTCGATCTCCTTGCTCTGGATAACCGTTACAGTTCCCTGTCCCTTGTTCTTCTGTCGGAGATGGTCAAGATAGGTCTGTGCATCGGCGGCAGCCGTTGAGCATGTGATACATATTAATAATATGACGAAATGTTTCATCTTCTTGTGGTTAGGAAAGTGAGTCCGTGCTTCCCGTTTTAGCACGGGAAGCAGCGGGCTCTTGATGTTGCTTTATTTGTTCCAGGCATCAATGATGCCCTTGAAGTCGGCTGCCTTCAGCGAAGCACCGCCAATCAAGCCGCCGTCGATGTCGGGCTTGGAGAACAGCTCGGGCGCATTGCTCGCCTTACAGCTGCCACCGTAGAGGATGGTTGTGTTGTCGGCAACTGCTGCTCCATATACCTCTGCCACGCACGAACGGATGTAGGCGTGGATTTCCTCCGCCTGCTCGGCCGTTGCCGTCTTGCCGGTGCCGATGGCCCAGATGGGCTCGTAGGCGATGATGATGTTCTTCCACTGCTCTGCCGTGAGGTGGAATACCGAGCCCTCGAGCTCTGCCTTTACGACGGCGTTCTGCTCGTTGGCCTCGCGCTGCGCCAGCGATTCTCCGATGCAGAAGATGACCTTCAGGCCGTTTGCCAGGGCGAGCTCCACCTTTTCCTTGAGGATGGCCGGAGTCTCTTTGTAATACTCGCGGCGCTCCGAGTGGCCGAGGATGACATACTCCGAACCTGTAGACTTTACCATTTCCGCGGATACCTCACCCGTATAGGCACCGCTTGCCTTGTCTGCGCAGTTCTCCGCACCCAGTTCGACGGGAGTACCTTTTACGATTTCTGCAACACTTGCGAGATGGATGAAGGGCGTGCAGATGATGACTCCGCAGTTAGGATTCTTGACTACTTCCGTAAGCTCTTTTGCCAGAGCAACGCCTTCCTGGAGGTTTTTGTTCATTTTCCAGTTACCGGCTACAATCTTCTTTCTCATTTTTTTCTTTTGTTAAAGTTGATATATCATGTTTCAATTTCTCTTGTTTCCTGCGTATCCACTTGCTCCAGGCCCACATGCGGTCGGCAAATGTCAGCAGCAGGAGCGGCAGCACGAACCACAGGAACACCTTGGCTATCTTCTCCGCTACGGCATCCCGGGGCATCTGTCCGATGCCCGACTGCTGGAGCGGGGCGGTCAGTTCACTGCTCTTTGGCAGGAAGTTGTGGCTCCACTTGTTGATGACGGTACCGTCTTTCAGCAGCAGCAGCCCCGGATTGCTCCGTATGATGGTTTTCAGCGTGGTCTCGTCGGTGATGCAGAAAGGGTATTCGGCTCCTGTCAGGTCTGTCCACCGTTGCATGGCATCCTCGCTGCTTGCCGTGAGGCAATAGAACGGGATGCCCTGCTCCTGCGCATATTCGTAGAGTTGGTCGATGTCGCCGAAGTTAGTGTCGTCGGCATTTTCCAGATGGGGTGATATGAGCAAGAAAGTATACCCCTTGTTGTCGAGCACCTTTCGGGTGATGTCTTTTCCGCTCTGGTATTCCTGGATGGAGAAGTCGTGGATAGGGGGCGTGTAGCCTTCTGCCGTCTGCACGGTCTTGGAATCTACGAATTCCCATGTGGAGTCGGGATAGTTTTCGAGCGTAAACTCCTTTGTCTTGCCGTCTTTCCTCATCAGGAAGGTGGTCTCAAACCGCGGCGACGCAGCCCCTTTGGGGATTGCCATTCCCTGCTTGATATTCGCCCCGATGTGATAGGGGCGGAAATCGAATCGCGGCAACTTATAGAGGCTGTAGACGCTCGACAGCAGGATGTAGAGTATCGTGAAGTTGATGACGATCCATTGGTTGCTCTCGGAGATGAACCTGACCATGCGCAGCGGCCATGTGAATATCACGGCGGCGCATGCCAGAAGCACGAGGTTCTTCAGGAGCGTCTCGGTGTTGGTGAGCTTGACGGCATCGCCGAAGCAGCCGCAGTCCTTCACGGGGTTCCAGACGGCGAGCCAGACCGATATCAGCGTCATGACAGCCATGAAGGCGAGCATCACCCTTGAGGTGGCACGGCGGCGGATGTTGAAGAGCACGAATATGCCCAGACAGAATTCCAGGGCCGCCAGAAGCACCGAGATGCCGAGCGTCGCCCAGTCGGGGAGCACCCCCGCAAGCCCCACGGCTTCGAGATAGTCCTGGAGCTTGTATTGGGTGCCCAGCGGATCGATGGCCTTTACATATCCCGAGAATATGAAAGTCAGGGCCAGTATCAGTCGGCACACATTGGTCAATATGGTCTTCAGCCTATTCACTCTCCTTCAGCTTGATGGCTCCGAACACCGAATAGTTGATGATGTCCATATAATTGGCGTCGATGCCCTCGCTCACGAGGGTCTGCCCCTGCAGGTCCTCAATCTCCTTCACGCGCTCTATCTTGGTGAGAATGAAGTCGGTATACGAGCTCACCCGCATGTCGCGCCACGCCTCTCCGTAGTCGTGGTTCTTCTTCAGCATCAGCTCGTAGGCCTCCCGGGCGTGCCGGTCGTAGAGCAAGAGTGCCCCTTCGGGAGTCATGTCTACGGCGTCTACGAAGCCTTTCTCCAGCTGGATGAGTCCCACGATGCCGTAGTTGATGAGGGCGATGAATTCCGGGCGGATGCCTTCTCCCACCAGCGACTCCCGCTTGAGCTCGAGCGAACGGATGCGCTTGGCCTTGATGAAGAGCTGGTCGGTGAGCGACGAGGGGCGCAGGATGCGCCACGAAGCCCCGTAGTCGTGGAGTTTCTTCTCGAAGAGCGACCGGCATTCCCGCATCACGCTCTTAAATTCCTGGTCAGTTTTCTCGTTTGCCATAATCATTGCAAAGTTATATAAAATATGTGAGAAACGAATCTTCGCACCCGAATATTTGGATTTTTTCATCCTTTTTTCCCACTTTTTTCAACAAGGCAAATGCCCTCTCTGTCTTCCGGGAGCTTCCGGCCGCTTGACGGGAATAGCCGTCTCGTCGTGCGGCCTATTCCCTTGCTTCCTTTTCCGCGGCCTCCTGCTGGCGGCGGTGGATGACCCTCACCGTGCCGCAGAGCGCGTCGTAGCGTATCTGGAGCGAGTCCTTCCTGATACCGATGAAGTTACGCTCCCGGAGGGTCTTGGCCTGGTTATACAGGGCGGTTGCCGCCTGCAGGGCCGAGTCGGTGCGGGCTATGTCCTGCTGGGCAATCTTCAGCGAGGCCTCCTGCCACAGCCTGAGGGACTTCCGGCGGCTCTCCACGGCCTTCGGAAAGTCGGTTCTCAACTTGCGGATTGAGTCGAGGACTGCCTGATAGCTGCCCTTTGCGTAGAGGTGCTCGATTTTCTGCATGAGGGGCTGTGCCTTCTCGTCCTCTGATTGGCTGCAGGCCACGAGCAGGCCTGTCAGTAGCAGTGCGAAAAATAGTTGTCTCATATAGATTGCAAAATTACGAAAAAAAACTCGTGAAAACATATTTCTCATTCAAAATATCAATCCCCGCTTCCTGATTCTCAGGAAAAATGAGTAACTTTGCAGCCAAAATCCCGATAATCATGAGAAATCTTTCAGATGCCGAACTGGCACAATTGCTCGATCAGGATATATTCCACAAGATTAGTCAGGCTGCCGATAAGCTCCATATGGAGTGCTATGTCGTAGGGGGATATGTGAGAGACTTGTTCCTCGAGAGGCCTTCCGGCGACATCGATGTCGTGGTCGTGGGCAGCGGAATAGAGGTAGCCGACGAGCTGAAGAAGATGCTCGGGCGGAAAGCCCACCTCTCCGTTTTCCGCAGTTTCGGCACCGCTCAGGTGAAGTTCAGGGACTTGGAGGTGGAGTTTGTGGGGGCTCGGAAAGAGAGCTACAGCCACGACAGTCGCAAGCCGCATGTGGAAGACGGCACGCTGGAAGACGACCAGAACCGCCGCGACTTCACCATCAACGCCCTCGCGGTGTGTCTCAACGCCGACCGGTTCGGGAAACTCGTAGATCCCTTCGGCGGCGTCTATGATCTGGAAGACGGCATCATCCGCACGCCGCTCGACCCCGACATCACCTTCTCCGACGACCCCCTGCGCATGCTCAGGTGCATCCGGTTTGCCGCGCAGCTGGACTTCTTCATCGACGACGAGACCTTCGAGGCTCTCGAGCGTAATGCAGGGAGAATCAAGATAGTGAGCGGTGAGCGAATAGCTAATGAGCTAAATAAGATTATAGCTTGTCGCAAGCCCAGCAAGGGGTTTGTAGACTTGCATCGCTCCGGCCTCCTCCAGCTCATTATCCCGGAACTTTCAGCCCTCGATTTGGTGGAGAAAAAGAACGGCCGCGGGCATAAGAACAATTTCTATCACACGCTGGAGGTGGTGGACAATGTGGCTGCTCATTCTGATAATCTCTGGCTCCGCTGGGCGGCTATGTTCCATGATATCGGAAAGCCGAAATCCAAACGCTGGGATCCTATCGCCGGATGGACCTTCCACAACCATAATTTCATCGGGGCAAAGATGGTTCCGCAGATATTCCGCCGCCTCAAACTGCCCATGGACAGCAAGATGAAATATGTGCAGAAGCTCGTAGACCTGCACATGCGTCCTATCGCCATCTCCGACGAGGAGGTAACGGACAGCGCCGTGCGCAGGCTCATGAACGACGCCGGCGACGACATTGATGACCTGATGCTCTTGTGCGAGGCTGACATTACCTCGAAGAACGAGGTGCGAAAACAGTGTTTCCTGAATAATTTTAAGTTGGTTCGCGTCAAGCTGAAGGAGCTTGAGGAGAAAGACTACAAGCGTCTGCTGCAGCCCTGTATAGATGGCAATGAAATCATGGAGATGTTTCATCTGAAGCCTTCGAGGGAGGTCGGGATACTGAAACGGTGTCTGAAGGATGCGGTGCTCGACAACAAAGTGCCCAACGAGCGCGAGCCTTTGATGCGGCTTCTGATACAGCAAGCCCGGCAGATGGGACTCACCGGCGAGGCCTGAGACGGCTCCCGCAAATGTTACAAGCGGCTTGTAACTCGATTACACGCCGCTTGTAATGCGATTACACACGGCTTGTAACAGGATTACACACGGCTTGTAACATTTCCTGCTGCCGCAAGGCGGAAGTCCGGAAGCTGTAAATCCTCTTCCCAGGGGGTGTCCCCCGAGGTCGTCCAGATTGTCGACATCCCTGTGGTTTCCAGCCTTTAGTGGCTTGATTTTAATCAAGCTGATGCCCGGTAATTTGCCATACTTTACATAAAGATTGTTAAATGTGTATTGGCATGTTTGCGTCCTTTTATTATAATTGCTATATTTGCACCCGTTAAAAAACTTGTTCTTTTAAAAAAGTTTTCGTCTCTTGCTGTGCCTTGAGACTTGGTTTTTGTCAGTTATAATAAATTAATATAGGTATGAAAATTAAGAGTATTTTGTTGGTAGCTTCTGTTGCTGCTTTCATCACATCGTGTAGTGGTGGCAGCGGAGCCCCTAATTTTGGCGACAATGAGTTTGCCGTGCGCACCATCGGCTCGCAGAGTGCCGCTACACAGACCACTTATCCGGCAATCATCCGGGGTATCCAAGATGTAGAGGTACGCCCGAAGGTATCGGGATTTATCACGAAGGTCTATGTGCACGAAGGTCAGGCTGTGCGTGCGGGGCAGGTGATGTTTACCATCGACAGTGAGACTTATCAGGCTTCCGTGCGCCAGGCGCAGGCAGCCGTGAATACGGCCCGGGCACAGGCCAATACGGCCAGGCTGACCTATGAGAATAACCAGTCGCTCTACGAGCAGAAGATAATCGGCGAATATGAGCTTTCCACGGCGAAGAACAGCTATGCCACGGCTCAGGCTTCGGTGGCTCAGGCCCAGGCAGCGCTGGCTTCTGCCCGCGAGACCTTGAGCTGGTGCACCGTCAAGAGTCCTGCTGCCGGATTCGTGGGCAGCCTTCCCTTTAAGGTGGGAACGCTGGTGAGTGCCTCCAGTGCGCTGACCACCGTCTCTGATATTTCCACCATGGAGGTGTTCTTCTCAATGAGCGAAGGCGAGATTCTGGAGATGACCCGTACCTCGGGAAGCTCGGCCGCGGCTATCAATGCCATGCCTGCCGTCAAGCTCCAGCTGGCCGACGGGACGATCTACAGCCATCCGGGCAAGGTGGTCAAGATAAGCGGGGTCATCGACGCGGCGACGGGTGCCTATTCCGTCATTGCCCATTTTGCCAATCCCGAGAAACTCTTGAAGAGCGGCGGAGCCGGCCGCATCATCGTGCCGAATGTCAAGAGCGGTGCCATTGTCATTCCTCAGGAGGCCACTTCTGAGGTTCAAGACAAGGTGTTTGTCTACCTCGTGGGCAAGGACAACAAGGTGAAATACACCGAAATCAAGGTGGCTCCGCAGAACGATGGCAAGAACTACATCGTTACCAGTGGGCTGAGCGTGGGCGACCGCATCGTTACCAAGGGCATCACGAAGCTCTCCGACGGCATGGAAATCAAGCCGATCACCGAAAATCAGTATCTGAAGAAGATAGAGGAGGCCGAGAAGCTCGGTCAGGCTCAGGATAACGCCGGCGACTTCGCCAAGGCCATGGGCAAGTAAAGTGTGGTAAGTTGCCCGTGCGGCAACAAACATAGACATTATATAACATAAGAAATATGACATTTTCAAGATTCATAAGGCGCCCGGTATTGTCGACGGTGATCTCCGTGTTCTTCGTCCTGCTGGGCACCATCGGACTGATATCACTGCCTATCGAGCAGTATCCGGACATCGCTCCTCCTACCATCTCGGTGTGGACAAGCTATCAGGGTGCCGATGCCAAGACGGTGATGAACTCCGTGATCACCCCGTTGGAGGAAAGCATCAACGGCGTGGAGAACATGACCTACATGACCTCTACTGCCACAAACTCGGGCTCCGCCCAGATCACGGTTTACTTCAAGCAGGGCTCCGACCCGAACATGGCGGCCGTGAATGTGCAGAACCGCGTGTCGCAGGCCCAGGCTCTGCTGCCCTCGGAGGTAAACCAGGTGGGCGTAACCGTGATGAAACGCCAGACTTCCAATGTGATCATGTACTCCTTGACCACGGATGACGGCCGCTACGACGCCCAGTTCCTGACTAACTATAACAACATCAACATCGTCCCGGCCATCAAGCGTATCAACGGTGTGGGCGATGTCATGAGCCCTTCCACCGCCAACTACTCCATGCGTATCTGGCTTCAGCCGGAGAAGATGAAGCAGTATGGCCTCATCCCTACCGATGTAACGGCCGCCTTGGCGACACAGAACATCGAGGCTGCGCCGGGCTCCCTTGGCGAGCAGAGCGATATGGCCTACGAGTATACGCTGCGTTACAAGGGCCGCCTGAGCACGGTTCCCGAGTATGAGAATATCATCCTGACCAGTAAGACGACGGGTGAGACTCTCTATCTGAAGGATGTGGCCAAGGTGGAACTTGGCTCGCTGACCTATGTCGTGGGTCTGAAGAACAACGGGCAACCTGCCGTGATGGGTATGGTTCAGCAGATTGCGGGGTCTAATGCCACGGAGATTGCCACCGATGTGAAGGCTTCCCTCGAGGAGGCTCAGAAGGTCATGCCTCCTGGAATGAAGTATACCATCGAACAAGATGTAACCGAGTTCCTCTTCGCTTCTATCGAAGAGGTGGTGCGCACCCTGATCATCACCCTGGTGCTGGTATTCCTCGTGGTGTATATCTTCCTGCAGGACTTCCGCTCCACGCTGATTCCTATGATCGCTGTGCCGGTGGCCTTGATCGGAACCTTCCTCTTCTTGTGGATCTTCGGCTTCTCCATCAACCTGCTGACGCTGTCGGCATTGCTGCTCGCGATAGCCATCGTGGTCGATGATGCCATCGTCGTGGTCGAGGCCGTGCACGCAAAGCTCGACCAGGGATATGAGAGCGCGCTCACGGCAGCCATCGATGCGATGAACGAGATATCGGGCGCCATCATCTCCATCACGCTTGTGATGTCGGCGGTGTTTGTCCCGGTGTCTTTCATTGGCGGCACTTCCGGTACATTCTATCGTGAGTTCGGCGTAACGATGGCCGTGTCCATCGTCATCTCCGCCATCAATGCGCTGACCCTTTCACCGGCCCTCTGTGCCATCTTCCTGAAGCCTAAGGGCGAAGAACAGGAACAAAGGCGGAAGTCGACCTTTGTCAGCCGGTTCCACGCCGGCTTCAACCGTGTCTTCGAAAAGACGACGACAAAGTACAAGAAAGGTGTGGAGCACCTGATCAACCATCGCATCATTACGGGCATCATCGTAGCCATAGGTGTCGTGGCACTGGTTATTTCAATGGCTACGACATCCACCGGACTCGTCCCGGACGAAGATACGGGCACGCTGTTCGTTACCATCTCCGCCAAGCCGGGCACCAGTATGAAGCGCACGCAGGAGATTGCCGACCATGTAGACCGCATGCTGGCCTCTAATCCGGCCATTGCCCGTCGCGAACAAATCGTGGGTTACAACTTCATTGCGGGGCAAGGCTCCGACCAGGCCACCTTCGTCATCAAGTTGAAGAGCTTCGAGGAGCGTGCCTCCAAGAATATCTTCGGGAGGCTGTGGGATGCCGTTTCGGGCCAGGGACTTGCCGCCCTGTTTGTAAATCCGAAGGAAGCCAACATGGTTCTCGGCATGATCTACAAGCAGACCGCGGCCATCAAAGATGCCCAGATACTGGCTTTCGGTCCGCCGATGATCCCCGGCTTCTCGGCCAACAACGGTGTGTCGATGACGCTTCAGGACAAGACCGGCGGCGACCTGGACAAGTTCTTCGAGGTTACGAAGAATTATCTGAAGGAGCTCAACAAGCGTCCTGAGATCCAGAATGCGATGACCTCCTATAATCCGAACTATCCCCAGTACATGGTGGATGTAGATGTGGCGAAGTGCATGCAGGCCGGCACTACTCCGGCTACTGTGCTCGGCACGCTCCAGGGATACTATGGCGGTCTATATTCATCCAACTTCAATGCTTACGGGAAGCTCTTCCGCGTCATGATTCAGGGAGAGGTGGCGAGCCGCATGCGTCCTGACGGAATAAGCAACATCTATGTCCGCCTGAGCAACGGGTCGATGGCTCCCGTATCGGAGTTCGTGAAGCTGCGCCGTGTCTACGGCCCGTCCAACATCAACCGATTCAACCTCTTCACTTCCATCAACCTGAATATTACCCCGAACAGCAATTATTCCACGGGTGATGCCTTGAAGGCCTGCGAGGAGGTGGCGGCTGACAACCTGCCGGAGGGCTATGGTTATGAATATTCGGGACTGACTCGTTCGGAGGCGGAGTCGAGCAATTCCACGGCTCTTATCTTCGTGCTGTGTCTCGTATTCGTGTATTTGATTCTGAGCGCACAGTATGAAAGCTATCTTCTGCCTCTCGCCGTTATCCTCTCGATACCGTTCGGTCTGGCCGGGGCGTTTATCTTTACGCAGCTCTTCGGCCACTCCAATAACATCTACATGCAGATTTCGCTGATCATGCTGATAGGTCTGCTGGCCAAGAACGCCATCCTGATCGTGCAGTTTGCGCTGGAGCGCCGCCAGACAGGCATGGCCATCCGCTATTCCGCCATCCTCGGTGCGGCCGCCCGTCTGCGTCCTATCCTGATGACATCGCTGGCCATGATCATCGGCCTTCTGCCCCTGATGTTCGCCTCGGGAGTGGGAAAGAACGGTAACCAGACGCTGGGTGCGGCCGCTGTGGGCGGCATGCTCATCGGCACGCTGATACAGATCTTCGTGGTTCCTGCGCTCTTCGTCATCTTCCAGTGGCTGCAGGAGAAGTTCACTCCGCTCACCTTCGACGACGAGGTGAACCCCGAGGCTGCCGCCGAACTGCAGCAGTATGCACATACCAAGAAGGCAGTAACATATAAGAACCAGTATGATGAAGAATAATATGAAAATAGGAAAACTATTGATAGGCGCGCTTGCGATGCTGTCTCTGACAGGCTGCAAGAGCCTCTACGGGAAGTATGAGCGTCCGGCGGTGAACACGAGCGGCCTGTTCCGCGACAGCGTCTCGCTCACCGATACGCTCGTCGCCACCGACACGACCAGCTTTGCCAACATTCCCTGGCGGAGCGTATTCACCGATCCGCAGTTGCAGACGCTCATCCAGAAGGCTCTGGACAATAATCCCGATCTCCTGAATGCGGCCTTGAATGTGGATATGGCAGAGGCACAGCTGAAGGCCGCCAAGCTGGCCTTCATCCCCCAGTTTGCCTTCACGCCGCAGGGAACCATCACGCGTTTCAACAATGCCACGACCAAGTCTTACACCCTCCCGGTAAACGCAAGCTGGAATGTGTCGCTCTTCGGAGGGCTCACCGCAGCCAAACGCTCTGCCCAGGTGCAGCTCATCCAGATGCGGGACTATCAGGTGAGCGTGAAGACCTCGCTCGTCTCGGGCGTCGCCAATCTCTACTATTCGCTGCTGATGCTCGACCGCCAGATGGAAATCATAGGTGAGATGGAGAAGCTCACGAAGGATACTTGGGACATCATGCAGAAGCGTTTCAACGCGAATATCGGCTATCGCTCTCCCTCCGTGCAGGCCGCCGAGTCTAATTATTATAGTGTCTTGGCGCAGAAAGCCGACCTGAAACGCCAGGTTCGTGAGGCCGAGAATTCGCTGAGCCTGCTCCTCGGAGAGCCCGCCCAGACCATCGCCCGCGGCAAACTGGCCGACCAGAGCCTGCCCGAAGCGTTCTCGACGGGCATCGGCATCCAGCTGCTTCGCAACCGTGCGGATGTGCATGCGAACGAGATGGCACTTGCCGCTTGCTTCTATGATGTGGAGAGAGCCCGTAGCGCATTCTACCCGAACATCAATATTACGGGTACGGGAGGCTTCAGCAACGGCTCCGGCATGGTGAATCCGGGCAAGTGGCTGCTCTCTGCCGTGGGCTCGCTCACCCAGCCCATCTTCATGAACGGACAGCTCACGGCGGCCCTTCGCGTGGCGAAGGACCAGTATCAGATAGCCTACAACACTTGGCAGAACAGCATCCTCACCGCGGGCTCGGAGGTCAGCAACGCCCTCGTGCTCTACAACTCCTCGGCCGAGAAAGCCGCCATCGAGGACAAGCAGATAGCTGTCTTGAAGAAAAATGTCGAGGATACCCAGACCTTGATGCTGAAGTCTACGAGCTCTTATCTTGAGGTCATCACCGCGCAGAGCAACCTGCTCAACGCGGAACTTTCGCAGGTAGCCGACAACTTCTATAAGATGCAGGCCGTGGTGAACCTCTATCAGGCTCTCGGCGGGGGTGCTAAGTAATTCATGATTCACACTTGAAAAGTTAAAGATTATGGCAAGTCAAATAAGCGAGAAGGCCGTTGTGTCGCCCAAGGCGAAGATAGGAGACGGCTGCAAGATATTCCCCTTCGTATATATCGAGGACGAGGTGGAGATTGGCGACAACTGTATTGTCATGCCGTTCGTGAGCATTCTCAACGGCACGAGGATGGGCCGCGACAACAAGGTGCACCAGGGGACGGTGCTCGGAGCGCTCCCCCAGGACTTCGCCTTTACCGGCGAGCGCACCGAACTCTGTATCGGAAACAACAACATCATCCGCGAGAATGTGGTAATAAACCGTGCCACGCACGAGGGAGGACGCACGGTTATCGGCGACGACAACTTCCTCATGGAGGGCGTTCACATCAGCCACGACACCAGGGTGGGCAATAAGAATGTGTTCGGATACGGCACCAAGATCGCAGGCGACTGCGAAATCGGCAACGGGGTGATATTCTCGTCCTCGGTCATAGAGAACGCCGGCACGCGCGTCGGCGACCTCGCGATGATTCAGGCGGGTACCACCTTCTCCAAGGATGTGCCTCCCTATATCGTGGCAGGCGGCAAGCCCGTAGGCTACGGCGGCCCCAACAACACCATGATGACCACGGCCCAGGTGGAGGAGAAGGTGCAGAAGCATGTCGCCAACGCCTACCGGCTGGTCTTCCACGGGCAGAACAGCGTCTTCGACGCCGTGCTCCAGATTCGCGACCAGGTGCCCGACAGTCCTGAAATCCAGAAAATCGTGGCGTTCATCAATGCCACGAAGAAAGGCATTATCAGCAAAGTGTAGCTCATACCTATACATTTTGCGTCGTATGCAGAGATGGGCCGGCCTCGGGGGTCGGCCCATTGATGTTTCCGGGAGGCTGCGACGGTGTTTGCGGGAGTCGGTGCTGGTATTTGTCGGGAGTGGCGTTGGTATATGCGGGAATTGGTATTGGCGCTTGTCGGAAATAATATTACTAACTGTGGAAAATAGTCGGAGACAAGACAGGGAGTGTCCCTCCATATTCCTTCTTGCGGCTTTCTACTTGACAAATTCGGCGACTTTGTCCGACAAAATCGCCGAAATCATCCGACGAAATCGCCGATTTTGTCATTCCGGAAAACGCCTTTTGCCTGCCCTCTGGCCTCGTCTCGCTTTGCCATGGGCTTTCTCTTTTTTCAAGCCCAGATGTAAACAGGCGTGGCGAGGGCAGCATGCAGGCTTACATGTCGTCCATTGACAGACAGCCCGGGATGATATGGAGCGGGCGCATCTCCGGACAGTCTTGCAGCAGGTGGCTCACCTTGATGCGCAGGGCGGCCTCGTCATACTTGCCGGCGTTTCGCTTGATTTCATAGACATAGGCCGTCTTGTCTATCTCGTTGACGGCAATAAGGTCTATTTCATTTTCCCCCTTGCGGTCCCAGTATTTGCCTATGCGCGTGTAATCGCCCGTCTCCCGCAGCTTCCGTTCAAAATATCTTTCGAGCATGAAGCCCTCCACCGTGTTGATGTCGCGGTCTATGAGCCGGGCCAGCTGCCTCAAGGCACCGTTCTCGACGAAGGCCTGATATTTGAAGAAGAATCTGAACCACAGCGTGAGGAAGTTGTCGCGCAGCGTGTAACGCACCTTGCGGGAGTTGCTCTTGGCGAAGATGGGCTGCCGACGCTCTATCAAGCCGTAATAGTTTTCAAGTCTGTCGAGATAGCTTCCGATGCCGCTTCGCCCCATGTTGATTCGGTTTTCAATCTCCCTGCGGGTGAATTGTCCCTCCGAAATGCAGATGAGAATGGAGAAATAGGTGGCATAATCAGCGCCAAACTCTTCGATGAGCACATTCTTCCCCTCGTTGATGAAGGGAGAGTTTTCCTCCGTGAGTGCATGGTATATCTTTCTGCGTGTGGTCTTTCCGTTGTCCATCAGCCAGCTGGTGTACCATGCCACGCCGCCGGAAACGGTGAAAAGGGCCAGCAGGTCTTCCGGCAAGAACGCCTGCCGGTGATCGGCGAGTATCTCCTTCAGGGTGATTGTGGTGAACGGCTGCAGGTTGATGATGCGTCCTGCACGGGAGAAGAGCGGCTCCTTGCTATCCTCGAAGAGCTTGTGCATGAGCGAATAGATGGAGCCGCAGACAATCAGGTTCAGGTGGCTACTCGTCTTGTTCAGGTCCCACTCTCGCTGCAGTTCGCTGAAAATGGATGGGTTTACCCGCCCGAATTCTTGAAATTCGTCTATCACCAGCGTGAAAGCCTTCGTCTTGGAAAGCTCTATGAGATGATGAAAGAGTTTGGCAAAGGAAGTATAACGCCCTATCGGGACATGGAGTTTGTCCTCTGTCTCTGCGGTAAAGTCATCACAAAGCAAGGCCTCTGACTTGCGTGCCACGAAGAAATAAAGCGTTGCAAGTGCTTCTCCGCTCTTCAAGGCGAGTTCGGTTTTGCCGATTCGTCTGCGGCCAATCAGCACTGTCATCTGTGCTCCCTGTCGGCTCTTTTGCTCGATTTCGGCCAACAAAGCAAGTTCTTTTGTCCTGTCATAAAACCTCATAGGCGTTCAT
This sequence comes from Prevotella sp. KH2C16, assembly GCF_900113305.1. Classification (GTDB taxonomy): domain Bacteria; phylum Bacteroidota; class Bacteroidia; order Bacteroidales; family Bacteroidaceae; genus Prevotella. The sequence continues at coordinate 72,588 of NZ_FOOW01000008.1, read as the reverse complement.
TTTTCGTAATTGCCATTACCGTAATTGCCATTACTTTATTTTGCAAAGATAGTTTCTTTTTGTGATAGAAGCAAGAAAATCAGTATGAAATCGTCTTAATTCATGGAAATTAAGTCGCAAAAACAAAATTCCCCCGCTTTCAACGGGGGGAAATCGGATGCCTAATGGTGTCTGCGGGGGTGTCAATAGCTGGCCTGGCAGGGGATGCCGGCCTGCTCCACGAGCGCCTTGATGCGGTCGAGCTCCGCGGGGGTGGCCTTCTGCAGCCCGGGGGCGGGGGTCTCGCGGTCGATGGTATAGATCATCACTTCCTGCGGGGCAATGGCCTTCACGGCTTCGAGCCAGGGCAGCACGAAGGCGTCGCCGGTGTTGTCGACATTGCGGTTGCCCGTCTTGCCTTTCATGAAGAGGGTCTGCACGATGACATGCCCGCCGAAGGCCTTCATGCCTTCGATGATATTGTCTACTGAATAATGCGGGTTCACGGGCCGGTCTACCATGCGGATGTAGTCCATGGACACCGTGTCGAGCTTCAGGATATTGTTGTCCACCTTCATCAGGGCGTCGCGAACGGCCGGTCGGTGGATGAAGGTGGAGTTGCTGAGCACCGATATCTTGGCCTCCGGGCAGTACTCATTGCGCAGACGGACGGTGTCGTCTATGATGCCCGCGAAGTCGGGATGCGAGGTGGGCTCGCCGTTTCCGGCAAAGGTGAGCACATCGGGCAGGGCTCCCTCCTGCCGCATCTTCCGGAGCTGTGCCTCGAGTGCGGCGGCCACCTCGGCCCTCGTGGGGCGCGGCTGCCGTGGCGGGAAGTCCTTGTTGAACCCGCATTCGCAGTAGATGCAGTCGAATGTGCAGCTCTTCCCGTCGGGCGGAAGCAGGTTGATTCCTAATGAAAGTCCCAGGCGGCGGCTATGTACGGGACCGTATATGGGGGCAGGATAGATTCTTGTACTCATTTTCTTGGCTTGTTGTTTACGGGAGACGGGTCTCCGTGTGGTTCCTGCAAAGTTAACTAAAAATCCCCATCCAAATGCGTTAATAGGAGTTAAAGATGCTGATTTCCGTGCAATTTGCATTATCTTTGCAGAGAATTTGGCGTATTATACCTTGATAGAAGGATGGGAAAGAAACGAACAAAGGCCGGCAACCGTCAAGGCTTGCAGGCCGTAACTCTTTGCATAAGCACCGCCATGGTGCTGATTTTATTGGGAATGGTAGTCTTTTCCGTGCTCACCGCGCGGAACCTTTCGTCGTATGTTAAGGAGAATCTTGTCGTAACGATGATGCTCGAACAGGACATGACCACTCCTGAAGCGCAGAAGTTGTGCAAGAATCTGAAGACCCGTCCCTATATCCATGAGCAGAAGTTCATCAGCAAGGAGGCTGCCCTCAAGGAGCAGACGCGTGAGATGGGCATGGACCCCTCGGAGTTTACGGGCGGCGAGAACCCCTTCCTCGGGTCTATTGAGCTCACGCTGAATGCCGACTATGCCAACAACGATTCCTTGAAATGGATCGTAAAGGAGCTGAAGAAATATCCGAAGGTGAGCGACATCACTTACCAGAAAGACTTGATAGACAGCGTGAACCAGACGCTTGGCAAGATCAGTATAGGCCTCTTGGTGCTGGCCGTCTTGCTCACATTCGTGTCGTTTACGCTCATCAGCAATACCGTCAGACTGGGCATCTATGCCCGCCGTTTCTCCATTCACACGATGAAGCTGGTGGGTGCTTCGTGGGGTTTCATCCGCAAGCCGTTCCTGAAGCGCGCCGTGTGGATGGGCATCCTTGCGGCCGTCCTGGCCTGCCTGGTGCTTGGCGGACTTGTCTATGCGCTGTATCTGAACGAGCCCGACACCCTCACCGTGGTTACCTGGGAGGTCATGGCCATTACGGCTTTGTCGGTGTTCGTTTTCGGAATAGTCATCACGGCCCTGTGCGCCCGCATCTCCGTGAACAAGTTCCTGCGGATGAAGGCCGGTGAGCTGTATAAGATTTGATAATCACACATAACTATAAAAACGATGGATAAGAAGAATCTGGCATTCGACAAGGTTAACTTCATCTTGCTCGCAGTGGGCATGGTGATCGTCCTTATAGGTTTTGTCCTGATGGCGGGAGGCGAGTCTACCGATACGCGGTACGACCCTGAGATATTCAGCGCCTTGCATATCAAGGTGGCGCCCGTAGTCTGCTTCATAGGGTTTGTCTCTATGATCTACGCCATTATCCGCAAACCCAAGGACGAAGAGTAAATGGAACTTCTGCAAACGATTATCATTGCCATCGTGGAGGGGCTCACCGAGTTCCTGCCCGTGTCGTCTACGGGACACATGATCATTACCCAGAACCTGCTGGGCGTGCCCCAGGGAGACCCTTTCGTCCATGCGTTTACCTTCATCATCCAGTTTGGGGCCATCCTTTCCGTGGTGTGCCTTTACTGGAAGCGGTTCTTCCGCCTCGACCATACGCCGCTTCCCGACGGGAGCACGCCGTGGGCGAGGCTGAAGCATAGGTATCATTTCTATTGGCTCCTGCTGGTGGGAGTCATTCCTGCGGTGGTCATTGGCTTGATAGCCAAGAAGAGCGGTCTGCTCGACTGGCTGCTCGACAGCGTCGTGGTCGTGGCCGTGATGCTGGTGGTGGGAGGTGTCTTCATGCTCTTTTGCGACAAGATCTTCAACCGGGGAACCGACGAGAATGCGGTCAATGAGGAGCGCGCCTTCAAGATCGGACTGTTCCAGTGCCTTTCAGTCATACCCGGCGTGAGCCGCAGCATGGCCACTATAGTGGGCGGGATGCAGCAAGGACTCACCCGCAAACGCGCCGCGGAGTTCTCCTTTTTCTTGGCCGTGCCGACGATGGCAGGGGCCACCGTGCTCGACCTTTACGAGATGATGGGGGAGGGGGCCGCATGGGCCACCTCGCAAAACATCATGCTGCTCATCGTGGGTTGTGTCGTGGCGTTCGTCGTGGCAATGCTGGCCATGAAGTGGTTTGTCGGCTTCCTCACCAAGTATGGCTTCCGTGCCTTCGGCTGGTATCGCATACTCGTGGGCGGATTCATCCTCGTCTGGCTCGCTCTGGGCCATAGTCTTGTAATGGTGGACTGATGAATTTCCAGGCAGGAGAAATCTTCGCAATCGACAAGCCCTACCGGATGACGAGCTTCGGGGCTTTGGCTCATGTGAGGTATATCCTGTCTCACACCCTGGGATACAAGGTGAAGATAGGGCATGCGGGCACTCTCGACCCCCTGGCAACTGGCGTCCTGATACTCTGTACGGGCAGGTGCACCAAGCGGATAGAGGAACTCCAGAACCACACCAAGGAGTATCTGGCCACCCTGCAGCTGGGCGCCACCACGGCAAGCTACGACAAGGAGCACGAGGTGAATGCCACTTTCCCCACCGAGCACATCACCCGGGAGAGCCTTGAGGAGGTGCTCGGGCAGTTCGTGGGGGAGATTCAGCAGGTGCCGCCGACCTTCAGCGCCGTCAAGGTGGGGGGCAAGCGGGCCTACGACATACGGCGCGCCGGCGAGAGCGTGGAGCTCAAACCCAAGGCGGTGCGCATCGATGAGATAGAGCTGCAAGGCTTCGATGCCGGGACGATGCGGGCGAGCCTCCGCGTGGTGTGCGGCAAGGGCACCTACATCCGGGCATTGGCCCGCGACATCGGGAGGGCTCTTGGCAGCGGAGCTTACCTCACCTCGCTTCGCCGCACGCGGGTGGGCGACTACACCGTAGACAACTGCGTCGACTTCGACCACTTCCGGGAATGGCTCGACAATCAAGAAATAGAAAGGACTATATAGCTTATGAAATTATCACAGTTTAAGTTTAATCTACCCAAGGAGCAGGTTGCGCTGTATCCGCATAGCGTTTTTCATGAGTTCAAGAACGACGACGGGACCAAGGGTTCTTTCCGCATTACCCGTCGGGACGAGTGCAGGCTGATGGTGCTTCACCGCCAGTCGCAGACCATAGAGATGTTCAAGAAGGATGCCAAGGGCAATCCCGTTGAGGGCGACTACCTCGATTTCCGCAATGTGCTGGACTATTTCGACGAGGGCGACGCCTTCCTCTTCAACGATACCAAGGTCTTCCCGGCCCGTCTCTATGGCACGAAGGAGAAGACCGATGCCAAGATCGAGGTGTTCCTGCTTCGTGAGCTGAACGAGGAGATGCGCCTTTGGGATGTGCTCGTGGAGCCCGCCCGCAAGATTCGCATCGGCAACAAGCTCTTCTTCGACGATACGAGTACGATGGTGGCGGAGGTCATCGACAATACCACCAGCCGCGGCCGCACCCTCCGTTTCCTGTACGACTGTCCGCACGACGAGTTCAAGCGCGAGCTCTTTGCCCTCGGCGAGGCTCCGCTGCCGCGCTATATCATCGACAACCGTGAGGTGCCCCATGCCACCAAGGAGGACATGGACGACTTCCAGTGCATCTTTGCCAAGAACGAGGGAGCCGTTACCGCCCCTGCCACGGGGCTCCATTTCTCCCGTGAACTGATGAAGCGCATGGAGATCAAGGGCATTGAAACCGCCTTTATCACCCTTCATTGCGGACTCGGGAACTTCCATGACATAGAGGTGGAAGACCTCACGAAGCATAAGATGGACTCCGAGCAGATGATCATTCCCAAGCAAGCTTGCGACATCGTGAATCAGGCCAAGACCGCGGGACACCATGTCGTGGCCGTGGGAACGAGCGTCGTGAAGGCCACGGAGACTGCCGTGGGCACCGACGGACTGCTCAAGGAGTATGACGGATGGACCAATAAGTTCATCTTTCCGCCGTATGACTTCGGCATGGCCGACTGCATGATCGTGAACTTCTATCAGCCTTATTCCACGCTTCTCATGGAGGCCGCTGCCTTCGGGGGCTACGATCTGGTGATGGAGGGCTATGACCTTGCCGTGAAAAACGGCTATATGTTCGGCTGCTATGGCGACGCTATGCTGATCGTGAATGACTAAGTCGCACACCGTCTACTTCAGTCTGGGCTCCAATCTGGGCGACAGGCGCAGGACTATGGACGACGCGCTCCGGATGCTCGCCACACGAGTAGGACCCGTGGAGCGCGTCTCCTCCTATTATGAGACCGAGCCCTGGGGCTTCTCGTCGCCGCATAAGTTTCTCAACGCCTGTGCCTGCTGCCAGACGGCCGAGAGCCCCCTGGAGGTGTTGCGGGCCACCCAGGCGATAGAGCGGGAGCTCGGCAGGAAGCGCAAGTCGGTGGCGGGCGAGTATCACGACCGCCCCATCGACATCGACATCCTGCTCTACGACGACCTGACCGTGGACAAACCTGGCCTGAAGATTCCCCATCCGTTGATGTGGGAGCGTGATTTCGTGATGCGGCCCCTCCGCGAAATCCTAAGGGACGGGCTCCGGTAGCTTTCTTTCGCGCCGCTTAGTATCTCGTTATTTTCTGAAAATCTTTCGAGCGGAGGGTGAGATTCTTGCCGGCGTTCGCCTTTGCCGGCATGCTGATCCAGCGCAGTTGCTCGCAGTCGCTGAAGGCCTCGTCGCCCACGAAGGCGACATTCCGGGGCAGGTTTACCGCGATGAGCGAACTGCAGTAGCGGTAGGCCTTGCGGCCGATGGCCGTTACGCTCTCGGGCAGCTCGGCCTTGATGAGCGAGCGGCAGCCCGCGAAGGCTCCGTTTCCGATGGTCTCCGTTCCTTCCGGAATCTCCGCGAAGTTCAGCAGATAGCAGTTGTAGAAGGTGGCAGCGGGGATGCTCTTGATGCCCCGGGGCAGCTTTACATACACCAGTTTGTTGCAGTTCTTGAAGGCCGTGTCGGGCAGTTCCGTCGTCTCGAGGTCGCTCAGGTCAAGGGCTGCGAGCACTCCTCCCTTTCCTGTCTTTGAGGACCAGGTGCTCATCGAGCGCAGGAAGGCATAGTCGTCGGCATTCATCCTGCCCGTGATTTTCAGGGAGTACACCTGCTTGAGGCCCTCGGGCGTGAAGTGGTCTTTCAGCGTTCCGGCCGTGGAGAGGTTCACCTGCCGCGTCTTGGGGATGTAGGTGGAGTCGGCAATGTTGACCACGGCCGTCTGTCGCTCGCTGTATCCGTTCATGTCCTCGATGTCGTAGTATCCGTCTTCAAGGCCGTTCCATCCGAAGTTGGCATGGAACTTGCCGTTCTTGTAGCCGTCGATGACGAAGGCGTGGGAGCGGTCCTTCCTGCTGTTTTTCCGCTTCTGCGCGCCCGAGAAGATGACGGGCCTGCCCGCGGCAAGCTCTCCGTAGAGGATGTTTTTCCATCGTTTGAGCCCCTCCTCGCCCTGATATTCGTCGCGGCGGAGCGGCATCATGTATTTGCTGAAGTGCATCAGGCGCTTCATGTTGTCCACGGCCGTCTTCGTATAGGCCCCCGAACCGTCGGTGCCATAGCTCACGCGGCTCTGCACGCCGCAGTCGCTGACGAGCTTCGCCACGGCCACGAGGCTCTCTTTCTCAATGCCCTGATAGTAGGAGTTGAACATCTTCTGCCATTCGTAGGGCGTCTTTCCGTCGGGGCTCATGGACGGATATTCTATGCCGCGGACGACCTGTGCCACGGCTACGGCCACGCATCCCGCCTTGGCGTGTACTTTTTTCAAGGTGGTGGAGTCGGTCTTCACCGGACAGAGCAGGTTGAACGGCTCGCCCTGTCCCCACTGCGTCTTCAGCAGGGGCTTGATGTTGTCCTGGGCGGAGGCGGAGAGCGGCAGCAGTCCGAGCAGCAGCGATAAGAATAGATGTTTCATCCGTCGGGGTCTTTAGATTCTCTTCTGCAAAGATAATCATATTCTTCTGAAATCACGCAAAAGGTTTCTTAAAAGTATCAGGACGCCGTCCCTTCTTCCTTTAGGCCGCTAAAAGGATGACAAAATCGCCGAATTTGTCGCACAAAATCGCCGAGATTGCAGGACAAAATCGCCGAATTTGTAACCTTGATAGCGGTTGCCTGTTTTCAGGGCGGCAGTCTCCGTGTATGTGGAAGGTGGCAAATGCCCGGGGAACCGGGAGCCACGGCAGGACTGGAAAACACAGGGGAGAGACTGCGGAAAAGACTTTTTTTGAGAGTTTTTCTGCCAAAAAGTTCCGACTTCAAAAATATTTTATTACTTTTGCAGCCGTAAACCAATATCCAACAAGCAAATGGACGATTATCACGCGGAAGCCAACAATTACCAAGCGTGAAGATTCAGCAGCGCTAATCTTCATGCCATCACTTATTATTTCATGAAGATTAGCAACAATGAGAACATATTGGAACATTGAAAAGAAACTGGGCGTCATCAAAGAATGGCAGCCTAACTGCTGGATTCAAGTAACCTGTCCGACCGACGAGGACAAGGACTTCCTCGAGAAAGAATTCCAGATTCCCGACTATTTCCTCTCCGACATCAGCGATACCGACGAGCGTGCGCGCTATGAATACGATGACGGATGGATGCTCATCATCCTCCGCATACCCTATGTAAAGGAGATACGATCCCGCACGCCGTATACCACCGTGCCCCTGGGAATCATCCACAAGCGCGATGTTACCATCACCGTGTGCTACTACGAGACCAACATGATGATCGACTTCGTGAGCTTCCAGCAGAAACGCGGCGAAGGATTCACCGACTATGTGGATCTCATCTTCCGCCTGTTCCTGTCCTCCGCCGTATGGTATCTGAAGAGACTGAAGCAGATCAACATGCTCATAGAGAAGGCGAAGCATAACCTCGACCACAATGTGAACAACGAGAGCCTCATCGGACTGTCGAGGCTGCAGGACTCGCTCACCTACTTCATCACCTCCATCCGCGGCAACGAGACCCTGCTCCAGAAGCTGAAGTTCAAGCTCCAGGTGGACGAGCTGGACGCAGACCTCATCGAGGATGTGAACATCGAGATGACGCAGGCTCGCGAAACGACCAATATCTACTCCGACATTCTCGAGTCGACGATGGACACCTACTCGAGCATCATCAACAACAACATGAACACCACGATGCGTACGCTTACCTCCGTAACCATCATCCTGATGTTCTCCACGCTCGTGGCATCACTCTTCGGCATGAACCTTGTCAACGGGATGGAAGAAAGCCCGTGGGGCTTCCTGATTGCCATTGTCATCTCCGTCGTCGTCTCGGGCATCACCTGGTGGATATTGAAGTTCAAACGGCTGCTCTAAGAGAAAAATTAAAAAAAAATAGATTTTAATTAGGAAATTTCAAACTTTTTACTTAAGTTTGCAAATAATATAACTGTCGGCGCGACAATTTGCGTCGAGAACTTAAACCAGCAATATGATGGACTCTCAAGACAAAGACCTCGAACAGGGAAAATTAGATGAAGAAAAAGCAGTAGAACAGCCTGCTGAAGTACAAGAACCGCAAGAAGAAGCTCCTGTGGCAGAAAATGTTTCGGCCGAGGAAACTCCTGCTCTGGAGGTCGTGGAGGAAGTTTCTGCCCCAGAGGAAGAAGCCGGACCGCAAGCAGAAGAGGCGTCGGTTCAGGAGGAAGAGGCTCCTGCCCAGGTAGAGGAAGAAGCCGAACCCGAGGCAAAAGAAGATGCGCCCCAGGAAGAAGCCGCTGCTCCAGCTCCCCCCAAAGACGCTCCCGAAGAAAAGGCAAACAAGGAGGAGCCCGCCCCAAAAACATATTCCACGAAACAAGAGATACTCGACCGGGTCAAGGAACTTGCCCACGGCAACGAAAATCCGTCGAAGTCGGAAGTAGATCACCTGAAGACCAGCTTCTATAAGCTGCACCTCGCCCAGCGGGAAGAGGAGCAGAAAGCCTATGTCGAAGCCGGCGGCAATCCAGAAAACTATCAGGTTCTCCCGGACGAACTCGAAGAGCAGTTCAAGGCCGAGATGGGCCTCATCAAGGAGAAGCGTGCCAAGCTCTACCAGCAGCAGGAACAGGAAAAGAAGGAAAACCTGAAGCGCAAGGAGGAAATCATCGAGAAGATAAAGGGCATGGTTACCTCTCCCGACGCGGTAAACAAGGCCTATCAAGAGTTCAAGGCCCTCCAGCAGGAGTGGAAGGAGATAAAGCTGGTGCCCGCGGAGAAGGCCAACGAGCTCTGGCGCAACTATCAGCTCTATGTCGAGCAGTTCTATGACCTGCTCAACTTGAACCGTGAAGCGCGCGAATACGACTTCAAGAAGAACCTGGAAGCCAAGACCAAACTTTGCGAAGAGGCGGAGAAACTGGCCGAGGAACCAGATGTAATCAGTGCCTTCCACCAGTTGCAGGAGCTCCATCAGCAATACCGCGAGACGGGTCCTGTCAGCAAGGATCTCCGCGAAGAGGTGTGGGCTCGCTTCAAGGCGGCGTCTACTGTCATCAACAAGAAGCATCAGAAACACTTCGAACAGCTGCGTGCCAAGGAAGGAGAAAACCTCGAGAAGAAGACCGCCCTCTGCGAAAAGGTGGAAGCCATAGCGCAGGAAGAGAACAAGAACGCCTCCGACTGGGAGAAGCATACCAAGGAAATCATCGCCATTCAGGCAGAATGGAAGACCATCGGATTCGCTCCCCAGAAGATGAATGTCAAGATATTCGAACGCTTCCGGGCTGCTTGCGACGACTTCTTCGCGCGTAAGGCCGAGTTCTTCAAGGGTCTGAAGGAACGCTTCAGCGAGAATGCGGAGAAGAAAAGAGCACTCGTAGAGAAGGCGAAAGAACTGTGCGAGTCTACCGACTGGAAGGCAACCTCTGAGAAGCTCATCAAGCTCCAGAAGGAATGGAAGACCATCGGCATGGTGCCGAAGAAGCTGGGCGACCAGCTCTGGAACGAGTTCAACGGAGCTTGCAACAAGTTCTTCGAGGCCCGCAACGCAGCTAATCCCGGTTCGCGCAATGAAGAACACCAGAATCTCAGCAAGAAGAAGGATATCGTGGCACAGCTCAAGGCTTTGCTGACAGATGCCAAGGAGGATGCACAGGAGAAGGTTCAGGAGCTCGTCGACCAGTATAACCAGATCGGACATGTGCCCTTCAAGGAAAAAGACAAGATTTACAAGGAATACCACGATGTGCTCGACAGGCTGTACAAGGAGCTCAACATCTCCGTTGCCCGCCAGCACCTCGACCGCTTCCGCAGCAATCTCAAGAACATGGCAAGGCGCGGCGAGGATGCCATCGACAACGAGCGTGGCCGCCTGATGCGCCAGTACGAGCAGATGAAGTCCGAAATCATCACCTACGAGAACAACCTCGGATTCCTGAATGCCTCAAGCAAGAAGGGCAACAGCCTTATCGACGAAATGAACAAGAAGGTCAGCAAACTCAAGGAAGAGCTTGAAATGGTCAAGGAGAAAATCAGAGCCATCGACAAGCAGAACCGCGAGCAGGAGGAAGAGGAACAGCAGTAAGCTTCCTCCCGGAGAATCACAAGCTCAATATCCAATGGGGCGTGCAGGGAATATTCCCTGCACGCCCCATTGCTTATGGCTGGCTGGGAGGCAGAGGAAAGGCACCGAAAAAGTGTCAGACATGCACCTGAAAATAAGGGCTTACCGCTGCCAGACGAAGAGGAAGATGCTCCACGCATCATGCCAGCCGCCTATCTTTGCACAAGCAGAGGCCTATGGGAGGAATTTTACAAACAAGCCTGTCTCCCACCGCTCATACAGACGGCTTCCGACAATGGGCGGCCTCACCTCCGACAGCCTGAAAGTTGACAGGTTGCAGTATTCGTGAGCAGTGAATCCGGGAAAAAACATATGTCTACCTATAGGTTTCCGAAGAAGGTGCGTCTTACTAATAAACCTTTATATTCATTTAAACCTAAATTTAGACAGCTTATGGACTTTAAGAAAATTACACTTTCATTAGCGTTATCAACCATCCCGTTTATGGGTTTCTCAGCAGAATACTATGTACGCCCGGCTGCTACCGGAAGTGCAGACGGTTCGTCATGGGACAATGCGATAGCCTTCGCAACGATGTACGAGAACATCAACAACTATAACAACGGCGATACCTTCTATTTCTCCGGCGGCGTCTATACTCCGGCTAAAGTAATAGGCATTACCAACGGCTACACCTTTATCGGTGGCTTCGACCCTGCCCTCACAGGGACAAATCATGACACTCCTATTTATCCTTCTTCTACTCCGACCGTCTTTTCCGGTGATCTTGACGGAGACGGGGCGATGAGCCCCGGAGACCTGAACCGACTCTTGGCCTTCAATACCGCCACGAAGGATGACAGCAAGAAGGTTATCCTTAAGGGTGTCGAATTCACGAAGGCCTATTCCACTCAGAGCACAACGACCGAAGGCGCACTTTGGATAAGGAACTGTGGCTATGTCGAAGTGGACAATTGCCGCTTCTATGGCAATGTGGATGACAAGTATTATGGCGGTATGGCCTTCACGGGAGAATACAGCACGGCATATTTCAATGACTGTGAATTTACCAATAACAGGGCTGTCAGTCGCGGCGGGGCTATCCGTTTATCCTCGAATTCAGGAACCAAGGGCCTGACTGTATTCAACCGCTGCCTGATTACGAACAACAAGGTTGATAAAAATGTGGGTAGTGCCATATTGGTTCAGCAGGGAATAGGCCTCTATCTTATCAACTGCATGGTAACGGGCAACAAGTCAGGAGAAGAGACTGGTGCCATTTATTCTAATGGTTCGGACGCCACCTATTCGCGTAATGTATATATCGTTAACTCAACGATAGCGGGCAACGAAGGCGGAGCACAGGTGCAGATGACGGATAATGCCAATCTCTATGTTGCCAATTCCATCGTTGTGGGTAATGACACCCATGCCCCATTCAACATCACATCGACTAAGGATTTCACCGGAAAATATAATATTGTAGGCAACGACGCCAATAATATCCTGTCGTGGGACGAGACTAATATGACAGGCAAGGGTCTTAGTGATGTCTTTGGCTCCCAAGATGTGGCGAGCGCATCCCCGACCATACCTTACGGAGCTACAGCAGGAGAGCTCTCCGAGATGGTGAGCTCTTGGGGCATCGCTGCAGATCTGACGGTCGACAAGGACGGTGTTGCCCGTGGCAGCGTGTCTGTTCCCGGTGCCAAGGTCGGCGAGCCCCAGACAACAACGATCGATGTTACCGATATAAAATATGCTACCTATTATAATAGTCTGGGCTATATAATGCCAGAAAGCATTAAAGGAGCCGTTGCTCCTTCTACTTCCGGCGACAGACTGACGACAGACTGGAAATACCAACCAGGAAACATAGTCCCGGCCGCCTCTGCCTTGCTTGTCAGCGGGGAAGCCGGTTCACATCAGGCATCTTTGAAGCTGGCAGAGAACTCCAAGGACGAGAACCTGCTGAAAGGCTCGGACATTCCACAACTCACCTCTGGCGGCAGTAAGTATTTCAAACTGGCAAATGATGCCGAGGGCGGCTTAGGCTTCTATTATGGAGCTGCCGATGGGACTGCCTTTACTAACGGCGCACACAAGGCATATCTTGCCATCTTGTCAGAGTCGCCGGCAAAAGCGTTCTTCTTCACGAGTGAAACAACCGGAATCAACCAGCTTGCAAAAGATGCAGAAGCCGCAGCTCCGACCTACAACCTTACCGGACAGCGAATAAGCAAGTCCTATAAAGGAATAGCGATTAGAAATGGCAAGAAATACATGGTGAAATAATAAGACGAAAAGATATGAAATACATAAAACCATCAGTAAAGGTAACCCATATCCAGACTGATTCTATCATATTGGCAGATAGTGAAGGACTTACTATCAAGGAGGAACTGACGGATGCCCCGCAATTATCCAGGCCGGATGTGAACGACAATGACTACGGTGGCAATTCCTCTTCCCATTCTATTTGGGACGAATGAAGTCAGTGAAAGAACAGGGTCGTGGCCTATATGCTCTCGGGCGTGTCTCGACCGATGGACGATCTACCGTCATGAAGAGTGATTTTTTTGCTTAATGAATATTTAAATATTAGCTTATTTAATTTATTCATGGTACATAATAATTATTTGAGATTTATTTTGTTAACGCTTCTTGTGTCTGTATCCTCGCATGTGAATGCGGGCAAGACGCAAGAGCGTTTTTCAATCATGGGACTTGGAGACTCCATTACGGAAGGCAGCCAGGAGTTCAGTTCCTATTTGTATTCCCTTTGGGAGGAGCTGTTCTCCAAAGGCTATGATTTTGATTTTATTGGCCCTCGGAAGAGCGAATGCCGGATAGGGGAGCTGCATCATTGTGGGTTCAGCGGTCATACGGTTGAATTCCTTAATGAGCATATCGACAGTATCTACCACCTTTATCCTGCCGACATCGTACTCTTACATGCCGGGCATAACCACTTTTCTGCGGAAAAGCCCGTTTCCGGCATGATAAAGGCTTACAAGAGCATTATTGCGAAAATCCATCATATCAAGCCAGGGGCTACGGTTTTCCTGGCCATGGTTACGCCCAGTGGCAAACTTCCTAAATATTCATATATCCCGGAGTTGAACAGGGCCATCAAGAAGCTGGTTTCTTCCTATCACTCCTCCAAGGTGGTTCTGGTAGATATGGCTACCGGCCACGACTACCGCACGATGACGATAGCCGACAGGGTGCATCCGAACAAGCTGGGAAGGGAAAGGATGGCTCATATTTGGGCTACGGCAATAGAGAAACGCTTCAAGGCTCAGCATCCCGCTTTCCGCCCGGAATCAATATGCTATAAAACCGTTGGGGCTGACAGTCTGAGCCTCTATGTCTTCAAGGCCAAGGGCAGAAAGCCTCATCCCACAGTAGTCTATTATTTTGCCGGAGGATGGAAATACGGCTCTCCCCTGCAGTTCTTCCGCGAGTGTGCATGGAACGCGGCTCATGGCATTACCTCCATAAGCGTCGACTACCGTATAGGATACCTTTATGGGACACAGGCGGAAGACGCGGTAGAAGACGGTATTGATGCCATCGACTACATCCGGGGCAATGCCAAAAAACTGGGCGTAGACCCTTCCCGAATCATAGCGGCGGGAGCTTCTGCCGGAGCCGTTATCGCAGGGAAGATTCCAGACGACCGGCTGAAGGCCAGGATTCTGTATTATCCCGTGGTTGACAGCCTACAGTCTGAAGTCTCACAAATACACCGTCCGGTCCTGTTCATGATTGGTACAAGAGATTCGTTTACGCCCATTGACAAGACGAAAGCCTTTTTGCTCCGTCTATGTGAGAACAACACTTATTGCGACTATCACATCTTTGAAGGTCTTCCACATCCGTTGTTCAGGTATAGAGAGCCGTTGGACGCTGTATATTACCGGATTCGCAGCCTCACGGACGACTTCCTGGGGAAGATGTTCTCCTCTCAGTAACAATGCACAGGTCCCACAAAAGAAACTGCGAAGCCCTGACATTTAGTTTATTTAGATTTTTTCTTTCCCTACCTATAGAAATTCGTTATATTTGCGTCTATAGAAGCAAAGGACGGGTTTTGCTATGACCTATAACAAAGAAATTATAAATGATTGACGAATCCAGGGATCTCATCCTTATCTCCAAGGGAAACGAATTGGCTTTCGATAAATTTATGGACGGCCATTCACAATGCATGTATTATCACGCCTATGGCATTCTTGGCAATAAGCAAATGGCAGAGGAAGTGGTAAGCGATGTCTTTCTGGAAGTATGGAAAATGAGGGAGAAGCTCCTGGATATAGAAAATATAAACTTCTGGCTGAGCAAAGTGGTCTACAGAAAATCCATCTCCATGCTCAGAAAGGAAAAGAACAGAAGAAACCTGGTGGACATCGACGAACTCCAGAACTTCAAGTTCCCACAGATGGAAACCCCCATAGACAGCATTATCTCTGATGAGAACATGCATAGTATAGTACAAGCGATAGACGCTTTGCCCCCTAAGTGCAAGCATGTCTTTTATCTGGCAAAGATTGAACAGATGCCTTATTCTGAGATATGCGATATGTTGAAAATCTCTCTTGCAACCGTCAATTATCATATTGGCTATGCAATGAATGCCTTGAGAGCAAAACTTCGTAAGGAAGCCTGACTTTTTTTTAATGTTTAAAAGACGGACATTATGATGAACGAAAATATAACCAATCATATTTATGACAAAACCCTGGAAGACCGGATAATAAAGGACTTCGTAATAAAGAGTATGCCAATGGAAATAGAAATCGGTTCTATAAAGAAAAAAACATATATTAAGATATATAATGAGAAGAAGAGGCTGAAATATCGGCGCATGGTATTGGCGGTATTGGGAGCAGCGGCCTCCCTCCTGCTGCTGGTTACAGTAACCATGCACCTCGTCAAATCCAGCGATGATACTGCCAGCCAGACGGCTTCATACACACTTGACAAGAAAATACAGCAGGTCTCCCTGCATGTCCCTATTGGCGACAAAATGACCATCATGCTTAGTGACGGCACAAAACTCATAGCCAATTCCAACTCCATCGTAAAGTATCCCAAGGTATTCTCCGGGAAGACGCGTGATGTATTCGCGAAAGGAGAGGTCTATTTTGAGGTTGCTCACGACAAAGCCCATCCCTTTATCGTGCATTCCGAGGGCTTTAATCTCAGGGTGCTCGGCACAAGATTCGCCCTCTGCAATTATAATGAAAAGAAATCAAATGTCGTACTTGTACAGGGCTCTGTAGAAATAACCACTAAAAACCGGGACAAGGTGAGAATGCGTCCGAACCAGCTTGCCGACATTATCGACGGCAATATCAGCGGACTTTCCGGAATCGATGTCAGCGAATATATCAGCTGGCTTGACGGTGTCATGGAACTCCATGGCGATAATCTGCAGATGGTGGTTGAGCGGTTAAACAATTACTATGGGACAGACATTAAGGTAAAGGGTAGTTGTCATTCCAAACTATATGGCAAACTGGTCTATCAGAAGAGTGTGGACGATGTCGTGGGAGTCATTAACCAGATTACAGGAACACATACCCATATCAGTAATGGCACCGTCCAGATTTCCGAGTAGAAGTGTATCCGGCAAAGAAATATAACACTATATAAAATCTAACAACCTAAACAAATCAATAACTCTCATGAACAAAGGGGCTTTGCGTTTCATGATCAAGGACTATCATGGTGTCGTTAGTACGAATAAGCACTTCACCATACTATTCTGTCTATTGATGGTATCCAATTTTCTATTTGCCAAAAACATAACTGTAAGTTTCACTCCAGACACCACACGGGTGTTGAGAAATCCGTTGAATGGCTGGGTAATGTACTTGGGAAGAACATGGAACTCTAACTTCTGGGAGGAACAAGGGTATGACAATATGCCGGCCGGCTCTTCTTCTTTCCGTGTTTCTGACTTTGCCAGTACTTGTTATGTGCGTACAAGTTGGAGCTCGATGGAGCCAGAGGAAGGCAAATATTTCTGGAGAGACAAGAGCTCTAGGCTATACAAGCTTTTTCAGAGTGTACGCGCAAGGAAGATGAGGCTTGCATTCCGTATTGTAGTGGATAGCAGGGATCAGGGACAGAACACTCCTTTGTTTGTGAAGGAAGCCGGTGCGAAGGGTTTTCAGGACCCAAACAACAGCAGACTATGGTCGCCTTATCCTGACGACCCAGTCTTCCAGCAGAAATATGCGAATTTCATCCGTGCTCTGGCAGAAGAATATAACGATCCTGATGTCGTCGATTTCATTGATGCCTATGGATTAGGCAAATGGGGTGAAGCACATGGTGTGAAATATCAGGATTATCATCACAAGAAAGCAGTTTTTGACTGGATAACGGATTTGTATTCACAGACCTTTACCCGGATACCACTCATCATCAACTATCATCGCTTGGTAGGAGATACTATTAGCTGGGCTGATCCGCATTCGGAAAGTGCGACGCTATTGGAAAAGGCTATCGACAAGGGATATAGCCTCCGACACGACGCCTTTGGGATGACCGGATACTATCAACAGTGGGAACAGGACTTTGCTAAGAAATGGAACTTCCGCCGTCCTGTGATTATGGAAGGCGGCTGGATTACCGGTGGTCATCATCGTTATTGGATAGATCCATCTGGCGCATATCGACAAGGGTATTCAGTAGATGTACGCCGCGGAGAATACCAAGAGGCTCGGAACGCACATGTTAACATGATGGACTTTAGGATCGGTGACGAAACCCATTCCTGGTTCGCATCAGCTTTCGACTTGGTAAAGTCATTCGTTAAGGAGGGCGGCTATCGCCTTTACCCGTCCAAGGTCATTGTGCCGGATAAGGCCAAGAAGAATCAGCTACTGACATTGAGCAGCGTATGGAATAATCTCGGCTGGGGATATTGTCCTACCAACATTCCCCAGTGGAATCAGAAGTATAAAGTGGCCTATGCCCTGGCTAAAGGGCAAACTATCTGCAAAGTGTTTGTCGATGGCAAGAGCAATCTTTCAGAATGGTTGAAAGGAAAGCCCACAAAGTGTTCCATGACCGTAATGTTACCAAATCTTGCCCCCGGCGAATACCAATGGCTGACGGCATTGGTAGATACCACAAAAGGCAATACGCCGGGACTTGAGGTAGCTGTGCCCATTGAGAGAATATCAAAGGGATGGGTGAAAGTTTCCATATTGAAAATCAGATAACGAATCTAACAATATAAACTAACTTTATGAGAAAAAAAACAATCTTTACCTACGACAGTAAGAGCATGGCAGCGTTATGTCTGCTGGGACTTCTTTCAGTTTCATCGCCTGCTGCTGCCTCAGAAATCACCTTAAACCTTAGAGGAGGCATTTATGTCTTAAATGCTGATCAGACAACTATCAAAGAGGTGCTTGATTACATTGAATCAAAAAGTAAGTATGTCTTTGTGTACGACCAGAATGTGAAAAGGCGTCTTGGCGAAAAGCTCTCTCTATCTTTGAAAGGAAAGGGCGTCGACGACCTGTTGTCAGAGTTGTGCAGCAAGGCAAGGCTCCATTATGCCATTTCCGGCAGACAAGTAACCATAAAAAACTTGGAGCCCCAACAGGAAGGTGGGGCCAAAACCACAAAAAAGGTGTCCGGGACGATTATGGACACCAATGGCGAGCCCCTGATTGGGGCTACCGTCAAGATAAAGGACAGCAACTCCGGCGTTATAACAGACATCGATGGCCATTATTCCATCGAAGTTCCAGAAGGTTCTATGCTTGAAATCAGCTATGTCGGCATGAATCCACAGCAAATAAAGGTTGGCAATCGTAACAACTATGATGTGGAGATGGTTGAAGACAGCAACACTCTGGATGAACTTGTCGTCATTGGTTACGGCTCCGTAAAAAAGAAAGACCTCACGGGTGCAGTAGCAGCCGTAAAGGGGGATGAACTCGTCAATAAACGTACGACTCAACTTTCCAGTGCCTTGCAGGGCTCGCTCTCTGGTGTCATGGTACGCAGAAACAGCTCCGCTCCAGGTTCTGGCGCGAGCAGCATTCATGTTAGAGGCGTAACCACAATCGGAGACTCTTCTCCTCTGGTTATCGTCGACGGGGTTGAAGGCTCGCTCGACTATGTCAATCCAAATGATGTGGAGAGTGTTTCCGTCCTCAAGGATGCCGCTGCTGCGAGCATCTATGGCTCAAAGGCTGCAGCGGGTGTCATCCTTGTTACCACAAAGCGTGGAAATGAAACCGGGAAGATAGACCTTAAATATAACGCCGAGTTCGGATGGGAAATCCCGACCCGACAGCCAAGCATGGTGGGGGTAACCCGTTATTTGGAAATGAACAATGAACTCCAGTATAACGACAATCCCTCCGGCGGCTTCTTCCAGGTATATACTGCGGATCAGACAAAAAACTGGATGAGATATCACGAGACGGATCCAAACAACTATCCGGTGTCTGACTGGAAAGGGCTGATTCTCAAGAGTTCCGCACCGCGCATGACCCATACTTTGAGTGTAAGCGGGGGTAACAAGGTGGTAAGGTCTGTTGCCACGCTGTCGTATGACGATGTAGATGGTCTATATGACGGTAGAAAGTTCCAACGGTATATGTTACGATCCAACAATGATTTCAAGATAAGCGACAAGCTCTCAGCGACAATTGACATCAATATCCGTTATGCGAAAAGTATGAATCAAATCTATGATCCCTTCAGCGATATGCGTAAGATGCCGGCTATCTATCCTGCTCTCTGGTCAGATGGAAGATTAGCCTCTGGCAAGAGCGGTGCCAATCCTTATGGTCTGCTCACCAAAGGCGGTTCTTCCGTGAATCATAGTACCCAAATCGGCGGCAAAGGCTCCTTGGTCTATAAGCCGTTCAAGGGATTCAGTCTCTCGGCCATCATCTCCCCATTTGTCAACTACTCAAAAGGAAAATCCTTTAAAATGGCCTGCGGTTACTATCTGCAGGATGATCCTGAGACCTTTGGAGGATATTTCGACGGGGGCTCTATGTATGCTACCAATAAACTCAGCGAGACCCGAAACGACGGTTGGCATGTAACATCCCAGCTACTTGCCAATTATATGCGTGACTTTGGCCAGAATAGCCTCACGCTGATGGCCGGCTTTGAGAATTATTATTCTAAGTCTGAGAATCTCTCTGCCGCACGCGACCAGTATGAACTAACGAACTACCCTTACCTGAATATCGGGCCGGAAGACTATAAGGACAATAGTGGATCTGGGAGTGAATATACTTCCAACTCCTTCTTCGGCCGCGTGCTTTATTCCTATGCAAATCGTTATCTCTTCCAGGCTAATGTCCGTCATGACGGCTCTTCCCGGTTTGCCAAAAAATATCGTTGGGGCACTTTCCCATCATTCTCTGCAGGATGGGTGATATCCGAGGAGCCCTTTATGAAGGGCATCAGTCCCAGGGCTCTTTCCTATCTGAAGTTTCGCGCCTCTTGGGGAAAGTTGGGCAATGAGCGTATTGGCAGTAACTACTTCCCATATATCGCGTTGATGTCATTTGGCAGTTCCTATTTTTATATGGCGGATGGCAGCGTTACCTCTGGAAAGACAGCCCGCCCTGCAGTCTTGGCTGTCGAGGATATTACATGGGAAACGACCACATCTACAGATCTGGGACTGGATGTCAATTTCTTCAGGAACCGGTTGCACCTTACCTTTGACTATTACTGGAAGAAGACTTCTGACATGCTGCTTGCCATCCAGATACCCTACTCCATGGGATATAATGACCCGAGTACCAATGCGGGCAAGATGTCTACCCATGGCTATGACATCGACTTGGGATGGCAGGATCATATAGGCGATTTCAGTTACAGTATCAGTGCCAATTTCTCTGACTTCCTCTCTAAGATTGACTACCTTAATAATTCGGATATTATCAGTGGAGGTAAGATTAAACGAGCCGGCGTACTCTTCAATGAATACTACGGATACATCTGTGACGGTATTTACCAAACTCAAGAAGAGGTTAATTTTTCTGCCCGCACCAGCACCAGTGTTACCGTAGGAGACTTGAAGTATCGTGATGTCACCGGGCCGGACGGCGTTCCTGACGGAAAGATTTCACCGGAATACGACCGTGTCCCATTAGGCAACTCCTTGCCAAGATACCAGTTCGGCGGTCAAGTGAATGCCTCTTGGAAAGGAATAGACCTGAGCATGGCATTCCAAGGCGTCGCAAAACAAAATTCTTATCTTGATGCAGCGATGGTCCAGCCGTTAAGAGACAACTATGGCAATATACCTTCCATCATAGAAGATAACTATTGGAGTCCGTTTAATACAGCAAAACAAAACGAGGATGTATTCTATCCTCGCCTCTCCAGCGTCTCCAAGAGCAATAACTATGCGACTTCAACCCATTGGATCTTCAATGGAGGCTACTTCCGCATGAAGAATATAACATTAGGCTATACATTACCTTCTATCTGGATTCACAAGATTGGGTTGAACAAACTACGCACTTACATAAGTGTCTCCGATCTATTCTGTATCAGCGATTATCCTAAAGGATGGGACCCCGAGATGGGCACAAGTTCTTATCCCATTACGACATCCCTTGTATTTGGTATTCAAATAAACTTTTAATTAAGACATGCAATGAAAACGAAGATATTATTAGCAGGCCTATGCGTTGCACTTGTTTCGTGTGAAGACATGAATCTGATTCCGAAATCAGAAGGAAATACGGAGTCTTGGTACACCACGGAAACAGAATTGAACCTTGCCAGCAATGAGTTTTATATTCTCGGTTATTGGCAGGAGCCTTTATCCTCCGCAGAGCAATGGTCAGACAACACCACTTACCGACTAGTCAACAGAAATCCGGGTAGTAACGGATCTGTACTCGACGGCACATTAAATGGCCAGCAATATGAAGTCTATGCTCTCTGGCAACAGAGCTACAAGCTTATTGCCAGAGCCAACACCATGTTAGAGAACATTCATAAGGCCGAGGGAAATGTACCTGAAGAAATACTCAACCGCTATGCGGGTGAAGCCTATTTCGCCCGTGCTTGTAAATATGCCGACCTCACCTTCTTCTATGGTGATGTGCCTTATATGGAGAAAACGGAAACCATAACAGAAGCGGAACGCCAGGGCAGACGGCCTGTAGCAGAAGTCAAGGAGCTCACCTATCAGGATTTCGACAAGGCAATTGCATCCTTACCCGTATCTTACGGGCAGTCAAATCAGATTCATGCTACTAAGGGTGTAGCTCTTGCCATGAAAGCAAGATATGCTCTCTACATGCATGATTATGATCAGGCAGAAGAGGCAGCTAAGCAATGCATTGATATTGGGATTTACAGTCTCTATCCTGACTTTTCTGAATTATTCCTGCAGAAGACCAAAAATGTTTCAGAGAAAATCTTCGTCCTTCCTCGTTCCATCGAGAATAGTGTCGTACTGGATTCCTGGATCGTAAAGAACGGGTTGCCGAGAAATGCCGGTGGATATGGCTCCTACAACCCTTCGTGGGATTTGCTGGCATCTTATTTGTGCACCGACGGGCTGCCTATCGATGAGTCTCCCCTCTTTGATCCCCATGACCCATTCAAAAACCGTGATCCACGCTGTGCAAAAACGATTGTTGCCTTTGGCTCCGAGCATTGTGGATATGAGTTCAATCCAAGTCCCGCCGCAAGGAGCATTATGAATTATACTACTGGCAAGATACAGGCCAATCAGGATACAAGAATTGTCAACCAGTATACTTCCTATAACGGCCTACTATGGAAGAAAGGCATAGACGCCTCCTGGCTGGATAACGGCATGCAGGTAGAACAGGACTATACCATTATACGGTATGCTGATGTCTTGCTCATTTATGCAGAAGCATTGATAGAACAAAACAAGAATCTCGCCGCTGCTGCTGACGCCATCAATGAGGTGAGAGCCCGCGCGTATGGAGTCGACAAATCGCAAACCGACTCTTATCCTGCAGTCAGCGCACAAAGTCAGGAGCAGATGCGCAAGGCTGTACGCATTGAGCGACGCATGGAATTCGCAATGGAGAATCAGCGGCTCCAGGACCTCATGAGATGGAAGCTTGCGGAGAAAGCTTTAAATGGCTATAACTATATCATGTTGATGGATCCACAGAAGGAGCTTACC
Organism: Prevotella sp. KH2C16; assembly: GCF_900113305.1. Classification (GTDB taxonomy): domain Bacteria; phylum Bacteroidota; class Bacteroidia; order Bacteroidales; family Bacteroidaceae; genus Prevotella. Next base: position 50,039 of record NZ_FOOW01000008.1, on the reverse strand, counting down.
GATGTTGTGAATAAGGGAAACTGGTTCTGGGGAATGACTCCCCAAATAGACGAGGACGGGCTGGCTGATTTCTCTGCTCTTTTTAACGCAAGCTTGTGTACAACAGGGGCTAAGCGGCAATTTCCGTCTCGCGAGATGCTGTGGCCGGTACCTACTCATGACATGGAACTCTGTCCTAATTTGACAAATAATCCAGGTTATTAATTCAAAACCTTACAGTAATGAAAAGTAGAATAAAAGTGAATTATTTCAAGATGCTGTCATTGGTTTTTTTGCCTCTGATGGCGGCCGGATGTAGTGATACGATAGATAATTTCTTCTCACATAATAACTCCGAAATTCAAATATCCGAATCCGGAGACTATGTGAAACTTGATGAGAATGCGCCGGACGAGACCGCATTAACTTTGGACTGGAATGTAGCCCATGATTATGGCAATGAGTATATTACCACCTATAAATATGAGATACAAGTGGATGGGAGCTCAGCCAATGTCATCTCTGAATATGAGGACGACGGCAGATTCCATAGAGAGTATACCCATGCAGAGTTGCAGGATTTATTGGTAAATCATTTTGGTCTCACTACAAGTACAGTTGGTAGTGTCATCTTTACTGTTACGGCTTCATTCCAGGGTCCAACCCTTAAAGTTCCGGATATAGCCACAAAGACCATAAAAATAAAGACCTATGGCCCGAAACAATTCAGGGCAGATCATCTATACATGGCTGGATCTGCCGTTCCAGGCAATAAGATAGAACTCCAACGCAGCGATGCAGATTCATTAGTCTACACTTATACCGGAAGACTTCTTGCGGGTCAGATTAATTTCCCGCTCATTAATTATGATGAGAATAATGCAATAGGTCCTTCATTGGCTGATACTCCTACAACACTTAATGATATGCCGGCTATTGTTACTGAAGAGTCCGTGGCCAATTACTGGACTTTGTCAGAAGAGGATACTTACCGCGTTACGGTGAATCTTAGGAATCATACTGTCAAGATACTGGCAGCAGGTGCCCTGGTAGAGGTAAATCAGATGTATCTTGCTGGTTCTGCGGTAGGAAGCGACCAGATACAGATTAACCAGACACTTGAAAACAGTAATCTCTATGCATGGAAAGGTTCCCTAAACAAAGGCGAGCTGTATCTCCCGCTTACTTTCAATGGAGAACAGCAAATGTCCATAGTTCCTTATTCCGCTTCGAATCACGACATTAATGACGGGCAGAGCCTGACTTTCACACAAGTCCCGACAGCGAACACTTCTACTCGTTATTGGTCCATCCCAGAAGCGGGAGTATATAGAATTGTTGTAAATACAGAGGATAAGTCTATACGCATTTATTCTGCTGCCACGGACATGAAGTCTACGGAAGTTCGATGGAATAATACCACACTACAGATTAACCCTTATACCACAAAAGTCGATACACTTTGGATGTATGGTACTTTTAACGGGTTTGACCATGATACAGGTCTCTTCGTCGGTTACCAAAAGAAGTATACTCTGAAACAGAGCCTGGCCGATCCAAATGTATTTGTTTACTCAGGTGAAGTATTGCCTCGCTCCAGTCAGAAGGATGAGCGTGGTAATACCGTTCAGGCATCCATTAAGTTTACCGTAGATTGCCATAATAATAATGTATATGCTTATGGTTCTACGGCCGATGCCAAGAGAAATGACCATAATGGTTATATTACGGTTACGGACAACACTCCTCAAAAACTTGTTGCGGGACAGGGAGATAATCGATATGCTTATTTCATCATTCCAGAGGGATGCAATCATGTCGTGGTGGATATCAAGAACTTAACAGTAATTTTTGATAAGAAGTAAAAAACTATGAGTATGAAAAAAACATTCAAAAACAAGCATCTGCGTATCGCAGAACAGCTAATGATATTCATGCTATTCATCGGAGCTTCATGCTCCGATGACAAAGATATAGTAAAGACTGACTATAGTTGGGATATAGCGGGCAATGAGATTGTCAATATTAAGCCCGAACGCTATAAATTGCAAAGAAATCCTATGCAAGGATGGGTTATCTATGCAGGTCTTGGCGATGGGATGATGGATAATTTCTGGAATCTATACGATAATTTCGAGTCTTCTGATGGTAGGATCAAGGTCTCTGATTATGGAACTACTTTATACATAAGAGGTGCTTGGAGCGACTTCAACCCAGAGGAAGGCGTATATGTTTGGCAGGACAATTGTAATACGAAACCAGCCCAACGCTTCAGGATGCTCGTCGAGGGTGCAAAGAAGCGTGATCTTAAGCTTGCGTTTACTTTCGTAGTCGATAGTCGCGACAAACATTATAATTTCACCCCTCAGTATGTTCAGGATGCCGGAGCCAAAGGATATGTTACGACGACCGGTAGTGTACAGGTATGGTCGCCTTATCCTGACGATCCGATCTTCCAACAGAAATATGAAAAATTTCTTGCTGACTTTGCTTCTGTTTACAATGATCCTTCCATTACTCAGTTTGTTAGCGGTTTTGGCCTTGGGAAATGGGGAGAGACTCATAGCTTGATATATTCTACTGGAGACGAGACACCGCGACAGAGTGTTTTTGACTGGATATCTGATCTGATGCAGAGGTTATTTACCAAAGTTCCTATTGTTATCAACTATCACCGCTGTATCTTATCAGGAAAGGAGTTTGCGGCAACAGAACTTGATTTGTCAGAGAAGCTTATCGACCAAGCCGTCAATAAGGGATTCTGCCTTCGCCATGACGCTTTTGGCATGAAGAGTTATTATACCACTTGGGAAAGGGGCATAGCCTCCAAGTATCATTATCTGCGCCCCATCCTTATGGAAGGCGGATGGGTTGAATCTTCTCATGGAAATTCAATCAAGGGCGATGGCTATAACAATTTTGCAGAGGTCCGCCAAGGTGAGTATAATGAAGGCAAGGGAGCTAATGTCAATATGATGGACTTCAGATTTTCTACTAATGTCCTGACAGGGGAAACCCATTCGTGGTTCAATTCGGCTTTCAATCTCGTTAAAAAGTTTATAGAAGAAGGCGGCTATCGTCTTTATCCTGACAAGATATCCGCTCCAGTTTCTGCTTCTGCCGGAGGCAAGGTAGTGTTTACTCATCGCTGGTCTAATCTCGGCTGGGGATATTGCCCTACCAATATTCCTCAATGGAATCAGAAGTATAAGGTTTGTTTTGCGCTTCTTAATAAAGAGACGGGAGACCCCTTATATCGCTTCGTGGATGAAGCTCCTAAACTGTCAGATTGGGTAAAGGATTCACCTAAGACATACACTACCTCGTTCACATTGGATGGTGTAGCCCCTGGGAACTATGCTTGGGCAGTTGGTCTTGTGGATACAAGTAACAACAATGAGATTGGAATTCAAATTGCAGCCCGTGATGAATATCTCACTTCTGAAGGCTGGCTCAAGATTTCCGATGTAGTAATTAAGTAAGCTTATTACTTCTGTATGCGAATTATTAATAAGAAGGAAGCTTCAGTAGCTACTGATGCTTCCTTCTTTCTTTCATAGACTCAAATCAGATGTTTTTTCATCCTTGACCTATATAATAATTGATTTTTTTCGTCTAGTTAAATAGACATAAGAACTAAAAACCTAAATGAAACGATTCATAGCAATTATTTCAGTATTCCTTACCCTGCAAATGGTCTGTGCAAAGGATTTGCTTGTAGAATCAGAATCTTTTTCCCATAAAGGTGGTTGGCTTGTTGATCAACAGTTTATGGATCTCATGGGCTCGCCCTACCTTTTGGCACATGGCATGGGGATACCTGTGCAGGATGCATATACGCAGTTGGATATTCCAGAAGATGGTGTCTATCACATCTGGGTGAGAACTTATAATTGGACTTCACCATGGGAAAAGACGGCGGGACCTGGTAAATTCCAATTGATAGTAGGTCATCGGACTTCCAAGATTCTGGGGAGTGATGGTAATGCGTGGTTTTGGCAACCGGCTATGGTTATTCCCCTTCGTAAAGGTTCTACACGAATCACACTTCACGACCTTACAGGATTTGAAGGTAGATGCGATGCTATTTTTCTGACAACAGACACTAAGAATCCGAATACATACTTCTCTCATAAAGACGATTTGCGTCGTAAGTTTCTCCCCGTGCAGAAAGAAGAATCTTACAATTATGATTTCGTAGTTATTGGCGGCGGAATAGCTGGTATGTGCGCTGCTGCAACCGCTGCGAGATTAGGATTGAAGGTGGCTTTAATCAATGACCGACCAGTTTTAGGGGGGAACAATTCCTCAGAGGTGCGTGTCCATCTGGGAGGAATCATAGAAGTAGGTAAATACCCTGCCTTAGGTAGAATGATTCGTGAATTCGGGCACAGCAGAGGTGGTAATGCCCAACCAGGTTATTTCTATGAGGACGAGAAAAAGGACTCATTCATCCATGCGGAATCCAATATCAGCCTGTTTAGGAATTATCGTGCCATTGCTGTTAGGAAGGAAGGTAACAGAATCCATTCTGTAATCATTGAAAACATAGAGAATGCGAAAAGAATGGAAATCGCAGCACAATTGTTTAGTGATTGTACCGGAGATGGAAGTATCGGAGCACTTTCTGGCGCAGATTATCGTATGGGGCGCGAAGGTCAAGACGAGTTTGGTGAAAGTATGGCACCAGTTACTCCGGATTCTCTTGTGATGGGTGCATCTGTCCAGTGGTATAGCAGGGAGGATTCCATTCCTTCCTCCTTTCCAGAGTTCTCCTATGGAATCCGCTTCGACCAATTAAATGTAGAAAGGGTCTTTAAGGGAGAGTGGACATGGGAGACCGGTATGAATAAAAATCAGATTACAGATGCCGAACGAATTAGAGATTATGGCTTGCTGGTAGTTTATTCAAACTGGAGCTATCTCAAAAATCATGATAAGGACAGCCTATACTACAGGAATCGTTCCTTGGACTGGGTGGCTTACATAATGGGCAAACGAGAGTCAAGACGCCTGTTGGGGGACTATGTCCTATCTCAGGATGATATAGACAAGAATGTTTTTCATGAAGATGCATCTTTTACCACCACTTGGGCCATCGACTTACATTCTGCTGATTCTGTAAACTCACTTAGATTTCCGGGAAATGAGTTCAAAACACGCACTGTGCATAATTGGATATTTCCATATGCAGTACCTTATAGATGTTTGTATTCAAGAAATGTAGAAAACCTATTTATGGCTGGCCGCGATATTAGCTGCACCCATGTAGCCCTTGGCACCGTCCGCGTGATGCGTACAACAGGCATGATGGGCGAAGTGGTGGGAATGGCCGCTTCATTATGCAAGTTACACCGAGCACTTCCCCGAGACATCTATCGCCTTTACTTGGACGAACTAAAACAATTGATGAAGATAGGGGCTGGCAAAATCAATGTACCAGACAATCAGAGATTCAATGAGCCCAACGAAACCCTGAGCCTTCCAAAGGCTTTTCTTAAAAAATAATTTTTCCAAATAGAAGAAATGAAACTATTAAAGAGCATTTTCCTTACCATGATAATGGGTTTTATACCTTCTTTCGTGAGGGCGCAAGGCTATGCCCGATTTCAAGGAGATACCTTGAAAATAGGCAATTCTATGATAGAAAGGGTATTTCTCTGGAATGCCGGCAATCTGAAGACCCTTAGGATTGTCAACAAGCAGAATGGCCATATTCTGCATGCCATGGGGAAAGATCCAGATATACTTATTGTAAAAGGAAATGCTAGTGAAGGCACTTTAGAACGAAAAGACATACCGGCAGATGGAATACACCCATCCTACCACCAAGTGATTGTGTCCTATCGAATAGGGAGACTTTGGATTCGCCGCTGTTTTAATATCTATGCCAATACGCCTGCAATATTGTGTAATACATATCTCAAAGGAACCCTCTCCCCATTTGAACAGGAAGAAAAAATATCTGGTGCAGATAGAAAGAATATAGAATTTGCCCCAGATGTGCAGGGTAGTGTAAAAGTTCCTGTGCTTGAAGGTTTTTCTTTGAACGGATTCCATTGGAAAAGTAGGACAGTAGAATTCTATGATTATACTGACTGGAATGACAACTTGGTTATAGAACGCGACTTTATCCCTTTTCGTGAAAACTTCTACCGTGGGAATCTTCTTTTTTGTAATAACCTACTTTCGTCAGATGGCTTCTTCATTCTTAAAGAGGCGCCCTGCTCCAGTACCCAGTTAGAATATCCCGGATATGATTTCAAGGTAGAGTTTTCATCCTTTAAGGTAGCAGGTTTGGGTGTCAGGCCTTCTGATATCACGCCAGACCGTTGGACTCGTGCCTATGGCGTTGTATTAGGAATATATACAGGGAAGGAGCGTGAAGGATTAATGGCACTTCGTTGCTACCAGAAAATGGCAAGGTATCAAAAAAGAGAAGAAGATGAAATGATTATGCTCAACACTTGGGGCGACAGAAGTCAGGATAGCAAAATTACAGAGTCTTTCTGCCTATCGGAACTTGACAAGGCTAACAGGCTTGGCATTACGGTCTTTCAGTTGGATGATGGTTGGCAAATTGGCAAAAGTCCTAATTCTAAAGTAGCAAAAGGGTCATTTAAAGATATCTGGAAAAATCAGAACTACTGGAAACCTGATCCTGTAAAGTTCCCGAATGGGCTTCATCCTCTAGTTAAGAAGGCTAAGAAAATGGGAATCAGGATAGGGCTTTGGTTTAATCCAAGTATCCAGAATGATTTCGCCGATTGGCAGAGGGATGCTGATGCCATTCTTTCATTATGGAAGGAATACGGAATCACGATTTTCAAAATCGACGGACTGCAGATACCAAATAAGCGCGCAGAAGAGAATCTTCGTCATTTATTTAACAAGGTTGTCAATGAGAGCCATCGGGAGATTATTTTTAATTTAGATGCTACGGCAGGGAGAAGGGGTGGTTATCATATGTTTAACGAATATGGAAACATCTTTATGGAAAACCGATATACAGACTGGGGTAACTATTATCCTTTTCGCACCTTGCGTAATCTGTGGCAACTGTCCAAATATGTTCCGGCAGAGCGTATTCAGGTGGAGTTTCTCAATAAATGGAGAAATGCGGACAAGTATCCTTCAGACGATGTGTTTGCTCCTTCCCATTATAGTTTTGAATATCTATTTGCCATTACTATGGCAGGACAGCCACTGGCATGGATGGAGGCTTCTAATCTTCCAGAGGAGGCATTTTCTATAGGCTCATTTATTAAAAAATACCAGAGACTCCAGCCGGATTTCCATCGGGGAGTCATACTTCCCATAGGCGAGGAGCCCTCAGGTAGAAGTTGGACAGGATTCCAGTCCGTCCATGAACGGGAGAATGGCTACCTGCTCATTTTTAGAGAAGATAATGAAAGAAAGTCCGGGCGTATAAAAACATGGCTTACCCCCGGTAGCCAATACTCTTTGTATCCTATTGCCGGTAATGGTGAACAGAGAGAAATCTGGGTTGACGAGGAAGGGTATTCATGTTTTACCCTCCCTGCCAAGAACGAATTTACTTTGTACCAATATAAACTTCAACATTAATGCAAAAGATTATATTTTCCATAATGGTGTTATCCGTCTTGAATTCTCCTGCTTTGGCTGAAACCATGACAAATGTTTACGGAAGACAGGCAGAGAGTTTAAATGGCAAGTGGTCTGCGATTGTCGATCTTTACGATACTGGTACACATATGGAGATTTATAAGAACCGCAAAGCAAAGGAGTCCTCTGAGTTTTATGAGTATTCTTTTGAAAATGGCCTTTGCCTGAATGTCCCCGGAGACTGGAATTCCCAGCACCCTGAATTAAAATATTATGAAGGCACTATATGGTATGGGCGTCATTTTAATTTCACGCAAGACGGGAAACGGCATTTCCTTTACTTTGCAGGTGTTAGCTATCGCTGCAATATTTATTTAAATGGTGAAAAGATATCATCCCATGAAGGGTCTTTCACGCCTTTCCAAATAGATGTAACCAACCAACTTAGAGATGGTGATAACTTTCTGGTAGTAGAGGTGAACAACAGACGACAAAAAGACGCAATACCTGCCATGTCTTTCGACTGGTGGAACTATGGTGGAATTACTCGGGATGTAATGTTGGTTAGTGTTCCGCATACTTACATTAAAGACTATTTTATTCAGTTAGATAAGCATCGGCCTGATTTAATACATGTGAGTGTATCCCTTTCGGAAGCTAAAACAGGAGAAAAAATAAGACTGGAGATACCGGAACTACATAAATCCGCCATCCTTACTACGGATGAAAACGGCAAAGCCATGTTGGATTTAAAAGTCAATCACCTTATAAGATGGTCGCCTGAAAATCCAAAACTATATCAAGTTTCTCTCCATTCAGCTTCAGATAAAGTCTCGGAGTTGATAGGATTTCGTAATATTGAAGTGAGAGGCACTGGGGTATATCTTAATGGCAAACGAGTATTCCTTCGGAGTGTATCCTTCCATGAAGAGATACCACAAAGATTGGGCAGAGCATGCACGGAGAGTGATGCCGTTATGCTTCTTTCCGAGGCTAAGGCACTGGGTGTCAACATGGTAAGACTTGCACACTATCAGCAGAACGAATATATTGTAAGAGGCGCAGAGAAAATGGGCATCATGCTTTGGCAAGAAATCCCTGTTTGGCAAGCTATAGATTTTGATAATCAAGAGACTCTCCATAAGGCATCAGAAATGTTGGCGGAAACAATACAAAGAGATAAAAACCGTTGTGCAGACTGTTTCTGGGGAATTGCCAATGAAACCAAGAATACTCCATCTCGCAATAAGTTTCTATCACATCTTCTCCAGGTTGGTAAAGATATAGACACTACCAGGTTGTTTGTTGCCGCCTTCGACCTGGCATATTTTGACACGAGGGAGAACCGCTTTGTTATGCATGATGACTTTTATCAAAACTTAGATCTGATAGGAATCAATAAATATATGGGCTGGTATGCCAAATGGCCGAAATCACCATCAGATATTCAATGGAATGTTGCCATGGAGAAACCTCTTTTTATTTCTGAATTTGGATGTGAAGCACTATATGGCCAGCGAGGAAATGCGAGTATGACAAGTTCATGGAGCGAGGATTATCAAGCACAGCTTTATCGTGATAACCTCAGGATGTTTGATGCCATTCCTAATCTTTGCGGAGTGTCTCCATGGATTTTGTTTGATTTCCGCAGTCCAACCCGTATGCATCCCACCAATCAGAATGGATGGAACCGCAAAGGCCTGGTGTCTGACCAAGGGCAGCGCAAGAAAGCATGGTATATCATGCATGACTATTATGTGAAGAAGAAAACGGAATATCAATAAATGCAACATTACTACTATTAAATACAGCTATGATGAAAAAAACGAGATTTCTGTTAGTTTTTCTATTCGCTTTTTCATTAGAGACCTTTGCCGATGGGGTACTTCGTGTCTTGGCCATAGGTAACAGTTTCTCTGAAGATGCCGTAGAACAAAACCTGTGGGATTTAGGCCATGCTGACGGCCAGCAGATGATCATTGCAAATATGTATATTGGCGGATGTTCCTTGGAGCGCCATTGGAAAAATGCAAGCAACAATCTTGGAGAATATCGTTATCGGAAGATTGGAGTAGATGGTGTTCGCCGTCAGGAGGATGGCATGACGCTCCTCCGAGCATTGAAAGATGAACAATGGGATGTCGTCAGTCTTCAACAAGCGAGTGGCCTTTCTGGAAAGATAGACTCCTATGAGCCTTTCCTCTCTCATCTTATTGATTATATAAGAAAGATATCCCCGAAGAGTCGCATCGTCTGGCATATGACATGGGCTTATGCTCAGGAATCCAATCATACAGCTTTTCCTGATTATGGCTGTAATCAGCTTACGATGTATCAAGATATTGTTGCAGCCGTCCGTAAGGAAATGAAGAAGCACCGTCTGAAAACCGTCGTGCCCTGTGGTACAGCCATCCAGAATGCACGCACCACTTTCATACATGATAATATGACTCGTGATGGATATCACTTGGATCTTGATTATGGTAGATATACTGCAGCTTGTACATGGTATGAATCTCTTACGGGAAATTCGGTTGTCGGTAATAGATACGCTCCGCAAAATGTATGCTCCGATCTCGTCAGGGCTGCACAGTTATCTGCTCATTCCGCCGTGGAAAAGCCTTGGGAAATCACGGATTTAAGTAATGTCAATGCCACATATCCTCTTTATAAGGATGCAAGTGTTCCCTTGGCCATTCGGGTTCAGGACTTACTTTCACGAATGACCTTAAATGAGAAAGCCATGCAATTGGTACAGTATACTTTGGGAACTAACAACATAGAAAATAATAAAGGTATTGAAGTAAAGAATATACCTGAGTCCACAGGTTCCCTCATCTTTTTGGGTGTGGCTCCCGACTTGAGAAATCGTATGCAGTATCATGCCGTGGAAGACTCGCGTCTTGGTATTCCAATTCTTTTCGGTTATGATGTCATTCATGGTTTCCGTACCATTTTTCCTATCCCCCTGGCTCAAGCTTGCAGCTTCAATCCTCATCTCACGAGATTATCTTGCAGGGCGGCGGCACAGGAAGCAAGGATGTCTGGAGTAGATTGGACTTTTTCTCCTATGATAGATGTTGCACATGATCCGAGATGGGGGAGGGTTGCCGAAGGCTATGGCGAGGATCCTTATCTAAATGGCATCTTTGGTGCCGCTGCTGTCAGGGGGTACCAAGGAAAGAGCTTAGACGATTCTCTTTCCGTTGCCGCCTGCCTGAAGCATTATGTGGCATACGGCGCATCAGAAGCTGGACGGGATTATACTTATACGGAAGTTTCTCGACAGACTCTCTGGGATACATATCTCCCTCCTTATCGTAAGGCCATGGAGGCAAATCCTGCTGCGGTAATGAGTTCTTTTAATAATCTTAGCGGGCTGCCCGTTACTGCCAATCGTTATGTCTTGACAGATGTGCTTCGCGGAAAGCTTGGCTTTAAGGGTTTTGTAGTTTCTGACTGGGCTGCCATCATGCAGCTGCAGAATCAAGGTGCAGCCAAAGACTTGAAAACCGCGGGACAATTAGCGATGAATGCCGGCTTGGATATGGACATGATGTCTCATGCCTATGATGCTTATCTAGAACAATTACTTCATGAGGGGGCTATTGATAGTGCAACTATCGACAGGGCTGTCAGACGAGTCTTGAAGGTGAAATTCGAGCTTGGGCTTTTTGAGCACCCATACACCCCGGATGCCAAAGATGATTCCAGATTCCTCCGACCAGAAAGTCGCCAAATTGAAGAAGAACTGGCAGAAGAGTCTATGGTTCTTTTAAAAAACAATAATAATATTCTCCCGATAAGAAACGAAAAATCAATAGCAGTAATTGGACCGTTGGCTACTTCACAAGAAGATTTGCTGGGCTGCTGGGCTTGGCATGGGCAGAAAGAGGATGTTACCACAATCCTTGACGCCATGCGGCAACAGTTTGCAGGGAAGATTACCATCGGTTATGCCAAAGGTTGTGATTTTGAAGGTTCTGATCAAAGTGGATTTAAAGACGCCCTTTCTCTGGCATCCAAGTCGGATATGCTCGTAGTTTGCTTAGGGGAGAAGCAAAGTTGGAGCGGAGAGAATGCTTCCCGATCCAGCATAGAACTTCCGGAAATCCAGCTTCAATTACTTCAGGCACTAAAGAAAACAGGAAAAAAGATTGTGCTGGTTCTTTCCAATGGCCGGCCGCTTCAACTAAATAAGATAGAGGCTCTTTCAGATGCGATTATTGAAATGTGGCAACCTGGTATAGCAGGGGGCATCCCTTTGGCAAGAATTCTCTCAGGTGAAGTTTGCCCATCGGGCAAACTTGCCATTACTTTCCCATATACTACCGGGCAGATTCCAATTTACTACAATCGGAGACCAAGTGCCCGCCCTAATCAGGGATTTTATCATGACATCCAGAGTGAACCGATGTATCCATTTGGTTATGGCCTAAGCTATACCCGGTTCCAGTATGGGACACCTGTCATCTCTAAGACGGTGCTTCATGCAAATGATAAGTTTACTATCGACATACCTGTTACGAATACGGGTTCACACACCGGGAAGGAAATCGTACTCGGATTTGTTCATTGCCAGTATTCACCAATTACTCGTCCGATGAAAGAGCTCCGATTCTTTGCTAAGGATGAGATTCAACCAGGAAGAACCGTAACCTACCATTTCGATTTACAGACTAAACGCGATTTGGGTTTCGTCGATGAAAATGGCAATATAGTAATTACTCCGGGAAAGTATGAGATTATGGTGGGCGACCATACCATAGAAGTTGAGGTACAACCCTAATAATATGATAATTAGCAATATGAAAAACAAATCATATATCGTATGTCTGTCTCTTTGTATATCAATGGGTATACAAGCACAGCAAATTACACCAAAGGCCGTCGAACGAGCTTCTGCCATAGTAAAAAAGATGACCCTACAGGAGAAATGTAATTTTCTCTCTGGGGCAACATCATTTTCGCTCCATTCCATTTCTCGCCTTGGCATTCCCACCGTACTTTTGGCTGACGGCCCCGTGGGCTTGCGTAACCATGCACCTCACAGTACGCTTTATCCCAGTTCTATTCTCAGCGCCTCTACATGGAACAGGAACCTGATTTATCAGTTAGGGCAAAGCCTCGGTGATGATGCCCGCGCCCGTGGCGTAGGAATCCTGCTCGGTCCCGGGGTTAACATCTATCGTTCCCCGCTTTGTGGAAGAAACTATGAGTATTTCGGCGAGGATCCGTATCTTGTTTCAGAGGTGGCTTCGCAGTATATAGAAGGCGTACAGTCTCGGGGTGTTATCTCCACCATCAAGCATTTTGCCGGAAATAATCAGGAATGGAACCGCCATCATGTCAATTCTGAGATTGACGAACGCACCCTTTTTGAGATTTATTTCCCGGCTTTCCAGAAGGCAGTTCAAAAAGCCCATGTTGGTGCTGTCATGAATAGCTATAATTTGTTGAATGGTGTGCATGCTACTGAAAATGCTTGGCTGAATAAACATGTTCTCCGCAGGCAGTGGGGGTTCGAGGGAATCCTCATGTCTGACTGGACCTCTGTATATTCTACAATAGGGACTGCCAACCACGGACTGGATCTGGAAATGCCAAAGGGAAAACATCTCAACTATGAACTCTTAAAAGAAGCTATAGAGAACGGTACCGTTGACATGCGCACCATTGACGAAAAGGTCCAGCATATCTTGCAGACCCTTATTTCATTTGGAATCTTAGACCGGCAGCAAAAAGACAGTTCTATCCCCCTGGATTACCCTTCCTCGCGGGAAACTGCCCTGAAATTGGCACGCGAGGGAGTTGTCTTGCTGAAGAATAAAGATAACATTTTACCCCTAAAGGGCATCACGGCCTTGGTAGGACCTAATGCGTCCGTTATCCCGACAGGAGGGGGGAGTGGAAATGTGGAGCCGTTTGCCTCCATCGCGTTAGATAAGGGGATGAAGGCCTTGGCCCCTGCCACTATCATGCTGACAGATGATGTAATCTATGAAGATATTAATACCCGCATTTTTGCGGATTCTATTTGTAGCCGGCATGGTTTCACGGGCGAGTATTTCAGGAATAAAGGCTTAAGAGGAGCTCCTTCCCTTACGCGTATAGATTCTGCAGTCGATTTCGACTGGCAGTATGGTACACCTGCTGAGGCCTTCCCTGTAGATACTTTCTCCACGCGATGGACTGGTTATTATAGGCCGGAGGCAGATGAGACCGTAAAACTCTATATTGGCGGAGACGATGGGTATCGTATCAGAATCGATGGAAAACAGGTCGCCGGCGACTGGGGCAACCATTCTTACTCTTATCGTGAGCTTTCTATTCCCATGAAAGGGAATTCACTCCATAAAATAGAAGTTGAATATTTTGAAAACATTTCTTCTGCGAATATCAAGCTTTCCTTGAAGCGGTTAGATCAGACGAAATTGTCAGAAGGCCTTGCCAAAGCCGATAATGTGGTATATTGCTGCGGCTTTAATAGCAGCATAGAGGGTGAAGGTTTCGACCGTCCCTTCCAGCTGCCGGAGTATCAGCGTGAGATGATAGAGAACATCTCGGCTGCCAATCCTCGTACTGTCATTGTTATAAATGCCGGCGGCGGCATAGACATGGATGACTGGATAGACAAGGTTAAAGGCGTGGTCATGGCATGGTATCCAGGACAGGAAGGAGGGCAGGCCTTAGCCGAGATTCTTACAGGCAAACTGTCGCCCAGTGGCAAGCTCCCTATCTCCATTGAAAGGAAATGGGAGGATAATCCTTGCCACGACAGTTACTATGAGAACACCAAAGAGAGGGAAGTGAAGACGGTGGAATATCGCGAGGGGATTTTTATAGGTTATCGCGGATATGACAAGAGCAACATCCAGCCGTTGTTCCCGTTTGGTTACGGGCTTTCCTACAGTAGGTTCCAGTATAGTGATCTTAAACTGGAGAAAGAGGGCAGGAAAGGCGTGCGAGTTACTTTTACCTTAAAGAACATAGGCTCTATGGAGGCAAAGGAGACTGCAGAGGTCTATGTATCCGACCCGCAGTCAACTGTAGTCAGGCCTGCCAAGGAGTTAAAAGGATTTGAGAAGGTCTCGCTGCTTCCAGGCGAGTCCAAGCGAATTAGCATCTGGCTGGATGAAAGCTCTTTTGCCTATTATGATGTTGTCGATAATAAATTCAAGGTGGAGCCCGGCTCTTTCGTCATTTCCGTGGGACCTTCCTCTGCTGAACTTGTATTGAAATCCTCTATAACTTTGTAGGTGTTGGGATACCCTCTCTTTAGAATCGAGGGGCTTTATGCATGCTCCCTGCCTTTATCTGCCTGAAAAAATCGCCGAGATTGTGCAATGAAATCGCCGAATTTGTCTGACGAAATCGGCGATTTTGTCAGACAGGAGACGGCTGAGAGGCAGAGGGGGGCCGCTTCAAGCCGCCAGTCTGGCTTCTCTGTGGCATGCTGGCAGTAAGATTCCCGGATTCCGGATGTTATCGGGACAAAGATGTTAAACCGTGTTAAATATCCTTGCCTGCGATGATTTTTACCCTCATTAATGAGGATGGAATTCGAAAGTTTTACTATATTTGCGATATCGGAAAGCCTAACCTATAATCAACTGACTTAAAATATGCTGAAAGAAAAATGGAAGTCTTTTACCGATTCGCTCTCTTATTGGCAGAAAGTGGCCCTTGTCTGCCTGTGCGGAGTCATCGTGGGACTGGGCATTCTCTTTGCCTACCTGCTCAGGATGCATACTTATCTGGTAGGCGACGACCCCGCCGCCTGCGTCAACTGCCATATCATGAGCCCTTATTATGCCACATGGAGCCGCTCGTCGCACGGCCGCGACGCCACCTGCAACGACTGTCATGTGCCCCATCAGAACATCGCCTCGAAGTATCTCTTCAAGGGAATGGACGGCATGAAGCATGTGGCCTACTTCGTAACCGACGCTGAGCCGCAGGTGATGCGGGCGCAGACCTTGAGTGCGCAGGTGATCATGGACAACTGCATCCGCTGCCATACGCAGCTGAATCAGGAGTTCGTGAAGACCGGGCGCATCAGCTATATGATGGCCAGACGAGGCGAGGGAAAGGCCTGCTGGGACTGCCACAGGCAGGTGCCGCACGGCGGAATGAACTCCCTCAGTTCCACGCCGAATGCCGAGACGCAGGTGCCGCTGCCCGCAAGTCCGGTTCCGGAGTGGCTGCACGGCCTCCTGGGCGGAGGCTCCCGATAGCCGTTGGCGGAAGTCCGGATGATTTCCGGCATGCGAGAACAAGATTCCGAATAAAGACATAAACCGATAATAACTATGGCAAAGCATTTAAAGAACTGGCAAGGATGGATTCTCTTCTTGGGTTCCTTGGCTGTTGTATTCCTGCTGGGACTGCTCTGCTCGTCGCTCCTGGAGCGCAGGGCCGAGGTAGCCAGCGTCTTTAACAACCGCCGCACGCCGATGACGGACTCCATCGTGGCACAGAACGAGAAGTTTGCCCAGGACTTCCCGCTGGAGTATGAGACATGGGCGATGACCGAGGACACCACTTTTGAGAGCAAATGGAACGGCTCGCAGGAGCGGGATGTGCTGGAAGACAACCCCGCCATCGTCATCAACTGGGCTGGCTACGCCTTCTCGCGGGAGTACAATACGCCGCGCGGACACCGGCATTGCAACGAGGATCTGAGGAAGATTCTGCGGACGGGAAACCCGGGAATAGACGGTGCCGGCGACCTGCAGCCAGGCACCTGCTGGACCTGCAAGGGGCCGGATGTGCCGCGGCTGATGCGCGAGAAAGGGCTCGAGAACTTCTATGGTGCCAAGTGGAGCGACTGGGGAGCGGAAGTGATGAACAGCATCGGCTGCTCCGACTGCCACGATGCGCGCACCATGGAGCTGAAGCCGGCCCGCCCGGCACTGTATGAAGCCTGGGCCCGGGCAGGCAAGGATGTCCGCAAGGCCTCCCATCAGGAGATGCGCTCGCTGGTCTGCGCACAGTGCCACACGGAGTATTACTTCGAGAAAGAGAACCATCAGTATCTGAAGTTCCCGCAAGACAGGGGACTCACCTGCGAGGACGCGGAGGCTTACTACGACTCCCTCGGCTTCTATGACTATGTGCACCCGCTGTCGAAGGCCAAAATCCTGAAGGCCCAGCACCCGGGTTACGAGATATTCAAGCAGGGCATCCACGGCAAGCGGGGCCTGAGCTGCGCCGACTGCCACATGCCTTACATGCAGAAGGGCGGCATCAAGTATACCGATCATCATATTATGAGTCCGCTGGCAAACATCGACCGCACCTGCCAGACCTGCCATCGCGAGACCGAGAAGACGCTCCGCAAGAATGTGGAGGAGTTTGAAGACAAGGTGTTCCTCTATGCCAAGAAGCTGGATGTGGAGCTTGCCAACGCCCATCTGATGGCTGAGTTCGCATGGAAGCACGGTGCGCGGGAGGATGAGATGAAGCGTTGCCTCGACGACATACGCAAGAGCCAGTGGCGCTGGGACTACGGGATGGCCTCCCACGGGGCGGCTTTCCATGCCCCGGAAGAGGTGCTCCGCCTGCTCGGCGACGCCATGATGTATGCCAAGGATGCCCAGCTGGAAGCCCAGAAGGTGGCCGGCGTGCATGGCTGGAAGGGCGCGATACCGCTCCCCGACATATCGACGAAGGCCAAGGCGCAGAAGTATATCGGCCTCGACATGCCTAAGCTGCAGGCCGACAAGAAGGCTTTCCTCGGCACGGTGGTACCGCAATGGATCGAGAAAGCCAAGAAGAACGGCCGCTTCATCACGCGCCCCATGTAGCCTCAAATTACTGTCTGGGATGAAATAACAGGAATATAGCGTGGGAATGGAGGATTATGCGGGCAATAATCCTCCATTCCCTGCGTTTGGAACACATGTCCTGCAAAGGCAAGATAATATGAATATGTGGAAGAAACCTTGGACTCTTAGGGAAGGATTCGTCATCGGCCTGGGGCTCGTCCTGGTCGGCCTGATGTTGCAATGGGCGGTCGGACCGCTCTATTGGGACATATTTGCATGGCCGGCCAACATCATCCTGCTGGCCCTCTATGTGCTGCTGTTAGCGGCGGCCTACATCCTGCGCGGGCAGGTCTATGCCGTCCGGTTCCTGATGTCGTGGCGTTCGGCCGTGCCGGCGATAGCCTATGCCGTCGTGCTGACGGTCGTCATGGGCGTAACCCGCCAGGTCTCGGACGGCTCCGAGCCGCTGGAGCCGATTGGAATCAGCAAGATGCTCAACTTCTGGCCTTTCATTCTGACCTATGTCTGGATGTCGGCCATCGTGGGCCTGGTGGCCCTCCGCCAGCTCTGCCACTTCCGGCTGGAAGGCTTGCCGTCGTTGGCCAGCCACCTCGGACTGTTCATCGTCGTCGTGGCGGGTACGCTCGGGTCGGCCGATATGCGGCGGATGAAGATGTATTGCGAGGTCGGAAGGCCGGAGTGGAGGGTGCTCGACGAGCGGCAGAATGCGGTGGAACTGCCTGTCGCCGTCCAGCTCAACAAGTTCATTATGGAGGAATATCCCCCACGGTTAATCGTGATTGACAACCGGAGCCAGCAGCCCGTGATGGCGCAGGGGAAGCCCCTCGGTCTTACGCTCGACGACAATTTCAGGAGCGGGCAGGCGGGTAACTGGCTGATAACGCTGAAGAATCGCAGGGGCGAGGACATCGTGGAGGTGGCGGCCGACTGGCATCCGCAGTGGAAGGCCAAGGTGCCCAGAGAGACTCATGTAGAGGGGCTGGTGGGCTGTGGCAACTATCGGATGCCGCCGCAGATGATGGCCCTGGGGCACGACCGCACGCTCGCCATGGCCGAGCGGGAGCCTAAGCGCTATGCATCGGAGGTGGAAATCATGACCCGGGAGGGCGACCACTTCGCCGCGACCATAGATGTGAACAAGCCCGTAACCGTGGACGGCTGGAAGATCTATCAGTATAGCTACAACACGCAGATGGGAAAATACAGCAACTACAGCGTGCTGGAGTTTGTCGCCGACCCCTGGCTGCCCGTGGTCTATGTAGGCATCGGTCTGCTGGCAGCCGGTGCCGTCGGCATGTTCTTTATCGCCGGGCGGCGGAAAAAGCAGCCTGTAGCCAGTCAGCCCCTTGTGTAATTCAAAACGGAAAGAAACCATGATCTGGACTTATTTCATATATTTCGCGGCGGTGGCAGTACTCTTCTGGGTGGCCGGAGCCGCTGTTGCCTGGAAGGGCAGAAAATCTCTTGCCACGGCCCTGACCCTCGTGGGGCTGGCCGTATTCCTCGCCTATATCGTCAGGACATGGCTGATCTTGGAGCGTCCGCCCCTCCGCACGATGGGCGAGACCCGTCTCTGGTACAGCTTCTTCCTGCCGCTGGCGGGCCTGATAGTCTACGCCCGCTACCGCTATCGCTGGATTCTCTCGTTCACCACGGTGATGGCTGTCGTCTTCGTCTGCATTAATCTTTTCCGGCCGGAGATACACAGCAAGACGCTGATGCCCGCCTTGCAGAGCCCTTGGTTCGCCCCCCATGTCATCCTCTACATGCTGGCCTACGCCCTGCTGGGAGCTGCCACCTTGATAGCCCTCTATCAGTTGCTGTCCCCGAGGGGGAAGATGCTCTCCCAGGATTCGGCCGACGACCTTGTCTATGTCGGCTATGCCTTCCTCACGATAGCGATGCTGATGGGAGCCCTCTGGGCCAAGGAGGCGTGGGGGCACTACTGGTCGTGGGACCCGAAGGAGACCTGGGCCGCCATCACCTGGTTCGCCTACCTCGGCTATATCCATTTCACGCGTTACGATCAGGCGCATAGGCGCCTGGCCAACGGGATACTTATCGTCGCCTTCTGCCTCCTGCAGATGTGCTGGTGGGGCATCAACTATCTGCCTTCGGCGCAGAACGGGGCCAGCATCCACACCTATTCGCAGCAGTAGACACATCTGGGTGTTTTCCCTGTTGCCGCAAAACACGGAGGCGCAAGCCGTTGCAAGCTTGACAAAATCGGCGAGATTGTCGAACAAAATCGCCGATTTTGCCCCATCTTTTCGCCGATTTTGTCAGCCTGTTTGTGGCTCATGCCTTGAAGGGCGACGGATGCTGCCAACTCTTTTGGCGGTTTTGGCGGGAGTATAGAGATTTTTTCGTAACTTTGCGGCATGATTCTTGAGGAATTGAAAGACAAGCGAATCGCCGTCTTGCTCTCGGGTGGAGTAGACAGTTCGGTGGTGGTCTACGAGCTCGCGAGGCTCGGCCTGCACCCCGACTGCTTCTATATCAAGATAGGGCCGGAGGAGGAAGAGGAGTGGGACTGCAGTTCGGAGGAGGACCTGGAGATGGCCACGGCCGTGGCGGCAAGGTATGGCTGCCGGCTGGAGGTGATTGACTGCCACCGGGAATACTGGTCGCAGGTAACGCGATACACCATGGAGAAGGTGCGTGCGGGCTTCACTCCCAACCCCGATGTGATGTGCAACCGGCTCATCAAGTTCGGTGCCTTCGACGAGAAAAGGGGGCACGACTACGACCTGATAGCCACCGGCCACTATGCCCAGACCGAGTGGATAGACGGTCGGAAGTGGCTCACCACGAGTCCCGACCCCGTGAAAGACCAGACCGACTTCCTCGCCCAGATCTACGACTGGCAGCTGCGTAAGGCGCTCTTCCCGATAGGCCACTATGTGAAAGACGAGGTGCGGGAGATTGCTGAGCGTGAACATCTGGTGAACGCACGGCGCAAAGACTCGCAGGGCATCTGCTTTCTGGGTCAGATAGACTATAATGAGTATATCCGCCGCTATCTCGGAGAACAGCCCGGAGACATCGTCGAGCTCGAGACGGGCCACCGCATCGGGGAGCACAAGGGGCTCTGGTTCCATACCATCGGCCAGCGCAAGGGGCTCGGTTTGGGGGGCGGACCGTGGTTCGTGGTCAAGAAAGATGTGGAGAAAAACATCCTCTATGTGAGCCACGGGTATGACCCGGAGACGGCTTACAAGACCGACTTCAAGATTCACGACTTCCACTTCCTGACCACGGAGGTGGACGCGCCGCGCGTAACCTTCAAGATTCGCCATACGCCGGAGTATCACCCGGCCACGGTGGAGCCGCTGGGCGGCGGAGCGTATATCATTCATTCCGACGAGAAAATCCACGGCGTGGCTCCCGGGCAGTTCTGCGTGGTGTACGACGAGGCCCATCACCGTTGCTTCGGGAGCGGCGAGATTACCTTATAGCGAATAAATCTTGATTTACTTTTTGTAGTCGGGCTATTTCCGACCCTGCGCCTTGAGCTCTTCCTGCGTGTCCTTATAGGCTTTGAGTATAGGGTCTTCCGTGATGGCTGCGGGTGCTTTTCTGTGCTTGTGGAGAAACAGTTTGCTGGCTTTCTGGACAAGAAAAAAGGCAAGTCCGAAGGGGTTGAAGCCCTGCACGGGATGCTGCAAGGCGTATTCCGTGGGGTCCTGATAGGTCCAGCCCTTGATGTCCTCGTTCAGTTTCTTCGACTTGTCCTCACCGTAAACCACCACTTCGTCGAGTCGGTTGTAGTTAGAGAGCAGGGGAATGGTGTCTGTTACCTTATTATAAGGTATGCGCGAGGGCAGGTATCCGGGCTTGCTCACGACGAGGGTGTCGAACTTCTGGGGTATCAGGCAGTGCCCCAGATAGTCGGTGGTGTCGCTGTAGTTCGTGTTCGTCCATACCCTTACCGCCCGCAGCGGCTTCTTCGAGTCGAGGTCGTAGACAGTAATCTGTCGCTGGGCGGCAAGCGGTTGCGCGAGCAGGAGTATCAGGCAGGAAGACAGGAGTCTGCGCATTTTGATAGGTTTTGGCGCAAAGATAGGCAATAAAGGGATATGCGTGCCTGCCTGTTAGGATTTTTTAGTTTATAAATTCTTTAAGAAAACTAATGCTGCTTAATTTTCTTTTCCCTTGATGAAGTCGACGATTCCGTCGATAATCCTGCCTAATCCTTCTCCTGTTGCACTGTCGGTCTGTTCCTTCACCTTGTCTTTCACCAGGTTGCCAACGCCGTCTATGATCCGCGCGTCAAGCGAATTGTCGTCCGACGGACGGCTGCCGCAGGTGTCGCCTTGCGGCGTGGAGTTCTGCGCATAGGTGTCGCCCCCCTCGCTGCCGGTTCCCTCCTCATCCCCGTCTTGCGGGTCGTTCCATTTCTTATCCAGGATTTTCGTGATGTCGTCTTCGTCTACGGTGAAGATATGACCTAAGATTCCGTAGGATGACTTGTAGCTTTTTTTGCCCCAGCGGATCGTCGTGGTGGAGAAAATTCCGTAGTTGTGATACTCCAGTGCGGTGTCGAGCATGGGGGCGGAGATTTCCCGCGCGAGCATCTTTCCCAGCATTTCAAACCCTTGGGAGATTGGGTCTTCGTCGCTATCCTCATCTTCGACGGCGGCTGCAATCCGGTCCAGGATAACCCTCTTGTGGTCTTCCTTGTCTGGATTGGTGAGGAACAGGACGATCAGGAGCGCGGCAACGATGCCGCCGACGATGAGCCATGTGTGCCGCTTTCTCGGTTCCTGCTCCTCCTCCCGGTCGTCTTGCGGCGTATTGTCCGCGGCTGGTTGCGCGGCTGTCGGCGGCACGGGAGGGGGCGTAGAGCTGCCCGTGGTGTTATAGAGGAAGTTCTTCAGTTCGTCCACCTGCCAGGCCGGCGTCCAGTCTTTCATGCCTTCCGCCCACACGAGGGTGTCGGAGGCGAGGCCTTTGTCCTTCAGTTCGTAAATGGAGAAGGGGCCTGCCTGCTGATTGTTCTCGATGATAAAATACTTCATAATGTGCTTGTTATTTCAATAAATCCTTCCAATGGTTGCTGAATTCGCGGATGCTCGGGAAGATGATGTCGGCTCCCTCCCGTGCCAGAACCGAGTCGGGGAGCGGTCCGCTGTTGATGCCGACGGTGAAGATGCCGGCCGCCACGCCGGCACGCACGCCCATCGGGGCGTTCTCTACCACGATACCCTCCCAGGGGTTCAGGCCTCCCGCTTGTTCCAGTCCTTTCAGATAGGGGTCGGGGGCGGGCTTGCCGTGCTCAATGTCGTAGGCCGTTACGATGTGCGCGGGCTCCACGAAATTGTGGAAATCGTCGGTAAGCCGTTTGATGAGGGGCTTCTGTCCGCTTCCCGTAACTATCCCGATCTGCAGTCCGGCGGCCTTGATCTGCCGCATCAGGTCGATGACCCCGTCGAAGATCTGTGTCTGCGGCATCAGGTGGAAGAGGCGCGTCTTCTCGTCATACATCCGTTGCGCCTCGGCTTCCGAGAGTTCCTTGCCCAGCTGCTTGCGGGCGTAGATGCGGATGGTGTCGACGCCCCGCATGCCTTCCGTGGCATAGGAGTCTCCGGCCGTGAAGCGGATGCCGAACTCCGCCATGGCCTCCTGCCAGGCTCGGGCATGGTTGGGCATGGAGTCGTAGAGCACGCCGTCCATATCGAAAAGCACGACCTTGGGAGCAAAACTCCCAAAGCCGTGGTCTTTTAGGTATTTCTGGATTTCTCTCTGAAACATCATTTCCCGTTGGCGAGGCGCTCCTTGATGGCCTTGCTCTCGGCTTCGTAGCCGGGCTTGTCGAGCAAGGCGAACATATTCTTCTTGTAAGCCTCCACGCCGGGCTGGTTGAACGGGTTGACTTCCTCCATCAAGCCGCTGACGCCACAGGCCACTTCAAAGAAGTAAATGAGCTGTCCGATGTAGTATTCATCCAGCTTCGGGAGACAGATGCGGATGTTGGGCACGCCGCCGTCGACATGTGCGAGGCGGGTTCCGAGCTCCGCCATCTTGTTCACTTCGTCGACGCGCTTGCCGGCGAGGAAGTTCAGTCCGTCGAGGTTTTCCTCGTCGAAGGGGAAGTCGAGCTCCCTGTTCGGCGTCTCCACGGAGATGACCGTCTCGAAGATCGACCGCTCGCCCTCCTGAATCCACTGCCCCATGGAGTGCAGGTCGGTGGTGAAGTCGCAGGCGGCGGGGAAGATGCCCTTGTGCTCCTTACCCTCGCTCTCGCCGTAGAGCTGCTTCCACCATTCGGCGATATAGTGCAGCTTGGGCTGGAAGTTGGCGATGATTTCAATCTTCCTGCCGGCCTGGGTGTAGAGAGCCTGCCGCACGGCGGCATACTGCGAGGCGATGTTCCCGGCGAAGGGAACATCCAGGGCGGTGGCTTTCTCCATGTCGCGGGCACCCTCAACGAACTTGCGGATGTCGAAGCCGGCACATGCGATGGGCAGCAGTCCTACCGGTGTGAGCACCGAGAAGCGGCCTCCTACATTGTCGGGGATGACGAAGCTCTTGTATCCTTCCTTGTCTGCGCAGGTGCGAGCGGCACCTTTCCTGGCATCGGTGATGGCTACGATGACCTCGCGGGCTTCTTCCTTGCCTCGCTGAGCCTCGCATTGCTTCTTCAGAAGGCGGAAGGTGAGAGCGGTCTCGGTGGTCGTTCCCGACTTTGAGATATTGATAACGCCGAACTTCTTGCCCTTCAGATAGTCGGTAAGCTCGGCCAGATAGTCCTCTCCGATATTGTTTCCGGCGAACAGGATGTTAGGATTCTTCCTGTCGTCGTTGACGAGCCATGCGAAGGCATTGCCCAAGGCGTCGATCACGGCACGGGCTCCGAGATAGGAACCGCCGATTCCCGCCACCACGATTACTTCGCATTTGGCACGCAGGGTGTCGGCGCAAGCCTGCACCTCGGCGAGGAACCCAGGCGTGATGGACGACGGCAGGTGGAGCCATCCGAGGAAGTCGTTACCTGCGCAAGTGGCATTCTCCAGGGCCTCCCGTGCTGCCTTGGCCTTCGGCTCAAAAGCCTCTACTGCCCCGGCGTTGAGGAACTGGGCAGCTTTCGTAATGTCTAATGAGATATTCTTCATTCTTTTTATGGTTTTTATTGTGTTCTTTTTATCTGAAGCTGTCGGTGAGCAGCTTGATTTCTATCTGCGGGTTGATGCGCTCGTAGATGATGTTGTAGACGGCGTCGAGGATGGGCATGTTGACATGCATGTGCCGGTTGATTTCCTTCATGCACTTGGTGCCGAAGTAGCCCTCGGCAATCATTTCCATCTCTATCTGCGCGCTTTTTACCGAGTATCCCTTGCCGATCATGGTTCCGAAGGTGCGGTTGCGGCTGAAGTTGGAGTAGCAGGTAACGAGCAGGTCGCCCAGGTAGACGCTGTCGTATACATTCCGCTCGATGGGATGCACGGCCGTGAGGAAGCGTTTCATCTCCTGGATGGCGTTGGAAATCAACACCGCCTGGAAGTTATCCCCGTATTTGAGGCCCGAGCAGATGCCCGCCGCGATGGCGTATACATTCTTCAGCACCGAGGAATACTCGATGCCGATGACATCGTCGGACACTTTCGTCTTGATGAAGTCCGACGAGAGCACCTCGGTGAACGCCTGTGCTTTTTCCAGATCCTTGCAGCCCACGGTGAGATAGCTCAGCCGCTGCATGGCCACTTCTTCCGCATGGGAGGGTCCGCCGATGCAGGCGAGGTTGTCGTAGGGGATGTCGTACACCTGATGGAAGTATTCCGAGCAGATGAGGTTCTCGTCGGGCACGACGCCTTTGATGGCCGTGATGATGAACTTATCCTTGATGCGGGTCTTGAGTTTCTTAAGATGGTTCTTCAGATAGGGCGACGGCGTTACGAACACGAGCGTGTCGTAGGCCTCCGCGATCTTGTTGATGTCCGTCGAGAAACTGATTTCGCTCACATCGAAGTGCACGCTCGTGAGGTAGGCGGGGTTGTGCCCCATGCGGCGGAAGTCCTCTATGCGGTCGTCGCGGCGCATGTACCACCCGATGTGGTGGGTCTTGTCCACCACAATCTTGGCTATGGCCGTTGCCCACGAACCTCCGCCGATGATTGCTATCTTGCCAACTCCGAACATTTACTGAGCCTTATCTATCCACGACTGAATCTCGTCCAGGCCGGGCTTCTGGTAGTCCAGCTTGTATTTCTTGTTGATTTCCCCGAGCTTCTGCTGCAGTCCCTGTGCCTTCTCGCCCTTGATGTCGGAGATGAGGTTGAAGCCTGCCTTGCGGAGCACATACACCCAGTCTTCGGGCACGCCGAGCTCCGCCCATTCGCCGACGGTGCTCTGCGGCATCTTCTTCTCGGGCTTGAGCTGCGGGAAGAGCATCACTTCCTGTATGTTGGGCTGCCCCGTCATGAGCATGGTGAGCCGGTCGATGCCGATGCCGATGCCCGAGGTGGGGGGCATGCCGTACTGCAACGCGCGCAGGAAATCCTGGTCGATGACCATCGCCTCGTCGTCGCCCTTGTCGGCAAGTTTCATCTGCTCAATGAACCGCTGCTCCTGGTCGAGGGGGTCGTTGAGCTCCGAATAGGCGTTGGCGAGTTCCTTTCCGTTCACCATCAGCTCAAAGCGCTCGGTGAGCCCGGGCTTGGAGCGGTGCATCTTGGTGAGCGGCGACATCTCCACGGGATAGTCGATGATGAAGGTGGGCTGGATGAAAGTGCCCTCGCAGAACTCTCCGAAGATCTCGTCGATGAGCTTGCCCTTGCCGAAGGTCTTGTCCACGGTCTCCATCTTCAGGTCTTCCGTGGCAATGCGGTATATCTCCTCCTCGGTCTTGTCGCTGAGGTCGAAGCCCGTTTTCTCCTTGATGGCCTCGAGGATGGGCAGCCGGCGATAGGGTGCCTTGAAGTTGATGACGGTGTCGCCGGTCTTCACCTCGGTGGTTCCGTTTACCTCGAGGCAGATGGTTTCGAGCAGTTTCTCGGTGAAGCCCATCATCCAGTTGTAGTCTTTATACTGCACATAGAGCTCCACGCAGGTGAACTCGGGGTTGTGGAACTTGTCCATGCCCTCGTTGCGGAAGTTCTTCCCGATCTCGTACACGCCCTCGAAGCCGCCCACGATGAGGCGCTTGAGGTAGAGCTCGGTGGCGATGCGCATGTACATGTCGATGTTGAGCGCGTTGAAATGGGTGATGAACGGGCGTGCGCTGGCTCCCCCGGCGATGCTCTGCAGCGTCGGCGTCTCCACCTCGGTGTAGCCCGCCTCGTCGAAGAAGCGGCGCATGGTGCGCAGCACCGTTGCCCTTTTCCGGAAGGTCTCCTTTACGCCGTCGTTCACGATGAGGTCTACATACCGCTGGCGGGCGCGCAGCTCGGGGTCGTCGAACTTGTCGTAGGCCACGCCGTCCTTGTACTTCACGATGGGCAGCGGCTTCAGGCTCTTGCTCAGGAGGGTGATTTCTTTGGCGTGAACCGATACCTCGCCCGTCTGTGTGCGGAACACGAAGCCCTTCACGCCGATGATGTCGCCGATGTCGAGCAGTTTCTTGAATACGGTGTTATATAGCTCTTTGTCCTCGCCCGGGCAGATTTCGTCGCGGGCCACATATACCTGAATCCTTCCCTTGGAGTCCTGCAGCTCGGCGAAGGAGGCCTTGCCCATGATGCGCTTGGTCATCACCCGACCCGCGATAACCACATTGCGGGGCTCGTCTTCATCCTTGAATTCCGTTTTGATGTCGGTGCTGAATGCATTGGTGGGGAACTCGGCCGCGGGGTAGGGGTCGATGCCCATATCACGCAGGGCCTGCAGGCTTTGTCTGCGAACTATCTCCTGTTCGCTCAATTCTAAGATGTTCATATCCTTGATGGTAACTTTTCTTTTTACAAGATGCAAAGTTACGAATTAATTTTGATATTGCTATGCCATTTCATCTTTTTTATATTATTAATGAGGTGGCGGCTGGAGATGCTGCTTCCGGCGGCTGGGATATTCCGAAAAAGAACACCGTTTTTCGTGCGAAAATAGCAGGCTTTCAGGCCTCTTGTGGCCTCTGAAAACGGAAGAAACGGCCGCCTCGGGAGTAATTGGCCGCCTTTTACCTTCCTTCTAACGGCCTTTTACATTGCTTCTGACGGCTAAAAGCTTTCCTTTCAGCGGCTTTTTACAGGCCTTTCAGCGGCCAAAAGCGGTCTTTTCAGCCTGATTTTCCCCTCTTTCTTTTTGTCTTTTTGTCTTAACCCGTTGATTCCCAAAGATTTGTCAAACTGCAAAATCCAGCCCCGTTTTGCGTCCGAGAGACTGCTTGCTGCCGAAAACGCCCCGGATTTCGGTTTTTGAGTGTTCTGAAAGTCGGTATTCCAAGTTCCTTCATGGGGCGTG
Source organism: Prevotella sp. KH2C16 (assembly GCF_900113305.1). Lineage (GTDB taxonomy): Bacteria > Bacteroidota > Bacteroidia > Bacteroidales > Bacteroidaceae > Prevotella. The sequence continues at coordinate 22,287 of NZ_FOOW01000008.1, read as the reverse complement.
TGTATCCTTTCAAAAGGTTCTTGTGAACGATGAAAAAAATGCCGTAAATTTTCTTGCTGGCTGCCCGAAATCCACCAGAAATCAGTATCTTTGCATCTTGTAAACCATAGGTTATGCAATACTTAGGAGAATTCATATCACTCTTCGTGGCCTTCTCGTGGACCGTTGCGGCCCTGTCCTGCGAGATAGGGAGCAAGCATATGGGGGTCGTAGTGCTCAATGTGTGGCGCATGGGGCTGGCTCTCTTCTTCTCATGCTGCATCAGCGCATGGCTGATGGGCGACTTCTTGCCCGTGCATGCGGGGTCCGGGGCCTGGATGTGGCTGCTCCTGTCGGGGGTGGTGGGCTATTTCTTCGGCGACTGGTGCCTGTTCAATGCCTATCTTGTTATCGGTTCCCGCTACGGTCAGCTCTTCATGACGCTGGCCCCGATGTTTGCCGCTTTCTCTGCCTGGGCACTCCTCGGGCAGACGCTCTCGGGCTCGGCTCTCCTCGCCATGCTGGTTACGCTCTCGGGCATCGCCGTCAGCGTGTTCGGCCGCGGCGGCAAGAACCATGTACTCTCGCTCCAGCTGCCTCTGCGGGGCGTGCTCTTCGGCATCGGGGCGGGTCTCGGACAGGGTCTCGGACTGGTGCTCTCCAAGATTGGGCTGGACGCTTACACGGCCGACCTCATGGCTTCTGGTTTCAGCGGGAATGCCGACTATATCTCGTTCTCGGCCAACTCCATCCGCTGCATGGCCGGCCTGGTGTGCTTCACGGCCTGGCTCGGCGTGCGCCACGGCATGCCCGCCTTCAGGCAGAGCCTGCACGACCGTGCCGGCTTGCTGGCCATGGTTGTGGCCGTATTCTCGGGTCCCGTCATCGGCGTGGCCTGTTCGCTCATGGCCGTGCAGTATGTGGAGGCGGGTATCGCGTCCACCCTCATGGCCATCTCGCCCATCCTCATCCTGCTCCCGTCATACTGGCTCTTCAAGCAGAAGATTACCCTGCAGAGCATTGTCGGCGCCGTGGTGTCGGTCGTCGGTGTGAGCCTGTTCTTCCTGCTGTAGGCCGCTTGTGGAAAAAGACGCTACTAAAATAGAAGACTATGGATATAGAACACCTTAAAGACACCCTCACCCGGCTCGACGGACTGTCGAACCTCCTCGGCATGGAGTTCATTTCCACGCCCGAGGACGACACCTGCATGGCCCGCATGCAGGTAGACGAGCGCAACAAGCAGCCCTTCGGCTTCCTTGCCGGAGGAGCCTCGCTGGCCCTTGCCGAGAACCTTGCGGGCGTGGCCTCCATGGCTCTCTGCCCGGGCAAGATATGCGTGGGCATCAATGTGAGCGGGTCGCATGTGAGGTCGGCGTTGGAAGGCGACACCGTAACGGCCTATGCCCGTCTGCAATACAAGGGGCGGACGCTGCACGAATGGCATATCGACATCAAGAATTCCAACGACGACCTGATCTCCACCGTGCAGGTTACGAACTATGTAATGGATGCCCCGAAGAAATGACGACACGGGTCAGATACAGGCTTCCGTACGGAGACAGCTACACGATGCTCGTCCAGCGCGAGGGCTCTCCCGAGGTGCTGGCGTCGCCGGCAGCGTTGAACGGGCGGCAGGGATTCGTCTTTGCGCCCTTTGCTCCCTCGCCGGAATGCCCCCTGTTGCTGATGCAGCCCGACGAGATAGCGGTCAGGAGGGTGGAGGAGGTTCCCCTCCCGGCATCTTCCTCACCGCTGCAAACCGGAGACATTGCCGGGCGAAAGGTCTATGCCGCCGATTTCCGCCGTTTCTTTTCGCAGCTGCGGTCAGGGGCGTTCGACAAGATTGTGCTGGCCCGCTGCGTCTGTCAGCCTGTGGTACAGCCGAGGTCGGCGGAGCAGTTGTTCCTCATGGCTTGCAGGCTTTACCCCCGCGTGTTCGTCGCCTTGATAGAGATGCCGCAGAGCGGGACATGGCTCATGGGCACTCCCGAGGTGCTGTTGAACGGCGAGGGAGGCCTGTGGAGCACGATGGCACTGGCCGGTACGCAGCCCGTAGGCCATGAGGACGAGGACATGGAGCGCGTGGCGTGGTCGCAGAAAAACCAGGAGGAACAGCAGTATGTGGCTTCCTACATCGCCGATGTCCTGCACGGTCATGCCGACCAGGTGCGGATGTCGGAACCTTACACCGTGCGGGCGGCCCGGCTCTATCACCTGCGCACCGACTTCCACTTCCGCCTGCACGATGAGGAGCGCGTCGGCGACCTGCTCAACGACCTGCATCCCACGCCCGCCGTGTGCGGCATCCCGAAGGAGGAAGCCCGCCGCTTCATCCTCGAAAACGAGCATGCCGGTCGCAGATACTATAGTGGATTCTGCGGGCCGCTAAGGCTCGGAGGCGCCACCCACCTCTTCGTCTCGCTCCGCTGCATGCAGATACTGGCGGCGGAATACCGCCTCTATGCGGGCGGAGGACTGCTGCGCGAAAGCCGCGAGGAGCAGGAATGGAAGGAGACGGAGGGCAAGCTCCAGGCAATGAAGAGACTGATAACCCCATAACTTGACGCGATGTACTCAGACAAGGAAAATGTAAACATCCTGACGGCGTTGCTCGTCGGACACGGAGTGAGGCATGCCGTGGTGTGTCCGGGCAGCCGCAACTCCGCCATCGTGCACAACCTGAACGAGTGCCCGGCCATCAATTGCCATCCCGTTACCGACGAGCGTTCGGCCGCCTTCTGTGCCCTCGGCATGTGCCAGGCGACGGGCGAGCCGGTGGTGGTCTGCGTAACCTCCGGCACGGCCCTGCTCAATGTGCTGCCGGCCGTGGCCGAGGCTTGTTATCAGCACCAGCCTTTGGTGGTGGTGAGTGCGGATCGGCCTGCGCAATGGATCGATCAGTTGGACGGTCAGACGCTCCCGCAGCCTGGTACCTTGGGGCGTTTCGTGCGCAAGGCCGTCAGTCTGCCCGAGCCGCGCGACGGCGAGGAGCGGTGGTATTGCAACCGGTTGGTGAACGAGGCGCTCATGGCCTGTCGCAGGGAGGACGGCGGTCCTGTGCACATCAATGTGCCCCTGTCGGAGCCGCTGTTCGACTATACCGTCGAATCCCTGCCCCGTGAGCGCGTCATCTCGCTGTATGCGCCCAAGGCAGCACCCGTCGACGAGGCCGTCATCCGGGATTTCGAGCATGCCGAGCGGTCGATGGTCGTGGTCGGGCAGATGGCGGAGAGCCCTGTGCTGGATGCCGCCTTGGAACAACTCTCGGCAGCTGGCTATGCGGTTCTCCGGGAGCCCTTGAGTGGCAATGGGCGGACGGCGCGTTGTCTGGACGAGGCCGTCGCCCTGGTAGAGGACGACGACCGCTACCTGCCCGACTGCATTCTCTATGTGGGCGATACCCTCGTGAGCAAGCGTGCCCGTAAGTATCTTCGCAAGGCGAGGCATGCCCGCTGCTGGGAAGTGAGCCCCGGGGGTGAGCCCCACGATGTGCTGATGAACCTCACGGGGGTGATTCAGGCGCGCCCGGAGGATGTCTTGACGCAGCTTCGCGAGCGGTCCTCGCATGCTTTCCGAGACCTCTGGGAAGCGGCACGGACTATGGGCGAGGAACATCAGAGTCGCTTCGAGCCGCCCTATTCGCAGTTCCTGGCCGTGAAACGGCTGGAAGAGATGAGCACGGAGGACGACCCTCGGGCTGTCTTCCACTATGCCAACAGCACCGCCGTGCGGCTGGGCTGTCTCTATGCCCGCCACTACATCCATTGCAACCGGGGCGTGAACGGCATCGAGGGGTCGCTCTCCACGGCGGCGGGATACTCGCTTGTGAACGACGGGAGGGTGTATTGCGTGATAGGCGACCTAAGCTTTTTCTACGACCAGAACGCCCTCTGGAACCGCAACCTGCGGGGAAACCTCCGCATCCTGCTCCTGAACAACGGCGGCGGAGGCATCTTCTATCAGTTGGACGGACTGCAGGCATCGGGGGCTTGCGACGACCTCGTGGCGGGTCGGCACCGGACGACGGCCGAAGGAATCTGCGCCGGAAACGATATCACCTATTACCCCGCCCATGATGCCACGACACTTGAAGTCGGGCTCGGGGCGTTGACCCGTGGGCATTCCGACCGCCCCGTGGTGCTGGAAGTGTTTACCCGTGCGGAGCAGGACGCGGCCCTCTACCGGAAGTATTACGAACTATTGAAAGGAAAGATATGAAAAGAGAATGGAAGAAAATAGAGGGTTTCGACTTCAAGGAAATCCTCTTCGAGGAGTATCACCATATCGCGAAGATTACCATCAACCGCGAGCGTTACCGCAATGCCTTCACCCCGCTCACCACTTGGGAGATGTCGCAGGCCTTCAGTTACTGCCGTGAGGCGCGGGATGTGCGGGTGGTCATCCTCACGGGAGCGGGCGACAAGGCTTTCTGCTCCGGCGGCGACATGCATGTGAAGGGGCGTGGCGGCTATGTGGGCACCGACGGCGTGCCCCGTCTGAATGTGCTCGATGTGCAGATGCAGATTCGCCGGCTGCCCAAGCCGGTCATCGCCATGGTGAACGGCTATGCCATCGGGGGCGGTCATGTGCTGCATGTGATGTGCGACCTGACCATCGCCTCGGAGAATGCCAGGTTCGGCCAGACGGGTCCGAAGGTGGGCTCGTTCGACGCGGGCTTCGGTGCTTCCTACCTCGCAAGGATGGTGGGACAGAAGAAAGCGCGTGAGATATGGTTCCTCTGCAGGCAATATACGGCGCAGGAGGCCGCCGATATGGGCATGGTGAACAAGGTGGTGCCTTTGGAAAGGCTGGAGGACACCTGCGTGGAATGGGCTGAAACCATGATGGAACGGTCGCCCCTTGCCCTGCGGATGATCAAGGCGGGGCTGAACGCGGAGCTCGACGGACAGGCCGGGATACAGGAGTTGGCGGGCGACGCGACCATGCTCTACTATACCATGGACGAGGCGCAGGAGGGCGGCAAGGCGTTTCTGGAAAAGCGAAAGCCCGACTTCGACAAGTATCCCCAGTTCCCCTGACATGCTGAAGGTGGATATATCCGAGAGGGTGCTGCACTTCCGACAGCCCGCGGGAACCTCGCGCGGCGTCTATCATACCCGTCGTTGCCACTTCGTGAGCATCCGAAGAGACGGCGTGGAAGGCGTGGGGGAATGTGCTCCGCTGCCCGACCTGTCGTGCGACAGCCTGTCGTCTCCGGCGGAATATGTTTCCGTGCTCCGTGGCTTCTGCGACGAGGTGGAGCATACGGGGCAGATACCCTATGAGCGGCTGCGCCCCTATCCCTCGATGCTCTTCGGCCTGGAGACCGCTATGGCACAGCTGGAAGCCGGAGGGAGCACGGCGTTGTCCGACACTCCTTTTGCCCGCGGCGAGGAGGGAATACCCATCAACGGCCTTGTGTGGATGGGTAGTTTTGAGGAAATGTATGCCCGTCTGGAAGAAAAACTGCGGCAGGGATTCCGCTGCGTGAAGCTGAAAATCGGTGCCATAGACTTCCATCGGGAACTCGATTTGATACGACATATCCGTGAGGCGTTTACCAAGGAGCAGATAGAACTCCGCGTGGATGCCAACGGAGGGTTTACTCCGCAAGACGCCATAGCAAGGCTCGAGGCGTTGGCACGCTACGACATCCACTCCATCGAGCAGCCCATCCGGCAGCATCAATGGACTGAGATGGCAGTCCTCTGCCGTCGCTCACCGTTGCCCATTGCACTCGACGAGGAGCTGATCGGGGTGAACGAACCTGATCGTAAGGCAGAGCTGCTCGACACGATACGCCCGGCCTACATCGTCCTGAAGCCCACCCTGCACGGTGGAATGCACGGTTGCGAGGAGTGGATGGGGCTGGCTCGGGAACGGGGCATCGTTTCGTGGATAACCTCTGCCTTGGAAAGCAATGTCGGACTGAATGCCGTCGCCCACTTTGCCGCCAAGGCCTATGGCCCCGCCATCACTTTTCCGCAGGGCTTGGGGACAGGGCAGCTCTTCACGGACAACATCCCGATGCCGCTCGAAATCAAGGGCGATAAGTTGTGGTACACGCAAATCTAAAAGAAACGGGAATGACACAGGAGGAATTCTTACGGGAGTGGAACGATGGTTCGGACAAGGTCTTGGTGTATACCAGCGGCTCTACGGGGCGGCCGAAGCCCCTGTGGGTGGAGAAACGGCGTATGCGGAACTCTGCCCGCATCACTTGTGATTTCCTCGGTTTGAAGCCGGGCGACACGGCATTGCTCTGCATGTCGACGGACTACATCGGCGGTAAGATGATGGTGGTGAGGTCGGTGGAGCGGCGGCTGCGCCTTGTCAGCGTCCCGCCGAGCGGTCATCCCCTGCACGACTTGCCCTGTGCGGAGCCGATTACCTTTGCCGCCATGGTGCCGATGCAAGTCTATAATTCCCTGCAAGTGCCGGAGGAAAGGGAACGGTTGATGCAGATACGCCATCTGATTATCGGCGGCGGAGCCGTGGACGACAAGCTCGCACGGGCTTTGCAAGGCTTTCCCCATGCGGTGTGGAGCACCTATGGCATGACGGAAACCCTCTCGCACATAGCCTTGCGGCGGTTGAACGGGGCGGAGGCCACGGCGTGGTATACTCCCTTTGAGTCTGTCAAGGTGAGCCTGGACGCAGAAGGCTGCCTCGTGATAGATGCCCCGCTGGTGCACGAAGGCCGCCTCGTAACAAACGACAGGGCGGAACTCTCGTCTGCGGGAGGGCAGGTGAGGTTCAGAATCTTAGGCCGGAGGGACAATGTCATCAATTCCGGAGGCATCAAGATACAGATAGAAGAGGTGGAAGCGGCCCTGCGCCCGTTTTTGCGCAAGCCTTTCCTGATTACCAAGCGGCCGGATGAAAAGTTCGGCGAGGCCGTGGTCATCCTCACCGAGGATACCGATCTTGCCGGGGTTTCGGAAGTGTGCGTCGGGGCATTGCCCAGGTATTGGTGTCCCCGCAAGTATGTGCATGTAGACCGGATTCCGCTCACGGAGACCGGGAAGCCCGCCCGTGCCGAGGCTCTATCCCTCGCGCAGGAAGTCTAACGCTTCCTTGATGTCATCCTCGGAGGCGGTCTGGTTGATGCGGATGTCGCCGATTTCCCCGAGAAGAGTCAGGTTGATGTTGTTCCCGAAGTTCTTCTTGTCGTGGCGCATCAGTTCTATCAAGGTGTAATAATCGTTGCAGGTTATGTCCGGAAATCCGTAGTGCTCGCGGATGAAGCTCACGGTCTGGCGCAGCTTCTCTGTCGGGAACCCCGCCTTGACGCTGCTCAGATAGAGTTCCGGAATCAGTCCGAAGGCCACGGCATATCCGTGTTCTATGGGCGTGCGGCCCCCCGTGAAGCTCCATGCCTCGATGGCATGGCCGAAGGTGTGCCCCAGGTTCAGGGCCTTGCGGATGCCTTTTTCCGTAGGGTCTTTCCTCACGATGGCCTCTTTCACCTTGATGGAGTCCGCCAATAGCTGCTGCAGCAGCCCGAAGTCGGGAGCCTCCAGGTCGAAGTTGAGCAGCTCGGCCCACATCTTCTCGTTGGCGATGAGACCGTGCTTGAGCATTTCGGCATAGCCGGAACGGAGTTCCCGGGCAGGCAAGGTCTTGAGAAATTCGGTGCAGAGAATCACGAACCGGGCCTCGTTGAATACCCCGATTTCGTTTTTCAGCCCGTTGAAGTTGATGCCCGTCTTGCCTCCCACCGAAGCGTCTACCATGGCGAGCAGGGTAGTAGGGATGTTGATGAAGTCGATGCCGCGCTTGAAGGTCGAGGCGGCAAATCCCCCAAGGTCGGTAATCATGCCTCCCCCGAGGTTGATGAGCAGCGAGTGGCGGGTGGCTTTGCCGTCGCTCAGCTCCTGCCATACCCGCGACAGCGAGTCGAGATTCTTGTTGGCATCAGCAGGAGGGATGGTGATGAGATGGGCTTTGCGCAGGCTGAAGAAGCCGTCGACGACCGGCCAGCAATGCCGGATGGTGTTCTCGTCGGTCAGGACGAATACCTTGTCGTGTTCACACTCGGATATCGCAAGGGCAATATCCTGCTTCAGATTTCTCGAAATAAAAACTCTCTGCTCCATAATCATACCATTTATATTCTCTCGCTTGCAAATATAATCAAAAGTTATCCTTGCCTCCGCAGATTGTTTTTGAAAATTAAGAGTTTTTATGAATTCGGCTTCCATAATTGCGCATACAGCCCTTCGAGTGCGCAGTTTTTGCGATTGCTGCATGTTGCTGCATGGAATTGCCGCACCGGTGGGCGGAAATATTAAATGTCAGGGGCGCATTAAACCTTCTGTATACTGGCTCGTCTAAACTTATAATGTTGATTTGAACCATAGAGAATGAAGATAAGATACATCTTTTTCGGCATATTTGCCTTGCTCTCCGTTTCGGGATTTGCCCAGGAACGCAGGATTTCAGGAATACTTTTAGACCGTGAAAACACAGAGCCTGTCATCCAGGCGACCGTTCAGTTGCTGAAAACCGACAGTACATTTGTCGTCGGCGCGTTGAGCGATGATGCCGGGGCGTTCTCCGTGGAGGCACCGTCAAACGGGAAATACCTGCTCAAAGTGTCGAGCGTAGGCTACAAACCGCAGATAAGGCAGGTGCAGATAGCCGAGGACAAGAACCTGGAAGTGGGCAAGATAGCCATGACTGCCGATGCCATCATGCTCAAGGAGGCAAAGGTTACGGCGCAGGCCTTGAAGGTGGTGGTAAAGGCCGACACCTTTATTTATAACAGCGCGGCCTACCGCACGCCCGAGGGTTCCACGATAGAGGAACTCGTGAAGCGGCTGCCCGGTGCGTCGATTGACGACAACGGCAAGATTACCATCAACGGCAAGCAGGTGAAGAAGATTCTCGTAGACGGCAAGGAGTTCATGACCGGCGACACGAAGGTGGCCATGAAGAACCTCCCCACGAGCATCGTAGAGCGTGTGAAGGCCTACGACCAGCAGAGCGACCTGGCCCGGGTTACGGGTATCGACGACGGAGAGGAGAGCACGGTGCTCGATTTCGGGCTGAAGAAAGGCATGAACAAAGGCATGTTCTCCAACCTCGACCTGTCCTACGGCACCCATCGCCGCTACTCCGAGAAGCTCATGGGGGCCTGGTTCAACGACCGCCATCGGTTCATGCTCTTTGCCAATGCCAACAATGTGAACGACATGGGCTTCCCCGGCAGGGGAGGAGGGCGCTTCGGCGCAGGGCGGCAGGGACTGAACTCGGCGAAGATGATAGGCCTGAACTACAACTACGAGCTGCGCAAGAAACTCACCATAGACCTCAGTGGATTCTGGAACTACAACGACGGCGACGCCTATACGAAGCGTTCGTCGGAGAATTTCGTGAGCAGGACGGGGAGTTTCTCCAACAGCACAGGCCAGAACTACACGCGCGGCAACAGCCTTAACCTGCAAGGACGAATAGAATGGCAGCCCGACACGATGACCAACATCATGTTCCGCCCCACCTTCTCGTGGTCGCAGAACGACGGGCTGACGGCCTCCCATTCCGCTTCCTATAATGCAGACCCTTACTCCTATGTAGACGACCCGCTCGACCCGGGCTCGCTCGACAGGCTCTCCCTCGACAGCCTGGTCGTAAACTCGCAGCGCGGCGACGGCATCTCGTTCAGCAGCAGCCGCAACCTGAACGGCTACCTGCAGCTCAACCGGCGGCTTAACGCACGGGGGCGCAACCTCACGCTCAGCATGGAAGGCGGATACGGGAGGAGCGACAGCAAGAGCCTGTCGGCCAATGCCACGCGTCTCTATCTGATGCGGACGGCGGCCGGACTCGACTCCACCTATCAGACCAATCGCTACAACCTAATGCCGACCGACAATTACAACTATCGCATCCAGGCCTCCTACAGCGAGCCTCTCTTCAAGGGAGCATTCCTGCAGTTCCGTTACAGCTTCCGTTACAACTACAGCAAGAGCGACCGCTCTACCTATGACTTCAGTAACCTGGGCGAGGAGTTCTTCGCGGACATCCATCCCGCTTACCGCGGATGGGGCGATTATCTGACTCGGCTGGCTCATCCGATAGACAGTTATCTGAACGACGACCTGAGCCGCTACTCCGAATACCGGAACTATATCCACCAGCTGGATGCCACCTTCCGCCTCGTGCGCCCGAAATTCCGACTGAACGCGGGCTTCATGGTGCAGCCCCAGCGGTCGAAGTATGTGCAGGACTATCAGGGACTGCATGTGGATACCACCCGCACGGTGGTCAATTTCTCGCCGACCTTCGACTTCCGCTATAGCTTCAGCCGGCAGCATCAGCTGCGCATCAACTATCGCGGGACGACCTCACAGCCGAGCATGAGCCAGTTGCTCGACATCACGGACGACAGCAACCCGCTCGACATATCGAGGGGAAACCCGGGGCTGAAGCCCTCGTTCACCAACAGCTTCCGCCTGGACTACAACAATTTCATCCATGCGCATACCCGGTTCATCGGCGCGAACCTGAACTTCTCCAGCACCCGCAACTCCATCAGCAATAAAGTATCCTATGACGAGACTACGGGCGGAAGAACCACGCAGCCCGAGAACATCAACGGCAACTGGAACCTCGACGGGCAGTTTATGTTCAACACCTCGATAGACACGCTTGGCCGCTGGAATGTGAATACCGAGACGGGAGCCTCGTTTGCCAACAATGTGGGCTACCTGAGCCTCGACCGCATGAGCGACTCGCAGAAAAACCGCACGCGCACGCTGAACTTGCGGGAGACGCTCGGCGGCAGCTATCGCAACGAGTGGCTGGAGGTGGGGCTGGACGCGTCGGTCAACTACATGCACGCCCGCAACAAACTCCAGAGCCAGAGTAACCTTGACACCTGGCAGTTCTCGTATGGAGCCACCGTAACGGCCACCGCCCCCTGGGGCATGGGACTGTCTACGAGCATCCACCAGAACAGCCGGAGAGGCTACAACGACAACTCGATGAACACCAACGAGCTCATCTGGAACGCGCAGCTCTCGCAGGGAATCCTCAAGGGAAACGCCCTCACGGTGATGCTCCAGTTCTACGATATCCTCCACCGGCAGAGCAATTTCTCGCGCACGGTCAATGCCATGCAGCGCAGCGACACCTGGTATAACAGTATCAACAGCTATGCCATGCTGCATGTGGTCTACCGCTTCAATCTCTTCGGCGGCAAGAGCGTATGGAATGGGGCGCGTGGGCGGCGTGGTCCCGGCGGCGACCGGCCGGGCTTCGGCGGTCCGACTTCCGGCGGCAGGAGGCCTGCCGGAACGGGCATGGGCGGCGGTCGTCGCGACCGTTTCTGATGGATGGAAAAGCCGGCGAGGGTTATGCCTTTTCCGGCCAATGTCAGCCAGAAAAGTAAAAGGCGGCTAAAAGCTCGCCTTTTAGCCGTTAGAAGGAAAGCTTTTAGCCGTTAAAAGGAGAGTAAAAGGCCGTTAAAAGGAATACCGTTTGTGGCATTCCTTTATTTGTTTGATAATCAGCGGGTTGTAAATTCGTCGATTCCCCGGATAATCTTCTCTATGTCTTGCGGGAAAAACTTCATTTCCAGTTCATGTTCCTTGCGGGCGATGTCGTCTGCGGTATCGTCGGTCGAGAGGGGCGTGCGGTGCTGCGCGATGATTTCGCCGCCGTCTACCTCGCGGCTCACCCAGTGTACGGTCATGCCCGTCTCCGTCTCTTGGTTGGCTTTCACGGCCTCGTGCACATGGTGGCCGTACATGCCCTTGCCGCCGTATTTGGGCAGCAGGGCGGGGTGGAGGTTTATCATGCGGCGGTGGAAGGCCTGCACCATGCCGTCGGGTATGCGCTGGAGGAATCCGGCGAGGACGATGAAGTTGATGCCGTAGACCGACTTCAGCTGCAGGGGGAATGCGGGATCGTTCAGCATCTGCCTGTCGGCGACGAGGGTTTCCACGCCGCATCGGGCGGCGTGCGTGAGCGCATAGGCCTCGGGGCTGCTGCTTACCACGAGGCTCACCTGGATGTCGTCGCGTCCCTGGAAGTGGCGGATGATGTTCTCGCAGTTGCTTCCGTTGCCGGAAACGAAGACGGCCAGCCTACAAGTCTGCATCTCGGTCCTCCTCTTTTTCCTGCCAGTCGTCGTCCTCGTCGAAGCCGTAGAGGGCCGGTTCCACGAAGGCGTCCATGGCACGGCGGTCTTTCTTGGTGGGGCGACCCGTGCCCCGTGCGCGGTCTACGAATCCGCTGATGCGGCTCATCTCGAGCAGTTCATACTGCCTAGGGTCGGTAACATTCTCGTAGACCTGCGGGATGAGCCTGGCTCCCACGCGCTGCTCGATGCAGTTGAGCACCTTGAACGAATAGGTAACGGGCGGCTTCTTGACGCTGACGGTGTCGCCGATCTTGATGACGCGCGACGGCTTCACATTGACTCCGCCGATGGTTACGCGGCCGTTCCTGATGCCGTCGATGGCCACGGAGCGGGTCTTGTAGATGCGGGCGGCCCACAGCCACTTGTCTATGCGCGCCTCTTGCTGTATTTTGAGGGTGGGTGTCTCTGCGTCTTTGGTCATTTCTTGCCGAGTTTGTTATACTGGTTCATGGTGATGTCGATGCCGGCGAGCACGAAGCTCTTGATGATGTCCACGGCCGTGTCGATGCCGGGCTGCAGGGTCTTGAGCTCTTCCTCGTCGTATCGGCCGAGCACCCAGTCTACCTGTGCGCCGCGGGGGAAGTCGTTGCCCACGCCCATGCGCAGCCGGGCATAGTCCTGTCCGATGAGCTGCTGGATGTGGCCCAGTCCGTTGTGCCCGCCGTTGCTGCCGCCGGCTTTCAGCCGGAAGGCTCCGAGGGGCAGGGCTACATCGTCGGAGACGACGAGCAGCCGCTTCTGGTCGATGTTCTCCTTGCCGAGCCAGTAGCGCACGGCGTTTCCGCTGAGGTTCATGAAGGTGGTGGGCTTCAGCAGGAATACCTTGCGCCCTTTGAGGCTGGTCTCCGCCACGAATCCGTAGCGCTTGTCCTCAAAAACAATATTGGACGCCTTAGCAAAAGCGTCCAATACCATGAATCCTGTGTTGTGGCGGGTGCCCCGGTATTCATCCCCGGGGTTTCCCAGCCCACATATTAAGTATTTGTCCATTCTTATTCTTTGGTCTCAGGCTCAGCCTCGGTTTCCTCGGAAGCGGCAGCGGCGCTTACGGCAGCACGCGTCATCTTGATGGAGCATACCACTACATCCTTCGGGGTAGCGATCTCGAGACCGTCGAAGCTCAGCTCGCCCACCTTGATGCTCTTGCCGAGCTGGAGGCCGGTAACATCGATGTCGAGGTGCTCGGGAATGTTCTGGTAGGGAGCCGTAACATCAATCTTGCGGATGGAGAGGTTCATGCGTCCGCCGTCGCGTACGCCCTGTGCCAGTCCGTTGAGCTTGACGGGGATGCCGATGGTGATGGGCTTCTGGTCGTTTACCTCGAGGAAGTCGACATGCAGCAGCGCGTCGGTTACCGGGTGGAACTGGAGCTCCTTCAGGATAGCCGTGTGGCTCTCTCCCTCGATCTGCAGGTTGATGACATAGATGTGGGGCGTGTAGACCAGTTTGCGGAGCTCTGTCATCTTGCAGGCAAAGGCCAGTGCCACCGGCTTGCCGTCTTCCATGGCGTGGCCATAGAGGTTACACGGAACCAAACCCTCCTTGCGGAGCAACTTTGAAGCTTTCTTTCCAAGGTCTGTACGCTTCTGACCTGATACATTAATCTCTTTCATAATGTGTTACTCTAAATTAAAATTGATCGTTAATTCGCCATCACACGAGCTGCGAAAAGCGATGCAAAGGTAAGATTTTTATTTCTATTATGCAAAGTTTCCCTAAAAAAACATGCAATTCCCTTTCTTTTTCTTGCATATCAGGCGATTTTTCCTTAAATTTGCAGCACATATATGATAACCCCACATTATTATTAGAGAATGATAAACAGAGAATTGATTAGGATTAAGGTAGTTCAGTTAACCTACGCATACTATCAGAATGGCAACAAAAACATGGATAATGCCGAGAAAGAACTACTGTTCAGTCTTTCGAAGGCTTATGATCTCTATAATTATCTCCTGTTGCTGATTGTCGAAGTGAGCCGTGAAGAGCGCCGCCGGCTGGAGATACTCACCACCCGTGCGGAGCGTGAGGGCACGGAGGCCCCGTCTCAGAAGTTCGCCTTCAACAGGTTTGCGGTGCAGCTTGAGGAAAACAAGGCGCTCAACCAGTTCGTGGCCGACAAGAAGATTTCATGGATCAATGACGGGGAATTCGTGCGCAGTCTGTGCAATCAGATAGAGCAGAGCGCGACCTACAATGAGTATATGGCAAGCGAGGACGACTCCTATGAGGCCGACCGCGAGGTGTGGCGCAAGCTCTACAAGCAGCTCGTGCAGGAAAACGAGGAGCTCGACGCCCTGCTCGAGGAGAAGAGTCTCTACTGGAACGACGACAAGGAAATCATCGATACCTTCGTGATGAAGACCATACGCAGGTTCGATCCCGCCAACAAGGCTGACCAGGACCTGCTTCCGGAATACAAGGACGAGGAAGACCGGGACTTCGCCCGCAAGCTCTTCCGGGCTACCATCATGAACGCCGACACCTATCAGCGCTATATGAGCGAGACTTCCCGCAACTGGGACTTCTCCCGGCTGGCCTACATGGATGTCGTGATCATGCAGATCGCGATAGCGGAAATGATGACATTCCCTAACATTCCCATCAGCGTTACCATCAACGAGTATGTGGACCTGGCCAAGCTTTACAGCACGGCGAAGAGCGGGGGCTATATCAACGGCATGCTCGACACCATCGCCCGCTACCTGATAGATACCGGAAAGATGATGAAGCCGATACAGCCTCCTCGTAACAACCGCCATCAATAGAGCCTGATAATAAACTTTAAAAAGATAAACTGATTATGACAACATTGATTTTGGCTGCCCAGGCAGCGCAGGGTGGAGGCGGCATGGGTCTTCTCATTATGATGATCGCCGTTTTCGCGATTATGTGGTTCTTCATGATTCGCCCCCAGCAGAAGCAGCAGAAGAAAATCCGTGAGTTTCAGAATTCGCTTGCCGAAGGCACTTCCGTTGTTACGGGCGGTGGCATCTACGGCACGGTGAAGCATATCGACATTGCCGCTAACAAGGTGGAGATAGAGATTGCGCGCGGCGTGGTGATCACCGTGAACCGCAGCTCCGTGTACGCTGATGCCAATCAGCAGCCCCGCACCTAAATGAGAAGGCTGTTGCCGATATGGAAATCAGTCAGCAGATTCCTCTTCAGCATATTGAATAAGGAATTC
Organism: Prevotella sp. KH2C16; assembly: GCF_900113305.1. Lineage (GTDB taxonomy): Bacteria > Bacteroidota > Bacteroidia > Bacteroidales > Bacteroidaceae > Prevotella. Next base: position 6,967 of record NZ_FOOW01000008.1, on the reverse strand, counting down.
CTGATTTTTCTGTTCTTCCTCGTGTTGAGCGGAGTCTTCTGGTTATTGATGACGCTCAACGAGACATTCGAGAAGGAAATCCCCGTGAGAGTGCACCTTGTGAATGTGCCGCAGAATGCAGTGATGACCACGGAGATGGCCGACACGGTGGTTATCACCGTGCGCGACAAAGGCTTCGTGCTGAGCTCCTATTTCACGACCCGCAGGCTGCAGCCCGTCGCCGTGAACTTCCAGAGCTACGCCAATCAGTCCACGGGGCGCGGAGTGGTGCCTGCCGCCGATGTGCAGAAGTTCATCTATCAGCAGCTCTCCAGCTCCACACGCATCTCGCAGATAAAGCCCGACAAACTCGAATTCTATTTCAACTACGGTCGATCCAAGAAGGTGCCGGTGCGCCTGACGGGCGTTGTGGTCCCGGCAAAGAACTATTCGCTCGTGCAGCAGCTCATCTCGCCGCAGAAGGTTACGGTCTATGCAAATAAAAAGGTACTGGACAGCATCCAGTATGTGAACACCGACAGGCTAAGCCTCCTGAACTTCAATGATACAGTGAGGCAGGTAGTGCGTCTGAAGAAGGTGAAAGGCGTGAAGTTCGTGCCGTCTTCCATCACCCTCACGCTGGTGCCTGATATACTTACGGACGAGAGCCTGGAAGTGCCGGTTACGGCGATCAACATGCCGGCAGGCAAGGTGTTGCGCACCTTTCCCTCGAAGGTGAAGGTGCGCTTCACGGTGTGCACCTCAATGTTCCGCTCCATCAAGCCGGACCAGTTCACCGTCGTGGCCGACTATAAAGAGTTGTCGGCATCTTCTTCCGACAAATGCAGTCTCTATCTGCGCGCTTATCCGCACAGCATTTCCAAGCCTCGTCTGGAAGTGGACAGGGTGGACTATCTCATCGAGCAGCAGTAGTCGGAGATGAAGAAGCGGGTCTGCGTGGCCGTTACGGGCGGCATCGGGAGCGGCAAGTCGTATGTCTGCCAGTTGTTGCACAAGAGCGGAATCAAGGTCTACGACTGCGATGCGGCGGCCAAGCGGCTCATGCGCTCAGACAAGGCTTTGCTTCGGGAGCTTAGGCACCTTGTCGGCGACGAGGTCTATCAGGGCGAGGTGCTTCAGAAGGGAATCCTGGCAAAGTTCATCTTAGCCAGCGAGGCCAACAAGCAGGCTGTGAACGAGGTGGTGCATCCTGCCGTGACTCGCGACTTCATCCGTTCGGACTACGACTGGCTCGAGAGCGCCATTCTCTTCGAGAGCGGTTTCTACAGGCGCGTAAATCCCGACTATGTGGTCTGCGTCTCGGCTCCGCTCGAAGAGCGCATTGCCCGCATCATGCGGCGCGACGGTCTCTCTCGCCGCGAGTCGGTGGAGTGGATTCAGCGCCAGATGCCGCAGGAGGAGATCATCAGGCGCAGCGACTTCAACATCGTGAACGACGGGCGGCACGACCTGGAAAACCAAATCGAACAAATCATTCATAAAATCTATCAATAAAAATGGAAACAATACTTTCTATTGCGGGTAAACCGGGACTTTACAGATTGGTCTCCCGTGGAAAAGCAAACCTCATTGTCGAGGCATTGGACGACACCCATAAGCGTATGCCGGCCTTTGCCTCCGATCGTGTAACCAGTCTGGCCGATATAGCAATGTATACCGATGCAGACGATGTCCCGCTCTGGCAGGTGCTGAAAAACCTGGGCGAAAAGGAGCAGGGAAAGGCTTCCTCCCTTGACTATAAGAAGTGCTCGGGCAAGGAGCTCCGTGCTTATTTTGCGGAAGTCCTGCCCAATTACGACGAAGACCGCGTTCACGACAGCGACATCAAGAAGCTGTTGCAGTGGTATAATCTGCTCGTGAAGAATGATATCACCGACTTTGAGGCGACATTGGCTCCCACCGAGGGCGACAATGTAGAGGACCGGGAAGAGGAACAAGGCTCTGATTGACAGGCTCTTTCTTAAAGGAAGGAAACTTATATGCATGACAGGATGTCGGCTTTGGCTGACATCCTGTCGTCTTTTTCTCGTCTGGTATGAATCTTGCTTTTCTCCTGATGTAAACATTGAGTATTAATTAAAGTATAGGAGATAAGATTATGTACGGAAATGAATGGTTACCGGAAGTGTTCAACAACTTTTTCAGCAACAATATGCCACGCGTAAACGCAACGGCACCTGCAATCAATGTAGCGGAGTCGAAAGACGACTATATCGTAGAGCTTGCGGCCCCGGGGCTGGCAAAGAAAGACTTCGATGTTACCATCGATGCCAATGGCGACCTTCACATCAAGATGGAGAACCATCGTGAGAAGGAGGAGACCCACGCCCATTATCTGCGCCGCGAGTTCGCGTTCGGCAAGTATGAGCAGACTTTGATTCTGCCGGATGATGTAGACAAGGCTGGGATAGCGGCTTCCGTAGCCGACGGCGTGCTCACGGTGCGCTTGCCCAAGCTCGTGAAGCCCGAGGCTCAGGTGGCTCGCCAGATAGAGATAGGGTAAAAGTGTTTTCCATAAATAGATTCATAGATTTTTAGTTAAGTGATTGTTATTTTTTCCCCGAGTGCGTGAGCATTCGGGGATTTTTAGTATCTTTGCGCCAAATTATTTGCTAATGATACTCAATATTGTATTTATCTTGGCCGGCATCGTCCTCGTGCTGTGGGGTGCCGACCGCCTTACCGACGGAGCCGTGGGGCTTGCCGAGCGGATGCATGTCTCACAGCTGGTCATAGGACTTACCATCGTGGCCTTCGGAACCTCGGCTCCCGAGTTCTGCGTCAGTCTGGTTTCAGCCCTGAAGGGGACGGCCGACCTCGCCGTGGGAAACATCGTGGGCAGCAATGTCTTCAACACCCTGCTTATCGTGGGGGTTACCGCCCTGGTGGCTCCGATGACAATTCTGAAGACCACGGTCAATCGCGACCTGCCCTTTGCGTTCCTCGCTTCCACGGTGCTCATCGTGCTGTGCTATTTCGGCCGCGATGTCTCGCGTCTGGACGCGTTGGTGCTGCTCGGGCTGTTTGCCGTTTTCATGTATCTCGCCGTCCGCGGGGCCAAGTCGGGGGAGGAAGATGCCGCCCGTCCGAAGAACATGCCCGTGTGGAAGGGAGTGATGTGGGTGATTGTCGGTCTGGCGTGTCTCGTTGGTGGGAGTAATGTTTTTGTGGAGGGTGCCACAGCCGTTGCCCGCTATCTGGGCGTGTCGGATGCCGTGATCGGGCTCACCATCGTGGCGGGAGGAACCTCCCTGCCCGAGCTTGCCACGAGCGTGGTGGCAGCCCGCAGGGGCAACAGCGGGATAGCCATCGGCAATGTACTGGGCAGTAATGTGTTCAATATCTGCTTCATTCTCGGTGCTACGGGGCTCATCACTCCGCTTGCCATCAGCGGCATCACCTATCTTGACATGACGATGCTGGTGCTCTCGAGCGGCCTGCTCTGGCTGTTCTCGTTTACGAAATACACCATTGCCCGGTGGGAGGGAGGTGTGCTCATGCTCATCTATCTGGCCTATCTGAGCTGGCTCGTGGTGAATGCGCTTTAGAAAAAGGCCCCGTCCGGAATCTTTCAGGACGGGACCTTTCTTGTTACAGGCTTTGCCGGCTGTCTTCAGGCTCCTGTGCCGATGCCTTCCACGCCCGGTATGTCCATGTGGCGTTCGTGGCCTTTACCTTTTGGTATCCGGGATAGCCGGCGATTCTCGACTGCGTCATGCTACATGGCCAGCCGTTGAAGAAGTAGTAGAACTCAGATTCGTCGGTAACCGTGAGGTTTTCCTTCATGTTCTCGTGTAAGGCTTTTTCCACCTCCTGCCCGATGTCTTCCTTGGTCAGCATGCCCACCGTGGCACCCACCAGTGGCTTTAGGTCTTCGAGGGTGAGCACGGTTTGAATCGTGGAGAAGAGCCGGATGTCATCGTCCCAGCCGTCTTCTTTCTCATAGGCGCCGTATCCGGCGGTGAGACTTCCTTTGGAGTTGTATCCGTTGAGTCCGTCGATGGGGGTGTTGCCCAGTTTGTATTGGCGGCCGTGCATGTCGAAGAGCAGCGAGAGCACCTTGAGCCCCTTGCGGATGTTCTCTTCCGTGGAGGTGGTCAGCAGCAGGAGGCTCTCCAGGTTCTTGCGCGGGACGATGTCCTGCATGCCTGGTGTATTTGCATAGATGGAGTCGAGCAGGGGCTTCATCTTCTTGTGGAAGTCGTCGCGAATCTCCCGCCAGTTCTCTATATTCTGCACCTCGCCCACATCGCTGGTCGTGAAGATTACCTTCGCGGGATGGAACAGCGTGGCAAACCACTCATGGGCATCACCGCCCTTCAAGAATCCCTTGCTATCTCCCAGGGTTGCCTTTCTTGGCATCGAGGTGAGCTCTATGCGGTAGCCTTTTGAGGTGGAGTCGAGCACGGTCAGCAGTATGTCTTCCTCCACATGGCTCTGGACCGTGGTGTCCTTGCCGTCGACTTTATAGCTTACCGACTCTACGGCATACCGCATGCTGTCGCCCTTGCAGAACCATGCCACGAGGTTTACGAGCGAGTCTTCCTGCTGATTGACGAGCTGGGACTGCGCGCGGCATTGCAGGGAAGCCAGGAGCGCAATGAGGAGTAACAGTCTTTTCATAGGTTGGATGTTTTTCCAGCAAAGATAGCAAGTTTTTTCAATAAAACGCCTTTTCTCCTTGCTTTTTTTCCAGAATCTTCGTAGATTTGCCGTAAACTTAATCAGGAGGAGAATCAATGAAAAGTTTAGGTGTGCATCCTTATCTGTTTCCGATGCCGTGTTACATGATCGGAACTTACAATGAAGACGGAAGTGTAGACGAGATGATGATGGCCTGGGGCGGCATCTGCGACAACAACATGGTGGCGCTCAATCTGGCTGCCAACCACAAGACCGTGGCCAACATCCGCCGCCGGAAGGCCTTCACGCTGGCCATTCCTTCCATTGATGTGCTGAAGGAGGCCGACTATCTCGGGATAGTGTCTGCCAACAAGGTGCCCGACAAGTTCAGTCGCTGCGGCCTGCATGCCGTGAAGAGCGAGCTCGTGGACGCTCCCGTCGTAACCGAGTTTCCCGTTACCCTCGAGTGCCGTCTGGCCGAGGAGCATCAGATGAGCTACGGCCTGCTGATACTGGGCGAGATCGTGGATGTCAAGGCCGCCGAGGGCGTGCTCGACGAGCGGGGCAAGATAGACGCTGCCAAGCTCAACACCTTCCTCTTCGACCAGATGCGCAACGGATACTATGCCGTGGGTGAGAAGGTGGGCGATGCCTGGAAGTCGGGCCGCGAGTTCATGAAAGATTAGCCGTCGATTTATCAGCAGAAAGCCATTGCCTCATCAGCATGCGCAATATGAAGGAAAAACTAACCAGTCTGTTCGGCACGCTGCTCCTCGTCGCCTTTGCCGTCGGGTGCGGATGGATGGCCGTGGAAATGTTCCGACAAGGGGCGTGGGTGAAGGGCATCTTCGGCGTGCTGGGCGTGTTGCTGTTCGGTTCCCCGTTGCTGATACCGCTCTTCTCCAGCCCCGCAAAGCCGGAGATTGTGCCGCGGCTGGTTCCGCAAGTAGACCTGCCCGAGGACAAAGAGGCGTTGCTGGCGCTGGCGCGGCGGGTGGCGGGCGACGACGAGACCACGATGCAGGCCGTCATGGAGAGTATGGAAAATCCGGAAGACTTCTATCTCGCCCGCGTCTATGCCGATGTGGAGGACAGGTATGGCTATGACTATGTGTGGGATACCTACCACGACAACCCGGAAGCGCTGCGCGCCCAGGGACTGCTCTGCGTGCTGACCGAGGCTAAGGCCATCGCCATGTTCGACTGGAAAGAGTTCTCGGATAACTTTGTAGACGAAATGGTGGAGCTGCGGCGGGTGCAGCTCCACCATCTACCCATATCGGAAGGTTTGCTTGACACGGCTGCCGATGTTCCTCATTGGTGCTATGCGCTCAACGAGCTTTGGCAGCTGCTGGGCTACGAGACAATGTTCATCGACATCAATGTCGACGAATATCTCGTGGCCGTCGTGCCTTATCCACCCAACCCGTATCCACGATGATTTTGATAAGGGAGACGGATTTATCATGACCGCCGTCAGGGAGGGGCAGATAAAGGGGTGAGGATACTCCCGAGAGGAAGAGCCCTGCCGCAAGGGAGTTATGGGGGCTTTTCCTTTTAGCCGTTAAAAGGAGAGTAAAAGGCGGCTAAAAGGAAAGCTTTTTGCCGCTTAAAGCAATGCTTTTAGCGGCCTTTTACTTGCCCCCCTGTCCCCCCTCCTGCAGAGCGGGGGCAGACAGAATAAGAACATAGAGGAATGAGAGGATAAAGGCCAATCATGATGATACTCACAGGGGGCATTTGGTACATTTTCCAATGGTGGTTCATCCTTGTCGTCGTCGCGGCAGCTCTGCTCGGGCACACCCTGACATGGCTCGCGAGGAACTGGTGGTGCAGGCACAAGGGGCGGAAGTGGCGTTTCAAGTGGGCGAACGGCCCTGTGAGTAACGCTTGGAGCAACATCTACTGGATAGAGCCGCCGACGCGGAAAGACCTGACGGAATTCAGCGAGTGGTACTGGAGGAAGAAAGCCATAGACTTCAAGAACTACGCGAGTTCGGGATAAGAAAAGCATTATAAAAGTTGGTAATCTCGCCAATATTTTGTACCTTTATAGGTGAAAATCAACAAGTTACAAAACAACCAAGCGATGATTACCAAGGACAAAGTTACAGAAATTTTCTGTATTATCGATGAGTTTGACAAGAATTTGAATGCAGAACTGGCCCAAAACCTCCCATTGCCCTCTCATGATGGCGATGGGAAGCGCTACCGTAACCGCAAGGGCAGGCTATCCGAGAGTGAGATTATGACAATCTTGGTATGCTACCATTTCGGTACTTACAGAAACTTCAAGGAGTACTACCTCTGCTGTATCCGTGGACAATTCAGGCGGGAATTTCCG
>NZ_FOOW01000013.1 GCF_900113305.1 Prevotella sp. KH2C16 | reverse complement strand
ACAGCAGAGGTAGTACTCCTTGAAGTTTCTGTAAGTACCGAAATGGTAGCATACCAAGATTGTCATAATCTCACTCTCGGATAGCCTGCCCTTGCGGTTACGGTAGCGCTTCCCATCGCCATCATGAGAGGGCAATGGGAGGTTTTGGGCCAGTTCTGCATTCAAATTCTTGTCAAACTCATCGATAATACAGAAAATTTCTGTAACTTTGTCCTTGGTAATCATCGCTTGGTTGTTTTGTAACTTGTTGATTTTCACCTATAAAGGTACAAAATATTGGCGAGATTACCAACTTTTATAATGCTTTTCTTATCCCGAACTCGCGTATTTTATAATGTAAATAGAGAGGGGAGGCAGTCTGGGCATGGGAGGCGCTGAGGCCGCCCGCCCGCGCGTTCCCGCTCTCTCGATGTCGTGTTTAGAAATTGCTGTCCCATATCTGGGTGAAGGGCTTTGCCGGAGCCACATCGTCGTCGCCGCCTATATAGCCGGAGCCGCCCTCGTGATTGGAGTTCGCATCCCAGTTGCCACTCCCGCTGTTTTCGGGATCCGGCGTGGTGGAAGTGCAGATGAAATTACTGATTTCAGCACTCAGCATGTCGCACTGAGGCTTAAGGTAGGTTTTCCTACAATCTTTTACCAAAATCTTCATGTCGTATTGTTTTATTTTAGTTTATGGACGGTTCGCCTGAGTTTTCTCAAAGTTCAGCTCCGCTCCATGTCCGTGTAACTCTCTAATTCGTCTTCGCTAAATAGTGAAAGCGGCGCAAAAGTATTTTTTTTTTCGAACCGCCAAATTTTTTAACGAGATTTAATAAAAAAATCTGGAGGGAAAACAATGGCGGAGAGAGGTTTTCCGCATTTTATAATTTTGTTTCGAAAATAATTATTATCTTTGCGGCAGGAGCCTATCTTTGTGGCAGGAGCCTGAAAGCCGGGTTGCCCAGGCCGCTAACTTATACGACGACTAAAGAATAATAATTCTATATAAAAAGAAACTTATGAAACGAATCTTACGCTTCTTGGTGCTGCTGTCCGTGCTCGTCCCGCCGCTGCAGGGACTTGCCGACACGGCCACATTCGACTTCTGCACCGATCAGGGGCTCGAAGCCCTGGGGATCGCGAAGCCCGACCCGAACAAGGGGACGAACCTGACGGCTCCGGCCTACACCGTGGGCAGCGTCAGCATGTCGTACACGAACGGCAGTACCGCGACCCGAGTATGGAACAGCAAGGGTCAGACCGACCTGCGCTTCTATGCAAAGGGCGGCGGCAGCATCACCTTCAGCGTGCCCGAGGGGCAGCAGATCACGGCCGTCTCCTTCACGGGAACGCTGAAGAGCACGGCCAATGCGGGGAGCCTCGCCGGCACGGAGTGGACCGACGGCGGCACGGCCGCCGGCTCGGTAACCTTCACCGCCACCGAGACGAACAAAATCAAGACCGTCGTCATCACCTATTCGGCCTCCGAGCCTGCGCAGCCCGTCTTCACGGTGAACAGCATCGGAGAGCTCAAGGCCCTGCAGAGCGGCAGCCGTGCCACGCTCCGCCTCACCGACGGCGACGAGGGCAGCATGGCCCGCGTGCTCTATGTATACGGCACGGGCGACACCCAGGAGGCCTATGTGCGCGACCAGACGGGAGCCGTGTGCTTCTACGGCATCAACCCCAATGTGCCCTTCGCCTGCAACCAGCACCTGGCCGGACAGATCACGGGCGAGTATGCGCTGGAGAACGGCGTGCCCCGCTTCAAGGCCGTCGACGGACTGACCAACACCTCGCAGCTCGTCATCGCGGCTCCCGTAACGGAGCCTGAGGTGCAGCCGCGAGAGACCGAGGCGGCTGACTATGCCGCCCATGCCGCCGACTGGATTCGACTGAAAAACCAGCACATCAACGCCGACGGGCTCTCCACGCGGGAGGGCATCACCGTGCACAACCGATTCGGCATCACGGCCGACGCCGGCAAATATGCCGAGCCCTATGCCGGAGCCGTGGTCGACCTGGCAGGCATTGCCGTGCCCGACGGCGACAAGCAGGAAGTGAACCCGATGCTTGAGAACAACCAGCGCCCCGTGGTCTTCGTGCTCGATGAAACCGAGCCATTCACCTCGCCCGGCGCCGACATGTCCGATGTGGCCGTGCGCCTGAACCGCACGCTCACCTCCGACCAATGGAGTTCGTTCGCCGTGCCCTTCGACATCGAGGAGGACGACTTGCAGGAGGCCGAGATAGCCCGCTTTACCGGTACCGTGGAGGGCAGCACGCTGATCTTCGAGAAGGGACTGACCCGCATCGAGGCCGGCACGCCCTACCTCGTGAAATGGGACGCGGAGAACCCCGCCTATGAGGGCGTAACCCTCAAGGCCGCGGAAGCCCGGACCGTGAGCTCGGCCGACGGAGCGTATAGCTTCGTGGCCACCTACAGTCCGGCCACGCTCGCCGCCGACAAGACCGAGCGCTACCTCGCCGCCGACGGCAGCCTCTCTTATCCCGCAAGTGGTGCCGACCCTGCCGCACGGCTCAAGGGTCTGAACGCCTACTACCGTGTGCCTGCCGTGTCGGATGCCAAGATAGCCTTCCTTGGCGACCCCACCGGCATCACGCTCCCCACGGAGCAGAGCCAGCCCCGGCAGCTCAAGGTGTATAGCCTTGGCGGACAGTACCTCGGCAACAGTCTCAGCAGACTGCCCAAAGGCGTCTATATCGTGAACGGTCGCAAGCTCATCATCAAATAAGACGGAGGACGGCAAGATGAAGAAACACTTACTCATTTCGCTCGCCCTGCTCCTCAGCATGGGAGCCGCGGCGCAAGACCAGAAGCAGACACTCACCGTTACCACCCGGCACGGCGATGTGCACACCTATATCAAGGGCGAGACCATGGACAGCCTCCGCATCATCGACGGCGTGGGTATCAAGGTATATCCCACGGGCACCAAGGTGTCGGTGGACTACCTCTTCTCGCAGATCACCTACACGTTCACCGACGAGCCTGGAACCAACCCCAATCCCGAACCGCAGGGCGACAACGCCAACCGCAACACGGCCGCCGACCTGCTCCGCAACCCGGAGGGATGGAGGCTGGAGTTCCCGCGCTTCTATCAAGGCTCTAACACCACCTTCGAGGTTACACACACCACGACGGAGGGCGGCGAGCGGATGATAAACTACTCGCTGGAGTGGGACGGCACGAAGAAGGCCAACCGATGGACCTGCTACGAGATGTACGACGAGATTATGCAGCAGAATGTGAAGCGCATCGACGACTTCCGTCAGGATCACGACATTCCCTCAGGCATGCAGACCACCCTCGACGACTACAAAGGCAGCGGATTCAGCCGCGGGCATCTCTGTCCGTCGGGCGACAGGGTCTACTCCCGTGCGCAGAACAGCCAGACCTTCTTCCTCAGCAACATGCAGCCCCAGATACAGGGACACAACGGCGGCGTGTGGCAGCAGCTCGAAGGCAAGGTGCGCTCGTGGGCCGGCAAGTGCGACACGCTCTATGTGGTCAAGGCGGCCACCATCGACAAGCCCGAGCACATCTGCACCGACGCCGACATCAGCTACATCGCCCAGAAAGAGGGCAAGCCGGCCTCCAGCCTCAACTTCCCCGGCCTCGTGCCCAAATATTTCTACATGGCGCTGCTGGCCTACGACAAGCAGTCCGACACCTATCGCGCCGTGGGCATCTGGTCGCCCCACTATAATGGCAGCCAGACCGAGTACATCACCGTAGAGGAACTGCAGACCCGCACCGGCCTCGACTTCTTCTGCAACCTCGACGACGCCATAGAACAGGCCGCGGAAGCCACGGTGGACCGGGCTTTCTGGGGAATATAAGGAGTAAGGAGTAAGGAGTAGGGAGTAAGGAGTAGGGAGTAAGGAGTAGGGAGTAAGATTCATTACGCTCCGTTGATTGTCCGGAAACTTTCACATTCTGCCCGACTCTAAAGTAAAAGGCCGTTAGAAGCGTTGCTCCTGACGGCCTTTTGCTCTCCTCTTAGCGGCTAAAAGCCTTCCTTTTAGCCGCCTTTTACTTGACCTGTCTGAAAAGAGGAAGGAGTGGGGGGTGCTCTCTCTTCTCCTCCTCAAGAGAGGGCTGGTGTGAGGTGTTCATTCTTTTCCCCTTGTATTTTTCTTTTTACGGTATTTTATTATCTTGAAGTGAACCCCGAAAGTTAGACAAAAAAACATTCGGGTTTTATTATGCAAAAGAGAAAGAAGCATGGTTATGCAGAATGTCTGCATTACATGCAAATGATCGAAGCAGGAACATCCATACATGCTATTCACATGAAGTATGGCATAAATGAAGACCGCCTTCATGTTTTATGGGATCGCTATCAGTCAGAAGGGCGTTCAGGTTTATTTAAGAGAAAGAATATCAAGGCAGATTTTGCATTAAAGAGAGAAATCGTGCTTGATATTGAAGAAAATCACTTAACTTTACACGCAGCTTCGCTCAAATATGGAGCCAGCCCCCAACGAATATCAGTATGGTTACAGCAATACAGAACGGACGGCTTGGCAGCTTTGAACAGCACTAAAAGGCGAGGGCGACCAACAGGCATGGGAAGACCCCAAAAGAACAGCAAAGCGCTCACAGAGCTCGAAAGGCTTCGCAAGGAAGTACAGGAGCTCAAGACAGAGAATGCTCTGCTAAAAAAAGTGAGAGCCTTAGTCGAGGAAAGGAATGCCCGACTACGCGAGATTGGGCACGGGCCATCGAGGAACTAAGGCGAGAGGGATATCCCCTGCAGTATATGCTGCATAGGATGAAGATGGCGCGTTCTGTATTCTATTACCATATATCGCATATGGAAGACAGAGATGGATATGATAGTATCAGGAGGCATATAAAGCAGATATATGGCAAGAACCATGGCAGCTACGGGTACAGGCGAATCTGTATGGAACTGCGCAACGAAGATATAGTTATTAACCACAAGACGGTACAGAGGCTGATGAGTCAGATGGGACTTAAGGCAAAGACCAAGAAACGGCACTATCACTCCTATAAGGGGGAGATAGGCAGGATTGCCCCTAATGTGCTGGAACGTGATTTTTGCGCAGACAGACCTAACCAGAAATGGGCCACGGATATTACACAAGTATGCATAAATGACAGAAAGATGTACTTGTCACCCATATTGGATATGTTTGATGGCGGAATTATATCTTACACTATTTCTACCAGCCCAAACTTGCAGATGGTCATATCTATGCTCAAGAAGGCTTTTAAGAAGTGCCCACAACTGGATGGCCTCATAATCCACTCGGATCAGGGCTGGCATTACCAGCATGGCATGTACCAGAAGATGCTTAAAGACCATGACATCACACAAAGCATGTCACGCAAAGGCAACTGTTTGGATAATGCAATGATGGAGAATTTCTTTGGTCTGATGAAGAACGAACTCTTATATGCCAACAAGTTTGAAAGCATCAGGGAGTTTGAAAGGGCATTGAGACAATATATAGACTGGTATAACAATAAAAGAATAAAATTGAGGTTAAAAGGAATGAGCCCGGTACAATACCGAGCTCACTACTATAGAGAGTTGAATCATTAATATTTAATTTAATGTCCAACTTTTAGGGGGCACATCAAATGAACCGCACCCCTATTTCAGCCCATAGCTGATCGAAGGATTCCTGCCACATTGTGCGATAGTCCCGTCCTGCAGGGAGGAGAGGAAACCCTATACCGAAACCTCAACAGTCCCCACATCAAGTAGTTCTCTTAAGTTAATGAAACTCAAATCCTTGTTTTTACTAAATTCGGCTTCAAGAGCTTTTACCCATGACTCAAGCAAGTTTTCACGGTCATAATTAAAATCCCAGAAATCTTGAATATCTGTTAATAATTCCGCGTCTGGATTGCTAAGAAGTACTTTAATTTCATCAATATACTTTATCAACCGGCCTACTATTGCGGGATAGCACCTGTCTAATTTCTTTCCATTATAAGATTTTACAGTACCTCCCGCAGTAAAAGAATCACGCATATTATAGCATATCATGGAATAGCGGTCGCATAACCAGATGGCAACAGGCTTGAAACGCTTATCAGAATCAGAGTCAAACAATGTCGGGAAAAGAGCAAACAACCGGGGCATCATAGCCTCCTTGGCAAAAGAGCTCAAGTCATTATAAAAAGACCAATCCACCCCCGTCTGCTGTCCCATCCACCAAGGCATCTCGTTTTGGCTCAGATTCTCGTTTCCCCGCAATTTCGCCTGTTGAAGATAATATTTCCTGACATAAGAGATTTTCTCATTCTCCGGGAGATGACGGAACTCTTCGTAATCAGTATTCATTTTGGCGAAGATGGTCTGCTTTTCGCCTAATTGCATGTCAATGAGATATCGTGGAGAATGGGTAACCGCAATACTGCTTAAACACCTTTGATAGGGTTTACACCGGAATTCCGGCTGCCCGCCTAATTTTCCGAATAGCATATAAATCCTCTCTATGCCAGAACAACGGGTAGATTCAACTATACTACTTCCCGTTGAAGTCCAAGAGTCTTTTTGAGTCGACTTTATTTCTACACCATAAACCGTATTATCAAGAATAATATCAGGAAAAGAGTGCCCGGAGACGAGGTCAATCCTTTTGGGGTCTATAGAAAGACAGGGAGCAACTTCCCGCATAGATTTGAAGGATAGTTCTTCCACATCACCTCCGCTCATCCTCCCATATGATTTCGGATTTCTTATTGCTCGGTCATTCATGTATTTAATGGCTTGGGACATTAAGTCAGCAACTATTTTGTCTTCATGGTTCATCCCTTCCATGTCGAAAGATACAAATCTTTGTTCTTGTTCCATACTAACCAAAATATTTAGACCATAATTCTTGTATTCTCATAGCTATATTGTATGCCAAGACTGGAGGAACGGCATTGCCAATTATCTTATAGGCCCCGGAAGAACTTAAACTATATCCACGACCATTTCTTTTTTTAATGACAAATTGATAATCTGGAGGGAATGTTTGTATCATGGCACATTCCCTTGGTGTCAACCTTCGTTCTTTAAGCCCATGCCCCAGTTCGTTTAAATGTGTGCCCCCATGCTCCATAGATAGCCTCCTGAATTCGATATTTCCATGATGCTCAGAGCGGATGGTTGGTCCCAACCCATCTAATTTTATCTCTACTTGCCCTTGGCTTCCATTAGCTAAATACTTAGCACGAGAGAAAACCTGTTGAGATGGATCAACAGAATCCTCGGGTTCCTTTAAATCTTTCAACACATCATAAGTCGTTACTGGCGGCAAAAGGCTATTGTCATCAAGTAGATAATCATGAGTAGGTAGTGGATACGGATTATAATCCGCAGGAATTTGATCAGACTCTAAAGCCTGTAATGCTTCTGGCTCCAACGCATCTCTTCTTATCCCAATAAAAATGACTCGTTCGCGGGTTTCTGGAACACCATAGTTACCTGCGTGTAATACTTGAGGTGGAAGAACTATATACCCCCCCCCATCAGCACTCGCAAAATCATGTTGGATGATATCCTTTACATTTCCCAGATTCACTAAGCCCTTAACATTCTCTGCTATAAAAATTTTCGGATGGACTATATCTATAACTTGCTTCATCCAGAAATACAGCTTTCCCCTGCTCTCCTCCGAAGGTGCGTCGACAGTCCTTTTCTTACCCATATCATCTTTTTGAGACTCAAAACCCTTGCGTTTTCCCGCAACACTAAAATCTTGACAAGGAAATCCGCCTAAAACGACATCGACACTATCCGGGAAAATTTTAACTCCAGCCCTATGCAATTTAACAAGTTCCACGATACTGCCCAGATGATAAATTGCGGGAGAGTAACCAAATCGAGACATATAATTTGTCCAACCGACTTCTGCTTCTTGTAAAATGTCATTTGCGAAAATTGTTTTAAAGCGTGTCTTTTTTACTAACACCCAATCCTCATTGATATCACTTTCTATCTCAAACTTAGGACTTATGGATTTCTTATTTGCGATAAAGCAACCTTCAAAGCCCAGATCCATACCTCCACACCCTGAAAAAAGTGATAAAACCTTTAAAGTGTCATCTTTTTCTATATTATCACAATCTTCAAAAATCAAGGGAATCTGTGCCTCTGCGACAATATCAGATTCAGGTGTGATTGCTGAATATTTTATTTCCGCCATGAATATATCCTTTTTTTCACTTATTTGCTTCCGCAAAGATAGTGCTTTTTTATTTGATTATAGAGAGTTCTAAAGGATTTTTACTATTTTTGCAATAGAAAAAAGGTATCTACGAATGGCTATATCAACTGTAAACAGACACAAAATCATGGCGGCAATCCATAGCAAGGGCACAAAACCAGAACTGATTGTTAGGCATTACTTGTTTGCTGAAGGATTCAGGTATCGACTGAATTCTGCCCGATTACCTGGACATCCAGATATTGTGCTTCGGAAATACCGTACCTGCATTTTTGTCAATGGCTGCTTCTGGCATGGACATGATTGCAAGGAATTCCGTACGCCAAAGCACAACATTGACTTTTGGCTCTCAAAAATTAAACGCAACAAACAACGAGACTTGATTGTACAACAACAATTGGCAAAAATGGGATGGCATTGCATTACTATCTGGGAATGCGAGCTGACAAAAGAAAATAGGGAAAAGACCTTGACATCTTTAGCCTTTACATTAAATCATATATTCCTCGCTGACCATAAAATCCATTATCCACCAGTTGAAGAAGACGAGCGAATGGATATGGCTGCAGAGCCTACGATAGACATAATGAAATAACTTCGCCTTCGCCCGTTTTTCCCTTAGGAAATGGAATTCTAAGAGATTAAAGGAGGGGCTATTGGCACTTATTCTTACCTCTCTAACTCTCCCCAAGGGGAGAGAACTCCTTCCCCTTGGGGAACCATAGGTCATCGACCGAGTGGGCGATGTCGGCGCAGCCGGTGCGGCGGACCAACGAGGGAGATTTGTGTTAAAATAAAGTTAATGTTTAGGACATACTTTGTTTGTCTTCTTTTTTATATTACATTTACGCAATTACTCTAAACACCTGTAAATTAAATTAAACCGACGAATATCAAGTGAAAGAAACATGCAATTGTCCAAGCATTGAGGGATGACTCGCTCAGACAGGACGACATATGAAGTAAAAAATGTAATGAATAGCTTATGAAACATCTTTTTTTATTAGCGGCAATTGCCACAGGCTTGTGTTTCTGCGGAAGCTTTTACGAGGTTTTTGCCCTGCCGGCTGCAGGAGAGAGTTCTAATCTACCCCTATCGAATATGAATGGGGATTCATCTAAAAGGACACAAACCAATTGGACACCTCATAACTATAAAGAACTACTGGACAGAAAGAAGGAACTTCTTGAAAATGGGGACTTTATGGTAATGGACCTATGTAGTGAACTAAAAGGTATGGGAATGTCTTATGATCACATCCTTTTGAGAGGGACAAGCCCGTGGGATCGCAGAAATCACGGACGAATTTATATTACAAAAATTGTTTTTTATGAAACTTATCCCGCTTTGGTTTCCAAAAATGACACGATAAGAACCATGGAGGTCTCCATCAAAGAAAAGGTCGACTTAGTGGAGACTTACAAGAAATATCCTGATGGTATAGAGCCGGGAATACTTGAATTTACGGTTACAGACTACAAATTCGCGAATAGAGTAAAAGATTGGTGATATTGGGATCTATAGCATTTAGTATTACAGAGGAAGAGCATTGGCGTTTGATTTGAGAAGTGGGATATATATAGAGTTTGACACCTATACACTCCATTGGGACAAGGGACTGTGCATGGTCAAGTGTATAAAGGAAAGTAAAAGGTGGCTAAAAGGAGAGTAAAAGGCCGTTAAAAGGAAAGCTTTTAGCCGTTAGGAGCAATGCTTCTAACGGCCTTTTACTTTGCCCCCTGAGAACAGGGGGAGAGGTTCTTCGGCTTTGAAGGTTAAGAAAAGGCCGCGGAGGCCTCATGCCGACAGGGCCCAGAGGAAGAGCAGGAGCAGCAGGACGGCCATCAGCGTCCACCTGACATACCGGTAGGCCCGCTGGATTCTGCGGGCTTTCTCTTCGTCCATGGCTTTTTTCAGGTATTATAGGGTACGACGCTCTCCACCTCGTCGGTGAACTTCTTGGTGGCCCGGAGCTGATGGCGCATGATGCTGAGCAGCATCTGGCTCTCCTGGATGAGGTTCAGGTAGACGATGGCCACCTGATAGTTGCGGTTGTTCTTGGCCAGCTGTATGCGGTCGATGTGCCGCTTGCGCAGCCTGGAAATGTCGTTCTTGAGCTCGTCGGCCTCCGCCATGATGTTGCGATAGCCTGAGTAGTTGCCCGTGATGAAGTAGTTGCGCGTCTTGTCGAGCAGGCTGTTTGTCTTCTTGATGACGGGCTCGAACTCCCGGAGGTATTCCCTGGGCAGGCGGTTGAAGTTGTTGTCCACATGGTTCTTCACGGGCTCGAGCATGCGCTTCATGCAATAGATGTATTGCTCCGCCGAGTTGATGCTGAGGTGATACCATGTGTTGCGCTCCAGGGCAATGTCCTGGCTGATGTAGCGCAGTCCCACGATTTCGCGGCGCCGCAGCCGGGCCAGCCGCCGCTGCTGGTCGTCGAGGCTCCGCCTCACGCCACGGAGCATGCTCACGGAGTGTCCGGCGAATCCCGCCGTGATGTTGGCAAACATCTTCATCGTGAACTGGATCATCTCCGCCTGGGTGGAGACCACATGCTGCTTGAGCAGCTCCCAGGCCAGCTCGGGGCTCTTCGTCCTTACCAGCGCCTGGAAGGTCTCGTCCTCCGGCTTTGCCCGGTGCTTCTTCTTATAGGCCACATTGCTGCGCCAGAGGATAAGGGCTACGAGGACCATGAACAGGCCCTTTGCCGGGAAGCCGCCGAAATACATGCACGCCGCCACCACGGCGCAGACGGTGAAGGCAATGGCCGCCGTGAGCAGCCATCCGCCTACCACGCTCAGCACTCCCGTGATGCGGTAGACGGCGTTCTCCCTCCCCCATGCCTTGTCGGCGAGCGAGCTTCCCATGGCCACCATGAAGGTAACATAGGTGGTAGAGAGGGGGAGCTTCTGCGTGGTGCCGAGTATGATCAGGATGGCCGAGATGACCAGGTTCACGGCCGCCCTCACCTCGTCGAAGGCAGCCCCCTGCGGCAGGGAGATGTCCGCCGTGTTGAAGCGCCTGGCCAGTATATTGCGCAGGGAGCGGGGGATATAATGTTCGGTGCGGTCTATCACGCCCTGGCTCATCCGCACGATGCCGCGGGCCGCGCCCGAGGAGCCGAAGAGCTCGTCGCCTCCGTCCTGCGCGGAGAGGTCCACGCTGGTCTTGATGACATTGCGGGCCTTCTTCGAGGTGGTCATGGCCACCACCATGATAGTGGCAGCGAGGGCGAGGAAGGCCAGCGGCGAGGAGGCCGACGACTCGAGGCTCGTCATCATATACTCAGAGGCCTGCCCCGCGCCGTTGGCGGCATAGTCTTGCCAGGCCGACAGGCCGGCGAGCGGCACGCCGATGAAGTTTACCAGGTCGTTGCCGGCAAAGGCCAGCGCGAGCGAGAAGGTGCCCAGCAGCACGACCACCTTCAGCACATTGACCCGCAGGAGATAGAGCACTTCCGAGAGCAGCACGCTCACGATGAACACTCCCGCGGTGAGGCTCGTGAAGTGGGAGTCCACCCAGGCCCTGTCGGCGGCCGACACGAAGGAGGCCGACTTCAGTCCCTGATAGAAGATGAAGAACAGCATCACCGTGATGGACAGGCCCCCGAAGATGCCGATGCACCACTTCATGTGCTCCTTGTACTTGAAGGTGAAGGCCAGGCGCGCCAGCCACTGGACTATGGTGCCCAGGAGGAAGGCCACCAGCACGGAAAAGAAGATGGCGGCGATCATCTTGAGCGCAGAGCCGGTGTTGAGCAGCTGGGTGAACTCCAGCTCCGGGTCGCCTGCAATCTTGATCCACGCCAGCGCGAAGGTGCCGCCTATCAGCTCGAACACCATGGACACCGTCGTCGAGGTGGGCAGGCCCATGTTGTTGAAGATGTCGAGGATGATCACATCCGTAACCATCACCGCCATGAACACCGTGATGGCCTGCTCGAAGGTGAACTGCGAGGGAATCATCACTCCGTGGCGGGCCACATCCATCATCCCGTTGCTCGTAACCGCGCCGAAGAACACGCCCAGCGCGGCTATCAGTAACACGACCCGGAACGACGCCACCTTAGAGCCGATGGCCGAGTTCAGGAAGTTAACGGCATCATTGCTCACCCCGACCCACAGGTCGAACAGCGCCAGGGCCCCGAGGAAGCAAATGATAATTACATAAAAAATTTCCATAAAAACCTAATATAACTTTTTTTGTTGAAAACTTCGTGCTGTCTTTTCGGTGGCAAAAGTACATTTCCGATGTTACAGCATATTTACACAGATGTTATAATTCTGTTACAATTCTCAGAAAATCGTCCCCCATGAGGGTGGAAAGCGAAAAAAATAACTAAATTTGCAGACAACATCAAACACTTGTGAATGAGGAGACCTAAGATTTTAGTCGTAGACGACGAACAGGACCTCTGCGAGATCCTGAAATTCAACCTGGAGAACGAAGGCTTCCAGGTGGACACCGCCAACAGCGCGGAGGAAGCGCTGACGCTCGACCTGAGCCAATACCAGCTGTTGATACTCGATGTGATGATGGGCGAGATGTCGGGCTTCGCCATGGCCAAGAGCCTCAAGCAGGACCCCGCCCTCGCCGCCACGCCCGTCATCTTCCTCACGGCGCGCAGCACGGAGAACGACACCATAACGGGATTCAGCCTCGGAGCCGACGACTACATCGCCAAGCCGTTCTCCATCCGCGAGGTCGTGATGAGGGTGAAGGCCGTGCTCCACCGCACCTGCCGCAAGACCGAGGAACCGGACGCCCTCCTCAGCTACAACGGCCTGGAGATGAACCTTGAAAAGAAGACCGTCAGCGTAGGCGGAACCTCCATTCCCTTCACGAAGACGGAGTTTGAGCTCCTGCGCGTGCTCCTCGAAAACCGCGGCCACCTCTTCAGCCGACAGGAGCTTATCAACAGGATATGGCCGCGCGATGTATTCGTCGTCGACCGCACCGTCGATGTGAACATCACCCGCATCCGCAAGAAGCTCGGCCCCTACGGGAAGAACATCGTTACCCGGCTCGGGTTCGGCTACTACTTCGATGAATAGCATCATGACAAGTCGCTCCATAGGCTTGCGCGTCTTCATCCTCATCGTCTCCCTCTTCGCGCTCGTCATCTTCTCGTTCTTCTTCCTCTACCGGTCGAGCATGAACAAGAACAAGATCGAGAACATCAACACGCGCCTGCAGGACTACAACGACCGGATGTACGAGATACTGCAGTTGCAGGAGAAAGAGAAGGACGACCCGCTGACAGCCTCGCTGGCCGACGCCGGCAGGATGGCAGCCTACATGAAGGCGCACCCCCTGAAGGGCATGCGCCTCACCCTCATCCGCCCGGACGGCACCGTAGCCTACGACAGCTGGCGCAACAACCCGCGGCAAATCGTCAACCACGCCGACCGCAAGGAAGTCCGAGAGGCCCTGAGCCACGGCAAGGGATACGACATCAGCCGCGCCAGCGCCACCGTGAGCGGCCGGTTCTTCTACTCGGCCACCTACTATCCCCGCGACTCCATCGTGATCCGCACCGCCCTGCCCTTCGACCAGGACCTGGGGAAAGACCTCTCGGCCGACTTCCTCTTCATGAGCATCTCCCTCGCCGCCCTGATTCTCGTGGCGTTTCTCCTGTACCGGTTCATACACAGAGTGAACAACAATGTGGCACAGCTCAGCAACTTCGCAGAGAAGACCGACCGCAACGAGCCCCTCGAACTGGAAGAACTGGCAAAGTTCTCCGACGACGCGCTGGGCGACATCTCGGAACACATCGTGAGGCTCTACATCCGGCTGCAGAAGACCCGCAACGAGCAGAACATCCTGAAGCGGCAGCTCACGCAGAACATCGCCCACGAGCTCAAGACGCCCATAGCCAGCATCTCAGGCTATCTGGAAACCCTGCTCGAATCACCCGACATGCCGCCCGAAACCCGCACCCGGTTCATCAAGCACAGCTATCAGCAATGCCTCAGGCTGGAAAACCTCGTCAACGACATCTCCACCCTCAACCGCATGGACGACGGCCTGCTCAACATCCCCTTCACCGAGGTAGACATCGCCGAACAGATTCATACCCTCGCAAACGAGATGGGGCCGGAACTGGAGAAGAAGCACATGACCCTCACCACCGACCTGCCCGCCGACCTGCGCATACGGGGCAACGCCTCGCTCATCTACAGCATCTTCCACAACCTTGCCGACAACGCCCTGGCCTACGCCGGAGAGGGCACCTCCGTCCGCATCACCGCAGTCCGGAATGCCGCCGGCGATGCCTTCGCCTTCTGCTTCAGCGACAACGGCGTGGGCGTGGCCGAGCAACACCTCGACCGACTCTTCGAGCGCTTCTACCGCATAGACAAGGGGCGGAGCCGCAAGATGGGCGGCACGGGGCTGGGACTGTCGATCGTCAAGAACGCCGTCCTCGTGCACGGAGGCGAGATCAGCGTAAGCAACAATCCCGGCGGAGGGCTCTGCTTCCGCTTCACGCTGCGCATCAGGAATTAGCACCCCCCTCACCCTGCCCCCCAAGGAGAACACCCCTTCCCGACCCTCCCCCAAGGGAGAGGGGGAGAAACGGGGAGAGGTGTTCCTCTATGGGAGGGGGCAGGGGCAGGCCGCAGAGAGCAGTCAAGTAAAAGGCGGCTAAAAGCTTTCCTTTTAACGGCCTTTTACTTTCCTTTTAGCCACCTTTTACTTTCCTTTTAACGGCTAAAAGGAAAACGGGGAAGTAAGGAGTAAGGGAGTAAGGAGTAAGACCTCTCCCCAGCCCTCCCCAAAGGGGAGGGAGTAAGGAAGCTATTGGCTTTTATTCTTTTAACCCCTCTCTATCTCTCCCCGAAGGGAAGAGAACTCTCCCTCCCTTTGGGAAACCATAGGTCATCGACCGAGTAGTCGCAGCCGGTGCGACGGACAAACAAGGGAGGTAATGTCCGGGGAGAGTCTTATTCCCTTTACTCCCTTACTCCCTTACTCCCTTAACTCCCTTAACTCCCTTACTCCCTTAACTCCCTTACTCCCTTTACTCCCTTTTGGCCGGATTCTCCAAAAAGACAGGCGGATTTTGGCCGGATTCTCCAAAAAGATGGCCAAATATTACAAAATCCCTGGCGGATTTATCGCTATATTTGCACAGGAGCAGGAGGCTCCCATACGGACACACCTATATTTATTAATCCTTAAAATCATTTGAACAATGACGACAGAAGACGAGAAACCAAAGAGAAGTCTTAAAGAAAAAGTAATGGCCAGTGTGCTGAAGAATCTCCAAAAGGCTGGAGAGAGTACGGTACAGAGAGCAGATCCGATACAAGTGGCAAGCCGCAGTAGGATCAGGCCCAGTACCGGCAGTGGAAGCAGACCCGGCACAAGCAGCGGAAGCAGGCCCGGCACAAGCGGCAGGAGAGTCAGACCCAGCACAAGCACCGGCAGCAGATCCGGCTACGGATACATCAGCAGACCCGGCAGCGGGAACACCGACGCCGACCGCCGGCGAGCCATCAACGCCTATATCAGCGGCCTCATCGCCGACAGCAGCCTGCTCACCTCGGCCGAAGCGGGAGCCACCGGCCCGAGCCATTCGGGACAGTACCTGAAGATACGCCGCCGCGTGAACTGGCAGGCCAAGGCCAAGACCGCGAGCGTTACCACCAACTCGGGCTCCATCTTCCCCGGGGCGCTCATCGTGGTCGACGGCAATGTAACCTCACTCAACCCCACCATCCTGAATGTGAAGCGCGGCAAGGTGAATGTGCGCGTGGAGCAGTTCAACGGAGCCGTCATCAGCGGGCGCGACTCTATCGTGGCCGACGCCTCCAGGGAACCCTCGGGAAGCATGGCCGTGGCCGTGGACCACGCCATCGACAACATCCTCCACGACTTCTACAAGTCGGGCGTTACCATCCCGCCGGGCATCGTGGACAAGACCGAGACCTTCCACAGCTACAAGGAGGCCGAGTTCGAGATGCACGCTTCGGCAGGCTACGCCGGTGCTTCGCTCAAGGCCTCCTATGAGTCGGGCAGCAACTCCTGCCGCAGCATCTCCATCCGCGACTTCTGCCAGAAATACTACACGGTGAAGGCCGACCTGCCCGACGGCGACTACTCGCAGCTCTTCGGCGACGATGTAACCGTGGACATGCTGCGCCAGAAGATACGCAACAACGCCCTGCTCTTCGTAGACTCAGTAACCTACGGCCGCCGCGCCTACTACTGCTCGGAGATAGAGACCCACTCCTCAACCATGCTCGCCAAGGCTGAGGCCTCCTACAGCACCTACTTCTCGGCCGACTCGAAATGGAAGAAGAGCTCGCAGGACATCAGGTTCAAGTCGTGGTTCGTGCTCGACGGAGGAAACATCGCCGGCACAAGCGCCTTCTATGAGTCAGTGCCAGGCACCAACCTCTCGGCCAGCGGCAGCGGCCAGCAGAACGGCAAGGAGACCACCCTCGACCGCATCATAGCCTATCAGGACGAGATGAAGCGGCGCGTGGACAAATATGTGCAGGGCGGCATCACCATCGACCGCAACACGCAGGGCGTCATCCTCTCCTACACCACGGCGTTCATGACGGGCAACCTCGTGGCCGCACAGTTCGGCAACACGGGCTCCTACCTCGAGGAAACGGTCATCCCGCTCCACCCCGTGCAGATACTCTTCCGCAACCGCCGCGACAAGCAGCGATACATCAGCGTCAGCTGGACGGAGTATACCATAGGGCCAGACGGAATCATCCGGGTGAGCCGGGTGATGAACCATCCGAAGACCTGCGTCAAGGGCAAGAGCAAGCTCAATATCGATGTAACGAAGTATACCTACCAGGTGAAGAACATAAAGATTCAAGTGTGGGACGCCGAGGGCGACGAAATCACGCAGGGCGGCAACATCGTGCTCGAGGCCGACAACGACTACTATCCCGCGGAGGAAGCCTACTATGTGGTCTACTGGAAAAACTCCATGAAGACAGAGCTGCTCGACAAGGCGCACTGGGACGAGCAGGTGGGCATGGAGGTAGACCTCGGCTAAATCCCCCAGGCCTCGGCCAGGCTGCGGTTCATATACTCCCAGAACTGGCGGCGCGATTCCGTGCCGGGCTTCAGCAGCTCGTAGAGCTTCAGCGCCGCCGTCTGCCTGTTGAGCGGATGGGCACGGTAGTAGCCCCGCGAGCGGATGTAGTCGGCCAGCCAGCGGCGCACCAGCGGGCGGTTGCGCGGCGAGCAGATCAGGTAGTCCACCCGCGCCGCCACCTGCCGCAGCAGTGCCTCGTCGCCGAACAGCTCCGCCACGCCCTCCGGCTCCCGTTCCTTCAAATCCAACAACTTCGTGAAAGAGGCGGCCCCGCCGTCCTCTTTCTTTTCTTTCTCTATATCTTTATCTTTATCTATATCTATATCTTCGCGGGCGCGATTAATAAGGTTCGAGCCCGAACAGGGCGTCGGCACAGCTCCGACACGGCGTTGAGCCTCGCTTGACACCTCGCCGACACGGCGTTGACACGACAGCACCTCACAGAGATATTTGCTCTGGAAGAGCCCTCTCTCCTTGTCCACATAAAACAGGCCGGACTCCTCGACGAGCTTGCGCAGCGAGGAGTGGTTCATATGCGTCAGCATGCTCAGCGTGTGGAACGACTCAAAGCTGGCAACTCCGTTCTCGCAGCTGGAGAGATACATGAGCACAAGGACATAGGCACCCAACTTCCGCGTCATCCCGCTTCCGAGCAGCCACTTGTGGTCGGGGCGGCGCAGCAGGTTGAGATTAAGTTTCAGGAACGGTTTCGATTTCATACGGCATTTCTCCTTTCTTATGGTTTCTGTCGCAAAGATACGCTCCCGCGCCGCCCATGACCATGGGAAAGGACATGGCGGGAGTATGGAGAAACCTATTCCCTGTAAGAGAATAAGAGAATAAAAGAATAAGAGAATAAGAGAATAAAAGCCAATAGCTTCCTTACTCCCTCCCTTTGGGGGAGGGTTGGGGAGGGGTATTCCCCTTGGGGGAGGGCTGGGGAGAGGTAATATTTCCTATTCCAGCAGGCTGGTATGCTGGGAGAAGTATTTCCACAGCGGGGCTACCATCATGGCCTGGAGAAATTCTCCGGCTTTCAGCATCCGCAAGACTTCCTCCCGCTCGAAGAGGTAGACCTTGATATCCTCGGTGCGGTCGAGGTGTTGCTGCGAAACCTGCCGCACGCCGCGGGCGAGATAGGAATGGCAGAGGTTGTCCATGGAGCCCGCGTTGGGGGCGGTGGTCATCAGGAGCGTCCACTCTCCACCACCATAGCCGGTTTCTTCCAGCAGCTCGCGCCTGGCCGCGGCAAGGGGCTCCTCGCCCTTCTCCACGACCCCGGCGCAGATTTCCGTCGACATGGTGCCGAGCCCGTGGCGATACTGGCGCTCGAGGATGAGCCTGCCGTCGTCGGTCTCGGCAATGACATTGACCCATGCGGGGTAGTGCAGCACATAGTATTCCCCGTTGACGCGCCCGTCGGGGAGCTCCACCTCGTCGCGGTGCACGGTAAGCCACGGTCGCTCGAAGAGTTTCTCTCTCGAGCGAACCTTCCATTTCATTTCTTCGTCTCTGAATTCCATACAGGGGCAAAGATAGGGAAAAAACAGGGAAACGGAAAGAAAACGACCGGGAAAAGTGAGGTCTTGCCCTGCGGCCTCGTCAGCCTCCCTTTACTCCTTACTCCTTACTTCATTACTCCCTTACTCCTTACTCCCTATTTATTTCCTATTCCAACTTGAAATTGACGGGGAGGGTATACTTCGACCTTACGGGTCGGCCGTTTTTCTTCCCCGGTTCCCACGCGGGCATGGAGCGCACGGCCTTGATGACCTCGGCATCGAGCCTCACCGAGGCGTGCCGCACGATTTCGATGTCGGAGATGGAGCCGTCTTGGTTGACGACGAACGAGACCACGACGCGGCCGCTGACGCCTTTCCGGGCTTCCTTCTTCGGATAGTCCACCTTCTTCATCAGGTATTCCATGAGGGCATGCTCGCCTCCGGGAAAGGAGGGTTGCTCCTCAACCATCTCGTAGATGATGCGGTCGTCCTCGCCCTGCTCGGGGTCTGACTCCGGGTCGCTGCCCATGGCGGCGATGAAGTAGTGGCCTTTCTGCCTTACCACGCGCAGCAGGAAGGAGAAGTAATATTCCGGGTCTGTAGTCTCTACCCGGTACCATTTCTTGCGGTCGGTGGGGCTGATGGTGTATCTGGGTGCTTCCTGCCGGGGACTGTCGACCAGGTCGTCCAGCCAGTTGAGACAGCGGCGTGTGCTGTCTCCCGAGTAGGTCGTGGAGACGCCCGGGGCGGCGAATTTCTCGCACAGATAGTCCCTGTAGGCAGGCGCGTCGAGGTCGATGGTGTGGTTGAGCGAGATATAGGAGTGGAAGAAGGCCCTGAGGAAGCTGAGGGCGTCGGGCTGCTTTTCCTGCATCCTGATGAGGCGGGGAAGGATGAGGGAGTCGGACACCGCGCCGTTGAAGCCGAACGGCACGGCATAGCCTATCTTACGGCGGCCGTCGCGGTCGGTAACCATCCTGACGGGGAGGGTAGTCCACCTTTCCTCGAACAGGCTCACTTGATACCACTCGCCGCCGAGGGCTCTCACCTTCAGGTTGCGGAGCGGGAAGTTCCGGAGGTCGCCCATGATGGGAAACAGCGGGAGCGCATCGGCCTCATCATAATATGCGAGCTTGTCGATGAGCGTCTGCGTGAGGAACTGGTGCTCCTTCTCCTTGTATTCCTCCCATGCGCAGGTGTCCTCTATGAGGAATCTGTAGTAGGCCTTGATGACCTTGATGTCGCCTGCGGTGTCGACGGCTGCCGATCTCAGCGACTGCAATGCCAGTGCCGGCACGCTGTCGCCGCCCTTTGCGTCCGGCCTGCGTGCCGTCCTACTAGAGAGCAGTCCGAAGGCCAGTCCGCCGCCAATCAAGATGATCAGCAGCCCGGCGAGTATTTTTAATTTATAATTCATAATTCATAGGCGGGAGTAAAGGGGGGCAAGACCCCTCTCTATCTCTCCCCGAAGGGAGAACACCTCTCCCCAACCCTCCCCCAAGGGGAGGGAGTAAGGAAGCTATTGGCTTTTATTCTCTTATTCTCTTATTCTTTTATTCTAACCCCTCTCTATCTCTCCCCAAAGGGAAGAGAACTCTCCCTCCCCTTGGGGGAGGGTCGGGGAGGGGTTTTCATTAATACGCCTCTCCCTCTTCTATCTCCTTGCGGTCGAGCTTCTTGCGGTCTATCGACCACCAGGCGTAGCCGCCGTAGGCGATGATGACGGGCACGAGGAGCGACACCCAGAACATGGCGCGCAGGGTGGTCTCGCTGCTGCAGCTGTTGGCGATGGTGAGCGAGCTCTGCAGGTCGGCGTTCGAGGGATAGAAGGCGGTGTGGTTCCATCCGGCCATGAGGAAGAGCACGACGACGGTGAGTATCACGCCGATGCCGGCAGGCCAGATGCCCTTGATATAGTCTTTCTGCGCCAGCGTGCGCCCGATGCCGTAGAGCAGGAGCACCACGCCGACAAGCAATATCGCGGCGAGCGGCCATTGCTGGAGCAGGTTGTGGAGGTATTTCATCGGCTCCATGAAAATGACGCCCGTGGCGGGATCCTCGGCAAAGCCGTCCTTCAGCAGGGTGCGGAGGAAGAAGGCGAGGAAGAGGGCGAGGAACACGGCTGCGTTCACGGTGAGCTGCGGGCGGATGCGGGCGCGGATGGCGTCGTCGGCGATGTTGTTGTTCACATACAGGATGCCGAGCACGCGGGCGAGGAAGAACACGGCTGCGCCGAAGACGAGGTTCCATACATCGAGCAGCGCGTCGAGTCCTGCCGAGGCGTTGGTCCAGTGGCTGATGACGGGCTGCACGGCTGCCGTCATGTTGGCCTTCTCAACGATGAAGTTACTGCCGTTGAAGAAAGTGGCCACGGCTCCGCCGAGCAGCAGCGGCCCCACGATGCCGTTAATCACGAGGCACACCTGGAAGGCCCTGGGGCCGAGGAAGTTGCCCAGCTTGTTCTGGAACTCGTAGCTCACGGCCTGCAGCACGAACGAGAAGAGGATGAGCATCCATATCCAGTAGGCACCGCCGAAGCTGGTGCTGTAGAAGAGGGGGAACGAGGCGAAGAACGAGGCCCCGAAGGTAACGAGCGTGGTGAAGGTGAACTCCCACTTACGCCCGGTGGAGTTGATGACGAGGCGCCGCTCCTGGGGCGTCTTGCCGAGTTGAAATATCATGGAGTTGGCGCCCTGCACGAACATCAGGAACACGAGGAAGGCTCCCATCACTGAGATGACGAGCCACCAGTATTGTTGTAGGAATGAGTAGGTCATAGTTCTTTAATTATTACCTCTCCCCAGCCCTCCTCCAAGGAGAAACACCTCTCCCTTACCCTCCCCAAAGGGGAGGGGATATTAAGAAGGTGAAAGGTGAGAGGATGTCATTGGCTTTTATTCTTTTATTATTACCTCTCCCCAGCCCTCTCCCAAGGAGAGGGAGTAAGGGAGGCTGTTGGCTTTTATTGTTTTAACCCCTCTCTAACTCTCCCCCAAGGGGAGAGAACCCCCTCTCCTTGGGAGAGGGCCGGGGAGAGGTGTTACTCTCTTGCTCCTTTACTCCTTACTTCCTGTACCTCATGCTCCGGCCCTTTCTTGATTTGGCGGCAGAGGATGCTGATTTCCACGAGCAGCATCGTGGTGAAGAGCCCGAGGAAGATGAAGAAGGTGAGAGCCACGCTGCCGGCGGCGATGTCAGAGACGGCCACGCCCACGGGGAGCATGTCCTGTATCGTCCACGGCTGTCGTCCCATCTCGGCCACGATCCATCCCGACTCGCTGGCGATGTAGGCCAGGGGGATGAGGGCGAGGGCCGTGATGTGCAGCCAGCGGTGGCGGGTGATGTCGCGCTTGTAGACAAGCCAGAGCACCACGGCGAAGAAGAGGATGAAGAGGCAGCCCAGGCCTACCATTACGCGGAAGGCATAGAAGGTGAGGGGGATGTGGGGCACGAGCTGCGCCGTATTCTTGATGTATCCGTAGCCGAAGTAGCGGATGTTCTCCTTCAGTATCGGCAGCTGCGCCCTGGCCTCGGCTGGCAGCTCGTCGGGAGCCAGCTGTCGGCCGCCGGTGGCCTTGCGGTAGGCGGCGAGGGCGGCTATGGCCTTCTTGCCGCTGGCTATCTTCTCGGCAAAGGAGGGCTCTCGGGTGCCGTCCTCGCGCGTGTATCCTTTAATGAGGTCGTTCACTCCGGGCACATATCCGTGCAGCGTGCGGGTGGCGAGCACGGAGAGACCGTAGGGCAGGGCGATGCGCAGCGGTGCCTCCTGCTCGTTCTCGTAGTCGGGCTGCCTGAAGGGGTTCACGGCCGAGACGAGCGTCAGGCTCTGGTCGTGGCCTCCGTTGTAGAGAGCCTCCATGGCGGCGAGCTTCATGGGCTGCACATGGGCCACCTTGTAGGCACTCTTGTCGCCGGTGATGGCAGCGAGCAGCGAGGCCACGAGCCCCACGGAGGCTCCTATCTTGATGCTCTCCTTGGCGAGGCGGTGCTCACGGTTCTTGAGCAGATACCAGCAGCTCACGCCCACGGTGAACACGGCCCCGATGATCCACGACGAGGTGATGGTGTGGCAGAACTTGTCGACGGCGAAGGGCGAGAAGGCCACATCCCAGAACGAGGTCATCTCGAAGCGCATGGTGTCGGGGTTGAACTGCTGTCCCACGGGATACTGCATCCACGCGTTGGCCACGAGAATCCACCATGCCGAGATGGTGGCGCCGAGACCCGTGAGCCAGGTGGCGGCGAGGTGGAAGCCGCGCGACACCTTGTTCCAGCCGAAGAACATCACGGCCACGAAGGTGCTCTCCATGAAGAAGGCCACGATGCCCTCGATGGCCAGCGGCGCGCCGAACACATCGCCCACCATCCAGGAGTAGTTGCTCCAGTTGGTGCCGAACTCGAACTCGAGGATGATGCCCGTGGCCACGCCCATGGCGAAGTTGATGCCGAAGAGCTTCTGCCAGAAGCGCGCCGTGTCTTTCCAGAACGGCTTGCCCGTGCGGTAGTAACAGGTCTCGGCGATGCCCATGACGACGGCCATGCCGAGCGTGAGCGGCACGAAGAGCCAGTGGTAGATGGCCGTCAATGCGAACTGGGCTCTCGACCAGTCTACGATTGCCGCGGTAATGTCTAATAACAGGTTTAGCATAGTAGTTTATTTAATTAATTAACACCTCTCCCCGACCATTACCTCCCTCGTTTGTTTGTCGCACCGGCTGCGCCGACAGCGACCACTCGGTCGATGACCGATGGTTCCCCCAAGGGGAGGGAGTAAGGGAGGCTATTGGCTTTTATTCTTTTATTCTTTTATTCTGTTATTCTTTTATTCTCTTATTCTCTTATTCTAACCTCTCTCCCCAAAGGGAAGAGAACTCTCCCTCCCTTGGGGGAGGGCTGGGGTGAGGTCTTTATTCTTACTCCTTACTCCCTATTTAACACCTGCGTCTCCACGAAGTCCGCCTCCCGTCCCTCCTTGGCATGGCTGCCGATGAAGTCGGGGAAGAAGAAAAGCTTCAGCACGGCGAAGATGATGACGAGCTTGATGAGTATCACAGCCCACAGCGTCTTGCCCAGCGTCATGCCGCGGAAACCGTCGTAGTAGAGGCGGTAAGTCTGGTAGAGAAATCGTCCGAGTGTCTTCACATGAATCTTATTACGCCTGCAAACTTAAGAAAAAATCCTGATACTTCCAACTGTTTTCTGTAAAAATTACAAATTTTATTTTCTTTTCTGTCGGGAGCAAGGGAGTAGGGGAGTAAGGAGTAAGAATAAAAGCCAATTTCCTCCCTCCCCTTGGGGGAGGATCGAGGAGAGATTTACTCCTCCCTCTACGGGAGGGGAGAGTAGGAGGCCGCAGGAGGGGGTCAAGTAAAAGGCGGCTAAAAGCTTTCCTTTTAACGGCTTTTTACTCTCCTTTTAGCCACCTTTTACTTTCCTTCTGACGGCTAAAAGAAAAAGGCGGGATGGAAAATGTACGGAAGAGAGGCTCCCTTACCCCATCATTAATACAAGGTGGTGCGCTTCTCCTCGCTGAAAGAACCTTCGCCGTCCACATGGAGCACGGTGGAGACCTTGTGCACCATGGCGTGGGTATCGAAGTTGTAGTAAGTGGTGTTGACGGTGCATACACGGTCGGTGCCGATGCTGAACTCCTGCTTGGCATACATCGGTGGCCGGCTTTTGCCGCAATGCACATAGGCGGTATATACCTCCCGGCAGTCCTTCACGCGCCAGTCGCCGCCGAGCGATAGAAGATAAAAGTGTTCTATGCCTTTGCTGTCTTCCGGAAACCGTCTGGCATTAGCCTTAAGCAGGATGAGCCTTGCACCAGTCTTATCGGTCAGCCTACAGGCTGTGAGGTCTTCAAGATGATTCCAGTCTTCGCCGAAAAGGCGGAGCGGGAGGGAGTGCGTGCTGTCCGGTGGCAACATTTGGTCTTTATCTAACTGGTCTTTCCTCACGGGCTTCATGCCCGTGACGGTGCCCGGATAGCTCAAGGGCAGCTTGCAGGACGGTAGTGTGTCATAAAGGGTTTTCATCGGCAAGTATATGGATTTGTGTTCAGCGGCTTTCGGAAGACCGTTCTTCTGTTGAGCTATGCAACCTGTGCTTAGCATCAGCGACAGGCAGACAGTCAGGATGGCTGCGATTCTCTTCATGTGGAACTCCTTTCTGTGATAGGTATTACGCTGCAAAGATATATCAAAAAGCGAATTTCCCTCCTTTCCGTCTGTTAAAAAAAGCATACTTTCCCAATCTCGCTTGCCGTTTCGGGAAAACTTCCTATCTTTGCACCAGGCAAATATTATAGGTATGAAGACATTCCTGCATGGACTCCTCTTGTGGAGCGCGGTCGCCCTGGCGCTGCTCGTGCTGGCCGATTGCGTCCTCCGCTTCGACACCAGGGAGGAAGTCTTGGAATATTTGAAGAAGGAATTCCCCGGCCAGAAGATTACGCTCCAGCCCAAATACAAGACCAGGCGGGGATGGACGGAGGACTGGCGCGTGTGGACCTTCACGCTCTCGGGCTATCCCAAGGACACCTTCCGGGTGGCCAGCCACATCAAGAGCTATCCCGTGCCGATGCTGAAGACGGAGAGGCACATCATTACCGATTTCGACAAGGTGGTCGTCCTGCGCTGCGAGCAGGAGTTTGAGCAGGGGCCGCTGCGCACCTTCGACGCACCCACGCGCCGTCTCTGGAGCCGCTTCCCGCGCGGGGGATTCTCGCTGCGGGCTGCCCGGTGGGAGGTGGAAACGGTCGACGACATCTGGCGCGCGAAGCGGCTGATAGACGCTTTCGAGGCCTGGCTTGCCAAAGAGGGGGTGGACCGCCGTGCCTATTATTATCTGCGCATGTATATGCAAGGCCACTGTTACGCCCTTGGGGGCGGGGGGATGGCCATGAACATCATGGACGGCCTGGAGGAATCGAAGCCCGGCAGCAAGAGCCCTCACTATCTGGAATACGGGCTCTATGGACAGGCAGACCGCCGGAAAGTGTGTCAGAAGTTTTATAACAGCGTGATGGAATATCACCAGTTGATGGCCGACGGGGGCAACGGCGTTACCGACGCCAACCTCCAGGCATGGAACGAGGAACAGCTGCAGTTGTCGAGACGCTGGCCGGAGATGACGGAAGCCGAGCGCGACTCGCTCCGCGGGCTGTTCGTTGGCGGTGATGGCGATGTGCGCAATGTGTTTCTCGACACCGGGCAGAAGCCTTTCCTGCTGGCCGTCTGGGCTGATTCAGACATGCGCCCCGCAAGCCGCGGCATCTACATCACCTATCCCCAGTTGCGCGAACTCTGTCTGCGCAGCGGTTTGCGGGTGCAGGGCGGAGGCGACCACTTCACCGTCCGGGGTGTCGACGGCAACCGCTATGAGTTCTCCACGGCCTTTTATAGGGAGAAACCCGAGACCGTAGGCTTCCTCGAAGACACCTGCTTCTATCGGAGAAACGGCCGCGCGGTCATCCTGCCGGGCTTCTGGACCCGCCACGACTGCGTCAACGACGGCCTTGTACGCCGTATCACGGGGCTCAATCTCAGGCAGATGGTGGTGCACGGAACGAGAAACGAAGTCTTATCAAGAGTATAACGGCAAATGGCAAAGAAACGACAGACCCTGCCCCGGGATTTCAAGGAAATCATGGAGCGCAACGACATCCGCGAACTGGAACAAGTGTTTGAGAAGTGCGACATCAACGCCTACGAGCGCGACTGGATGAAGACGCCCGCCCTGTGCATGTATGGCGTCTCCTGTGAGTTTATCTCCTGGCTCGTGGCTCACGGTGCCGACATCGAGGGGCACAACTGTTATGGGCGTACGCCCCTGTTGGTACATGCCTCTACCAATCAGGAGGAGAAGGTGAAACTGCTGCTCGGCCTTGGAGCCGATGTGCATGCCGAAGACAAGTATGGCAACGGGGTGCTCCACTTTGCCAGCGGTCCGGAAGTCATGGAGGTGCTGTTGGCTCACGGTGCCGATGTCCGTGCCCGCAATCAGATGGGTGAGACGCCGCTCCTCGAGCTGCTCAAGGAATGCAGCAACAGCGATATTGCGCGGGTGGCGCAGATGGCCGGACTACTCCTCGAGGCAGGCGACGAGCCTACGGCGGAGACCCGGGAGCAGGTGATCTGCATAGGGAAATCGTTTGAGGCGGCGCGCCCGGACTTTGCTGCCAACCGGCTCGAAGCCGCCGACGCAGGCCTCCGGCACCTCTATACCCTGTTCGGCGTAACGCCCGTAGAACCCGTTCATAGGCACGACGGCAGCGAGCGCATTACCGTGAAGGCGAAAGAAGTGGGCGCTCAGTTTGAAGAACTCTGGAATATGCTTGTCCCCGCGTCGGGTCATGCCCCCACGGTGCAGGGCGAAGTCATCCGTATCTGCGGCAAGGTGGCCCGCGAAGTGCTCGACAACGGAGCCTGCAACTGGGATCGCGACTATCGCAAACTGCCTCAGTCTCTGCCCGGCTATTTCGCCATGGGGCACCCCATTCCCGGCCTGAAGCGCACGGGACTGGCTGCATTGCTGCCCGGCAGGCCCGAAGACGAGAACCAGGAACTGGCAGCCCTGGCCCGCAGCATCGGCCCGGAAAGCACCGAGGAGGATTTCAATCGCCTCTATGAGCTCGCCGTGAAATGGGTGCTGGCCAACCCGGAGCCCATCAAGCTGGGCAGGGTGGGTTACCGGCGCTGAGGCGGCAGCCCGCCGGGTCATCACCAGAAAGCAATATAAAAGGAAAGCTGACCAATGTATTTCCTTAAGCCGCTCCTCCTCGCTCTTGCCGCGGGGTGAGGCCGGAGGGGGAGTGGAAGGTAGCTATTAAGGAAGGCAAGAGGCTGCTGGAAAGTGGGTGGAAGGCTGTTAGGAACCTTACTTCTTAGAGGCTTGGAGCATAGGCCGGAGAATGAACTGTCTTCCGAAGTTCTGGCTGCCGGTTCTCTTCTTTAAAGAAATATACCTTACTGCCGCAGCAGTAAGGTATATGGAAGTTTTGCGATGGCCTTATGGCTCCATGCTTTCTTGCCGGAGGGTGAGTTGCGGTGCTCTGCTGTCTGTTTCAGGCACGGCAATCGGCGTGCCGTCAGTCGTCCCAGGGGTTGTTTGCCGTCCATTCGTTCTCGAAGAAGCCTGGCTTTGAGTCGGCTTCCTGTCCGCCCGGGCTGTCGCCGCCTATCCCCATGTCGGGTGAAGTCTGTCCGTTCTCGGTTACGCTGTTGGGACCCATCAACCGTTCTGTGTGTATTTCGATTTGCTCTGTCTTCGGAGCAGTATAGTCCTTTTTCATGACTGGTTTATTTGATTATGATTTTCTTGTTGCCCTGAATGTATATGCCCTTTTTCAGGCCCGCGGTGGAGGTGGCGTTCTTCCGGATCAGCTCTCCTCCGATTCCGTAGATGTCCTGGCCTTGCTGCCGCGCATCGGCAATGCTGCCTATGCCGGTTGCCGAGGAGATGGTGAAGTGCATTTGCTTCGCTCCGTTGCTGCTGCCTGCGGGCGTGATGTATGCGCGGTAGCCTTTCAGCTTGTCGGTGCCATCCACGGCCTTGTAGAACATGTTGTTGCTGATGAACCATGCGCCCTGGGGCACATTGCCGTTGAAGTAGTTGCCCGTGAAGTCGTAGTTGATTCCCGATACCGCCAATGCGGTGGAGGGGTCAACGGTCAGGCTGTTGAATACATATGTACTCCAACTCTTCGTGGGCTTGATCAGGCACGGCTTATTTGCCGTGATGCCGTTTGCATCGATAAAGTTGAGGGTAGACTCGGTTGAGTTAGGGTCAAACTCCAGTATGCGCGTCCCCGCTCCGAATACTGTCGCGATGTCGGTTGCCGAGAGAGCGAAGGGCACACAGAAAGAATTCCACTTGTCGCTCTTGATGCTGCGTTTGAAAATGGTGCGGATGGACTCTATTCTCGTGGCGAGTGCCAGTGTCTCGTTCTCGTCGAGCACGAGATAGGGCTTTATGGTGAAGTCTTTCCATCCATAGAGGGTTTTGTATCTATCCTCTGTTCCATAGGGGGCGAACAGCGTGGCGTTGCGGGAGATAACCTCGAAGGGGTCGGTGCCTGTAACGGCCTGCGGGTTGTCGTCGTTGAGATACACCTCGGCAACGCTTCCGCATCCTGTAAAGGTCTCTTTCTCGAAATAGAGGTTGCTGTGCGGGAAGGTGATGGTTTCCAGGCTCGTGCAGTTTTCAAAAGCATATTTGAATATTCTCTCGACGCCTTTGCCCAGCGTTACCGTCTTCAATGCCGTGCAGCCCGAGAAGGTGTACTGCCCGATTTCCGTAACCGTTCCGGGAATGCTGATGGAGGTGATGGCCGTGTTGTTTGAGAAGGCTCTCTGGTCTACGAGGTTTATCGTGTACTCTATGCCGTCTTCCGCGATGATCTTTTCGGGAATGACGATGTCTCCGCTGTAGCTGGTCTCGCTGTTTGCATGCACCTGCACGGTCTTGTTCACGGGGTCTTCCACCTTCAGGTAGAACCTCGTGCCGTTGGCCGTTCCCCATAGATAGGTCTCGGCCGCTGAGGCATTCAGGCAGCAGATCAGGCCGAGCATGATGAGCAGTGGCCTCATGCGCCCGATGGCCCTGATGCCGTTTTGCGCACATTCTTGGTTTTTCAGTTTAAAGTGTTTCATGTTCTTGTTCTTTTAATTTGTAACTCGTTAATTTTTGTCGATGAATCTACGGAAGGGTTGTTTGGCCCTCCTGGTACGCATTACACCTATATTTATTATACTTTGTATCTGGCTATCCGCCTATGGGGCGGGGATGAATGGATTTCACGGGGCGGACAGCAAAAAGAGGGGACATTGCGATTTTCTTTGTCGGACTGTTTTTTTCATGTTTTTGTTACTCGGCTGTTTTCATGGGGACTGCCGGGGACGGCATTGCCGTTTGATGGCGAGGGGCTCTGGCGGGGAGATAAAAAGTCCCCGTTCACCATGATGGGAACGGGGAACTGAACTAATCTCTTTACCTTTGTTATCTGCGAAGGCCGAGCTTCTTGGTGATGGCACGATAGCGCTCTACATCTTGGTTGTAGAGATATTTCAGCAATCTGCGTCTCTTACCGACCAGCATCGTCAGCGAGCGGGTGGTAACGAAGTCCTTGTGGTGCTCCTTTACATGCTCCGTGAGGTGCTTGATGCGATAGGTGAACAGTGCGATCTGGCTCTCTGCCGAACCGGTGTCGGTCGTGCCCTGGCCATACTCCGTGAAGATTTCTGCCTTCTTGGTCTTGTCTAAATACATAGTTGTGGTTTGATTAATGGTTGTCGCAACATTACATCCCGCGGGCGTACGGCGGCCTTAATCACAACCGGCAACGCCCTTGAATGCATCGGATTCTCCGAAATTGCGGTGCAAAGGTATAACTTTTTGGTGAAACAGGCAAATATTTATCGCATTTTTTTGGCTTTTTGTCTCCGAGTTTGCCGTCGAGCGTCTTTTCGTTGGGTCTATTTGGTATCCTTGCCGTGGCTGAGGATGGAGTCCCAGAGTATATCAAGCAGCCCGAAGAGGCCGAGAGGGAGCATGATGTAAACGAAGCCCCGCATATAGGGAGTCCCCCAATAGAGAACCAGTCCGACAATGCTCATGACGACTCCGATAATCCATATCGCACGCAGGAGATGCCTGATTTTGATGTGCAGGTGTCTTTCAAAAAAGTCGTCTATTTCCTTCTCGTTCTCCTGAATCTGTTCTGAAAGTAAATCTGTCTGTTTCATCATCATACGAGTTTATTCAAATAGTTCGAAGTTAGACCAATAAGTTATGGTGGATTCTGCAACGCTAAATGCGATGATAAGAATGTCTTTCTCTTCTTTTGTCAATTCGTAGGTTTCTTTTACTTTGCTTTTGTAGGTATTTATAGTACTACCAATCATTTCAGAATCAGGTGAATACTGTGTAAGTGCATCTATGAAAAGCGATAGAATACCTGCTGCATTTTCAGACAAATATTGATTTGCTATAAAAGTGTTAATAGTCTCTTTATAATTATAACTATTTCGAAATGGTTCTAATTTTTCATTGATAGTAGATGTCATATTCACCATATCATTATCGGAAAAACAGGTCAAACCATATGAATTAACCTCTTCGTAGACTATTGGAGGTAGGTCGCCTGGATCTTCCGTAGGAGGTGTTGTTGAATAGGTAATAGGATTCGTAGACTTAAAGGTATGAGATATTGTGTTTGATACAAACAAATTGTGTAGTTGTCCTATTTCTTCGTAAATGCTGTCATTGGTAAAAACGATGCAATTATTTTTTATTGAGGCGTCCTTTGTATGCCTTTCGTTAAAAGAAATAATAGTTGGACGAGTTTCATTATTTTCATATAAATTATTTAAATATTCGTCTGTTATCATAGCCACACCGCCTGCACAGATGCCTCTATATGTCCCATACGAAGCACCCCCAGCAAGAAATGCAGTTCCTACGAGTACGCCAACCGCTGTAGCAGGTCCAGCCGTTCCCCCAGAAAGAGCTGTTATAAAAGCCGCAACACCTGTGCAAATTTTGAAAGCAGGAACAACGGCCATAATATCAGCTGTGGTAACAGCCCAACCTGTTCCTAAACGCCAACCGTTTCCTTTTCTTTCCTCAGAAATGTTAAATGTTTTTTTGTTGTAATTTTCAAGTTCAGAATAGATGCTGGACTTGTGAGTGGTGTTCTCTTTTGAAACATACGCTTCTTCTTGATTCTCTGAACGACATCCTAATAAGAGAGAAAGCAGCACCAGTGCAAATGCAAAAATCTTTTTCATAACTAATCATGTTTAAGGGGTTAAAAAATCAATTATGTTACAAAGATAGCAGGAAAAACGCGTGAATGGTGATTCCCGTGTGTGCAAAGAGTGTGCATTAGAGTTGTTGGACGAATGCGTCCCATTCCCCGGGAGTGGGGACTTCTGATTTTAGGACTTTCATGCATAACCGCCTGCGGATGGAAGCTACGGCCTCTTTGCTGTGGCATAGGAGGGTGGCAATCTTCTTGGGCTTCATTCCTAACTTGATGAGAATGGAAGTGCGGAGCTCTATTTCGGAAAGCTGGTGCGAGGATAAAAGCTTCTTTTCGAAGGAGGGGAAATATTGGTCGAGGGCTTTCTCCAGGTCAAGCCAGTCGGATTCCTTAGGTATATGGGAGGAGCCTTCGTAGGAATACTTCATGAACTTTCGGAACACTTCCGTTTCCTCTATGGTTTCAGGGTAAGTGGTTTCCTGCTTTTCGGGAGTCGTCTTGTTCAAAGTGAGGTGCGACAATCCCTTTCCACTATTGAGACTTTTGGCCTGTAAAAGCCTGATGTAGATGAACATCGTCAGGCATACTGCAGCCCATAGAATGCTGATGTAGATAATCCAGAAAACATCAGGAGAATTGTTGTTCATAATTGTCGGGTTCGTTAAAAGTAAATAGATTGTCTTGCGCAAATATACGGAAAGAAATCGGAACCGCAAAGCCCGTGGGAGGAAAAATCATGCCCGTCGGCGATATTTGCCGATTTCCGCAGCTTCTTCAGCGGGCTTCGTCTCCTCTTTAAAATCATAGAAATATCGCAATCTTGTATTCGGTTTGAATATTTCTTTGTATCTTTGCGTCCGAAATTATTAGCTATACAAATGCAAGATATCAGGAATATTGCAGTGATTGCACATGTCGACCATGGAAAAACCACGCTGGTCGACAAGATGATGCTCGCCGGAAAGCTCTTCCGTGAGGGTCAGGATAACAGTGGTGAGGTGCTCGACTCCAATGATCTCGAGCGTGAGAGGGGCATCACCATCCTCTCAAAGAATGTTTCGATAACATGGAAAGGTGTCAAGATAAACATCCTCGACACTCCCGGACACTCCGACTTCGGGGGCGAGGTGGAGCGCGTGCTCAACATGGCCGACGGCTGTCTGCTCCTCGTAGACGCGTTCGAAGGCCCCATGCCGCAGACCCGCTTCGTGCTTCAGAAGGCCCTTCAGCTCGGCCTGAAGCCGATTGTGGTGGTAAACAAAGTCGACAAGCCCAACTGCCGTCCGGAGCAAGTCTACGAGATGGTGTTCGACCTCATGTTCGACCTGAACGCCTCCGAGGACCAGCTCGACTTCCCCGTGGTCTACGGATCGGCCAAGAACGGCTGGATGGGAGAAGACTGGAAGGCACCCACCGACAACATAGACTATCTGCTTGACAAGATTCTCGAGGCCATCCCCGCTCCCAGGCAGCTGGAGGGCACGCCGCAGATGCTCATTACATCGCTCGACTACAGCAACTATACCGGCCGCATCGCCGTGGGTCGTGTGCATCGCGGAACGCTGCGCGACGGCATGAACATCACCATCTGCCATCGCGACGGTACCCAGGAGAAGACCAAGATCAAGGAACTGCACACCTTCGAGGGCATCACCCACAAGCGCACCGACCATGTGGATTCGGGCGACATCTGTGCCGTGATAGGCCTCGAGCGCTTCGAGATCGGCGACACCATTGCCGACTTCGAGAACCCGGAGGCCCTGCCGCCCATCGCCGTCGACGAGCCCACGATGAGCATGCTCTTCACCATCAACGACTCCCCCTTCTTCGGAAAGGAGGGCAAATACTGCACCAGCCGCCAGATCGGCGACCGCCTGAACAAGGAGCTGGAGAAGAACCTTGCTCTCCGCGTTACCCCGGTGGACGACTCCACCGACAAGTGGATCGTAAGCGGACGCGGCGTGCTCCACCTCTCCGTGCTCGTGGAGACCATGCGCCGCGAGGGCTTCGAGCTGCAGGTGGGTCAGCCGCAGGTGATCTATAAGGAGATTGACGGCGTGAGATGCGAGCCCATCGAGGACCTCGACATCAATGTGCCGACGGAATACAGCTCGAAGATGGTGGACATGGTTACCCGCCGCAAGGGCGAGCTCACCGGCATGGAGACGGAGGGCGACCGCGTGAACATCACCTTCGACATCCCTTCTCGTGGCATCATCGGCCTCCGCACCAATGTGCTCACGGCCAGTCAGGGCGAGGCCATCATGGCTCACCGCTTCAAGGAGTACCAGCCCTACAAGGGAGACATCGTGCGGAGGGTAAACGGCTCCATGGTGGCTCTTGAGACCGGCACCGCCTATGCCTACTCCATCGACAAGCTCCAGGACCGCGGCAAGTTCTTCATCGACCCGGGCGAGGAGGTCTACAGCGGGCAGGTGGTAGGCGAGCATGTGCACGACAACGACCTCGTCATCAATGTAACCAAGGCCAAGCAGCTCACCAATGTGCGCGCGTCGGGCTCCGACGACAAGGCCCGCATCGTTCCCAAGACCGAGATGAGCCTGGAGGAATGCCTCGAATACATCAAGGCCGACGAGTATGTGGAGGTTACCCCGAAGAGCATGCGCATGCGCAAGATACTCCTCGACCATCTGGAGCGCAAGCGCGCCAACAAGGAATAAGAGATACGATTATAAATAGGAGGATTATGAAAAAGATGTTTTTGGCGGCACTCTTTCTGACGGCAGCCCTCACGACGAGTGCCCAGAGCCGCCCGGGCACATTCTCCCTGATTCCGAAACTGGGGGTGAGCATTGCCAAGATAACCAAAGAGGACATTTACTATGACAACGGACACCCCATGAAACCCAAGTACAGAGCCGGTTTCACGGCCGGCCTTGAGGGAGAGTATCAGTGCACCGACGAGCTCAGCCTGACGCTCGGGGCCTATTATGCCGCTCTCGGCTATCGGACCAGCGATACGGAAATCCTGCAGACCCAGACGGATGAACAGGCCGTGTATTCGGCTTATCATGACAGACACACCCGTCTGGACTATGTCCTCGTGCCCGTGATGGCCAACCTGTATCTGGCTCCGGGCTTTGCCGTGAAGGCCGGTGTGCAGGCGGGCTTCCTCGTCCATGACAAATACGAGGTGGAGGTCTCGGATGTAACCTATGACAAGTCTACCGGCGTAGGCACCTATGGCGAGTCGCAAACCCTGAGCGTCAGCTCCACCAACGGCTACCATCAGTTCGACCTTTCCGTGCCCCTCGGCCTGTCGTATGAGTATATGAATGTGGTGCTCGACGCCCGTTATAACCTCGGACTGCTGAAGGTCAGCAATACGAGCGGGGCCAAGAACAGTTTCTTCACCTTCACCGTGGGCTATAAGTTCAACCTCTGAGGACGGCTGGCAGCCACGGCAGGGCGGGGGAAAAGCTGCCTCGCGCAAGCCCTCCGGCCCGCAGCCGACAAACCCAAACTACCTGACAACAACCTAAAAACCAACCATAATGGACTATAAGAACGATCAGAGAATCATCCTTACGCTCGATGCCGGCGGCACCAACTTCGTGTTCTCCGCCATGCAGGGCGGCAGGGAAATCGTGGAATCCTACACGCTGCCTTCCATGGCGGCCAGTCTCGACGACTGTCTGGGGCAGCTCGTCAAGGGCTTCGAGCACATCAAGGCGCAGGTGCCGGCCGCACCCAGCGCCATCAGCTTCGCCTTTCCCGGCCCGGCCGACTATAAGAACGGCATCATCGGCGACCTGCCCAACTTCCCCTCCTTCCGTGGCGGCATCGCCCTGGGCCCGTTCCTCGAGCGGAAGTTCGGCGTGCCCGTGTTCATCAACAACGACGGCAGCCTCTTCGCCTACGGCGAGGCCATGGGCGGGGCGCTGCCCGAAGTCAACCGTCTTCTTGAACAGGCGGGCAGCCCCAAGCGGTTCAGCCATCTGCTGGGCATCACCCTCGGCACCGGCTTCGGCGCGGGCGTGGTCATCAACGGCGAGCTCCTGCTGGGCGACAACGGCGTGGGCGGCGACATCTGGTGCTTCCGCAACAAGAAATATCCCGAGTATATAGCCGAGGAGAGCGTGGCCATCCGTGCCGTGCAGCGCGTCTACAGGGAGCTCTCGGGCGATGATTCCGACCTCACGCCGAAGGACATCAGCGAGATTGCCGCGGGTCGCCGTCCGGGCAACGCGGAGGCTGCGCGCAAGAGCTTTGCCGAGCTGGGCGAGATGGCGGGCGACGCCATTGCCACGGCCGACACGATCGTTGACGGCCTCGTGGTCATCGGCGGCGGCGTGGCTCACAGCTCCGACCTCATCTTCCCGTCGCTGGTCGGCGAGATGAACAGCAAACTTAAGATGATGAACGGCGAGCAGGTGGGGCACATGCAGATGAGGGTCTACAACCTGGAAGACCCCGGTGAGCTGGCCGAGTTCCTGAAGGGAGGTGCCGTGAAGGTGGCCGTTCCCGGCACCGACGAGTGCGTGGACTACGACCCGGTGAAGCGCATCGGCGTGCTCCGGACGAAGCTCGGGGCTTCTCCGGCCATCTCCCTGGGAGCCTATATGTTTGCCCTCAACGAGCTGGATAAATAGGATGGTGGGATTACACGCCGCTTGTAATGCGATTACACACGGCGTGTAATCGTGTTACACACGGCTTGTAACATCTTGAAATGCGGCAAGGAGCAGCGGTGCTTCCTGCCGCATTCTTCTTGAAGGGCTATTCCGGATAGGTGAGGTTCTCGTCTCCGATGTGCTCCAGCACCTCGGTCAGGTACTTGCGTGCCTCCCATCGTGCCATGGGCAGGTCGTGGAGCAGCCAGTTGCCGCAGTCCCTGGGTGCCGCTCCGGGTATCTCGCCCTCGAAGTCGGCCACATAGGCGAAGGTGCGTTTCATCAGTTCCACGATGTCTCGGCTCTCATAGTCGCCGCGCAGCAGGAGGTAGTTGCCCGTCAGGCAGCCCATCGGCCCCCAGTAGACGACGCGGTCTTTCCACTCCTCGTCGTTGCGCAGGAAGGTGGCGGCCAGGTGCTCGATGGTGTGCAGGGCTCCCGGGTGCAGGGACGGCTCACGGTTGGGCTCCTTCATGCGGATGTCGAATGTGGTAACCGTCTCGTTGCCCACGGCATCCTTGCGGGAAACATAGATGCCCCTGAGGAGTTTCTCGTGATTGATGGTAAAGCTGGGAATCTTGTTCATATCTGTTGTCTTTTGTTGTTTTCGGAGGCGCGGGTCAGAGGGCTTCGAGGAACTGTCGGGTTACGCGGAAGCTGCCCTCGGCCATGCGGTTCCAGAAGTCGAAGTACTGCGCTGCCTTGTGGTCTTTCAGCG
This sequence comes from Prevotella sp. KH2C16, assembly GCF_900113305.1. Classification (GTDB taxonomy): domain Bacteria; phylum Bacteroidota; class Bacteroidia; order Bacteroidales; family Bacteroidaceae; genus Prevotella. The sequence goes on along the minus strand of NZ_FOOW01000013.1, from coordinate 38,683 downwards.
GCACATCGCTGATGATGCGCAGCGAGACGAAGGGCACGCCGCAGAGGTGGCAGGTCTGGGCGATGGCGCAGCTCTCCATGTCCACGGCCATGGCCTCGGGGAAGTGGTCGAGGATGGCGCTCATCTTCTCCCTGGAGTCTACGAACCAGTCGCCGGATACGGTGAGTCCCGCCACGATGCGGGTCTCCGTCTCGAGGGCGAGGGCTTTCTCCACGAGGCTCGCGGGAGCCGCAAACCGTGGCGGGAGCCCCATCACCTGCCCGTATTCCACCTCGCTGCCGCAGTAGAAGTCGTGGTAGGCGCACTCCGTTGCCACCACCACATCCAGCGGATCGAGGCTCACGCTGGCACCTCCGGCCACGCCCGTGGACAGCACGAGGTCGGGCTGATAGCCGTCTATCATCTCCACGGCGCCCACGGCGGCGTTCACCTTGCCGATGCCGCACTGTTGCAGAATCACCTCGTTGCCGCCGATGCGGCCCAGGGTGAAGTCCTTGTGGTGGCGGTGCTCGGTCGTACTCTCCTTCAGAAGAGTGCAAAGCTGGCGGAATTCCTTGTCCATCGCCACGATAATCCCTATTCTCATGATTCCTGATGTTTTGTTCGCAAAGTTACATCAAACTGCCGATTTAAACGAAGAATTCCCCCAAAACTTGCTCTTTTTCTCTCCTCGGGCTGTCGGCGGGGCCGCTTTGTTCGTGCCTCCATGCAGGGCGGGGTGGTTTTTCCGGTCGTGAGCCCGAATTTGTGCGGCCGGGGGGAGGAGAAAGGGGCTGTGCTCGCTTTTTTGTACTTTTATATCTCCGTTTTCTTGTTTTTTACCTTTAAATGTTTTAATTTTGCCTGTGAAATGGCAAAAAGAGATATTCTTCTTGCCTTTCATAGAGTTTCGGACAATCTCATATTGCAGTAAAAAACGGATAAGACGGGATGAAAAAGAGCTTTTGGATTTTGGCAATGGCAGGTGTTCTCCTTGCCGCCAACCTGTGGGCAGAGAACCTTGGTGAGGAAGATGGCTGCAAGATACTCTCTTTCTATCAGCAATATGGCAAGGCCTTCAGCATGAAGGACATGCGGCAGAGCTTTGCCAAATGCGACTCGCTGATGGCTATCTATTGCTCCGCGGAACTGTGTAAGGACACCAAGGAAGACCGTCTCCACGGAATTGCCTATGAGTTTGTTACCTGCAATTACGGCATCGACGAGTTGTCATCGCGGACTGTGCAAGTGGAAATAGAAGGAAATGCCTACATCGTAACCTATGATTTCAATGACATGGACGACCGTATGCAGAGCAAAGTCAAGACTGTGGCCTTGAAGGTGGAAATGAAAAATTATAAGATAGATAAAGTAACGGATCTGACCCCGTCGCATTAGTGTTTAGGAGACAGGCTCACCAAGAGTCTCCAACCTGGAATCCCGATGCGGGGGGAACGATGAAAAAGAATATAATAACAAGATGAAGACTTTGAAGAAATACTGGCTCGACCTTGCGGCCGTGGCCTTGTTTACGGCAATCTCGTTTGTTTACTTCATGCCGGCCGACATCGACGGGCGGATACTTTTCCGCCACGACTCGTCCGCCGGGCGGGGAGCGGGGCAGGAGGCTGCCGAGTATTATCAGAAGACGGGCAAGGTCTCGCGCTGGACGAACGCCACCTTCAGCGGCATGCCGACCTATCAGACCTCGCCGTCCTATGCGAGTACCAACGGCCTGCAGAAGGCCATGGACGCCTATCACCTGTGGCTTCCGGACAATGTCTGGTATGTATTCGCCTACCTGCTGGGCTTCTACATCCTGCTCCGGGCGTTCGACTTCCGCAGGGAACTGGCCGCGCTGGGCTCCATCCTGTGGGCGTTCTCGTCGTATTTCTTCATCATCATCGCCGCGGGGCACATCTGGAAGGTGATGGCGCTGGCCTATCTGCCGCCGATGATAGCGGGCGTGGTGCTCGCCTACCGGGGCAAGTTCCTGTGGGGACTCATCCTCACGGCCGTGTTCTCGGCCTTTGAGGTGAAGGCCAACCATGTGCAGATGACCTATTATTACCTCTTCATCATCCTCTTCATGGTCGTGGCCTTCCTCGTGGAAGCCGTCAGGGAGAAGCAGCTCGGGCGGTTTGCCAAGGCCACGCTGGCCTGTCTGGTGGGTGCCGCCATCGGCATCTGCATCAACCTGAGCAACCTCTATCACACCTGGGAGTACGGCCAGGAAAGCATGCGCGGCAAGAGCGAGCTCGTGAAGAAGAACTCCGCCAATCAGACCAACAGCGGTCTCGACCGCGACTACATCACCCAATGGAGCTACGGCCTCGATGAGACATGGACGCTGCTCATCCCCAACGCCAAGGGCGGAGCCAGCGTGCCGCTGGCCGCCAATGAGACGGCGATGAAGAAGGCCGACCCCAATTTCTATCAGATCTATCAGCAGCTGGGCCAGTACTGGGGCACCCAGCCGGGCACCAGCGGCCCCGTCTATGTGGGTGCCTTCGTGCTCATGCTCTTCATCCTGGGGCTGTTCATCGTGCGGGGACCCATGAAGTGGGCGTTGCTTGGCGCCACGGTGCTCTCCGTCCTGCTGTCGTGGGGGCGCAACTTCATGCCGCTCACCGACTTCTTCCTCGACTATGTGCCGCTCTATTCCAAGTTCCGCACGGTGGCGTCCATCCTCGTCATCGCCGAGTTCACCATTCCCCTGCTGGCCATGATGGCGCTGAAGCGGGTGGTCGACGAGCCCGAGATTCTGACGCGCAAGGTGAAGTGGGTCTACTTGAGCTTTGCCCTCACGGGCGGCCTGGCCCTGCTCTTCGCGCTGGCTCCGGGCGTCTTCTTCTCCGACTTCGTGTCGCCCTCCGAACTGGAGGCCCTGAAGCAGTTGCCCGCGGAATACTATAGTCCCGTGGTGAGCAACCTCACCGAGATGCGCAAGGCCGTCTTCACGGCCGACTGCTGGCGCTCATTCTGGATCATCCTGATAGGCACCCTCTGCCTCCTGTTCTTCAAGGCGAGGAAGCTGAAGGCCGGATGGATGGTCGGAGCCATAGCCCTGCTCTGCCTGATAGACATGTGGCAGGTGAACAAACGCTATCTCAACGACGACATGTTCGTGGAGAAGAGCGTGCGCGACACGCCCCAGCAGATGACGCCGACCGACCGGCAGATCCTGCAGGACAAGGCGTTGGACTACCGGGTGCTGAATCTTGCCACGAACACCTTCAACGAAAACGAGACCTCTTACTACCATAAGAGCATCGGCGGCTATCACGCGGCCAAGCTCCGCCGCTATCAGGAGATGATAGAGGCCTACATCAATCCCGAGATGTCGAAGCTGATGCCCGCCATAGCGGAGGCCAACGGCGACATGACCAAGATTGACGGCGACTCGCTCTATCCGGTGCTGAACATGCTCAACACGAAGTATTTCATCGTTCCTCTCCAGGCCGGGCAGACCGTTCCGATACAGAACCCCTACGCCTATGGCAACGCCTGGTTCGTAGACCGGATTTCCTATGTGGACAATGCCAATCAGGAGATAGACCGCATCGGGCAGATAGACCTGCGCCACGAGGCCGTTGCCGACGCCCGCTTCAGGGAACAGCTGGGCGAGGCGGCTCCGCAGGACGCGAAGTCCGTGGTAACCATCGAGGCCTATGAGCCCAACCAGCTGACCTATCAGGTGGAGTCAGACAAGGGCGGCGTGCTCGTCTTCTCCGAGGTTTACTATCCCGGATGGACGGCAACGGTAGACGGCGAGCCCGCGGAAGTGGGCCGCGTGGACTACATCCTGCGTGCCATCCACATCCAGGCGGGCACCCACAAGGTGGTGCTCAGCTTCTTCCCGAAGAGCGTGAGCACCACGGAGACCATCGCCTATATCGCCTACGGCGTGCTGTTGCTCGTGATTCTGCTGGGCATCTATTCAGAATATCGTAAGAAAAAGAAGGTCGTGAAATGAAAAAACTGTTATCGCTGCCGCCCAATCTGGTGAGGCACTTCCATGATATAACCGGTTATGACCGCGCCGAATGGTTCTGCACCAACGACCCCGTAGATCGCAAGCTGGGATCGGGAGGAGGCTCGGCATGGCTGCTGAAAGCCGCCTTCGAGGCACAGGGCGGAGGCCTCTCGTTCGACGAATGGCTGTCGTCGGAGAAGCGACTGCTGCTCCATGCCGGCGGACAGAGCCGCCGACTGCCGGCCTATGCGCCGTCGGGCAAGGTGCTCACCCCGATTCCCGTATTCCGCTGGGAACGCGGTCAGCGTCTCTCGCAAGACCTGCTGTCGCTGCAGATTCCCCTTTACCAAAAGATCATGGACGAGGCTCCGTCCGGTCTCCACACGCTCATCGTGAGCGGAGATGTATACATCCGCTCGACGGAACCCCTCCAGCCCGTCCCCGATGCGGATGTGGTGTGCTACGGGCTGTGGCTCGACGCCGAGATTGCCAAGGACCACGGGGTCTTCGTCTCGTCGCACGCGGCTCCCTCGGAGCTGAAGTGCATGCTCCAGAAACCCTCCGTGGAGACGCTGGCGCAGGTGCGGCAAGACAACTATTATCTCACCGACATCGGCGTGTGGCTGCTCTCCGACAAGGCCGTCAAGGTGCTCATGAAGCGTTCCGTGAAAGATGGCGAGATTACGAATTATGACCTGTATGGCGAGTTCGGATGCTGTCTGGGTACCGAGCCGACGATGGATGACCCGGAGGTGCGCAGCCTGAAGGTGGCCGTGGTGCCGCTGCCCGGAGGCGAATTCTACCATTACGGCACTTCGCGGGAAATCATTTCGTCGACCCTTGCCGTGCAGAATCTCGTGAACGACCAGCGTGAAATCATGCATCACTCCCGCAAACCGCACCCCTCCATCTTCCAACAGAACTCTGAAGTGTGGATAAAAATCACCGAGGAGAACAGGAATCTGTGGATAGAGAACAGCTGCGTGAGTGAGCAATGGACCATAGCGCACGACCATATCATCACCGGAGTTCCGGAAAATGACTGGCAGATAGAGCTCAAGGCGGGGCAGTGCGTAGACATCGTGCCGGTGGGCGAGAGCCGGTTTGTGGTGCGCCCCTACGGTTTCAACGACCTGTTTCGCGGCAGTCTGACCGATGCCGCCACTACTTTTATCGGCCTTCCTTTTATTAAATGGGCCGAGGAGCGCAGGATAGACACGGCCGCCATAGAGGGCGCGGACGACCTCCAGTCGGCACGCATCTTCCCCGTGGTGGACAATGTGCATGATGCCGGCCTCGCGCTGCGGTGGATGTTGAACGAGCCTTACCAGCAGGGCGGACTCTTCCTGTGGCAGCACTGCCGCAAGATGAGTGCCGACGAGATTTCCGCGGAGGCCAACCTGCTACGCCTGTCGGAGCAAAGACGGGAGAATCGGGGCAAGAACTGGCCTTTCCTGGCCAAGAACTATGCCCACAGCGTGTTCTATCAAGTCGACCTGGAGGATGCCGCCCGTGAGTTTGCCGCCCACAGCGTGGCCGAGCCGTCGCCGCTCCCGGAGAGCGAGCCTTTGCTCACGCGCATCCACGACGCCATGTTCCGTTCCGAGCTGGAGCGTCTGCGTGGCCAGGAATATGCGGCGAACGAGGCCAAGGCGTTCGGTCTTCTGCGTGAAGGCCTGACGCAGACCGCCCTCGCGTCGAGGCAGCATCCGCGCATGACCGTCCATCCCGACCAGATCGTGTGGGGGCGGAGCCCCGTGCGCATTGATATTGCCGGTGGGTGGACCGACACCCCGCCTTACTGCCTGATGGAGGGAGGAAATGTCATCAACCTTGCCATCGAGCTGAACGGGCAGCCCCCGTTGCAGGCCTATATACGCCCGAGCAGGGAATACCGTGTCGTGCTCCGCAGCATCGACCTCGGTGCCTCGGAGCAGGTGAGCACCTATGAAGAGCTGGCCGACTTCAACCATGTGGGGAGTCCTTTCTCCATTCCCAAGGCCGCCTTGGTGTTGGCAGGCTTCCAGCCTGGCTTTTCCGTGGAAAAGTTCGGCTCGCTCGAGGAGCAGCTCCGGGTGTTCGGCTGCGGCATAGAGGTTACCATGCTCTCTGCCATTCCTGCCGGTTCGGGGCTCGGCACGAGCAGCATCCTCGCCTCGACGGTGCTCGGCGCGCTGAATGATTTCTGCGGGCTGATGTGGGACAAGAACGAGATTGGGCGCCGGACGCTGGTTCTCGAGCAGCTTCTCACCACCGGCGGAGGCTGGCAGGACCAGTTCGGAGGAATCCTCCCGGGCATCAAGCTCCTGCAGAGCGACAAGGGATTCGACCAGAAACCGATAGCGCGATGGCTGCCTTCGTCGGTCTTCATGCAGCCGGAATACCGTGCCTGCCACCTGCTTTACTATACGGGCATCACCCGGACGGCAAAGAACATCCTCTCGGAAATCGTGCGCCGCATGTTCCTCAACCAGCACGACGAGCTCGCGGTGCTGCGGGAGATGAAGGCGCACACCATGGATATGTATGAGGCCATCCAGCGGGGCAACTTCAGCGAGATAGGGCAGCTGGTGCGGAAGACCTGGAAGCAGAACCAGATGCTCGACCGCGGCACCAACCCGGAGGCGGTGGCGGAGATTATCCGGAGCGTGGACGACCTCTGTGCGGGCTACAAGCTGCCCGGCGCGGGCGGCGGAGGCTATCTCTACATGATAGCCAAAGACCCGGAGGCAGCCGCCCGCATCCGGCAGATACTGGGCGAGAACAGGCCGAATGACAACGTGCGCTTCGTGGAGATGTCGCTGAGTGAGACAGGACTGCAGGTTTCAAGAAGTTAAGGCATATGTATACTTATAAACATCCCCATCCCGCCGTTGCCGCCGACTGCGTGGTCTTTGCGCACGACGGGGCAGACACGAAGGTGCTGCTCATCGAGCGGAAGAACGACCCCTGCCGTGGCGAGTGGGCTTTCCCGGGCGGTTTCATGAACATCGACGAGACCGCCGAGGAGGCTGCATGCCGCGAACTGGAGGAGGAAACGGGACTCACGGTGGCCGAGGTTCACCAGGTAGGAGCCTTTACGGCCGTCGACCGCGATCCTCGTGAGCGCATCGTGTCCATCACTTATTATGTAGAGCTGCCGGCCGTGGTGGCGGTGAGGGGTGCAGATGATGCCAAGAAGGCCCGGTGGTTCTCGCTGGACGACCTGCCGCAGCTGGCCTTCGACCACGAAATGATATTACGAAAGGCTGTCGAAAGATGGAATTCAGAACGCAGGTAGAGATTCGCAAGGCTCCGTTTGAGATTCCTCCCTGTGAGGAAATGCTCTTTGTGGGCAGTTGCTTTGCCGACAGCATGGGTCGCCGTTTCCAGGAAGAAAGGTTCCGGGCCACGGTGAATCCCTATGGCGTGATGTACAATCCTGCCTCGGTGCTGCACACCGTCGTGCGCCAGTCGGAGGCCGGCAAGGTGCCCAATGTCGCCGTCTTTACCCTGGGCACGAATCATGTCTATGTGCTTAAGGAAACGGGCGAGATCGTGGACAACTGCCAGAAGCGTCCCCAGAACCTGTTCATCGAGCGGCTGCTCAGCGTGGACGAGTGCGCCGACTATCTCCTCCGGGCCGTCGAGGCGTTGCGGAATGTCAATCCGCGGGTGAAGGTTGTCTTCACGGTGAGCCCCATCCGCTATCGCAAATACGGCTACCATGAGAGCCAGCTGTCGAAGGCCACCCTCCTGTTGGCAGTAGACAGGGTGGTGAAGGCCGCCGACCGGCCCGACTCGAGCCTGACTTATTTCCCCGCCTATGAAATCGTGAACGACGAGTTGCGCGACTATCGCTTCTACAAGGAGGACATGCTGCACCCCTCGGAGCAGGCTGTGGCCTACATCTGGGATAAGTTCTCGGAGGCCTATTTCGGACAGGCGACCCTTGACTTCCTCAACGAATGGAAGCCCCTGAAAGAGGCTCTGGCACACCGGCCGTTTGCTCCCGACTCGGAGGAATACCGCCGCTTTATGGATAAAACAATGTTAAGAGTTCGGGCTCTTTCGGAAAAATATCCTAACTTTGCACTGGAATAAGGAAACACTAACATAGAAATGACATATACTATAGAAAAGGTAACAGCCCTGATGGGTGCGCGCCGCTATGGCGAACAGAATGCCAATATCGGCTTCCTGCTTACCGACAGCCGTTCGCTCTGCTTCCCGGAGGAGACATTGTTCTTTGCGCTCAAGTCGGAGCGGAACGACGGCCATCACTATATTCCCGACCTCTACCGCCGCGGGGTGTATAACTTTGTCGTGGAAACCCTGCCGGCTAACTATGAGAAAGACTACCCCGGGGCCAACTTCCTGAAGGTGGAGAGTACGCTCGAGGCCCTGCAGCGCCTGGCCGAGCGCCACCGCGAGAAGTTCAGCATACCCGTGGTGGGCATCACGGGAAGCAACGGCAAGACCATGGTGAAGGAGTGGCTCTATCAGCTGCTGTCGCCCCAGATGGCGGTAACGCGCAGTCCGCGCAGCTACAATTCGCAGATAGGAGTGCCGCTCTCCGTATGGCTTTTGAACGAAAGCACACAGGTGGGGCTCTTTGAGGCGGGCATCAGCGAGCCCACGGAGATGGCTCCGCTGCGCAACATCATCCAGCCCACCATCTCCGTATTGACGGGTATCGGCGCGGCGCACCAGGAGAATTTCGAGTCGCTGGAGGCCAAATGCCGCGAGAAGGCGCAGCTCTTCCACGATGCCAAGACGCTGGTCTACAATGCCGACGACGACATCGTGGGGAAGGTGGTGCAAGCAGAAGGCTACAAGGGCGAGCGACTTTGCTGGTCGATGAGCGACCGGCATGCCGCCTTGTATGTGAAGTCGGTGGAGAAGAAGGCCACCGCCACGACCGTTACCTATAGCTTCCGGGGCGGCGAGGAGAACTGGTATTCGCTGCCGTTCATCGACAATGCCTCCATCGTCAACTCGGTGATCTGTGCCGCGGTGGCCCTTCACCTCGGGGTGAGCGCCGAGGATCTGGACGAGCGGATGCAGCATCTGGAGCCCGTGGCCATGCGCCTGGAGGTGAAGCAGGGCCAGCACGGGTGCACATTGATCAATGATTCTTATAACTCGGACATCAACTCCCTCGACATAGCCCTCGACTTCATGGCGCGCCGACCGGACCATGAGGGACGCCGTCGCACCCTGATCCTGAGCGATATAGAGCAGAGCGGGGAGACCCCGGAGCAGCTCTACCGGGAGGTGTCGGCCCTCTGCGAGAAGCGCGGTGTGGAGAAATTCATCGGCATCGGACCGCAGATTACTGCCCAGGCCGACGATATACGCATCCCGGAGAAGTGCTTCTTCAGGAGCGTGGAGCAGTTTATCCAGAGCGAGGTGTTCGCCTCCCTGCGCGACGAGGTCATCCTGCTGAAGGGCGCGCGGCAGTTCGGCTTCGACCGGCTGACCGAGCTCCTCGTGCAGAAAGTGCACGAGACGATTCTCGAGGTGAACCTCTCGGCCCTGGTCGCCAACCTCAACTGGTATCGTTCCTTCATGAAGCCGGAGACCAAACTGGTGTGTATGATCAAGGCGGATGCCTATGGTGCCGGCAGCGTGGAGGTGGCCAAGACTCTGCAGGACCATCGGGTGGACTATCTGGCGGTGGCCGTGGCCGACGAGGGGGTAACCCTCCGCAAGAACGGCATCACCTCCAACATCATGATCATGAATCCCGAGATGACGGCATTCAAGACCATGTTCGACTACGACCTTGAGCCGGAGGTCTACTCCTTCCGGCTGCTCGAGGCCCTGATAAAGGCTGCCGAGAAGGAGGGCATCACCGGCTATCCCGTCCATATCAAGCTCGACACGGGCATGCACCGCCTCGGCTTCAACCCCGAGGAAGACATGGAGCGCCTCATCGACCGCCTGAAGCACCAGAACGCCATCATCCCCCGCTCGGTATTCTCCCATTTCGTGGGTTCCGACAGCGACGGGTTCGACGACTTCAGCGCACGGCAGTTCGAGCTCTTCGACGCCGGCAGCCGCCAGCTGCAGGCCGCCTTCGACCACAAGATACTGCGCCATATAGACAATTCGGCGGGCATCGAGCACTTCCCCGACCGTCAGCTGGACATGTGCCGGCTGGGACTGGGCCTCTACGGCATCAATCCCCGCAACAACGAAATCCTCAACAATGTCTCTACCCTCAAGACCACCATCCTCCAGCTGCGCCGCGTGAAGGCGGGCGAGACGGTGGGCTACAGCCGCAAGGGCACCCTGACCCGCGACTCCGTGATAGCCGCCATCCCGATAGGCTATGCCGACGGCCTGAACCGCCGCCTCGGCAACCGCCGCTGCCATTGCCTCGTAAACGGACAGAAGGCCGAGTATGTGGGCAACATCTGCATGGATGTCTGCATGATTGATGTAACGGACATCCCCTGCAAGGAGGGCGACAGCGTGGAAATCTTCGGCGACCACCTGCCCGTAACGGTGCTCTCGGATGTGCTCGACACCATCCCCTACGAGGTGCTCACGGGCATTTCCAACCGCGTGAAGCGCGTGTATTTCCAAGACTAAACGCTCCGCCGCAGGTCTCCCCGGAGCAGGAAGGCCTGCGGGCGGGCTCCTCCATAATGAAAACAAGAACTGAAAACATACCATGAACATGAACTATGACACACCAAACACCAGCCAGGGCATGCAGCAGAAGATGACAAACTTCCGCTGGATTGTCTGCGCGATGCTCTTTTTCGCCACCACCGTGAACTATCTGGATCGGCAGGTCCTCTCGCTGACCTGGAAGGACTTCATCGCCCCCGAGTTTCATTGGACGAACACCGACTATGGAAACATTGCGGCGGCATTCGCCGTGATGTATGCCATCGCCAACTTCTTCAGCGGCCGGATCATAGACTGGCTCGGCACGAAGCGCGGCTATCTATGGGCCATCGGCATCTGGTCGGCGGGTGCCTGCCTGCATGCGGCGTGCGGATGGGCCACGGAGCAGGTAGTGGGAGTGGAAGACGCCGCCCAGCTGGTGGGTGCCGTCGGCGATGTGGCAGCCACGGTCTCGATGGTGAGCGTCTATTTCTTCCTGGCCGCCCGGGTGGTTCTGGCCGCCGGAGAGTCGGGCAACTTCCCCGCGGCCGTCAAGGTTACGGCGGAGTATTTCCCGAAGAAAGACCGCGCCTTCGCCACCTCCATCTTCAACGCCGGAGCTACCGTGGGCGCCCTGATAGCCCCGTTGAGCATTCCCACGCTGGCCCGCTATTTCAAGAATATCGGCGTGGGCAACGGCTGGGAGATGGCCTTCGTGCTGATCGGCGCGCTCGGCTTCGTGTGGATGGGCTTCTGGCTCTTCGTCTATCAGCCGCTGAAGGAGAACAGGCATGTCAACGACGCGGAGCGTGAATACATCCTCCAGGACGCAAGGGTGGAGGGCGAAGCCCAGAATGAGAAGCACAAGATGTCGATAGGGCAGTGCCTGAAGCTGCGCCAGACCTGGGCCATCCTCTCCGGCAAGTTCCTCACCGACGGGGTGTGGTGGTTCTTTCTTTTCTGGACGCCGGCCTACATCAGCGATGTCTACGGCTACACCTCCGACACCCCGATGGCGCAGATGCTCATCTTCGTGCTCTATGCCATCACCATGCTTTCCCTCTACGGGGGCAAGCTGCCGACGATTCTCATCAACCGCACGGGCAAGAACCCCTATGCCTGTCGCATGCGTGCCATGCTCATCTTCGCGCTCTTCCCCCTGCTCGGACTGATGGCGCAGCCGCTCGGCAGATACAGTTGCTGGATAACCATCGTGCTCATCGGCATCATCGGGGCGGCCCACCAGAGCTGGAGCGCCAACCTCTTCTCCGTGGGGAGCGACCTCTTCCCGAAGAGCGCGGTGGCCACCATCACGGGCATCAACGGCATGGCGGGCGGCCTGAGCTCGTTTCTCATCAACTTCCTGAGCGGCCGCCTCATCGACCATTGCGACGCGGCGCAGTCCGTATTCCTGGGCTTCGAGGGCAAGGAGGCGGCCTATATGATTCTGTTCTGCTACTGTTCGGTGGCCTACCTGGCCGGGTGGCTCGTCATGAAGGGGCTCGTTCCGAAATACAAGCCCGTCGAGTGCTAATATATAAAAAGGTATATGATAAAGGACTTCTTACTCGTGGGCATGGGCAGCTTCGTCGGGGGCGGCATGCGCTATCTCGTCTCAAGGTGGGTGCAGTCGCTGGCGGTGATGGCGTTCCCGTGGGGCACCTTCGCCGTGAACATCCTGGGCTGCCTGCTCATCGGTCTGCTCTCCGGGATTCCGTCGGCAGGCCATCTGATGAGTGCCAACACGCGGCTCGTGCTCACCACGGGGTTCTGCGGCGGATTCACCACCTTCTCTACTTTCATGAACGAGAATTCCGCCCTGCTGCGGGATGGGAGCCACCTGTGCCTGATGCTCTATGTCTTCGCAAGTCTTGCCGTGGGATTCCTCGCCCTGCTGCTGGGCAACCAGCTGGCGAAAATGCTTTGAGCGGGCGGAGGAAACGAGCTGGAATACGGGGCGTGGCTGGCCGCAAAGTAAAAGGCCGCTAAAAGCTTTCCTTTTAACGGCTAAAAGCCCGCCTTCTAACGGCTAAAAGGCGACCTTTTAGCCGCCTTTTACTTTTCGAGGAAATATCGTTTAAAGAAGTCCATGCCCATCGGGTGTCAACAGGCGTCCGCTGAGGGTGCTATCTTTCTACATTCACTTTTAAGATATAGTTGATTGCGGCTACCTTACGACTGATAGGATATGCCTTGGAATTGTATTCCTTTGTCAAACTATAAAGTCTGTCTGACTGGATTTCCATGTCTTTCCCGTCAAACTCGCATTTATAGAACTCGCCTAAGGCACCTTCTATATGATAATACAACTTAAATATATGCGTGTTCTCATCACCGAACAGAGTCTTGGAGACGAGCTTGAAAGCATAGCCTTCATCCTGCTCTTTATTCTTGCTTCCATATGAACTGGAATAGTTCATGTCCCCAAACTGGATGGACAGGAACGACCCTCTTTCCCCTAAGATGGTTTTTATTTCCGGTACGACATCCAAGCCTTCTTTGAAAGGTGAATCCTTTTGCCACGCAGAGCCATTGATAAAAGTCATTGAGGAAGGAAGCCATAGATGTGATTCTGAATGGTTTTGGGTCGGGCTGCCTTCAGGTCCGGTAGTTGTTCCGTCGCTCTCTCGCGTGAGAGAAGCCGTAAGAATGTCTTCTGAAATACGGAAGACCTTGCTGTTGACATCTTTTACCAGTTGGAGGGAATCTATTATATTGGTGCCGCTCGGACTGTAGAAGGCTATTTGAAAGCTATCACCGAAAATCGCAGTATTATCTTCTCCTTCTTCATTATTACTATCACATGCATTAAAGAGAACAACACATGCCATTACGGACAGAATTTTTATCAAGGATTTCATGTTCTTATAGTTTTATGAGTTAATGTTTGTTTTTGCTGAAAACTGCGTATTCAGTTTAGCTTGCTGTGGGGAAACTATATATTTTCCCACATTTGTTGCACCGATATTAGTTTCATTGATTTCGGTTTCCAAACACGCAGATGCAATGAAAATCACAATTGACCCAAATGGAATTCTCTTCATTGGCTTATTGTGTTAAAGGTTAATTATACAGCTGCAAATATATATAACATATCAATATAAAACAAGTTTTTTTGAGGATTTTTGCTGATTTTAATTACGGAAACTTACAAAAGGTGCGCATAAAAGGCCATATCTTGAATTATATGGGCATGTCTTGTCGCCGTGGAATTCGTTTTTTACAGGAATCCCTGCTGCCGGAGGGCTTCCAGCAGCCCCTCGCTCATGGCCTCGTTGTCCTTCTTGGTGTAGCGGATGTCCGTGAAAACCTGTGCCAGAGTCTCCTTGTGGTTGATTTCCACGAAGTGCTTGTTTTCCGGCAGAGCCTCCTTGGGTTGATAGAACCGGTCGATTCGCTCGGGCGTGTAGTCCTCGTAGGTCTCCTCGTGGACGATGGCCTCCAGGGGGAGCCGGTCGCTCAATTCGGGCGACTCGTCGGGCCAGCCGAGCGTGATGGTCGCAACAGGGAATACCAGTTTCGGCAGGCGCAGTATGCGGATAATCTCCTTCGGCATATAGACGGTGGTTCCCAGAAAACACAATCCCAGCCCTTCCTCCTCGGCGAGGTTGCAGAAAGTCTGGCAATATAATAAGGTGTCGGTGGCCGCGTTCAGGAAACTGAGAAGGTTGTCGTAGCCCGGGGTGGCCCTGCGGTTCTCCGCCCAGAGCGATGTGCGCCGGAAATCCGCGCAAAAAGTGAGCACCACGGGGGCTCCGCTCACCATCGGCTGGTGGAAGTGAGCCGGTGCCAGCTCGGCCTTCTTGCCGTCGTCGCGCGTGATGACGACGGAGTAAAGTTGCAGGTTTCCCAGGGTCTGGGTGCGCTCCGACTCGCTGAGGAGTCTCTTCAGCAAGGCGTCTTCAACTTCTCGGGAAGAGTATTTCCGGATGCTCCTGCGAGTATTGATGGTTTTCATAATCGTAATTTTTGTTTGTTGCAAATATACTTCAAGTTTTCCAAAACGGGAAACTTTGCGGAAAGTTTTTTGGAAAAAATTTCCCGAAATAGTTTTTTTTCTCGAAAATATATTGTAGTTTTGCAATCGATAGGGATATAATGACTGACCTCCGAATTCTTCTCTGTGGAAAAGATGATGATTGGTTTGACTTGGAGGAATCACGAAACGGCATCCTCGGTGCGGAGGCTGCGCGAAAAGAAGGTAACTATTAACAATAACGAAAAATAAAGGCTGGAGGGCGAAGCCTGGGAGTGGGCGGACGGTCCGGTGTTGTCTTTGGCCTGTCAGGACAGGACTTTTGACGGCAGTTGGCGTTTCCCCGACTTTCCTGCGGTGCTTTCTCGTGAGAGAGTGCGGCGGGTCTTCGCTTACCACCGATGAACTACAATGGAAAATTCAAAGACCTATTCTTTCGAGGAAGCCTATGAGGCCTCTTTGAAGTACTTTGATGGCGATGAGCTGGCCGCCAGAGTCTGGGCGAACAAGTATGCCATGAAAGACAGTTTCGGCAATATCTACGAGAAGTCGCCGGAGGATATGCACTGGCGTATCGCGAACGAGATTGCCCGCATCGAGCGGAAGTATAAGAACCCGCTGAGCGCCCAGGAGGTGTTCGATCTGATCGACCACTTCCGCTATGTCATACCTGCCGGAAGCCCGATGACCGGTATCGGCAACAATTTCCAGGTGGCTTCGCTGAGCAACTGCTTTGTGATAGGGCTCGACGGGAATGCCGATTCCTACGGAGCCATCATGAAGATCGACGAGGAGCAGGTGCAGCTGATGAAGCGGCGAGGCGGCGTAGGCCACGACCTGACCCACATCCGCCCGGCCGGAAGCCCGGTGAACAACTCGGCGCTCACCTCTACGGGCTTGGTTCCCTTCATGGAACGCTACAGCAACTCTACCCGCGAGGTGGCCCAGGACGGGCGTCGCGGAGCCCTGATGCTCTCTGTCAGCATCAAGCATCCTGACAGCGAGGCCTTCATCGACGCGAAGATGACGGAGGGAAAGGTTACCGGCGCCAATGTCAGCGTGAAGATAGACGACGAGTTCATGCGGGCCGCCACCGAGGGAAAGCCCTACACCCAGCAGTTTCCCGTCGACGCGAAGAATCCCAAGGTGCGGAGGGAAATCTCGGCCAGGAACCTCTGGGAGAAGATTGTCCACAACGCATGGAAGAGCGCCGAGCCGGGCGTGCTCTTCTGGGACACCATCCTTCGCGAGAGCATACCCGACTGCTATGCCGACCTGGGATTCCGCACCGTCAGCACGAACCCCTGCGGCGAGATTCCCCTCTGCCCCTACGACAGCTGCCGGCTGATAAGCCTCAATCTCTATAGCTATGTCGTAAACCCGTTCACCAAGGACGCTTACTTCGACTTCGACAAGTTCAGGAAGCATGTGCAGCTTGCCCAGAGGGTGATGGACGACATCGTCGACCTGGAGATGGAGAAGATAGAACTCATCATGGAGAAGATAAAGGTAGACCCCCAGAGCGACGAGGTGAAGCAGACCGAGTATCATCTCTGGGAGAAAATCAAGGACAAGAGCGGCAAGGGACGCCGCACGGGCGTGGGCATTACGGCCGAGGGCGACATGATAGCAGCCATGGGGCTGCGCTACGGAACACAGGAGGCCACCGACTTCTCCGTATCCGTGCACAAGGAGCTGGCCCTGAATGCCTACCGCTCTTCGGTAACGATGGCTCGGGAACGGGGTGCCTTTGCCATCTACGACGCCAAGCGCGAGGCCAGGAATCCGTTCATCCTGCGCATCAAGGAGGCCGACCCGGAGCTTTATAAGGATATGGTGAAGTACGGCCGCAGGAACATTGCCTGCCTGACGATAGCCCCCACGGGCACCACTTCCCTCATGACCCAGACCACCTCGGGCATAGAGCCGGTGTTCATGCCGGTATACAAGCGTCGCCGCAAGGTGAACCCGAACGACACCGATGTGCATGTGGACTATGTAGACGAGGTGGGCGACAGCTTCGAGGAATATATCGTCTATCACCGCAAGTTCCTCGAGTGGATGAATATAAACGGCTACGACGCCACGAAGCGTTACTCCCAGGAGGAGATCGACGAGCTCGTGGCCAAGTCGCCGTATTACAAGGCCACGGCCAATGATGTGGACTGGCTGATGAAAGTGCGCATGCAGGGAGCCATCCAGAAGTGGGTGGATCACAGCATCTCCGTAACCGTAAACCTGCCGAACGATGTCGACGAGGCCTTGGTGAATAAGCTTTATGTCGAGGCGTGGAAGAGCGGGTGCAAGGGTTGCACCATCTATCGCGACGGCAGCCGGTCGGGCGTGATGATCTCCGTGTCGAAGAAAGAGAAGAAGGCCGACGAGAAGGAGCAGGTGAAGGACAACAACATGGAGACGAAGTTCAATTCGCCGTGCGAGGCGCCGGTCGTTACCGAGACCCGTCCCAGGGAATTGGAGTGCGATGTAGTCCGCTTCCAGAACAACAAGGAGAAGTGGGTGGCCTTCGTGGGGCTGCTTGACGGCTATCCCTACGAGATCTTCACGGGTCTCCAGGACGACGACGAGGGCATCGTGTTGCCGAAGACCGTCGTCAAGGGAAAGATCATCAAGCAGACCAACGAGGACGGAACCCATCGCTACGACTTCCAGTTCGAGAACAAGCGGGGCTATAAGACCACCGTCGAGGGCCTCTCCGAGAAGTTCAACCCGGAGTATTGGAACTATGCCAAGCTCATCTCCGGCGTGCTTCGCTACCGCATGCCCATCGACCATGTGATCAAGCTCGTGGGCTCGCTGCAGCTGAAAGACGAGAGCATCAACACCTGGAAGAACGGCGTGGAGCGCGCCCTGAAGAAATATGTGGCCGACGGCACCCAGGCCAAGGGGCAGAAGTGCCCTGTCTGCGGGCATGAGTCGCTCGTCTATCAGGAGGGCTGCCTCATCTGCACCAACTGCGGAGCCAGCCGCTGCGGATAGTCCCGCATCTTCCCTCCGGGGAGGAACGGGGCTGCCGACGGCCCCCAAGACAAACAAGGATATATGGAAATACAATCAACTTACATATATTTGCGTAACCTGCGGTTTCATGCCTTGCACGGCGTGTTGCCGCAGGAACGCGTTACGGGAAACGACTACGAGCTCACCCTCCGCATCGGCTATCCGATGGAGGAGGCGATGCGCTCCGACGCGGTGGCCGACACCCTAAACTATGCCGAGGTGTATGAGCTCGTAGGGGAAGAGATGCTGACTCCGTGCAACCTCATTGAGCATGTGGCCCGCCGCATCTCCGACCGCTTGCTCCGGCAGTATCCCGAGATACGCTCCATCGACCTCTGGATGACCAAGAAGAATCCCCCGATGGGGGCTGACTGTGAGGGAGCCGGGGTGGAAGTACACTTAATAAATGATAAAACGAAGTAGCCGTTGGCGGTTTTCTCGCCGTAAATGGTTACCTTTGCATGGAGGTTAAACAATAATTTCACGGAGCGCAACGGGCAAGGGGCGTCCATACCGTCTCATCCTCCGCATCCTCCGATTACTCTTCGGTATAGCATGGGCAGAAAGAAGGTTTTCTCTTTGGTGGCGTTGATGGCTTTTGCGATGGTGGCGACTGCCGCCAGCCACAAGTTCACGCTGGTGTTGGACGCCGGGCATGGCGGTCATGACACTGGTGCCGTGGGCTCCATCTCCAAGGAGAAGGACCTGACGCTGAAGTATGCGCTGGCTTTCGGACGCCTGATTGAGCGCAAGTGCCCGGATGTGAAGGTGTATTATACCCGCACGGCCGATGTCTTCGTTACGCTTTCGGGGCGTGCGGCCTTTGCCAATATGAAGAAGGCCGATCTCTTCGTCTCCGTCCATATCAATGCGGTGGCCGGCGGCCGGCAGGCCCGGGGGTATCAGACCTATACGCTGGGGCGGAGCCGCCGCAACGGCAACAGCCGTGGTATCGACGAGAATCTGGAAGTGGCCAAGCGGGAGAACGCCGTGATCTTTCTCGAGAAAGACTACAAGAAGACCTACGACGGGCTCGACCTGAACAGTGCGGAGGGCGACATCATGTTCGAGTTTATCCAGGACCAGAACCGCGTGAACAGCACGGATCTGGCCAAGAATCTGCAACAGTATATCTGCGCGGCTACGGGGCGCAGTAACGGCGGTGCCCATCAGGATAACCTCGCGGTGCTCCGCCTCACCTCCATGCCCGGTTGTCTGATGGAGCTGGGCTTCATCTCCACGCCCGACGAGGAGCGGTTCCTGAACTCCGATGCCGCCCTGGCTGCCTACAGCAACGGGTTCTACAATGCCTTCATGAAGTATCGCTCCAAGCACGACAAGACCGTTACCGTGCCGTTCAAGGCCATCGAGACCACCCCTGCCATCCCGCAGGTGGTGCCCGACACCTATAAGAAACCCGAACCGGCAAGTGGCGGAGCTGCAGCTCGCCCCAAGGAGCAGCCCGCCCCCCAGGCGGAGACCCGTCAGGCGGCTGCCGGCGATTCGTCGGCCGGTAACCAGCCGCAGACCAGCCATCCGTCGTCAACGGGAAGCAGCGGCCTCCTCGCCATGCCGGCTGACGCCTCTAAGCCACTCTTCAAGGTTCAGATTATGGCCACGAGCAAGAGGCTCAGGGAGGGCGACGCCCGCTTCAGGACCCTCAAGGGGTGTGAATGTTACGAGGAGGGCAATATGTTCAAGTATACTTACGGGGCTTCCACCGACTATAACGAGATAGCCCGCCTCCGCAGGCAGATTGTCGCGGACTTCCCGCAGGCATTCATCGTAGCCTTCAAGGGAGGGCGGAGGATGGATGTGCAGGAGGCGATACGCGAGTTTAAAACCAACAGATAAGCGATTATGACGAAAGAAATCAAAATAGCCGTCGTGGCCATATTGGGAATCGTGATCCTCTATTTCGGGATGAATTTCCTGAAGGGGAAGTCATTTTTCTCCACGGATCGCGCCTATTACATCAAGTTCAGGAACATCAGCGGGCTGGCGGAGTCTAACCCGATCTATGCCAACGGCTATCAGGTGGGTGTGGTGAAGTCTATCAATTACGACTATGAAGGCAACGACGGCGTAGTCGTCGCCTTCGATGTAGACAATCACCTCCGCATCCCCGAGGGCTCTTCGGCCTCCATCGAGAGCGACCTGATGGGCAATGTGAGGATGAATCTCCTGCTGGCCGACAATCCCCGGCGCATTGAGCCGGGCGACACCATCGTCGGCGAACTGAATGCAGGCCTCATGGGGAAGCTCTCGGCGCTCGTTCCCACGATAGAGCAGATGCTGCCCAAGCTGGATTCCATCCTGGTCAGCGTGAACACCCTGCTGGCCGATCCGGCCATCGCACGGTCGCTCCACAACATCCAGACCACTACTGATAACCTGACCACCTCGACCCGCGAGCTGAATACCCTCATGGCGTCGTTGAACAGAAATGTGCCCGGACTGGTCAGCAAGGCCGACGGGGTGCTTGACAATACGAACCGGCTGACGGCTAACCTCGCGGCAGTCGACATCCAGAAGACCATGGACGAGGTAAACCAGACGCTGGCGAATGTGAAGGCCGTAACGGAGAAAATCAACGGCAAGGAAGGCTCGCTCGGCCTGCTGATGAACGACAGCCGCCTCTACTACGACCTCACGGCGACCGTCAATAGTGCCGACTCCCTGCTCAACAACATCAAGGCGCATCCGAAGCGCTATGTCCACTTCTCCTTGTTCGGCAGGAAGGACAAGTGATGGCCTCCAGATTACGGTCTCCCGCCGATGCAGGCAGACCGGACGACGGGCCCCGGGAAAAAGCTCCCTGCTAAATAGATTTTGTCTAAATAGCAGCTCCCGATGTTTCATGCGCCGTACCGGAGCGGTAAGCCGCTCATTTCATGGTGGATTGCATCGTCGGGGCTTCCTGTTTCACTCTTAAACCATTACACTTTAAGCAATTGTCCGGAAAAACCTATGTATCAGAATCTTACATTTTTGCAACTGCCGTCTTGCGGCCGGAAAGCCCGATTGCGGCTAATCGCTTTGTCTATGGGGGGTTCCGATTTCTATACAAAAAAAGAAAGAAAGCAAAAATTTGCAAGTTCTAAAAAAAATTGCGATATTTGCAGTCTGAAGTCAAAAAAACCAATTACCATCGAAAGGTATATTAATTAAGTATATAGATGAAAGTAAGTCCTGACGCTCGTTGGGAGGAATCTCTTGCGCTCATCCGTGAGAATGTATCCCTGCAACCATATAATACATGGTTCAAGCCGATAGTCTTCGAGAAGTTCGACGACGCCTCGAAGACCATCCTGCTGCAGGTATCCAGTACCTATGTATATGAATACCTGGAGGAGAACTATGTGGACTTGCTGTGCAAAGTGCTGGTGCGCACCTTCGGGGAAGGGGTGAAACTCACTTACCGCGTGGTTACCGACAAGGAGCACAAGCTGTCGCAGGACATCGAGGCAGCCCCCACCGACTCCAGCCTGAAGCCGCGCGTGCAGACGAAGGGAAACGCCGCCCCCTCGCTGCTCGACGCTGCCCAGCCGCAGCAACTGGACCCGCACCTGAACCCTCACCAGACCTTTGAGAACTTCATCGAGGGCGACAGCAACAAGCTGCCGCGCTCCGTAGGGCTCTCCATAGCCGAGCATCCGCAGACGGCACAGTTCAACCCCATGTTCATCTACGGGCCTTCGGGCTGCGGAAAGACCCACCTCATCAATGCGATAGGCGTCAAGGTCAAGCAGCTCTATCCGCAGAAGCGCGTGCTCTACATCAGCGCCAACCTCTTCAAGGTGCAGTTCGTGAACGCCACGCTGCAGAACACGGTGCCCGACTTCATCAGCTTCTATCAAACCATCGATGTGCTCATCGTCGACGATGTGCAGGAGTGGATGACGGCGGAGAAGACCCAGGACACCTTCTTCCACATCTTCAACCACCTCTTCCGCAACGGCAAGCGCATCATCCTGGCAAGCGACCGCCCGCCCGTAGACCTCCAGGGCATGAACGAGCGCATGCTCACGCGGTTCTCCTGCGGGCTGATAGCCGAGCTCGAGAAGCCCAACACCCAGCTCTGCGTCGACATCCTGAACAGCAAGTGCCGCCGCGACGGGCTCAAGATTCCCGCGGAGGTCATCCGCTTCATCGCCGAGACGGCCAACGGGAGCGTGCGCGACCTCGAGGGAGTGGTCAACTCGCTGCTGGCCTACAGCGTGGTCTACAATTGCAACATCGACATGCGGCTGGCCGAGCGG
Organism: Prevotella sp. KH2C16; assembly: GCF_900113305.1. Classification (GTDB taxonomy): domain Bacteria; phylum Bacteroidota; class Bacteroidia; order Bacteroidales; family Bacteroidaceae; genus Prevotella. The sequence goes on along the minus strand of NZ_FOOW01000013.1, from coordinate 16,872 downwards.
GTCATCCGGCGCGCCGTCAAGGTGGACGACGCCCCCCTCACGGTCGACGACATCCTGGAGAAAGTGTGCACGCATTTCAATGTAACTCCGGCCGCCGTAAACGGCAAGAGCCGCAAGCACGAGGTGGTGGAGGTGCGCCAGCTGGCCATGTACTTCGCCCAGAAATACACCAAGATGCCCACCAGCCGCATCGGCAAGCTCGTGGGAGGGCGCGACCACGCCACCGTCATCCACAGCTGCAACCGCGTGGCCGACCGCCTGAAGGTGGATAAGGACTTCCAGAAGGAGATCCTGAGCATCGAGAACTCATTCAAGTTGAAGCGATAATACAAGCTATAATAACCTTAAACACACAAGGCTGGGAGCTCCGTGAGCTTCCAGCCTTCTTTTTTGCGCCAGCCGCCGTGGCCGCGGGAGCCTGCCGTCTTCCGCCCTTCCTGCATGGGCTCGTGCGGGGGCAGGCCGCTCCCGATGATGTTACAAGCCGTGTGTAATCGTGTTACAAGCGGCGTGTAATCCAGTTACAAGCTGCTTGTAACATTTCCTCCGGCAGTCTCCGACAAGAACGGGGATGGTTTCCGGCAGGAGCTCGGGCGGCTCCGGGGCGGGCGGCCGGCGAAAAGCCCCTCGGGCGGTCGGGGCTGTCAGGAGTTGCGGTTAACTCTCGGGCCGTCTATTCGGGCCGTCTCACCTCCTTGTCGTCAACGGCGATGAAGCCGGCCCTGCGGGCTTTGCCAAGGAGCATCACGGCCTGCTTCTGCGTGCATCCGCACACATCCTTCAGCTTCATGATGAACTTCTGCCTCGGCATGGCCTTCTCTCCGGCCTCGTCGAACACCTTGCCGATGTTGGCCCTGAGGTTTTCCTTGCTGAACTGGATGTAGTGGCGGTGCCGATAGCCGAAGTAGGCGATGCCCATGCATACGACTATGATGACGGCGGCGATTAGGATAGCATTCGTATTCATATATGGTAAATTTAGGTCTTGCGCCGGATTCGGTCGTTGTCCGGACGGCGGGTGCCGGGGCTTGCGGGGCGTGGGTCTGCGCCTCGGGTCGGCTTCCCCGTCCGGGACTCTTGCCTTGCAAATATACATTTTTTTCATTAGAATGAATGAATCTGCGAAGAAAAAAACAGGGAAAAGTGATTTTTTATCGTTTTTTTTGCCGGGCGAATGATATTTTTTCCTAACTTAGCGGGCAGATACCAATTCTTAGCTTAAAATCTTTTATTGACCTTTGGATATGAACGACGCAAAAAATGAACCCTTAGAAGAGGTTGAGGCGCAGGTGCCTCAGGACTCTGTTTTCGACCGCAGGCGCAGGCTTATCGGTGCCGTCAGCGGCCCGGTCTGTGCCCTTTTGGTGTGGTTTACCCCCATCGGGGCCCTGTCGCCGGAGGCGCATAAGCTTCTGGCCATCATGACCTTGGTGTGCCTCTGGTGGATTTGCGAGCCGGTTCCCATCCCGGTAACCTCCCTGATCGGGCCCACCCTCTGTGTATTGCTCGATGTGGTGAAGATGAAGGAGGCCTTCGCGGCCTTTGCCAATCCCACGATCTTCCTCTTCCTGGGCGGCTTCATCATTGCCAAGGGCATGATGGTGAACGGCATCGACAAGCGCATAGCCTATGGCATCATGTCGATGAAGTGGGTGGGCGACAACCCGCGCCGCATCTTCCTGGCCATCGGCCTGGCCTGCATGCTCTGCTCGGGCTGGATCAGCAACACGGCCACGGCGGCCATGATGTTCCCCATCGCCCTCGGCCTGCTCTACGCCATCAAGGATATGATGGCGGCGAAGGGCAAGATCATCGACCTCGCCAATTACAAATATGCCACGGGGCTGATGCTGATGACGGCCTACGCATGCTCCATCGGCGGCGTGCTCACCCCCATCGGCACCCCCCCGAACATCATCATGCTCGGCTTCCTGAGCGAGATGAGCAATATCCATGTGGGCTTCTTCCAGTGGATGGTGTGGGGATTCGTGGCCATGGTCATCTACTTCGTGATTGCCTACATCGTCCTCAGCCGCATGTTCCCGGCCGATGTGAAGCACATCGAGGGTGCCAACGAGTTCATCGCCGAGAAGATCAAGGGGCTCGGCAAGTGGACGCGGGCCCAGAAGAACACGATGTTTGCGTTCCTCGTGGCGGTCGTCCTCTGGATTACCCCGGGCTTCCTGAACATCGCGTTCGGCTCGGACAGCGAGATTCTGAAGGTCTACAACCGCGTGCTTCCCGAAGGTGCCGTCGCCATGATAGGCGCCTTGCTGCTCTTCTTCCTCCCCGTGGACCTGAAGCATAACAAGATGACCATCACCTGGAAACAGGCCGTCGAGGGCGTGGAGTGGGGCACGCTGCTGCTCTTCGGCGGAGGTCTGGCCATGGGCGGAATGATGTACACCACCGGTCTCTCGGGCTGGATAGGCGACCAGATCGTGAGCGGCATGGGCGGAAATCCGTCTGAGCTCCTGCTCATCGCCGTGTTCTGCGTCATGTCGCTGCTGCTCTCGGAGCTCACATCGCATACCGCGGCCACCAACATGATCGGCCCGCTGGCCATCGGCGCGGCGCTCTCGGCAGGGTTCAGCCCGGTTCCCGTGGCCGTCGGCGTGGCCCTCTCGGCTTCGCTCGGATTCATGCTCCCGGTGTCCACGCCGCCGAACGCCATCGTCTACGCGAGCGGTTACATCCCCATCACGAAGATGATCAAGACCGGCGTGTACATCGACTTCATCGGCATAGCCTGCGTTACCATCCCCGTGGCGCTGTTCATCGTCAAGATGGTGATGGGAATTCTATAGGCTTGAGGCGAAATCTCCCTACCGGGCTGCTCATAGAGGGCAGCCCGGTTTTTGTCGAGATGCTGTTCGGGAAGTCAGATATAGTACTCCGCGGAGTCCACGAGGCCGGAGCGAAAGGCGTATTTCGTGGCCTCGTAGGCATTGTTCACCTGCAGCTTGCGGAAGATGTTCTTGCGATGGGTGTTCACGGTGTGGAAGCTGGAAAATCGCTTCTCGGCAATCTCCTTGGTGGTGAGCCCGAGGGCGATGTCCTTCAGGATCTCCGTCTCCGTCGGCGTGAGGGGGCTCTTCTCCCTGCTGATTTCGGCGGCGGGCGCGAGCAGCAGGGTCGATATCTGCGGCGCGACGAACCGCTGGCGGCGCATGCCCAGGCCTATGCATTCTTCTATCTCACGCAGGGAGGAGTCCTTGGAGAGGATGCTGAAGCGGCTGTGGGCAGTCATCAGGGTTCTTATGAACTCTGCGGAAAGGTCGTCGCTGAAGATAATCCAGAACGAGTGGGGAAATCGGTCGTGGAGGATGAGGAGCTCGTCGGTGCCGTTAAGGTCGAAGAGCGTGTAGTCGAGGATGACAAGCATGTCGCCGTGAGCTTTCATCAGGCTTGTCAGTCCGGCCTTGTTATCGGCCTGGAAGTGCCTGTTCCAGCCCTTGCGTCCGAGCAGATAGACGAGTCCGGCCCGCGTGATGTCTTGTTTGTCGGCAATGGTTATGTGCATAGGCTCTTGTTGCAAAGATACATTTTTTTTAATCAAACGGGCACGGAAACGGAGAATTTATTTGCCGGGGCTTTGCGGAAAGGTATTTTTGCCGTATCTTTGCAGTCGCTAAAGAATTTGCTTATGACGAACATTGAAGATTCAGGCGTGCTCCGGCAGACCATCGAGGCGCTGTCCTGCCCCGACTCTCTCAAGGGTCTCTGCCATGAACATTGCGACGGAAGCCCGCTGCCGTCGCAAGAAGCCCTGCAGGAAATCATCGACCTCACGAGGTCGATCCTCTTCCCGGGCTACTACGGCAACTCGGCCATCAACACGCAGACCATGAACTATCACATCGGGGTCTCCGTGGAGCGGCTCCAGCATCTGCTGTCTCACCAGATCCTCGCGGGGCTCTGCTTTCAGGATCGCGAGGAGGGCGAGGAGCTCCGGTCGTCGGCCTCGAAGGCAGCCGACATCGCCACGGACATCATCGCCACGCTGCCCAGGCTCCGCAGCCTGCTGGCTACGGATGTGGAGGCGGCCTACGACGGCGACCCCGCCGCTACCAGCTACAGCGAAATCATAGCCTGCTATCCCGCCCTCAAGGCGCTCACCTGCCATCGTCTGGCCCACGAGCTGGTGCGCCGCGGAGTGCCGCTCATTCCCCGCGTCATCACTGAGATGGCGCATTCCGAGACCGGGATAGACATCCATCCGGCCGCCGAGATAGGCCATCACTTCACGATAGACCACGGCACGGGCGTCGTCGTGGGGGCTACCTGCGTCATCGGCAACCATGTGAAGCTCTATCAGGGTGTAACGCTCGGCGCGCGCAGCTTCCCGCTCGACGACGACGGCAACCCCATCAAGGGCATTCCCCGGCATCCGATACTGGAAGACCGCGTGGTGGTCTATTCCAACGCGACGATTCTGGGGCGCATCACCATCGGCCACGACTCGGTGATTGGAGCCAACATGTGGATTACCGAGGATGTCAGCCCGCAGTCGAAGGTGCTGAAGCGATAGGGCTTCACGCCGCTTGGCGGCAGCCATACGCATGCCGGCAGCCCGATTGGGGTTGCCGGCATGCTGATTAGAGAGGATACTCCTCGAAGGCGAAGAGCGCCGTGGAGAGGTATCGCTCGCCGGTGTCGGGCAGCAGGGCGACGATGCGCTTGCCCTTGTTTTCGGGTCGTTTGGCCAATGTCGCTGCGGCAAAGGCGGCCGCTCCCGACGAGATTCCCACCAGCAAGCCCTCCTGCCGGGCCAGTTGGCGACCCGTGCGGATGGTATCGTCGTTCTCTATGTCAAGCACCTCGTCCACCACCCCGGCATCGTAGGTCTCGGGAATGAATCCCGCCCCGATGCCCTGAATCTTATGCGGGCCGGCGGGCTTGCCGTTGAGCACGGCCGAGGCGGCGGGCTCCACGGCCACGATGCGGATGGCGGGGTTCTTCTCCTTGAGGCGTCTGCCCACGCCGGATACGGTGCCGCCCGTGCCCACGCCGGCCACGAAGATGTCAATCTTGCCGTCGGTCTGCTCCCAGAGCTCGTCGGCCGTGGTCTCATAGTGCCGCCGCGGGTTGGCCGGATTCTCGAATTGCTGGAGGATTATGCTTCCCGGGATGGAGTCGCGCAGCTCTTCCGCCGCCTTGATGGCGCCGCCCATGCCCGCCTTGCCGTCGGTGAGGTGCACCTCGGCTCCATACGCCTTCACGAGGTTCCTGCGCTCCACGCTCATGGTCTCGGGCATCGTGAGGATGAGCCTGTATCCCTTCACGGCTGCCACCCAGGCCAGTCCCACGCCGGTGTTGCCGCTCGTGGGCTCGATGAGGGTCGCCCCGGGCTGGAGCCTGCCCTGCCTCTCGGCATCTTCGATCATGGCCAGCGCGATGCGGTCTTTCACGCTTCCGCCGGGGTTGAACGACTCCACCTTGGCCACGATGGGGGTGTCGAGGCCCTGTGCCCGCGAGTATCTGCCCAGCTCCACGAGGGGCGTGTTTCCTATCAGGTCCGTCAGTTGTCTTGCAATCTTTGTCATAATATGTTTCCTTTCTTTATCTTTATTATGTGTTTGAATCAGTTCTCGACTGCAAAGGTAGGACAAAAATCCAGACCCCGCAATACCACAAGAATGGTATTTTGCATCTCGCGCCATGCTCTTCCTGCCCTTTCTCCTTATTATATATAGGCCTCTTCCGTGTAAAAGGCGGCTAAAAGGCGAGTAGATAGCCGTCAGAAGCCCGCCTTTTAGCCGTTAAAAGCTTTCCTTTTAGCCGTTAAAAGGAATGTGAGAATTTACTTTATTGCAAACAGCTGATAATCAGAATGTTCCGGATTATCTGTAAAGAGGCTCCGTCCGGGTCTGCAGTCGATTCCGTAAAAATGGTATTTTCTTCTGTGTTCTGGTTGCCTTTGCTTCGCGGGGAATGACCTATCTTTGCGGCAGAAACAAATCCAAGAGTATGAAAAAATCGCTCCTGATAGTATTATTTATGGCAATAACATCGATGGCAATGGCACAAACGAAGATTCTGGTTACGGTCGGCGGCAAGTCGTTTACGGCTGCGCTTGCCGACAACTCTACGGCAAGCGCCTTTGAGGCGCTATTACCCCTGACGCTGGATATGGCCGAACTGAACGGCAATGAGAAATACAACTATATGAGCCGGTCGCTTCCCACGAACACAATCCATCCCAATACCATTCAAGAGGGCGACATCATGCTCTATGGCTCGACATGCGTGGTGTTGTTCTATAAGACCTTCTCCACCTCTTATGCCTATAGCTGCATTGGCCGCATAGACAATGCCTCGGGGCTTGCGAGTGCCTTGGGTCGCGGCAGCGCGACGGTCTCTTTCAGCTTGCTGACGACAGGAGTCCCGGCGGCGACGGCAAAGCCTGTTTCCGGAAAGGTCTACAACCTGGAGGGGCAGGAGATGGAACATCCGAGAGAAGGCGTGTATATTGTGGACGGCAAGAAGTGCGTAATCCGATAGCGGCGGCATTCCGGCCGTTGGCAAATCCTCCCGCGGGGTGTGCACGCTGGCCGGTCATTTGGGTGGAAACGGCTAAAAGGCAAGTAGATAGCCGTTAGAAGCCCGCCTTTTAGCCGTTAAAAGCTTTCCTTTTAGCCGTTAGAAGGAATGTCGGAAGCTGTCAGAAGAGTTGGTAGAGAATCCTGATCCGTTTGCTGCGGGACAGCTGTCCGGGATTCGACCCCGGTGCTCCCTCGGGCACTTGTCTGCCCGCTTTCCGATAGTAGGCCTTCCAGTATTCCGTAATCTCCCCCTTGTCGTTATGAAAGCTCATGGGAATGGGCGCGAAGACGGCTGCCCCGCGCTTGTCGCAGTACGACTTCTGGACGAGCTCGCTGCAATAGAGGGCGCTGTCGCCGGGTTCGAAGAAGAAGTCGTAGGGCTTGCCTAAGTATCGCAGGGCATTGCCGAGTGAGGCCGGAATGTCGAGCCCTTTCCGCACTCTTCCTACATACACCTGCTCGTTTCTGCGCTCGTGGCGGGCGATGGTGCTGTCCATGGGCTGCACGATCACGCCCCGGTGGGTGGCCTCGAGGGTGCAGGGCGTGCCGCCGATGCGCACGAAGATGGCCACATGGTCGATTCCCCTGCCCGCGAATCCGCTCGTTACATCCGTGATGGCATTGCCCTTCCCGGGCGCGAAGAAGAGCAGGTCGGCATCTCTGAGGTGCGAGCAGTCGCCCTTGAGGCTGGGCTGTGCCGCCAGTCCCTGCGTGAGGCACAGCGATAAAAGCAATATTCTGATTTTCATTTTCGTTCTTTTTTTGAGTGGTGGGGCTGCCTTGCCTGGTCAGAGCCGCATGTTCACGCCCGCCATCACCCAGCGTCCCGGCTGCTTCAGGCGGCCGAAGTCGGCATAGCGGTGCCCCGTGAGGTTGTTGGCCGCGAGGTAGAGCGTCAGGCGGGGAGCCGTCCATGTGAGCTTGGCATCGAGCACGCTGTAGGGCGCATAGCGGTTCAGGATCTTCTTCCCGGTAGCCTCGTCGATGCCCGTGGCATACTGTCCGTTGCGCTTCTGGTAGCGGTAGTTGAGGTTCAGGCCGAGGGCGCGCCACACTTGCGTCTGCAGATTGGCCACGAACTTATGGCGCAGATACTCCAAGACATACTGGCTCGTGATGCCTTCATAGCGTTTCTGGTCCTGGTTGAGATAGGTATAGGCCAGGTTCAGGGTCTTCAGGCATCGTTGCCCGGGCAGCAGCCGTCCGAGGTCGAGGCGTACATCGGCCTGTGTGCCGAGGGCGTTTATCCGCCCGAAGTTGGTCGTCGTGAGCTCCGGCGACGCTGCCTTCTCGTCGATAATCCAGTCGATGAGGTTGCGGTAGTGGTTGAAGAAGGCGTTTGCCTGCGCCCTGATGCCCGGCGCGCTGTACACGATGCCGATTTCCACGGCGGCGAGCTCCTCGGGCTTGAGGTGCTTGTTGGCGTTATATCCCTTGGAGTTATAGTAGAGTTCGGTAACCGACGGCATGCGGAGCGACGCGTTGTACGACGCATACACTTTCCATCGCTCGCCCAGCCGGTAGCTGGCATCGATGCCGGGATAGAGGCGCATTCCCGCGTCCGACCAGCTGTTCTTCACCGCCGTGAGCCCCATGGAGAGGGTGAAGGCACGGAGGAGGATGTCGTGCTCGAGCGTCAGCTGGAGGTTGGTGCGGTTGATGCCGTGGGTATAGTCGCGGTCGGTGCCGTGGATGTGCTTTGGATGGTCGAGCGGCTCACCGAGGTTTCCGCTCACGAGGTCTTCCTGGCGTATCTCTGCCGACAGGGCCGTGCGGTGCACCTTGTTCCAGTCCATCCAGCTGTTGATGCCCGCCCCCAGCACATCTGTGCGGTGATAGTTGAAGGGATAGGCGTAGGGGTTGTCGTGGAAAAGCTCAAACCGGTCGGTGAAATGGTGCCAGTAGAGCTGCGGGCGCAGGTGCAGCCGTCCTATGGCGGCGTCGCCCTGCAGGGCCAGAAAGGTCTTCGTGGTGCGCTCATACTGTTCGTCGGACGAGGGACTGTAGAAGGTGTTGCTGCCGAAGCCTTTTGTGCTGACGCCCGCCTGCCATCGGATGTCGAAGTCGGCGTGGTCGTAGGTCCCCTGATAGAAGGCCTTCCCGCCGCTGTAGTCCATGTTCAGGCGTCCCGCCTTGCTGCGGCTGTAGCCGTCGCTGCGGGTGTAGGTGCCCGAGAGGGAGTGGTTCCATCGCCGGCGGCCGGAGTAGCTGGTGCGTGCCGTGGCCGAGAGGTAGCCGTAGCTTCCTCCCTCCACGCCGGCCTGGAGACCGGTGTCGTCGTGTCCACGGGTGATGATGTTGATGGCTCCGAGCATCGACGAGGTGCCGTAGACGCGCGCGGCCGGTCCTTCCAGCACCTCTATGCGCTGGATGTCGGACAGGCTGCAAGGGAAGTCGAAGGCGTTATGCCCCGTCTGTGGGTCGTTGATGTTGACCCCGTTCAGAAGGATGGTTATCTGCTCGTAGTTGCCGCCCCGGATGCCGATGTCGGTCTGCGCCCCCACGGGACCTCGCTGCCTGACATCCACTCCTGCCACATACTTGAGCAGATCGTTGATACTTTGCGCTGGCGCAGCGGCAATCTCCTTCTGCGACAGCACGGTTACCATTCTCGCTTGCTGGGTCTTACCCAGCGGCGCTCGTGAAGCCGTGATGCTTACTTCGTCCAATTCGTGCGCCTGACGCAACAGGGTGCTGTCTGCGCCGGCCTTCTCCGTGCGGGTGCTGATGCCGTCGGCCTTGGCATGGGAGAGCGTGGTTACGCTCAGCACGCCGATAATCACTTCCCTGCCGAGGGCAGCGAAGAGTGAATAGCCTTTGTTGGAGAAGCGCTTGAAGACGATGGACGAGCGCTTGTTAAACCGTACTTTGTTCATAACGGGTGCAAAGGTACGGAAAAAAATGCGTTCCGCAAAGGCTTTTTCCTTATCTCTGCCCTATGTGGCCGGATGCCTCAGAAGGAGGCGGTCTGCAGTTCCGACTTTATTTGAGATATACACGAGGAGAGCTTCTTGTAGGTGGTTTCACCTGCGGTCTTCACTCCACTTGTGTATTGGCGCATCAGCGAGGGGTTGACTCCGGCCCGTTTAGCGATTTCAGTAACATTCAGAAAGTTAAAGTAATTGAAGAAAGAGCGCAAGTCATACTTGTATTCAAAGGCAAGATTACTGTATCTCGTATCGTCAGGATGAGCCTGACGGCATTCTTCGACGGCATTCAGGAAGTCCTTCTTCGCCTCTGCTACGGAGGCTCCATCTCCGTCGATGAGGGCGTAGTCGCCGATAGGTTGTTCGCTGTAGCAGGAGTATGTCCCGTCTTCCCCGAACTCAATGGTTACCAATATCCTTTTTGCCATATTCTTATAGTTTATGAGTTGCTTTTATAGTAAGAGCCCTTGTTTTTGTTTCCGCAAACCGGCATTTCAGAAGCAGGCGGTATGTCCAGACGATTATCGTCCCAGCAAGACCTTGTAAATCTTGTTGAGTAGCCCCTTTTTAACCTCATGGCTGCCATGTCGTGGTATCCTTATCTTCACTCCGGAATCAGGGTTTGTCCATTCATCATGTTCTGCTCCATGCTGAGTGAGTATGCATCCTGCTTTTCTCAACTCCTTGTAAAGTTGGCTATACTTCATGATTTTGAAGAGCTCCTTTGTCTTATTGACAATACAAAGGTAGCAAAAACGCTACTTTTATACAAGTGTTTTACCATCTTTTTTATCCTCGTATAAGTTTATTTAACATTTGGTAGCCTTCTGAGAAGCTATGCGGTCATGCGTCATCGTTATCTGATGTTCACATTGTCTACCGCGTAGCGCGACGGGGTCGTGGGCTCGTCGCATCCCGGGAGTGGGGGAGCGGGTTCCTGGTTCGGGGTTTGGCGGTTGGGCAGGTCGCGGTATTCGCCCGTGCGGAGGCTGAGGCGTTCCACCTCCTTCACGGCATGCAGGGCGGGCAGCGACCGCCCCTCGAAGAGCAGCCGGCCGTCGTCGTAGGTGAAGGCGATGTGCCTTGTCGTGCCCGGCTGATAGTGGCCGATGACCTTGCCGCAGGCAATAATCTCGCCGCCGAATAGCCGGAGGCTCACGGCACGGGTGCCATGGCGGTCGGTGAGGTCGATTTCGAAGGGGTCGCTGCCCTCCTGTTCCACCGTCAGGTCGAGGCTCACGCTCACCTTGCGGGCGGCTTCGAACACGCGGATGGCGCGCCCGTAGTCATAGCGGTCGCTGTCGGCGAGGCAGAGCCGATGAGCCTCGTCCACCCACACCGGGCACCAGGCGGGGCGGTAGATGTTCCAGTTGGGAACGGGGGCACCTGCCTCCACGCCGTCGAAGTCATCCCGCACGGGGCCCTGCCAGGTGGTCTTTACGGGCACGGGCACACGGCTCACCCAGATGTCCTCCTTGTTCACGCTGTAAGTGAGCCACATATCCTGCCCGTCGGGACGCTGCTCTCCCTCCGTGATGCCGCGCACATAGCAGGGGCCGAAGTCCTTGTTCTCGCCCATGAAGCGGCGCGGGGGCACCTCGCCGTGCACCACGCCGGCGGAGTCGAAGCTGATGCCGTCGTCGCTCGTTACGGTGATGAGCGGGTAGCGGTAGGGCTGCGTCTCGATGGGGTTGTAGCAGAGGGCGTAGCGGCCGTCGGCGGTGCGCTGTCCCCACTGCTTTCCCCCGGCCATGATGAGCGACGGGCAGCGCACGGGCGTGGTCCAGCTGCGCCCCTCATCGGCCGACAGCGCGGCATACGACCATTTCCAGAGTGCCACCACGCGGCCGTCGCGGCGATGGAAATAAGAGGTGGCCTGCACGGTGTTGATGGAGTCCTTGAGGGCGTAGAAACCGTCGAGGCCCCGGTCTTCGTCAATCCATTGCAGGGTCTTGAGCCTGTCGGCGAGCAGCGATTCCACGGCCTTGCGGAAGCCCTTGTCCTTCGACCGGGTGTAGAAGGGATACGAGGTGTTGCCCTCGTTCCACTTCGTGTGCGACGAATAGCGGATGAAATAGATGGGTCCGAGCGCGCCGTCGCGGTGCACCTCACGGCACATCCGCCCGATGCCGCCCTCCTTGAAGGGGTTGTAGCTGTGCCCCTGAAAGGCCAGGAGGAGCAGCCGGCCGTTGGGGGCGGTATAGAATCCCATGCGCTGATGCTGTATGTAGCCGTAATAGGGCTTGGGAATGGTTACCCCCTCGGGTGCCTTGTATTGCGGGAAGGCCACCTGCGGGCTGCCCCAGCGGCGGCCGTCCTTGGAGACGACGAGGTAGGTCTGCCCCGGCGGCTGCTGCTCGTCGACGGGATTGGAGAGGTATTCCAGATAGAACGAGCCGTTCCAGTAGGTCATGTTGGGCGCGTGGTTGTAGGTCCATCCGTAGCCGTCGGCGTGCTCGGGGTGGGTGCGGTTGGCGCGCATCACTTCTATGTTCTCCGTACCGATGGCATAGCGGAAGCCGCCCTCGTGGAGGCGGGGGTTGCAGATTTCGCCTCCCACATAGGCCACGGGTTCCCGTTCCGTGCCCGTCTGGGCGTATGCGCTGCCTGCGGCGAGCAGGGCGAGCGAGAGTGTCAGCATCTTTTTCATGTCGGTTTGTCGTTAGGTTTCCTGTCGCAAAGATACTAAAAAGAATCGAGAAAGCGGTGCGCCCGGGGGCAGAAGATTTCCTGCGGGGATGTTACACGCCGTGTGTAACGATGTTACAAGCGGCGTGTAATCGTGTTACAAGCGGCGTGTAATCCGATTACACACGGCGTGTAATCCTGTAGATAACGGCTTCCCGTTTTCACGCCAGCCCCTCCGAGGTTTCGTGCCAGCCGTCGTCCTGTCGGAAGTTCCCGGTCCCCATCCTCCCGATACTTATATATTAAACTGCAACTTTCTTGTGTCTTCCGCTTTTTTTTGTGTAACTTTACGGGCAAAAAGACGGCCTGATGACAACACGCAACGAGATACTGCAACGGATGAAGGAGCGCATCCTCATCCTCGACGGGGCTGCGGGCACCTACCTGCGGCACCTGAACCTGGGCGAGGAAGACTTCCGCGGGGAGCGCCTCGGGCACCATCCCGTGAGCCTGAAGGGGTGCTGCGATGTGCTCTGCCTGACGAGGCCGGACATAGTGAGGCAGATGCACGAGGCCTATATCGACGCGGGAGCCGACATCGTGGAGACCAACTCCTTTAATGCCAACCGCCTCTCGCTCGCCGACTACGGGCTGGAAGACCTTGCCTACGAGATTTCGAGGGCTGCGGCGGCCGTCGCGCGGGAGGCCTGCGGGCGGCGCGCTGACAGGCGGGTGTGGGTGGCAGGCTCCATGGGTCCCACCAACCGCAGGGTGTCGGCATCGCCGCATGGCGACGGTAAGGATGGCAGCGGCGTGAGCCTCGGGCAGTTGCGGGCTGCCTACTATGACCAGGCGCGGGGGCTCGTGGACGGCGGTGCCGACCTGATTCTCGTCGAGACCCTCTGCGACCTGCTCCATGCCGAGGCCGCGCTGAAGGCCGTAGGCGACCTCGCGGAGACGCTGGGGCACGAGATTCCCGTGATGTGCAGCGCCACTCTGGACGCTGTCTCCGGCCGCATGCCGTGGGGACCGTCGGTGGAAGAATACTGTGCCGCGCTCGCTCCTGCCGGCCTGTTGGCCATCGGTCTCAACTGCGGGTGCGGCGCGCGGCAGTTGCTGCCCTGGATCCGACGGCTGAGCCGCATGGCCGGCTGCCCCGTGAGCGTGCATCCCAGCGCGGGTTTGCCGAATGTGTCGGGCGGCTACGACGAGACGCCCGAGGGCTTCGCCGCCGTGGCCAGGCAGGCGTTTGAGGAGCGGCTCGTCAACATCTACGGCGGATGCTGCGGCACCACGCCCGAGCATATCCGTGCCGTGGCCAGGCTGGCCGGGCAGTATCGCCCCCGCGAAATCGGGGAGGAATGAACAAACAAACGCTGATATATCATGATAGGAACCATTGTCAATACGGGCTGCATCATCCTCGGAAGCATCGTCGGGGCCGTGCTGCACCGCGGAATCAAGGAGAAATACAAGACCATGCTCTACGATGCGCTGGGATTGGCGAGCCTGGCCATCGGCCTGAACGCCACCGTCAGCCACCTCCCGGAGAGCGAGTATCCGGTGTTGTTCATCGTGTCGTTGGCACTGGGGGGCGTCGTGGGCACGCGCCTCGACATCGACGGCCGCTTCCAGCGCACGGTGAACAGATTCTCCAAGGACGGCGATGGCCGCAACCTGGGTCAGGGTCTGTCGCTCGCCATCCTGCTCTACTGCATCGGACCGCTCTCCATGCTGGGGCCTGTCATCAGCGCGCTCAACGGCGACAACACCTTCCTGTATACCAATGCCACGCTCGACCTCGTGTCGTCTGCCGTCTTCGCCTCCACCTACGGCTTCGGCATGGTGCTGGCCGCGCCGGTGCTCTTCCTCTGGCAGGGCCTGTTCTATCTCGTGGCAACGCTCTCGAGCCACGCCGTCAGCAATGCGCTCATGGCCGAGTTGCTCATCATCGGCGGACTGCTCATCACGGCCTCCGGCCTCTCGCAGCTCAGGCTCAAGGACTGCAAGACGCTCAACCTGCTGCCGGCGCTGCTCGTCCCGATAGCTTGGTTCCTGCTCAAGGCCGCCTTCTGATTTCCCGGGGGGCAGGTTCTCGTCTTGGTTGCTATGCGCATTTTTCCCGCCCGACAGGTGCGATATTCGCAAACATTTTATATATTTGCCGCTATGAGCACAATTATTCATTGCAAGGAACAGGCTTACAGGCTGCTTGTAAAGGCGGTGGAAGTGGCTATCTGCCTGATTCTCATGGTCGGTTGTCAGGGAAAGGCGCCGCAAGCGTCGCACCCCGAGACTGCTGCCAAGGGTAGTAAAAAGGTGGAAACAAAGCGAGTGGAGAGGGGCGATACTGCCGCAGCCGTGGTAAAGGGACGGCCTCTGACCGACTTCGTGCCCAAGGGCTACTCGCTGACGGAGAAACACTTCGGCGACCTCAATGGCGACGGCGTGAACGACTGTGTGCTCATTATCAAGGCTCGGCGCAAGGATGCCTTCGTGTTAGACGAGACGCAGGGGCTCCTGGACCGCAACCGGCGGGGAGTCATGGTGCTCCTCAACAAGGGCGGCCGGTATGAGCCGGTGGTGGAAAACCGCAGCTGTTTCTCGTCGGAGAACGAGGACGGCGGCGTGTATTATGCCCCCATACTGATGGTGGAAATAAGAGACAACAAGCTCTATTTTTTCTACGAGCACGGCCGCTACGGCAACTGGGAGTACTGTTTCCGCAGTCAGGACTCCGACATGGTGCTCATCGGATACGAGTCCTTGTCGGCTCGCGGACCCGTTACGCTCTCCACGACCAGCGTCAACTTCCTCACGCGCGTTAAGAAGACTTCGGTGAATGTGAATGAAGATGCCGAGGAGGAGGGCGACGAGAAGTATGAGACCCAGACCGTCCGCCTGCCTCGGAAGCCGCTGATAAGGCTGTCGGAAGTGAAAGATTTTGACGATCTCTACTTTGATCCTACGGATGATTCCGAGGTTGTCGAGGACGAATGAGCCATGGAAAGGCTGATGTCCCGTCCTCGTCCATGGCGGAGAGGATGCTGCCTGAATTGTCCGTGAAGGCAAGATAAGGCTTCACGATATCGTTTTCCCTGACGATGATGGTGTTGCCGTCAAGATAATAGAACTCTCGGGTCGTTCTATTTTCCGTAATCTTCTCGTATTCCCCGGCATAGACCGTCGTACGGACATCCGTACCATCGCGGGATAATGTGGAATACCATCTTTCTTGGTCTGGTCCGTAGGGTAGCCATATATCTGCCATGTTTTAGCCGTTAAAGTAGAAAAACTTTCTTATACATTTTGTCTGCGATTCGATACCTGTATCTTTCCGATAGATAATCTAATGTGAAGGCGATGATTTATCCGTAGCTCTGTACTCGAAGAGGCGATCATGGAAATCCCTTTTGGTTACAGCTCGTCTGTCATAGAGCTTTTTCGCACGGATTTCTTCCGGCGGAAAGCGTGTCGCTACTTGCCACTTGATGGCATAAATGTAGCAGGTGTCGTTAATATTAAATACATGTGGACTAGCAAATACCGTTGAATCTGGTAGTGCATAGAAGAAATTATCTATGATTACTTTCTCCCCATGTATATAAACCCAAGTTGTATCTTCTTGCACAATTGGCCTCATAGTATCCTCGGGATGTTTACCCCAATACATCCAATTATCAAGAGTATCGGAATCTGTCAGTTCAATAAGAAGAGTATCGTTTGTACAATTTTTTATACAGAATAAAGTTATTCTGTCCACAATACAAGAAGTAAGTGCAAACACGCATGAGATTATGATCGCCAGAAGTAAGATTTTGTTATGTTTCCTTTTAATCATAATTTCCTTTACCTTATATTTCTATCCAATCTGCCTTCCTTATCTCTCATGACAACCCACCTATGGAATAAATTCTTAGTGCGGATTTCATCCCATGAGTAACTTTTAGCGTCGTTCAATGTTATCAAGAAGAAATAGCATGTGTCAGTATTGTGGAATAAGTAGTTTGCATCTATTGAACATGCAGAATCTGGATACACAAAACTATCACGACTAAAATCTGTATGTTTCCACAGAGAAACGCCGGTGGTATCAATACCACTATTGGCCTGGAAATTATAATGTGGGTTTACTTGCCTGTCCACACTATCAATATTATCATAGTGGGATGCACCTATAAATACAGTGTCATGGGTACAATTCTTGAATACAGCAAGAGATTTTGTGTGGATTATGGGTATACAGGAAGATAGTGAACAAATCACTATCGAAATGCAGCCTAATAGATTTCTATTTTTCTTACCTATCATTTTTGTCTTCATATTCAATTTAATTTAAATTAATAGTTGGCTATCACAAAGGAGATGTTAAAATTTGCCGGTATAAATAATTCATTAAATATTATACTACCCTGTAAACAAAAGGAGATAAAAAATTAAAATAGCCACAGCGAGGCTTCCCCAAAAGACATAGAAAGATTTTCTTCCGATTTTATTAACACGCTGCCTGTTTCGCTTTATAATCTCATCATTGCCGACATAGCTCATAGTGAGAAATGCCAGGACGAGAGACATGATAACTATAAAACCGCCTATAGTTTTTGAATGTGCTCTGTCTATTTGAATAATCCACAAGTCCTTTCCGAATATAAATCGTATAGCAAGGAATATATCCGTTAAGACGAAACAATAAAATACAGAAAGAAGTGTTCCTATCCCACTTTCAAATAAGTGTCCAACATTAGCATCGCTTAATTTAGAATTATGTTGCA
>NZ_FOOW01000006.1:75004-169431 GCF_900113305.1 Prevotella sp. KH2C16 | reverse complement strand
GATAAAGGATGCATATACGCTTATTTGTAGCCTAAGATGCATATTTAGTAGCAAGGATATTAATCGGACTGCAGCAAAGGATAAACTGCATGATTGGTATCAGAAGGTCTCAGCATGCACTTTGCGTGAAGTGAAGGCTGCAAGGGATGCTATCAAATACAAGGAGGAAGAAGTACTAAACTACTTCATCAACAGATCAACTAATGCTCATGCAGAATCTCTAAACTCAAAGTTGAAAGGCTTCAGAGCACAGCTCCGTGGAGTACAAGACCTGCCATTCTTCATGTATAGAACGACGATGATCTTTGGATAACAAAATGTTATTGCCACGGATATTTGCAACTGTGCCAGGAAACATTTGTTTCTCTGATATTTTTAACATATTATTTTTGGGTGGCTTGAATATTTGCTAACACACAAACGCATCGTCGCATTTCCAGGCCCTATCGTCAATTTATAAAAAGTAAATAATTCAAATAATCCAAATAATTAATTCAAATAAATTAGAAAGGTATGGAAAAAGAAGAAAAAGTATTCAAAAAAGAGTATGTGTCTCCATTTATTGAGGTGATTGCAACAGCCTTGGACGGCTGCATCATGTTGACTGGCAGCCTTGATGGACAGTTGCATGAATTTGAAGATGGCGGAGAAGAGAATGAGAATGACGGCGATTTGTAAGCGCTTTTACCCTATGTCTCATTATGCTTCTATATACAGAACAATTAAATAAAAACATTAAAACAACAGAAAACATGAAGAAGGTACTATATTTATTGCCCTTGCTGTTATTTGCGCTGATAAGTTCGTGTTCAAATGAAGAAGAACTGCTTGTGCAGTCGGAACAGGGTGCAGCATTGACCATAGACCTCACGGGCGCAATGAACAACGAGGCTGAAACCTTGACTCGCTCAATGGGATTCGAAGTGGAACAAAAAGACGGAAAGGTTGGAAATATCGGTTCGGTAAACATTAAGCCGGCTGATACTGACTGGACTACCCATTTCTTCTTGCGCAAAAAGGGAGAAACCGCTATCCGTAGGTTCGACCTGGGATGGACGCCCGGCGAAAAAAACGGCCGCGTTACCTCGTTGAGAATCCATCAAAAGCCAATCGCCTTTATCGGTGGGGGAGCAACACCGGACGACGGTGCCTATGAGCTGATGGCCATTGGCGGAGGCGGTACGGTAACGGGCGATGGCAAGGTATCGTTTGCCTACGACCCGGATATAGACGACGAGGTGGGCACTAATGGCAACAAGATACGCGTGCCGTTTGCATCGAAGTGGACGGATGTCAGGATTTCTGGCGGCATGCTCGTCGGAAAACTCGATATGAAAGTCATGGGTACGCTTATTTGTATCCGTATCGGCAATACCATGAAGCGCAACATCCATGTGAACAACATTACAGTTATTACTACGAACATGACTCCCGAGGGCACTTTCGACCCCAAGGCGACAGATACCGACGGTTACGCTAAGTGGGAGCGGACAACCATCGAGGGAACAAACGACTATCATACCGCATTCCCTCATCATGTAAACCAAGACATTGCGGCTTCCGCCGACGGGGAACATTCTACCCATACCATCTATACCTACTTCTGGGGAATGCCCGTGGAAGGGAACAATGTGGTACAGAATAAGTCCATGCGTATCTCATGCGACGACTACAAGGTAAAGCGCTGGAATGTATCGATGGAACAGGCAAAGACGCAGAAAGAATTCTCCTATATCTCCGCCAAGGTGGGTGCTACCATCCGCTCGGGCAAGTTCATGCGCGTGGACATGGACATCCTGCGCTTCAAGACTGCTCCTGAGTATGTAGGCGAATACAATGTGTCGCCCACGCCTAAGGTGCTTGCCACGAAAAACTCGAGCCTCACATCGGGCTATTATCTCCCACAAACCTCAAATGAAAATCCTGATGCCGTCGTACCCGAGGGTTACCATATTCCAACTACGGAAGAATGGCTGGCTGTGTTCTCGCCCAGTACTGTGAGCCATGTTCTCACCTTTGTCGATTTCTCTGAAAGGACGGCTGAAGAGCGTATATTGATTAACAGCGAGAAGAATACTTTCCATTCACAGTACAGGGGAAAAACACTTCCCAATGGAAATAATATAGTTTATGCCATCCGATTCCAGAAGAGCAATACCAGCTCTGCCCAATACCCTGCCATGGCGGATAATTCCAAGCGTGCCGTCTATCGCTACGAATTGTGCAAAAAGACGACGGCAGACAATCCTACCGGCGTAACGCTGAAGATAACGGCGCGTTATATTGGCGAGAGCCAGGAGGTAACGCTGGACCAGATTTCCGACGAGAGCTATTGGAATACGAGCAATAATGAAGATCGTACCGTTGAACTGCCGGCCTGCGGCTATGCGACAGGAAATATCAATAGCCAGCTGCAGACAGGAAGCACCCCATCAACTGCACTTGGTGTTATCGGATTAACCAATGAAACCGGAGATGCCTCGAAGTATATGACTTCAACCTTATCCGGCACCCATTACGATGTCATCCAGTTCCAGGCTACATCCGGTACAGGCCCCGTTCCCCAGGAAAACAACCAGTATGTGGTCGTCCGCCCGTTCCTGAACGCTCTGGAATAAACAGCAGGCAGATAAAGAATAAAGTGAAGAGTCTTGATGAAGACTTCTTTGCATTATAAATCGGAAGCGAGATACCTTTTTATTTGGGCATCTCGCTTTTTTTATACTTGTCTTTCCATGATGCGTAATGATAGAAATGCTGAACCTTGTAAAAACCTGCAAAGTAAAAGGCCGCTGAAAGGCGGGCTTCTAACGGCTAAAAGCTCGTCTTTTAGCCGTTAGAAGGTGAGTAAAAGGCCGTCTTTTACTTTTCTGGCAGTAGCAGCCCCGGAAAGAAAGTGATTTTTCGGGGAAAAAAGCTTGCGATTCCGAACATTTTTTTATATGTTTGCAGCGTAAAAGTAAAGACGGATGAAGAAACTGACGAGATGGGCGATGCTCCTCGCGCTGGTGGCGGCAGTCATAGCCGGCATCCGCATGGCGGGGGGCGAGGGGCGGTCGGAGGAGGACTCGGGACTGACAGGACGCCACGACGCCGCAGCTCTGCCGGGCAAGGTGCCGCCCTCGGAGGGCTCTCACCACAGCGTCTCGGTGCGCCAGATGCTGTATATAGCTGAACTGGTAATGGTGGAGGGCGGCAAAGTGGTTGGCCTGAAGGATGAGCGTGCGCTCGACCGCCTGATGACGGGCATGGGCTATCGTAAGGAGCGCTATCGCTTCGAGGAGCAGGACGGGGAGGTGATGGCCTATGCCTACGACTGCGAGCTCGACGAGACGGGCAGTATGGTCAGGGCGCGGAGCAGGGATGCTAACCGACTGCTGGTGGCCTGCGGCTATCAGCCGGAGTCGTCCAACATCGTTATGCTGGTGGTGGCGGATCGTGCGGCCTACGATGAGCTGCTTATGCAGATTCACGGGCTGAACTACTATAAGGCCGATGACGAGGCCTTTCACAAGGAGGGCAGCCGATTCCGCATCTTCCCCTCGGAGCTGATGGGAGGGCACGGGTTTGAGGTGGACATCTGCCGCGAATGAGGCCCGGACGGACGCGAAGGCCCCTCTGTGGGCATCGGCCGGACGGTTTGGCACACTTTTTGCTTAGGACTGAAGAAACAAGCACAATAATTAAAAATAATGATGAAGACAGCTAAATTTTTATTAATGACGATGTTGGTCTCGCTGCTTGCGGCATGCGGGACTACTCGTACAGTACCTATAACCGGTAGAAAGCAGAATCTTCTGATTTCAGATGCTGAAATTATGAGCATGAGCCTCAAGGAATATAATTCCTATATGGCCAAAACGAAGAAGTCTGCCAACGCTACTAATACGGCTATGGTGCAGCGCGTGGGCAGACGCTTGGCCAATGCGGTAGAGTCTTATCTGCGTAGCCACGGTCTGTCCAATGAAGTGGGCCAGTATAGCTGGGAGTTTAATTTGGTGCAGGACAAGAGTGCCAACGCCTTCTGCCTACCTGGTGGAAAGATTGTGGTTTACGAGGGCTTGCTGCCCTATACGCAGAGCGAGGCCGCCCTGGCCGTGGTGCTGGGCCACGAGATAGCCCATGCTGTGGCCAAGCATAGTGCCGAACAGATATCCAAGCAGTATCGACAGCAGTATGCCACACAGATAGGCAGTAGCATCCTCGGGGCCGCTGTAGGCTCTGAGATTGGAAACATTGCAGGCGTACTCGCCCAGACGGGCTTCAAGTTCCGCAACCTGAAGTATAGCCGAGACCATGAGACGGAGGCCGACCACATCGGACTCATCTTCGCCGCCATGGCCGGATACGATCCCCGGGTGGCCGTTCCGTTCTGGCAGCGCATGGCCGCCGGCAACTCCGCCAGCCAGAGCGATGTATTCAGCGATCACCCATCAGACGCCAAGCGCATCGCTGCCCTCCAGCGAGACATGCCCGAGGCGCTGAAGTATTATCAGGCCTCCAACAAGGTGGCTACGACCACTCAGTCCGCCGCGACTGCAAAGAAGAAAACTGCAAAGAAGAAGACAACCGCACGGAAGACCTCTGCCAGAAGAAAATAGAGATTCCAATGCATAATAGGTATCAAGATGATAGAAATCAATTCTTATGAAGAACTTGCCGCACAGTTAGGCAAGGAGTTGGGAGCCTCGGAATGGCTTCAGGTGGATCAGGAGCGCATCAATCAGTTTGCCGATGCCACGCTCGACCATCAGTGGATACATGTAGACCCGGAGCGGGCTCGTGTGGAGAGCCCCTATAAGAGCACGATAGCCCACGGCTACCTCACGCTGTCGCTCCTGCCTCACTTCTGGAACGAGATTATCCAGGTGAACAACCTTAAAATGCAGGTGAACTACGGCATGGATCAGATGCGCTTCGGACAGCCCGTTATTACGGGCAGCCGCCTTCGCCTCGTGGCCACGCTGCACGACATCGCCGACCTGCGAGGCATCTGCAAGGCTGGCATCGCCTTCAAGATCGAAATAGAGGGGCAGCGCAAGCCGGCCCTTGAGGGCATCGCCACCTTCCTCTACTATTTTAATAAGGTATAGGGATAGCAGGCGTGCCAGAGGGGTGCATAGGGCGGAAAACGGGCGAAAGGATGTAAATACATGCTAAAAACTCTTGATTTATGTTCAGTTTTAGCCCCATTGTCGCCTAAAATATGCGATTTTGTTGAAAATATTTGGTGGTCTCATGAATTTTTCATTACTTTGCACCCGGAAATCTTAATGATAAAAGGATTATTATAAACATTTTAATATTTAATTTTTAGAGAAATGAAAAAATTAGTTTTATTGTTCGCAGCTGCTCTAATGGCAGTCTCAGTCAACGCTCAGACCGTTGAAGAGAGCAAGACATTCGACAATTTCTACATTGGCATCAATGGTGGAGTTGCTACAAAGATGACTCAGAACAAGTGGCTTGGCAATCTGAATCCCAATGCTGGTCTCCGCATTGGCCGCTGGTTCACACCTGTATTTGGTCTCGCTGCTGAGAGCAACGCTTACTTTTCTAACAAGCCTTATGCCTCTACGGGTACGGTTGTCCGCCTGGTAAACACAAGCCTGCTAGGTACTGTGAACCTGAGCAACTGGTTTGGTGGTTATCCTGGTGAGCCGCGCGCATTCGAAGTAGTTGCATTGTATGGTCTCGGTTGGGGTCATCTCTTCGGCAATTCTGATGCTTACAAGGGTGCCAATGGCAGAGAGGCTATCAATCACGACAACCTGACATCTAAGGCAGGTCTTGATTTCACCTTCAACCTCGGTGCCAACAAGGCATGGCAGATATATGTTGAGCCAGCTGTTGTATGGGGTCTGAACGACAGAGGTAATGTTGACGCATTGGAAACGAACACTCATACAGCTGACAGACACTATGACATGGGTGACTATGATCATGTAGAGTATAATATCAACAAGGCTATGTTCCAGCTGAACGCGGGTATCGTTTACAAGTTCGGCAACTCTAACGGTACTCACAACTTCAAGATTGCCCAACTCCGCGACCAGGCAGAGATTGACGCTCTGAACTCTACCATCAACGATCTCCGCGATCAGCTCTCCAGAAAGCCTAAGGAGGTTGTGAAGGAAGTTGTGAAGGAAGTTGCTGCTCCTGTACAGGAAGTTAAAGTTGAGAACCTCGTATTCGTAACCTTCGCTCAGGGCAAGTCAGCTCTCACCAAGGAGGCTAAGAAGGCTCTTGACGGTGTTGCAGAAGGCAAGCATGTACAGATTGTAGGTACCGCATCTCCAGAGGGCTCTAAGGAAATCAACGACAAGCTCTCACAGGCTCGTGCAGATGTAGTTGCATCTTACCTCAAGAACAAGGGCGTAGTAGTTGACGAGGCTCTCGGTAAGGGCGTACAGGGTACAACCTCTAACCGTCTGGCTATCGTATATGTAAAGTAATCGAAAAAACAAATCCATAGAAGGGTCCCGATGCTCGGTAAGAGTATCGGGATTCTTTTCATAAAATCAGAACAATAGCATGCAAACACCGAGCAAAGTAGGGCGATATCCGTTTCTGGCAGAGCCTTTCCACTGCGACTTCTCGCAGCATCTCTTCATGGGGCATCTGGGAAATCACATGCTTAATGCGGCTGACTTTCACTCTAACGAGCGCTCTTTCGGCATGAACTATCTTTCCACCATCCACCGCACCTGGGTGCTCTCGCGCCTGGCCATCGAGATGGAGAGCATGCCGCGGGCTTACGACAGGTTCTTCGTGGAGACTTGGGTAGAGGGCGCCATGAAATACTTCACGAGCCGAAATTTCAAGGTGAGCGGCGAAGACGGATCCGTATTCGGCTACGGCCGCAGCGTGTGGGCCATGATAGACACGGAAACGCGTCAGCCCACCGACATCCTGCAGGTGCACAACGGACTTATCCATGCGTATGTGGAGACAGACAAGCCCTGCCCGATAGCCAGCCCATCGAGGGTGAAGATGACGGAGCGGGCCCGTCTCGTGCGCACCATCGAGACTCACTACAACGATGTGGACATGAACGGGCACATCAACAGCGTGAAGTATATCGAGCATGTGCTCGACCTCTTTCCGCTCGACTGGTATCGGGCGCATTTCCTGAAACGCTTCGAGATGGCCTATGTGGCTGAGGCTCATGGCGGCGACCAGCTGAGCTTCTATATGGAGGAGACGGCGGCGAATGAGTATTGCATCCGTATCGTCAAGCATGTGGGCGCACGAGAAGGCGATGGCGGGGAGCTTGTGGAAGTGGCCCGGAGTAAGGCGAAGTTTGCAAATATCTGCTAAAAAATTTGGAGAAATAAAATCAAATCGTTATCTTTGTACCAGATTTAATTACAAATCAGATTTTTATAACTTTTGTACGTAGTGTTTTATTGTAGGAGAGATGGCTCGTGAGGGTCACCTCTTTTCTTTTGTTCTGCTGATCAGGCTGCCGTTTACGACGACCTTCTCTTCCGCAACCAGATATTGGAGGGCGCCCTCCAGCTGCCTATCGGGGAGCTGGAGCCGCAGCAGGTCGGTAATCAGATGCTCCTTGCCGTCGGCCAGGAGCTGCATGATTTGGTTAACAGGATTCCGGAGGCGGCCCGCCGAGAGCTGATCGGTCTTCCGCTCGAGGCACACATCACACTGGTTGCAATCCGTGGCCCGGGTTTCTCCGAAGTAGTTCAGGAGCTGCCGGCTACGGCATTCGTCGTCGTTGTCGGCATAGTGCTCCATGGCGCGAATCCGTCGGATGAACTGCTCCCTGCGCTCTTCGTAGACTTCTTTAGGAAGGCGGAGCCTCTCGATGTCCTCGCGGGCTTGCGAATAGGTGATGTAGGGGCTCTTGCGCTGCGGGATGAAATGGATGATGTGCCGCTCCGAGAGTCCCTTTAATATAAGGTATACCTGCTGGCGTTTCAGCCCCGCCTGCTGGGCTATGTAGGCTTCGTCTACATACGAGTAATCGGTGAAGAGGCCGCCGTAGCTGCGCAGGAGGGCCGTGATGACGGCTTCCTCGTGGCGCGTGGTGGCCTCGAGGCGGTAGAGTTCGTTGCGGCTTAGGAGGAATCTGACCCTTGCGCTTGCGTCCGGGTCGGTCTCATAGACGATGTAGCCCGCCCTCTGCAGGATTTTCAGCGAGGAGTCTACTTGTATGGGGAAGTATTTATAGGTGCTACAGAACCGGTCTATATTGAACTCGCCCGTACAGCCCCGCCCGCTTCCGAGCCCGATCTGATAATAGTAGGCCAGATGCTCGTAGACATCCCTGATATAGTCTTTTGCGGGAAAGTTGTCTGCAATACGCTTCTCCAGCTTGCGCTTGTCGCTGCCGTTGTAGAGCAGCACGGCGTAAGCTTTCCGCCCGTCCCGTCCCGCCCGTCCGGCTTCTTGGAAGTAAGCCTCTATGGAGTCGGGGCAGTCGAAGTGGATTACGAGTCGCACATCCGGTTTGTCGATACCCATGCCGAAGGCATTGGTAGCCACAATGACGCGTTTCTCCCCATTCTGCCACAGGGTCTGGTGCGTGTCTCTGACGGCGGAGTCAAGTCCTGCATGGAAGTAGACGGCACTCAGCCCGTTCTGCTCCAGCAGCTGCGCGATTTCCTTGGATCGTTTCCGACTTCGCACATAGACGATGGAGGAGCCTTCTACCGACTGGAGGATGTGAACGAGTTCCTGATATTTGTCCTGAGTCTTCCGTACGATGTAGGCCAGGTTTTTGCGTTCGAAGCTCATGCGGAAGACATTCTTTTCCTTGAACTCCAGCTTCTCCTGAATATCGTCCACCACTTCGGGAGTGGCCGTGGCGGTCAGCGCAAGCACGGGGATGCCGGGCTTTAGCTTGCGAATTTCGGCAATCTGCAGGTAGGACGGCCGGAAGTCGTAGCCCCACTGGCTGATGCAGTGGGCCTCGTCGACGGTGATGAAGCTCACCTTGATGTGCCTGAGCTTGGCCTTGAAGAGATCGGAGCCGATGCGTTCGGGCGATACATAGAGAATCTTGAAACCCCCGAAGACACAGTTCTCCAGCGTGGTGATGATTTCCTGCCGCGACATCCCCGAGTAGACGGCGGCGGCGCGGATGCCGCGTTCACGGAGGTGAATTACCTGGTCTTTCATCAAGGCGATGAGTGGGGTGATGACGATGCACACCCCTTCCAGCGCGAGGGCGGGTACCTGAAAAGTAATCGACTTGCCGCCGCCCGTAGGCATCAGGCCGAGCGTATCCCTGCCACCGCCGATGCTTTCGATGATTTCCCTCTGGATTCCGCGAAAGTCGGGATAGCCGAAGTTCTCGTGCAGTATGTCAAGAAAGCTCTTCATCCTCAGTCGGCCTGATATCCTCTATTTGCAGTTGAACGGCATTATGCTTGAATATGTTGTCCTCTATGGTATAGGCGATGTCAAAGCTTCTCTTCGATTTAATATACCGTGCGGCGGCACTCTGGCCGAAGGCGATGCCGTTGACTACGGCACTCGACTTGGAGTCTACAAGTTCGAGCTTGATGTGCTCCTGCTCGCGACCCACCACCTTACTCGTGCCGTAGTCGTAGACATCGGTGGTGCAGAAAATCGGCTTCATGTTACCCGGTCCGAAAGGGGAGAATTTCTTCAGCTCGTTGTGCAGCTTCTTGGTGATGTCTTTGAAGTCTATCTGCGTATCGATGTTCAGGGTGGCCTCGGTGAGTTCAGGCTGTATGTGTTCCTCTACATATTTCTGGAACCGCTGGCGAAATTCTTTCACCTGGTCCCATCGCAGTGTGAGGCCGGCCGCATAGGTGTGGCCACCGAAGTTCACGAGCATGTCCCTGCAGCTTTTGATGGCGGAATAGATATCGAATCCGGCAATGCTGCGTGCTGACCCTGTGGCAAACTCGCCGTCGCGGGTAAGCACCACGGTGGGGCGAAAGTATATTTCCGTGAGTCGCGATGCCACGATGCCCACGACGCCTTTCTTCCAGTTCTCGTCGTAGAGCACGATAGACGACCGGTGTTTCTGGTTCTCCAGCCGCGACACGATCTGGTTGGCCTCCTCCGTCATTTGCTTGTCGATATCCTTGCGCTGCTCATTGTATTCGTCGATGTGCTTGGCTTTGCTGCGCGCCGTGCCGAAGTCTTTTTCCACGAGCAAGTCTACGCTTTCCCTTCCGTTCTCCATCCGCCCCGACGCATTGATGCGGGGACCTATGCGGAAGATGATGTCGCTCATGGAGATTTCGCGGTTGTTCAGGCCGCAGATATCGATGATGGCCTTCAGCCCGATGCTGGGATTCTGGTTCAACTGCTTCAGTCCATGGAAGGCGAGGATGCGGTTCTCGTCCACCACGGGCACCAGGTCGGCGGCTATACTGACCGCGCAGAAGTCGAGCAGGGGAATGAGGCGCGAGAAGGGGATTCCGTTGTTCTTGGCAAAGGCCTGCATGAACTTGAATCCCACGCCGCATCCGCAGAGGTGCTTGAAAGGATAGCTGTCATCTTCACGCTTGGGGTTGAGAATGGCCACGGCTTCGGGCAGAGCCTCGTCCGGCACATGGTGGTCGCAGATAATGAAGTCGATGCCCTGCTGTTTGGCATAGGCTATCTCCTCGATAGCCTTGATGCCGCAGTCGAGAATGATAATCAGTTTCACATCCGTTTCCTTCGCGTAGTCTATTCCCTGCTTGCTCACCCCGTAGCCCTCGTTATAGCGGTCGGGGATGTAGTAGTCGATGTTCGAATAGAACTGCTGCAGAAATTTATACACCAGCGCTACGGCCGTGCATCCGTCTACATCGTAATCACCGTAAACCAGTATCCGCTCCTTGCGCCCCATGGCATCATTGAGTCTGTCAACGGCCACATCCATGTCCTTCATGAGGAAGGGATTGATAAGGTCGGCCAGCTGCGGGCGGAAGAAACGCTTGGCTGCCGACTCCGTCGTGATGCCGCGGCGAATCAGCAGATGGGCCAGTATGGGGCTCATGTTGAGCTTCTCTCCCAGCTCCTTAGCTGCTTGTCTTTCTTCTGGTGTAGGTGATTGGTAATTCCATTTGAAGTGCATTTATATTGTCTTTATTTCCTTGCGTTTCCGAGGCGGATTTTGCAAGTCTGCAAACATCCGTGCCCAAAGTTACGAAATAAATACAAGAAAACGGCAGATTGTGTTTTAAATTTTCACAATCTGCCGTAATTTCGTCAGCTTCCTGTTTCGGGGATGCGGCGTGCGAGCCGTGTGCTCACGATCGTACGACTTCCCGGAGGCTCCGTGTCATCAGATGCCGAGCTTCTTTCGGATATCCTTGGGCACGGCGTTCTTGTTCACCATGAAGTCCATGGTGTTGGCGGCGATGAAGGCCTTGGTCATATACCAGATGCCCTTATAATCGCCCGTCTCGCCCCAGGAGTTCTTCACCATGTAGTATTCCTTGCCGTTCTGGTCCTTGGCGATACCGAAGATGAGCATGCCGTGGTCGTCGGTGAGCTCCCAGTTGTCGAATCGCTCCTGGCGCATCTCCTGCGTGGGTTTCAGCTCGGGCACATTGCAGCCCAGGGAGTCCACGAGGCTTGCCTTCTTGGTCTTCGAGAGCTTGAGCCAGCGTGCCA
Organism: Prevotella sp. KH2C16; assembly: GCF_900113305.1. Taxonomy (GTDB): domain Bacteria; phylum Bacteroidota; class Bacteroidia; order Bacteroidales; family Bacteroidaceae; genus Prevotella. Next base: position 157,827 of record NZ_FOOW01000006.1, on the reverse strand, counting down.
TGTCGCTGCCGGCGAGGCTTTCCATCTTCTTGGTGTCGTAGGCATAGGCGAGGCCCTGACGGGTGAAGCCCTCCTCCGACACATCGCCGCCCCAGGCCACGGTGTAGCCCTGCTGGATGGCGTTGTCGATGATGCGCATCATGTCGTCCATGGGCACATTCCACGAGAGGGGATTGCGCCAGTTGTCCTGCACCTCGACGGCAAAGGCTGTCCAGAAGGGGTGGTGCGTGTAGCTGGTGAAGGTGGTATAGTTGTTCCAGTCGAGGCCGAGGCTTGCGGCGAAGCTCTTCGGGGTGTAGCTCTTGCCCTGATAGGTGAAGCTCTCGGGGCACTTGCCGAGGTAAGCGTCGAGGATGCCCTGCATGCCCACTTTCCACTGGTTGGATATTTTCGGTGCCTTGCTTCTTGCCACGGAGGCTACATAGGGCTCCAGCACGGAGAAGAACTCGTTGAAGTTATTGAGCGAGTCGCCGTAGAGGCTGCCGGGGAAGGGCATGGCATCCTCCGGGCAGATGCCGTAGTGCTGGATGCAGTAGAGGGGGTCGTAGGCTGCTCCGCCCTGTGCGAACTGGCAGTCGCCGTGGAGGCGCACCACCTGGACAGCGCGGTCCATATAGGTCTTGTTGGCCACGAAGCTCTCGCAGAGGTCGTAGGTCTTGCCTGTGGCCTTCAGGATCTCGGCCTCGAAGAAGCTCAGCGTGGAGTAGTTCCAGCAGGTGCCCGAGCGGTTCTGGTCCTTGATACTGGTAATCTTGTTTTCCTTGATGGTGGTGAATACAGGCTTGTTGTCGTTCTTCTTGTCCTGTTTCTTCTCGCCTTGTGCGCTTGCGCCCATGGTCATCAGGGCAGCCAGTGCCAGCAATAATACTTTTCTCATTTGGTTTTGTTTTATGTTGTTTGTGTTAGTTGTTCGCCATGAAAGCCTCCACATCCTGTGGATGGTAGGGTATGCGGTCCTTGCCGAGGAACCGGCAACCGTCGGCGGTGATGAGCAGGTCGTCCTCGATGCGTATGCCGCCGAAGTCCTTGTAGGTCTCTATCTTGTCGAAGTTGAGGAACTCCGCGCAGTGTCCCGATGCCTTCCAGTCGTCGATGAGGGCGGGGATGAAGTAGATGCCCGGCTCGTCGGTAACCACGAATCCCTCTTCGAGGCGGCGTCCCATGCGCAGGGCGTTGGTGCCGAACTGGTCGAGTATGGGACGCGTCTCCTCGTCGAAGCCCACATTGACCTGGTCGAGTCCCTCCATGTCGTGCACATCCATGCCCATCATGTGGCCCAATCCGTGGGGCAGGAACATGGCGTGGGCACCGGCGCGGAGAGCCTCGTCGGTGTCGCCCTTGGCCAGTCCGAGCTCCTTCAGGCGGTCGAACATCAGGCGGCATACGGCGAAGTGCACATCCATGTATTTCACTCCGGGGCGTGCCACTTGCAGGGCGTGGTCGTGGCAGGCCTCCACGATGGAGTAAATCTCCAGCTGGCGCTGGCTGTAGCGGCCGTTCACGGGATAGGTGCGGGTGTTGTCGGAGCAGTAGTTGTTGATGGTCTCGGCTCCCGCATCGCACAGGGCGAGGCGCCCGTCCTCGAGTTTTGCCATCGAGGGATTGCCGTGCATGATCTCGCCGTGCTGTGAGAAGATGGTGGCGAAGCTCACCTGTGCCCCGTAGGAGTGGGCTATGCCGTCCACCTGCCCGCCTATGTATTTCTCCGTTACGCCGGGCTTGGTGAGCCGCATGGCTGTGGTGTGCATCTTGTAGCCTATCGCCGCGGCGCGCTCCAGTTCCTCTATCTCCTCCTGTGTCTTCGTGGAGCGCATCTTCACCACGGCCTTGATGAGTGCCATGGAAGCACTGGCCTTCTGGCGGCTGGGGTGGATGCCCGTCAGGTCAAAGAGTTGCAGCTTATTGTCATAACGGTAAGGATTCAGGTAGTGCACCGTGCGTCCCTTGGCCCGTGCCTCGTCGAAGACAGCCTGAAGCAGTCTCATCGGGGCGGTGTGCTCCACGCCCACCGAGGCGGCGAGGTCCCGCACGCTGTCCACGGAGCCGTACCAAACGATATCCTCTATGTCGATGTCGTCGCCCACGAGGGTCTCCCGATCGGCGTCGATGTCGATGACGCCTGCCAGGCCGTCTCTCTGGATTCCGAAGAAATAGAGGAAGGTGGAGTCCTGGCGGAATGGATAATACCCGTTGCTGGGATAGTTGCAGGGCGACTCATTGTTGCCGAATAACACGATGATACCGCTGCCGACGAGCCGCTTGAGCTCGTTGCGGCGCTGGATATAGGTCTCTTTGCTGAACATTTTTGGAGTTTTTAGTATTTATCAGTCGCAAAGTTAGCAAAAATAAAGGAGAAATGAGTAACTTTGGGGACAAATTTATCTGTGCCTATGCAAATTGATTCAAATACGGGACTGGTGCTCGAGGGGGGCGGCATGCGGGGCGTGTTCACGAGCGGCGTGCTCGATGCCTTCATGAAATACGGCCTCTACTTCCCCTATGTGGTGGCTGTCTCGGCCGGGGCGTGCAACGGCATGTCGTATATCAGCCGTCAGCCGCGCCGCGCACGCATCTCCAACATCGACTATCTGGCGCGCTACGACTACATCGGGCTGCGCCATCTGGTAACGCAGGGTTGCATCTTCGACCAGAAGCTGCTCTATGACAAGTTTCCTAACGAGTTCATTCCCTTCGACTTCGACACCTTCTTCCGCTATTCCGACCAGTTCGAAATGGTAACCACCAACTGCCTCACGGGGCGCGCGATGTATCTCCATGAGTCGCACGACAGGCAGAAGGCACTCGACATCGTGCGCGCCTCGAGCAGTCTGCCCTATGTGAGCAAGATCGTCAGGGTGGATGGCATCCCGATGCTCGACGGCGGCATCGTGGACTCCATACCTGTGCTCCGCGCCATGGAGACGGGTCATCCGAAGAATGTGGTGGTGCTCACGCGCAACCGCGGCTATCGCAGCGAGGGGCGCGACATCCGCATTCCCCACTTCGTCTACAAGAACTATCCCCGCCTGCGCGCAGTGCTGAGCCGCCGCATCAAAACCTACAACGACCAGCTCGACCTCGTGGAGCAGCTCGAGCGGACGGGGCAAATTGTCTGCATCCGTCCCGAGAAGCCCGTGGTAGTGGGCCGGATGGAAAAGGATGTGGTGAAGCTCGAGGCTCTCTACGAGGAAGGCTATACGCTCGGAGAGGCCTTCTGCAAAGCGCGGATGCCGTAAGGAGGATTCCTTCCAGCGGCCTTTTACTTTCCTTTTAGCCACTTTTTATTCACCTTTTAGCCGTTAAAAGGCGGGCTTTTAACGGCTAAAAGAATTGCTGTTTGTAATCTTATGATTATCAGTATTTATTCTTCTGTTGCCCCTGCTGGAATCGGCTCGTCCATGGGAATCTTCTCGGAAGTCTGTTCCATATCGTCTTCGGCTGTGTTTCCGGCAGCTCTGGTCTCCTCCACGGCATATTTCTGCGAGGGGCCGTACTTGTTTTCCTCCACATCGCTGTCGAAGATGGTGAGGAAGAAGATGTAGAGGGCGAGCAAGAGGTAGACGGCGAAGACGAGCATGCCTATGGTCGTCAATGAGAGGGAATTCCTAATGCCCGTGCCGATGAAGACGATGGTGAAGCCGGCGAAGCCCAGCAGGTAGGCCGTGCCTATGAGCCAGCCGCTGTGGCCGGTGTCGTGCAGGCGGCGGACGGAGAGGGCGAACATGAGTATCCATGCCACTATGGCCCATGCGCCGATGACGATGCCGTAGGCGGAGAGGCTTCCCGAAACGACGCTCTCGGGTTGGAAGAGGTCGGCGAAGCCGGCCGTCCCTGCTCCTATGAGCATGGCGAGGAGGTAGACCACGAGGGTGATGAGATAGACGCCGACGGTGGTCCACCAGAATTCCGAGCGGCGGGCGCGGCCCTTGAAGTTGAAGATGTTGCGGAACGAGAGCCTTAGAGCCTCGGTGAACTCTACCGGGCGGTTGCACCGGGTAGGCTTGTAGATGGTGTAGGTCTTCATAATGGATATATGTTTTAGGGGTTATTCATCCTCCGGAGTGTACTTGGGCGAGGGGCCGTAGTCGTTTTCGCCCTTGTCGCTGTCCTGCAGGCAGAAGACGATGCAGACCACGCTGAAGACGGCGGCCACGGCCAGCAGGCCCCACACCGCCCACCGCACCAACGGCGAGGGCCAGGCTGCCATGTAGACCACCACAGCCGCGGCGAGGGGCAGGAAGATGCCCGCGAGCCAGCTGTCGCGCCGCCCTGTGTCGTGCAGGCGGCCGTAGTTCTCCATCACCCACAGCCCTATGGGCACGATGCTCACGGCGACGAAGATGAGGTCTATGAGCAGATGGGAGAGGTTGAGGTGGAAGAGGTCTTCGAGAATGTATCTGATGAGGTCGAACGCACCCACATAGAGGGCGCCGGCCAGCATGCACCACCAGTATTCCGAACGGCGCACGCGCTTGCGCTCAAAGCCTCCGAGGTCGCTGAAGGCACTCTTCAGGGCCTCGCGGAAGGAGAGTCGCGGTTTGGCAGTATACTTCATGGTAAGGTGTATTTTATTTCTTCAGCAGGTCGGGGCGCAGCCGTCGGGTGCGCTCCAGGCTCTGCTCTATTTCCCATTCCTTGATTTTCGCCTCGTTGCCGCTCAGCAGGATGTCGGGCACGCGCCAGCCCTTGTATTCGGCGGGGCGCGTGTAGATGGGTGCGGAGAGCATGTCGTCCTGGAAGCAGTCGGAGAGGGCGCTCTGTTCGTCGCTGATCACTCCGGGCACGATGCGCACCACGGCGTCGGCGATGATGGCGGCAGCGAGCTCGCCGCCGGTGAGCACATAGTCGCCCACGGAAATCTCGCGGGTGATGAGATGGTCGCGCACGCGCTGGTCGATGCCCTTGTAGTGTCCGCAGAGCAGGATGAGGTTGCCCTTCAGGGAGAGGTCGTTGGCCATGTGTTGGTCAAACCGCTCGCCGTCAGGCGATGTGAAGATTACCTCGTCATAGTCTCTCTCGGCCTTCAGGGCCGTGATGCAGCGGTCGATGGGCTCTATCTGCATCACCATTCCGGCGAAGCCCCCGTAGGGGTAGTCGTCCACGCGGCGCCACTTGTCCGTTGTGTAGTCGCGCAGGTTGTGCAGGCAGATTTCAGCCAGTCCTTTCTTCTGCGCGCGGGCTAAAATCGACTCATTAACAAAACCCTGGAGCATTTCGGGCAGTACGGTGATAATATCTATTCTCATAATTATAGGTGCAAATATAGTGCAAAAGCATGAAAAATGCAAGCAAACCATGCTTTTTTTGCCTCTGGGTGGCAGGCTGTCCTCTGGGAAGAGAGTGGCCCGTTGAGATAATTTTGCGCCGGGAAAGCCGTCGTCTCGTATATTTTATATATCTTTGCGCCCAATTAATAACCGATAGATACTAAAGATGAAAAGAATTCTAAGCCTTTCAGCGGCGCTCCTGTTGTGCTCGCTGACCTTTGCCCAGAACATTCAGTTGCACTATGACCTCGGCCGACAGCTCTACAACGACCTGTCGCCACGGCAGGACCTGACCACCACCGTCGAGATGTTCAAGCCCGACCGCTGGGGCAGTACCTTCTTCTTCACCGACCTCGACTATAAGAGCGACGGCGTGATGGGAGCCTACTGGGAGATCAGCCGCGAGTTCAATCTCGACAAGCGGAAGCAGTTTGCCGCCCACATCGAGTATAACGGCGGACTCACCAGCGGCCACATGGCCGACTCCTACTATGCCAACCGCTTCCAGCATGTGGCCCTGCTCGGCGGTGCATGGAACTGGCACAGCGCCGATTTCTCGAAAACCTTTTCCGTGCAGGCCATGTATCGTTACACCTTCAAGAACGGACACACCGGCGCACGGCCGTTCAGCGGTTTCCAGCTCACCGAGGTGTGGGGTGTGAACTTCGCCAATGGGCTCTGCACCTTCAGCGGTTTCTGCGACCTGTGGTACGACCGCAGCGTGCGCGGCAACCTCATCCTCGTCAGCGAGCCGCAGTTCTGGTTCAACCTCAACACGCTCAAGGGCTGGCAGGGTGTTAACCTCAGCCTGGGCACGGAGGTGGAAGTCTCCAACAACTTCGTGTGGAATGAGGAGGGACGCAATGACAAGTTCTATGCCCTCCCGACCCTCGCGGCGAAGTGGACATTCTGATGGAGAGGGGTAAGGAGTATGGAGTAGAGGAGTAAGGATAGGGGAGTAAAGAGTATGGGAGTGAAGTCTTTTATCCTTACTCCTTATTCCCTTACTCCTTTATTCCTCATTCGTTCCCCCAAATCTTTCGAAAAACTCCGCTTCGGAGATGATGGGCGTGCCGAGTTGGCGCGCCTTTTGGTTTTTGCCGCTGGTGCTCTCAAGGTCGTTGTTGATGAGGAAGTCGGTGGCCTTGCTCACCGAACCGGTAACCTTGCCGCCCTGACTCTCGATGTAGGCCTTCAGCTCGTTGCGGTTCTTATACTGGTAGACCTCGCCCGTAACGACGAAGGTGAGACCGCTGCAGCGGTTGCCTGACGCGGCGGCTTGCTCCTCGTGCAGTTCCAGCTCGCCGAGCAGGCGGTGCAGCATGGCGATGTTGTGCTCCTCCTTGCACCAGCTGACGAATGACGCCGACTTCTCCGGACCGATGCCGTTGATGGTGGCAAAGAAGGTGGGGTCCTCTGTCTTCATGGCCTCCTCGACGAGTTTTTCGAGCGGGTAGGCGGCCAGCAGCCGCTTACACACATCCTGTCCGCACATCGGGATGGTGAGGGCGTAGAGCAGCTTGCGTGCTTCCACCTTGCGCGAGGACTCCAGGGAGTTGAGCAGATTGTGCACCGACCGCTCGCCGAAGCCCTCCATTTGGGAGAGTTCCACGGCGTGGTCGCGCAGGTGATAGAGGTCGGCTGGTTCGCTCACCCAGCCCAGGTTGATGAACTTAGCCAGCGTCTGCTCCGAGATGCCGTCGATATCCATGCCCTCCTTCGACACGAATCGCACGAATTTCTTCAGCTGCTTGGCAGGACAGTCGGGATTGGTGCAGCGCAGGGTCTTCGTTCCGCTGGTCTCGCTCACCGACACTTCCGTGGGATGCTTGCACACGGGACACTCCCCGGGTACGGTAAACGCTCCCACGGACTGCGACACACGGATGATCTTCGGGATGATTTTGTTGGCTTTAATGACACTTATCCGACTGCCTTCGCCGCCTATGCCCAGCCGCTCGCACTCGCTGATGTTGCAGAGCGAGGCGCGGCGCACGGTGGTTCCCTCCAGTTCTACGGGGCGGAACACGGCCACGGGATTGATGGTGTTGGCGGCACACGACCACTCGATGTGCTCCAGTTCGGTCTCCGCGCTCTCGTCCTGCCACTTGAAGGCATAGCCCGCCCGTGTGGCGTGGTGCCCCGTTACGGAGCCCGTCTGGGCGTAGACGGTGTCGTCGTAGGTAATGACGAGTCCGTCTACGGGGTAGGGGCAGGCGCGCCGTGTAACCTTTTCCGTCCAGCGGTCAATTGTCTCTTCAATATTCTGCAGCGTGGGCTGGCCGATGAACTCGTGCTCTACGGTGTGAAAGCCGTTCTGTTCGAGGAAGTCCATACGTGCCCCCCACGATTTGATTTCGTCGTCGGCATAGACCAGCGTGAACGGTATCCACCGGATGCGGCGCTGCTTCACCTCCTCCGGATCTTTAAGGGTGAGCGAGCCCGAGGCTAGGTTGCGCGGGTTGGCATACTCCTCCTCGCTCTCCATGTTGAATTGTTCGAAGTCCTCATAGGAGATGACGGCCTCGCCCCGAATCACCACATGTCCCTGTGCGGGGATGCTCTGCGGAATGCCGTTGATGGATGGAGCCAGGTGCGTGATGTTCGTCCCGATGTGCCCGTTGCCGCGCGTTACCACCTTCGTGAGCCTGCCGCCGTCGTAGGTAACCACCAGCGTGAGGCCGTCGAGCTTCCACGAGAGCCACACGGGGCGTCCTTCCGCCCATTTGGCCAGCTCTTCGGGCTTCTTGGTCTTGGCCAGGGAGAGGGCGGCGAACTCGTGCTCCTCCTTCTGTCCGGCAATGTTGTCTTCCGACACCTTGTGGGTGGGCGAGTCGGGGAGCATGGCGCCCGTCTCCTGTTCCAATGCCTTCAGCTGGTCGAACTTGGCGTCCCACTCATAGTCGGTCATCAGTTCGCCCCGCCCATTATAGTAGGCGTCGGCAGCCTGGTTGAGCTCCGCTATCAGGCTGCGCATCATTTCCTGTTTGTCTTCCATTTACCTATATATAAAGTATTTGCCTTCCGTTCCCTCGCAATAGCTGTCGGCCAGCTGCAGGATGTATTCCGCCGTGGCGCACACCTGGGCTTCCCGGCCGTCGTATCCGTTGACGAGTGCGAGCAGTCGGGTGGTCTGCAGTTCAATCTTCGTGCGCTCGTTGTCCGAGGTGGGAGTGCCCACGCCTCCGCTTGCGTCGCGGTAAACGGGCAGTCCCTCTATATTGAGCAGTCCCCGTCCGATGCCCTCGTAGGGCTCTCCGGCGCGTCCGATGCCTAGGGTGAGCGTGTCGCCCTCCAGCTTGTCGGCGTCGAAGCCCCCGATGCTGTAGCCGAAGCGGATGCTCGCCAGGTTGACGAGATCTACGAGCGTGTCTATCTGATAGAGCCGCTTGCCCTGCAGCATACGGCGGATGAGGGCCTCTGCGGAGGGTCGGTAGCGCGAGGGGTCCTTGCCGCAGGCGCGGTAGACGCGGCGCGTGGCGGCTATGGCGGGCATCTCTTTCAGCGTCTCGGTGTTCAGGGTGTCGCGATAGTGTGCGCCGAGCGCGTCGATTTCCCGCCACAGCCCCTCCGAATAGGGCGTGTTGACGACATTGACTTCCACGCAGGCACCCACGAACCCGGGGCATACTGACTCTATTTCCTGTGATACGATGATGTTCATGGTCTGTTGATGGTTTGTTCAGCTTTTTTCACGCTACCGTATTTCCTAAGGAGGGCTTCAGCCTCCCGGCGGTCGGTATACTGTGGGTTGCGCTCCATGAAGAGGCGCACGGCGCGGTCGAGGAGCTTGCGGTTGATGACCTTGGCGTTCACCATGCGGTTGCCTTCCACCCGTCCGAGGCGTATCATGCAGGCGGTGCTGATCATGTCGAGCACCATCTTCTGCGCCGTGCCGCCCTTCATGCGGGTGGAGCCGGTAACGAACTCCGGCCCTGTGAGCACCACGACGGGATAGTCTGACTGTTCGGACACAGGCGCATCGGGGTTGCCGACCATGGAGCCCGTGGTGATGCCTTCCGCGCGGCAGTGCCTCAGGGTGGACAGGACGAAGGGAGTGGTGCCGCTGGCGGAGAACCCCACCACGATGTCCTGCCGTGAGATGCCGTGCTCCTGTAACTGCCGCCATCCGCCGTCGATGTCGTCTTCCTTCGACTCCGTGGTGTTCAGCAGGTCGCCTACGCCACCGGGAAACACGGCCTGTATCATCTCGGGCGGCGAGGTATAGGTGTTCTGCACCTCGATGGTGTCGAGGATGGCGAGGCGTCCGCCCGTTCCGCAGCCGCAGTAGAAGAGCCTTCCGCCCGCCCGCAGTTTCTCCACGACAGCCGTGATGAGGCGTTCTATTTGAGGCAACGCCCGATCTATGGCGTCGGATACGCCGCGGTTCTCGCGGTTGATGTCCGCGATGAGCTCGCCCACCGGCATGCGCTCCAGGTGGTCGTAGCGGGAGGGCTGCTCTGTGATTCTTTTGTCCATGTCGATGCGAAATTACGAAAATATTCTCAGATTGCCGCCGTCGCTCCATGATTTTTTATTATATTTGCAGACAAAAATCCACAAGCCATGGCAATCGTAATAGGAATCGATGTGGGCATCAGCACCACGAAGATCGTGGGAATCAATGAAGACGGCATCGTCGTCTCGCCCATCCGCATCAAGGCCACCGACCCCGTAACCTCGCTCTACGGGGCTTTCGGCAAGTATCTGATAGACAACAAGCTGCAGCTCAGCGACATCGAGCGGGTGATGATCACGGGCGTAGGGGCGGCATATATTGACCAACCCATCTACGGACTGCCCACCGACAAGGCCGAGGAGTTCGTGGCCGACGGACTGGGGGCGCGCTATGAGACCGACCTCGACGACATGATCGTGGTCTCCATGGGCACGGGAACTTCGTTCGTGCAGTGCAAGGGCGACGACATCCGCCACATCGGGGGCATCGGCGTGGGCGGAGGAACACTCATGGGGCTCTCGCGCATCATGCTCAAGACCGACGATGTGCGCACTATCACTTCGCTCGCCATGCAGGGCGACCTGGCCAACATCGATGTACAGATAGGCGACATCAGCCCCTATCCGCTGCCCGGACTGCCCAAGCACGCCACGGCCTCGCTCTTCGGCAATGCCAAGAGCAACGCCTCGCGTGAGGACATCGCCAAGGGAATCATTACCACCGTGCTGCAGACCATCGGCTCGGGCACCATCCTGGCGTCGCTCAACTCGGGCATACGCGACTTCGTGCTCATAGGCAACCTGACGCTGCTGCCCCAGTGCAAGGAGGTGTTCCCGGGTCTGGAGAAGCTCTACAAGGTGCACTTCGTCATTCCCAAGTACTCGGAGTTCTGCACCGCCATCGGGGCGGCACTGTGCTATGTGAAACCTCTCCAAGCCTCCCCAAAGGGGAGGATGTAAGGGGAAACCTCTCCCCGAGCCTCTCCGGCCTCCCCCTAACCCCCTCCCGTAGGGGGGAACCTCTCCCCGTTCCTCTCCCAAGGAGAGGGAGTTCTCTCCCCTTGGGGGAGAGTTAGAGAGAGGTTAGAATAAGAGAATAAGAGCCAATGGCAGTTTACCTTGTTGTTACACGCCGCTTGTAATGCCGTTACACACGGCGTGTAATCATGTTACACACGGCGTGTAATCGCATGGGAAGCCATAGACTGCCTGACGGGCAGCTTCAATCATATAACAATCGCATACTCTATGCAACGACGAAAGACAAGGAAAACCAAGACCGACACAAGCCTCTCGCTCTTCAGCGCGGAAGAGATGGCGGGGCGCATCACGCAGGTGAGGGAGACGGCAAGTCCCGCCACGCCGCCGTTTGACGACGACCGCATGATTGCCGAGATGGCCGCCGTGCTGCGTCAGATCAGCCGCATGGATGCCGACAGCGTGCGCAGCATCGCCCTCACGGCCACGGCAGCCTCGCAAGGCGGCATTGACCTGCAGGGCTCTTACCGGTTGCCGTCGGTCAGCGAGGGCACCCTCGACGGCTATCGCCTCGGCGCATGGCTCTACTGCTCGTTTCTCGAGGCTTTCCCTCTAATGGCCGACAAGCTCAGGTTGCCTTATGGTGAGTGCTACCGCAAGGCGCTCGAAGAGGCGGCCCCGGTGGTATGACGCCCCGTGCAGAGCCGCCCGCACACCCTGAAAGAAAATGAACCCATGAAGAGAAAATTCATCCTGATGGCACTCCTGCTCCTCGCCGCGTGTGGGGCGTGGGCGCAGAAATCCCAGAAGCAGGCTGCCGCTCTCCGTGAGCGAGGCCTGCAGTCTATCACCACGGCGGCCGCCCGGGCGCATGTTTACTTCCTCGCCAGCGACCTGCTCAAGGGTCGCAAGGCAGGCGAGGAGGGGGCGCAGCTGGCGGCGGAGTATATCATTTCGCGCCTCCGGGAACAGGGTGTGCAGCCCCTGCTGGAAGATTATGGTCAAACATTTGAGGCCGTGAGCCGTGCCACCCTCGGTCGTCCGCGCTGGTTCGCGGAGGTTGACAGCGTAGCCCTTATCAGGCAAAGTCGCTATCAGAGCCTTCGGCTGCGCAATATCTTGGGAGCGATACCTGGGCAGCGTACCGACGAATATGTCGTCATCGGCGCCCACCTCGACCACGAGGGCATGAATGTCCACCTTGTGGGCGACGCCATCTATAACGGAGCCGACGACAACGCCTCGGGCGTGAGTGCGGTGCTCCAGATCATGAAGGCCTTTGCCGAGAGCGGTGCGAAGCCCGTGCGCACGGTGGTCTTTGCGTTCTGGGACGGCGAGGAGGAGGGTCTGCTCGGCTCCCGTTATTTCACCGAGACCTGCCCTTATATAGATAAGGTGAAAGGATACATCAACTTCGACATGATAGGGCGCAACCACAAGCCCGACAACCTGCCCTACATGGTCTACTTCTACACCGCCGCCCATCCCGAGTATGCCGACTGGCTGCGGAGCGATGTGCAGCGATACGGTCTGCGTCTCGACCCCGACTATCGAGCCTGGGACTATCCCGTGGGCGGCAGCGATAACGGTTCCTTCGCCCGCAAGGGCGTGCCCGTGGTGTGGTATCACACCGACGGCCACCCCGACTACAACCAGCCTACCGACGAGCCGCAGCTCATCAACTACGAGAAGACGGCCGACATCACCCGCGCAGCCTACCTCTGTGCGTGGCGCATGGCCAACCCGTAGGGCAGGGAAGCCGTCGTCAGTCTCCCTTTTCTTCATATCGTGCACGATATAATGTTAACGGAAGTTTAAAAGAAAACAATCGTGCACGATATTTCTTAAAGCTTGTTAAGGTTTTAATTGAATCGCTTGCGATATAAAATAATCGTTGTATCTTTGCATTGTCAAAAGAAACCGGCAACGGATTTCACACGACAAGGACAAATAACGACAAATAATTAAACAAAAAATAAAACGAACGATTATGAACGCAAAGAATTCAATTGAAGCATTACAGTTTTTCACCACAGGTTTGACAAACGGCGCCTTTGCCCATTTGGTACAAGGCAAGCACTTCGAGGCCATGGGCTTCAAGAAGCTCGGAGAAAAGTATACCGGCCACTACGACGAGGAAATGGGCTGGGTGAAGAAGTTCATTGAACGCATCAACGACCTCGGCGGCGAGGTGAAGATTGAGGATCAGAAAGGCCGTGAGCTCGTGAAAGACCCCGTGGACTACATCAAGGCCGACCTCGCAATCCAGGAGAAGGGCGTGGAACTGCTCTACGGTTGCATGGAAGGCCTGAAGGACGATCCCACCACCTACGACATCATGAAGGGCTATTTGGCCGACGAGGAGGAAGACCTCTACTGGAGTCAGGAGCAGGTAGCGATGGTAGACCTCATCGGCCGCGAGAACTGGTTGCTCAGACAACTCTAAGAACCCCTCCAGACGCATGGCTCCCCTCCCATACAACGGCGGGAGCCACGCTTTAATAAATATAAAAGCAGAAGATTCAGGATAATGGAAATAATGACATTCTTATATATGACCGCCACCCTCGTAGGCCTCGGGCTTATAGGGCTGATAGGCTCTGAAGTATAGGAGGTAAAGGAGATGAGGAAAAACAAGTTATGGCAACAATTTATGATTTCAAGGCTCTCGCCAGCAAAGGCGGCGAGATAGACTTCAAGCAATTTGAAGGCAAGGTGCTGCTCATCGTCAATACGGCCAGCAAATGCGGCTTCACGCCCCAGTTTGAGGGGTTGGAGGCACTCAACCAGAAATACAAGGACCGCGGTCTCGTGGTCATCGGGTTCCCCTGCAACCAGTTTGCCCACCAGGACCCGGGCACCGACGAGGAGATAAGCGGCTTCTGCCAGCTTAACTATGGAGTAACCTTCCAGATGATGAAGAAAGTGGATGTGAACGGCCGCAATGCCGCCCCCGTCTTCCGCTACCTGCGCAAGCAGACCGGAGGGCTCTTCACCAACGCCATCAAATGGAACTTCACCAAGTTCCTCGTGTCGCGCGACGGCACCGTAATCAAGCGTTATGCCCCCACCACGGAGCCCAAGAGTCTGGAGAAAGACATAGAGGCCATGCTCTGACGGAAGCGTCAGGGCAAGGCCAAAGCTGACTAACCACTAAAAAAGACAGGCATCATGGCATACGATCAACTGAAGCTCGACCGGCAGCTCTGCTTTCGCCTCTACACGGCAAGCCGTCTCATTACCCAAGCCTATGAGCCCTATCTCCGGCCTCTGGGCATCACCTACACGCAGTATCTCGTGCTGCTCGTACTCTGGGAGAAAGACGAACTGCCTATCAATGACATCGGCAAGCGGCTGCTGCTGGGCATCAACACCATCTCGCCGCTCATCAAGCGCATGGAGAATCAAGGCCTCGTGGCTCGTCGCTGCGGCGACACCGACAAGCGGCAGCAAATCGTGTTCCTCACCCAGAAGGGCAAGGGCCTGAAGCGCGAGGCGGCCAGGATTCCCGGATGCATGGGCACCGACCTCGCCGGCTGCGGCCTCGACGCGGAAACCCTTACAGGACTCGTCCCCCTGCTCGACGAGCTCATCGCGAAGATGACGGTGTGCGACCGCGCGGTTGACGGCCAGTAAGTGTCCCGCCCGCTGAAGACCGGTACATGACGGAGAAAACAGACGGCACAGGGCGGGCCTGAATATTTTTGAGGTCATGTGCTTGCTGTTATGACAGAAAATGATTACTTTTGCGTAAGGATATTATAAAGGGTCTGCCCGGAGGCCGCCAGACGGCTGCGTGGCTGACCCTCACACTTTCTAAAAAACAACAGCATTATGGAAATCAAGGCAATCCGCATGTTCGACCATGGGTTCATGAACCAGGCGTTCGCCTTTGGCGGAGAAGAAGACAAGGAGCATTTCGATGAGCAGATTATCTATCGCAGCAGTCTGCAGAACTTCCTCATCGACACCGGCAGTGAGGTGATACTCGTTGACACCGGCTTCCAGAACGGCTTCAAGGCTCCCGAGAAGAAGCTGGGCGCGCCGCTCTACATGGGTGAGAAGATGGCCGACTACATGGAGGCCTTCGCCGCCCTGGGCTACGAGCCCGGGCAGGTAACGAAGATTCTCATCACCCACAAGCACCCCGACCACTCGGCCGCCCTGCAGTATTTCCCGCAGGCCAAGGTCTACATCTCGTCCGAGGACGCCGATGCGATGAAACTCGAGGGCGAGAACATCGTGCGTGCGACCTATGCCGACGGCCCCTGCTACAATTTCCCCCGCGCCCAGAAGGTAACCGAGGGCATCTGGTTCGTCGAGGCCAAGGGGCACACCAAGGGCAACAGCATCGTCATCGTGGAGGCCGACGGGCTGTTCTATCTCATCCACGGAGATGTAACCTACTGCGACGCAGCCCTGAAGGCCAATAAGCTCAGCATCGTTTTCGAGGACATCAAGGCCGCCCGTCAGACGCTCGATCGCGTGAGGGAGTTCGTCGGCACCCATCCCACCGTCTATCTTTCCACCCACTGCCCCGAGGGCTACGAGAACCTCGAGATGAAGCGCGTGATGAAGCTGTAAGGACACACGCCATGGAGAGAAATCGCGAAATCATACGCACCAGCGTCGTCGGCATAGCCGCCAATCTGCTGCTGGCCGCCTTCAAGGCCGTCGTCGGCGCGGTGGCAGGCTCGATAGCCATCATCATGGATGCCGTGAACAACCTGAGCGACGCGCTCTCGTCGGGCATTACCATCCTCGGCACGAAGCTCTCCGAGCGACCTGCCGACCGCATGCATCCCTTCGGTCACGGCAGGGTAGAGTATTTCTCAGCCATCGTCATCTCGGTCATCGTACTTGCTGCGGGCATCAGCTCGCTGGTGGAGTCGCTGCAGAAAGTGCTCCATCCCGTGCACCCCGACTACACCACGCTTACGCTCGTGGTCGTCTCGGTGGCCATCGTCGTGAAGCTGGTGCTGGGTCGCTATGTCAAGATGCAGGGGCAGAAGCTGAAGAGCGACGCCCTCAAGGCGAGCGGAGCCGATGCACTCTTCGACGCGCTCATCACCCTGGCGACGCTGGTGTCGGCCATCATCATGCTTGTATGGGATGTTTCCATCGATGGCATCCTCGGCACCGCCATCTCGCTGGTCATCATCAAGTCGGGTGTCGACATGCTCAAGTCGCCCGTCAACGAGTTGCTGGGCTGCCGCATCTCGGGCGAGCTGGTGAGACGGATCAAGGAGGAGGTGATGGCCTTTGAGGGCGTGAACGGCGTGTTCGACATTATCCTCCACACCTACGGCCCCGACACGATGATCGGCTCGCTCCATGTGAGCGTGCTTGATACGACCTCGGCATCAGCTATCCACCTCTTGGGACGCCGCATCTCGGAGTGCCTCTA
Source organism: Prevotella sp. KH2C16 (assembly GCF_900113305.1). Taxonomy (GTDB): domain Bacteria; phylum Bacteroidota; class Bacteroidia; order Bacteroidales; family Bacteroidaceae; genus Prevotella. Next base: position 141,717 of record NZ_FOOW01000006.1, on the reverse strand, counting down.
CAGCCGGTTCGGCATCATCGCCACCGTGGGCTTCTACGCCATCAACACGAGCGACACGACCATAGCACGGATACAGCACGATGTGATGAAGCGCGTGTTCGGCTATCCTGGCATCCGCTCCGCCCATGGCTTCTTCGTGGACCGGCCGGGAAAGGCGATCATCTTCGACATCATGCCTGACTACGAAGTGAAGGATGACGCTGCGTTGTGCGCTTCGCTGGTTGCGTCGCTGAAAGCCGATTATCCCGACTATAGCTTCGATATCGCCATCGATCATAACTATAGTGAGGAGTAGAGGGAGCTCCACCTGTCTTCCTTCTGCAGAGGATATGAAACCTTACTCCTAACCCTCTCCCAAGGAACGGGAACAAACCCAGGAGGAGGACCATTGGCTTTTATTCTTTTTCAAATCTTTGGGCAGATTATTTTTCGCGAGAATCTCAAGGCGATTCTGCCCGTTTTTAACAAAAAATGAGTATATTTGCCGACATGAAGATAGCAGGAAAAGACATCAATCTGTTCGGCCAGACCGACAGGCCCGCGGCAACGGTCTACCTCCACACCGTACGCGGCGAGGGATACGCCGTCTGGGAGGAGTGCTTGAAGATGGGCGCAGGAGAATTCACGCTGGTGGAGGTGAGCGGTGTAGATTGGAACGACGACCTGTCTCCGTGGCCCATCGACAAGCTTTTTGCCGATGACGAGCCCTGCGGCGGAAAGGCTGGGGAGTGGCTCGCCGTGCTGACGGGAGAGGTCATCCCGCAGGTGGAGGCAGGACTGCCGGTGTCGCGGCGTATCGTGGCTGGCTACTCGCTGGCCGGGCTGTTTGCCCTGTGGTCGACCTATAACACCGATGTGTTCAGCGGAGTGGTCTCTGGGTCGGGGTCGCTCTGGTATCCTGGTTTCATCGATTATGCGCGCAGTCATCCTTTTTGCCGTACGCCCGAGGCCATCTACCTCTCGCTCGGCGACAGGGAGCGCTTCTCGCAGATAAAGCTGTTGACGACCGTGGAAGACGCCACCCGCAACCTTTATGAGTATTATCGGCAGGCTGGTATCAACACGGCATTCGAGCTCAACCCCGGCAACCATTTCCGGCAGGGGGCATGGCGCATGGCAAGGGGCATCTCGTGGATGCTGCGGCAAGGCGAGGACAGCCACGAGGCAGCCACCTTGTGAATGGCTGGCGGGCAGCGGACTATCCGCCCCACGCTCTTTTAAAATATCTTAAAAGAGTGGCTGCATCATGCAAGGTTACGGCCTTTCCGCGTTTAATAAGAGAAAACCTTTAAAAAGAACAAGGGATGAAGAATCACAAGTTATTTCTCACTCTCTCCCTCCTCGTCGTGGGGATGACCGTGATGCTCGTTTCGTGCGGCGGCGACGATGAGGAGAATCAACCCATTATCTGCATCATGGATTCGATGGTCGACATGACCGACGACGGCGTGGCCCAGTGGCCCGGACTGACGAAGGTGTCGAAGGCAACCTTTGAGAGCCAGATTATTGGCCACGGCTGGTATTGCGAGGAGAGTTACAATGTCTTGTCGCACGGTGTCTTCGGTCCTTCCACCAGTAGGAGGGGCATGTACGGGGTCGGCTTCGTACACTATTACTTCGACCGCGACTCCGTTACCAGTTTTGTCTACAACGATGCCAGGGGCTTTCAGAACGGGGGACTGGGCTATGTGCGCGACGCCTACACCTACGATGAGACCGACAACGGGGTGTATGTAGGCGGCAGGCGGCTGCTGCAACTCAGTCTCAGCGGCCTGGCCGACGGGAGATACCTCTACGCCATCGAGGGCAAGGGAACGCACTCCGACGGCTCTATTGCCTACGCCGTGTCGATATTTCGACAGATGAGCCCGGGCGAGCTGTCAGCCATCCGTCGCAACTATTCCGTCAGGTGGCGGTGAGGCTCTCTGTGCGATGCGGATATTCCGCCTGCTTCACCCTAAGAGCGATTGACTAAAAAAACAAAAGACTATGAAGAAGAAAAACCTCTTGGCGACGCTCCTCCTCGTGGCGGTCGCCTTCACCCTTGCCTCGTGCGGCGACAGACTCGACGGCGACTGGGATCCCATGAAGTGGCGCGCCGATGTCCCGGTGGACAAGGAGCACAAGGTGCAGGTACCCTCGCAGGGCGGCACCTACACCTTCACCTGCACCAACTACTCCAGCATCTGGCTGGGAGGTGGCAGTGTCAAGGAAGACGGTGTCTACCTCGACAGACCCGACGGCATCTATCACATCGCGGGCACATGGAGCGACAGCAAGGTGGAGAAGAATGTGCTCACCATAACCCTCCAGCCCAACGCCACGGGCAAACGGCGCGTGCTGGAGGTGCATCCTACGGCGGGGGACATCTTCGCCCGCTTTATCTTCGAGCAAGAGTAGGCTTCTGCATGGAGATTTACACAGAGAAGTAACTGATAAGGAAAGAAATATACGATGGGGAAAAGAGTTTTATTCATCCTCCTGCTGACATGGACGACAGTCTTTGCCTGGGCGGGGGACACGATCAGGCTGCAACTGAGGGACGGCGTGGCCGACAAGGAATTGCAGGAAGTGCTGTTCTTCGAGAACATCTTCGTAGAGCAGGTAGACTTTTCGGGTTCCGGTCTGCGCGGCAAAAGCTATGCCGTCACCCTTGATGAGTTCAAGGAGGGAAGGCTCGTGGCAAGTTCCGTCTTGTTTGATGGGACAGAGGACGACATCTTCCGTGTCAAGAATGATGGGGCTTCATTGCGCTTCTTCTTCAAGATAGCCGGCCAGAAATTGAAAGTGAGTCTGCATGGCAGTTTCTTCTCAAGCAAGACCAAGTATTTCGGGCTCGATGCGGACACCGATTCCTACACAGTGAAGGACTTCTTCGGCAGAAGCGAAGAAATGCAGGTAGGGCTTCATGAACGCAGGGCTCTTTTTGCCGTTATCACGCCTACGCGACATGTCGACGGCACAGCCTCCTATTGCGAGGTCGTGCAGTCAGGTGTAAGGCCGGAACAACTGGGCGATTATTTTCATATTCCCCACTATTTCCTTGTGAGTATTGAGTTCAGATAAAATCCCTGATTAGGGCGGGCAAACCGGGGAATATGTTTTTTTCTTGTCTTTTTCTTGCATAGCCGAAAAAAAATATACATATCTTTGCATGGGATAACAAAAGTATTAGTGTACCATAGAGATTCAGATAACCTCCAGAACAAGTCTCTCTACGATAAGAATGTGCATGCGTTGTTTAGGGTTACCAAATAATAGAAAGGACAAAAATATGTGTATCAAGGGTGTATGGCAAGAATTCTTGCAACTTTCGCAAGAAACCCTTCAGCGGAGGTGAAGAACTTTTGAATAAGACCTGCACTTATACCAGACCTTTTCAAGGCGGGTCAGTCCCACCAGAAAAACCAGTAGGACGACTTTGGAAGGGCTGCCTTCCATGCTGAGATACTTCCGTAACCTTGGGAGATGGAGTCTTCGCAATAGGCAAAATGCTCCAGTGCTGTCTCTTCGAGGTTGACCGCCGAGAAGGGTCTCGTCAGAAAATACTGCACCGTATCGCCGCCGATGGCTGCCGGAACGGCACCGTATTGCTCATACCAATACCGGGCTACGCTCATGTGTTGCTCTGTTTCGGGACATTCATTCCACCCTCCGTAGGGGAGATAAGCAAAGATTTGCCACGGCTCCTTGACGGGAATCTCGAGAAGTACGGCGACCGCCGTGTCGGAAGCTTGCGTCAGCACACTCATCGCTTCGACCTCGTCAGCGTCCACTTCCTCGCCTATGACATCCCGCTGCCACCAGCCTTCGCCTTGAGTATCCACAAAATCCTTCTTTTCCTGAAGAGTTTCTGTCAAAAAAGCCTTGCCATTGCCCACGGGCTTATGGAGCTGTTTTTCGCGCCATTGTGTGAGGATTTGAAGGGAAGGTTCCGTCGGCTCTGTGCCGTCGTTGCTCTCTATGGCGATGTTCATCGAGTCTAAGAGAATCTCATCTACATAAGCTATGCACGGCCAAAAGCCTTCTTTCCTGCCGCGCTCCAAGGTCTCTTGATAGCGCGCTGTTGCCTTCTCGTCGGTACAATCGCTGCCCAGGATTGTATAGTTGCAATCTATGAGAGTGGTAAACTGGCGTACGGTGTCCTCCGTAGCCGCCCTCTGTTCCTGCTCCTCGCCTTGGACGCGCCTGTTGTAGGCGGCGTTTCGATAGCTTTTCACGAGCGGGATGTAGCGGTAGACAAAGTAGGCTAGCATCAGCGCGGGAGCCAACGGACTTCCTCCGACCATGAGGCGGCCGACGAGGACGAAGCCCGTGGCGGCAATGACGGCTCCCCAGAGCCATAGCTGTCGGCGCAATAGTCGGCACACACCCTGCCAGTCTTCCTTGTCTATCATGGTCTCGAGGTCGAGCCCCATTTGTGCCTCCTGCCGTCTTTTGCGCTGGTAGAGCAGAATCCAGACGGCGAAGAAGACGACCAGTCCTATCACGATTGCCAGTTGTAAGTCCATGTCCTGTAGTTTTAGATTTGTTGCTATTTCGGGAAAGTTGTCTTCTCTTCCCGTTATTTATCCGGGCAAAGATACGGTTTTTTCTTATAATTATCCCTGTTTTCCCGTTTTTTTTGTAAGTTTGCAATCAGTAAAACGGTTTTTCAGAAAGATGAGACAATTGATTGACTGCTTCCTGCCTTGCGATGACTTGGGTGCGCTGGAGGGCACGCTCGAGGCCTTGAGGCAGAGCAAGACCACGCGATATATTTATCTATTGGTGTCGGCCGGGTTTGCCAGGGACGCCCGTGTTCCTGGCGACTGCCGACTGGTAGAGGTAGACTCGCCGCTGTCCGTGGCCACGATGCTCCAGATAGCGGCTCGGGCCGAAGTCGAGTATGTGCTCCTGAGCCAGAAGGCCACACCCTTCAGCCTCGGCTACTACGCCCTTGAGCGCATGTTGCGGGCGGCTGTTGACGAGGATGCCGCCCTGCTTTATGCCGACCATTATTCCATGGAGGATGGCGAGCGGCGCAGTCATCCGCTGATAGACTATCAGAAAGGGTCGCTGCGCGACGACTTCGATTTCGGTCAGCTGCTGCTCATCCGGTCATCGCTGCTTCGCGAATATGCCGCCTTGCCGCATCCCGATTATCACTTTGCGGGGTTCTACGACCTGCGCCTCTTCCTCTCCCGTAGTGGAGAGATATTCCATCTGAACGAATATCTCTACACGACACGGGAGGCCAGGGCACACAAGGAAGGCGAGCGGCAGTTCGACTATGTGGACCCACGCAACCGCGAAGTACAGGTTGAAATGGAGCGAGCTTGCACCGAGCATCTCCGTGAGATGAGTGCGCTCATTGATTCCTCGCTCCATGCGCAGCCCGACTTCGGCGAACAGGACTTTGAATTTGAGGCCTCGGTCGTCATCCCCGTGTACAACCGTGAGCGGACGATAGCCGACGCCGTGCGGTCGGCCTGCAGTCAGCAGACCGATTTCAGGTTTAATGTCATCGTTGTAGACAACCATTCCATCGACCACACGCCGCAGATTATCGACGAGCTGGCGGCTGCGGATCCGCAGGTGTGTCATCTCGTCCCAGAGCGCGACGACTTAGGCATCGGCGGCTGCTGGAACATGGCCGTGCACGATGTGCGCTGCGGCCGCTTCGCCGTGCAGCTCGACAGCGACGACCTCTATTCCTCGCCCCACACCCTGCAGCGCATCGTCGATGAGTTCCACCGGCAGAAGGCGGCGATGATCGTGGGTTCCTACCGCATGTGCGACTTCGACCTTCACACGCTGCCGCCGGGACTTATCGACCACCGGGAGTGGACCGAGGAGAACGGCTGCAACAACGCCCTGCGCATCAACGGACTGGGCGCGCCGCGCGCCTTCTTCACGCCGCTGCTCCGGCAGATTGGTTTCCCCAACACCAGCTACGGAGAAGACTACGCCGTGGGGCTGGCTTTCTCACGCCACTACCGCATCGGACGCATCTATGACGAGCTCTACTTCTGCCGCCGTTGGACAGGCAACAGCGACCATGCGCTGAACATCGAGCGGACAAATGCCAATAATCTCTATAAAGACCGGCTGCGCACGCTGGAGCTGAACGCCCGCCAGCGGATGAATACGGGGACTGCCGACCCTCTCATGGGCGACAGTCTGCAACGCTTCTTCAACCGGCAGCTTGAGGTGTGGGAGGATGCACACCGCCACTTTCACGATCTGAAGTCGGTGGAAAGCTGTGAGCTCTCTTGTGGAGACACCACCCTCCGTGTGCAGTTCAATCCCGCCCGCATGGTCTCCACGGGGGCGAGGATCGACCGCAGGAGTCTTGCGGAGCGTCCCTGCTTCCTCTGCGACGAGAACCGTCCGCCACAGCAGATGAAGAAAGGCCTGGAATCCCGCTTTCAGTTACTTGTCAACCCGTATCCCATCCTGCCCGAACACTACACAATCCCCGCCGTTGCGCATCAGCCCCAGGCCATCCTGCACAATTATGGCGAGATGCACCGGCTGTTGGAGCGCTTTGCCTATCTGACGGTGTTCTATAACGGTCCGCGCTGCGGCGCGTCGGCACCTGACCACCTGCACTTCCAGGCTGGCACAAGCGGCATCCTTCCCCTGCAGCGAGAGTGGCAGCGACTGAGTCGTAGCCTGCAGGTCGTAGTAACGCTCGGCGATGATGCCACTCTCTCTCTGTTGCATGACTTTCCCGTCCCGGCTTTCGTCATCCGCAGTAGGACGAGGGAGCCCGACACCAGTCTCTTCCGTCAGCTCTACAAGGTGTTGCCCGTGCAGGAGGGCGACACAGAGCCGATGATGAACATCGTGGCATGGCGTGCGGCCGACGAATATGTGAGCGTGGTCTTCCCCCGTCGCAAGCACCGCCCTGACTGCTATTACCGGTCGGGGGCGGATCAGATGATGGTCAGCCCCGGTGCGCTCGACATGAGCGGACTCCTGATAACGCCGCGAGCCGAAGACTTTGCCCGTATGGATGCAGCCACGGCGGTCTCTATATTAAAAGAGGTGAGCCTTGACGACGAACAGATGGCCGCCGTTACGGCCGTACTGGAAGACCGCGGGGAGGAGAAAAGCCTGCGCTTTTCCGACCTCTACCGTAAGGAACCCGAGGTGAGCGTGGGCATCGTGAGTGGCGAGGAAATTCATTTTGCCCTCAACCGACCGTATCTCGCCAAGGGCGAGGAAATCAGCGGCGAGCAGGTAGTGAGCTTTGCCGAGGGCGGAATCCTGTGGAACGGCAATCAATACAGGGAACTGAAGTTCACCCCGCAACGGCCGGATGCCTCCTTCTCGCTCCACGATGTTACCATCGGCGTCAACTTCCACTGGGAGCGTAAGGAGATGCAGACCTTCCTCGGGACGCTGCGCTTCGTGGTCGAGGAAGACAAGATTTGCGCCATCAACGAGCTGCCCGTAGAGCAATATCTGGAGAGCGTCATCTCAAGCGAGATGAGTGCCACCTCCAGTCTGGAGCTACTCAAAGCGCATGCCGTCATCTCACGCAGCTGGCTTCTTGCCCAGATGCAGCGGCGACAGCGGCTCGGCGAGGAGACCGACAGCTTCTTCTCGTTCATCAAGAAAGACGACGAGCTCATCCGCTGGTACGACCGTGAGGAACACACTATCTTCGATGTCTGTGCCGACGACCACTGCCAGCGCTATCAGGGCATCACGAAGGAGACCAGCCGACGGGTGGCCGAAGCCGTAAGCGACACTCGCGGACAGATTCTCACCTCGGAGGGCGACATCTGCGACGCCCGCTTCTCCAAATGCTGCGGTGGTATGACCGAGGAATATCAGTATTGCTGGGAGAACACCCCGAAGCCTTATCTGACAGCCGTGCGCGACATCGCACAGGGCATCTCGCCGGCACAGCGGCAGAATCCCGACCTCACGGTGGAGGCCGAGGCCGACCGCTGGATACGCACGAATCAGCCGGCATTCTGCAACACGGCCGACCGCAAGGTGCTCGCCCAGGTGCTCAACGACTATGACCAGGAGACGCAGGACTTCTATCGGTGGACGGTGGAGTACAGTCAGGGTGAACTCTCTGCGCTCCTCTCGGACAAGCTGAAGATGGACTTCGGTGCCATCGTGGACCTCGTTCCCGTGGAGCGGGGCAGGAGCGGGCGCATTTCGAAGCTCAAAATCGTGGGTACCGAGCGCACCTTCACCATCGGCAAGGAGCTGGAGATACGCCGTGCGCTCAGTGAGACCCACCTCTACAGCTCGGCCTTCGTGGTCGATAGGCTCGACCTACAGGATGGCATCCCGCAGCGGTTCGTCATCCACGGGGCAGGATGGGGCCACGGCGTGGGCCTCTGCCAGATAGGCGCCGCCGTGATGGGCGAGCAGGGCTATGACTACCATGACATCCTCCTGCACTATTATCAGGGAGCTGAAATCCAAAAAATCTATCAATAACCGCACCCTCCCGACGGCTGCCCTTTGAGGGCGGAGCAGGGGCAGGACGGACAACCAACATGATTCTATGAGAGCAAAGACACCTTGGAGCTGGGTACCGACCCTCTATTTTGCCGAGGGGCTTCCCTATGTGGCCGTGATGACTATCTCCATCATCCTCTACAAGCAGCTCGGCCTGAGCAATGCCGAGATTACCTTCTACACCTCGTGGCTCTACCTGCCGTGGGTCATCAAGCCGCTATGGAGTCCTTTCATTGACCTCATCCGCACCAAGCGGTGGTGGATTGTGTCGATGGAACTGCTCATCGGTGCGGCCTTCGGAGGCGTGGCCTTCACCATTCCCACCTCGTTCTGGCTGCAGGGTTCGTTGTTCTTCTTCTGGGTGATGGCCTTCTCGAGTGCCACCCACGACATCGCTGCCGACGGCTTCTACATGCTCGGGCTCGACGACCACCAGCAGGCCTGGTTCGTGGGCATCCGCTCCACCTTCTATCGTCTGGCCACCATTTTCGGGCAGGGCATTCTCGTGATGATTGCAGGCAACCTGCAAGTCATCTACCGAAATTCCATCAGCTTTTCGTGGAGCCTGATGTTCTATGGCGTTACGGGGCTCTTCATAGCCCTCTGGCTGTGGCACGCCTACATCCTGCCGCGCCCCCGCGAGGACGCGCCCCGCCGCGACATCTCCGTGCTGACCATCTGGCGGGAGTTTCTCAACACCATCAAGACCTTCTTCCGCGTGGAGCATGAGGAGGTGGTGGAACATGCCGACGGCAGCCGTGAGACCGTGAGCCGCTGGAGCTGGCGCAGCGATGCGCTCGTGGGAATCCTATTTATGCTGCTCTATCGCATGCCTGAAGGCCTGCTGGCCAAGGTGTCGGCTCTCTTCCTCATCGACGCACGCCACGGTGGCGGACTGGGTCTCTCACCCCAGGAATACGGGTTGGTGCAGGGCACGGTGGGCGTGGTAGGCCTCACGCTGGGCGGTATCCTCGGCGGTATGGCGGCCGGCAAGGACGGACTGAAGAAGTGGCTCTGGCCGATGGTAATGGCCATCACCATTCCCGACCTCGTGTATGTCTACATGAGCTATGCGCTGCCCACGAGTCTGCTCACGGTGAACGCTTGTGTCTTCCTCGAACAGTTCGGCTACGGATTCGGTTTCACGGCCTACATGCTCTACCTTATCTATTATAGCCGCGGAGCATTCAAGACCAGCCACTATGCCATCTGCACGGCTTTCATGGCACTCTCGATGATGATTCCCGGCCTGTTTGCCGGTGCGCTGCAGGAGGCTGTGGGTTACCGCATGTTTTTCCTCATCGTAGTGGCCTTCTGCTCCGTAACCTATCTCGTTACCGCCTTCCTCAAGATCGACCCGCACTTCGGGAAGAAGGAGGAATAATCCTTCATGTCGATTCTTTCTCAAGGAAAAGGGTGAGATAAATATTGTAGGGTTTTGGGTTTATCAGGTTGCTAACGGTTTACAATGTCAGACAGACAAAAGGAGCGTGATTCATCACGCTCCTGCAAATTTCTTTTTACGGCCTCTCCCTGATTTCCTCCTGCAGAGGCAGATTGGCTATTGGCTTTTATTCTTTTATTCCTAATCCGTTTCTTCTTGGGAGAACCGTCGGTCGTCTGCAAGCAATCGCTGTCGGTATAGCAGGTGCGACGGACAAACGAGGAAGATAATGGCTGGGGGAGAAGAGGTTACTCCTTATTCCCTATTTCTTTCATCACCTTTGAATAGGCCTCCTCTATTTTCTTCCGGTCGTAGTTCCACGGTCCGTCGCCATATTTGACGGCCTGCCGGGCGGCATCAAGATATTGTTCTTTCTCCCGGTAGCCTTGGTCGGTGAGGAGACATTTCAGGAAGACAGGGAAGTAGCCCGACTTCTTCAGGTAGATGCCCAAGCAGTAGGTGTATTTATCCTGAAACGGACGGATGATAGGAAAGTCGACTACGAAGACGGGGTCGGCGTTGAAGTCGCGCCTTGCCTTTTCGCCTCCATAGGCGGTGATGTATTTCGCCCATTCTGGCTTGAGCCAGGCTTCGTGATACGGGGGAAGACCGTCGTTCACCGCGCCGAACAGCTCGTTCTGAAGCTGGATGTTGGCGGCGCTGCCGTCGCCCGGCTCCCTCTGGTAGAGCCTTGTAAGCAGGGTAAGCAGGGGATAGAGCAGCTTGCAGTCTCCGCCTTGCGACAGGGCCGTCATCCAGTAGGTGAATCCGCCGTACACGGCACCGGACTTACGGCTCAGGTTAGGCCCGTAGACAAGGTTGTCCTCCTCCCCTACATAGAATCCTTTCGGTATGTTCCATTCGATGTCGAATTCCGATTTCACATATGCGCATTTCCGTTTCTGCCGCTCGCCGGGCTGTGCGCAGACGGCTGCATTCATGAGAAGCAGCATAGCGAGCAATATCAGGTATCTCATTATCTTGAAGGTTGGGTTAGTGTCTACTTGGCCGACATCGCCTTTTTCCCCACAGCCTTCATGCCATGAGGAATATTTTATAAATATAGCGACAACACAGAAACGGTGTCATTCCCCGCCGTGGAATTTAATCTTTATTAAACAACAGGCAGCTGTCAAGACTGCTTTTTGGGCAATTTTAAACTGAGGATGCCGCAAAAAGACCAGCCAAGACGCCAAACAGAATACCGCAAAGCCGTCAGTATTTAGTTCCCGGACGGAAGCCGTGGCAGCCCGTTCCCTTGTTTTCATCTTGTTTCGGCTTTTTGTGCCCTTGCCTTCCGCGGTGAGAACTGCGGGCAGTTAACGATATGGTTTGAGTTGTATTCCATTATAAATATAACTCTTTTTAATGAAATTAAGTGGGGAATAACAACCCTTGATATCTGTTTGATTTCCGCCCGCAAAGTAAAAGGCCGTTAGAAGGCGACCTTTTAACGGCTAAAAGGAGTGCTTCTAACGGCTAAAAGGAGAGCTTTTAACGGCTAAAAGAAAAATGGGGAATGAGGGTCATGAAATAGAGGGAATAAGAATGTCATCAGGGCGTGATTCATCATGCTCTGCCATTGCGTTTTTTGCAGTATCTTCGGAGCATAATAAATCAATCCTCCACATGTTGCCCTCCCCTTGGGGAACCGTCGGTCATCGACCGAGTAGTCGCTGTCGGCATAGCCAGTGCGATGGACAACGAGGGGGGTAATGGTTAGGGAGAGCTTTTTTATCCTCCTCCCTGTGAGAGGGAGGAGGCGGGGCTTCAGATGGCATCCTTCTATTTCAGGGTAACCTCCACGATGGTGTCCACGCCCTTGGGCACTGCGGGCAACTGGAGGAGCACGCCGTCCTTGGACTTGACTACGCCCACGGGCTGCTTGCCGGCAAACAGGCGTGCCTTGGCCACCTTCTGCGGGGCCACGGGGAGGAAGAGCGATGCATCGCGGAGGTTCAGGATGTGCACATAGAGCGTGTTGCCCTTCTGGGTGGTAACGCCCCAGTCGTGGGGAGCCACGATGCCGCCGCGTGTGCCGTAGATGGTCTCTCCGTTCTGCTTCATCCAGTTGCCGATGGCCTTCAGCCGCTCCATGGCCTCTACGGGCAACTGTCCGTCAGGACGCGGTCCCACATTGAGGAGCAGGTTGGCGTTGCGTCCTGCCGCGCCCACGAGCTGCTGGATGAGGAAGTCGGCGGTCTTGTATTTCTTGTCGGTGATGTCGTAGCCCCAGCTCCCGTTCATGGTCAGGCAGGTCTCCAGGGGCAGCTGGCCGATGTCCTGTCCGGAGAGCCCGTAGGTGTTCTGTCCAGGCAGATCTTGTTCGAACATCTGTATGTCTTCGCCCTTATAGGGGGTGTGGTGGTGGTTGTTGCCGATGAGGCATGCCGGCTGCAGTCGGTGGATCATGGCGTACTGCTCATCGAGTCGCCAGTCGAAGGGCGTCTTGTCGGAGTCGTGGTCCCACCAGCCGTCGAACCAGATGCAGTCCACTTTGCCGTAGTTGGTGAGCAGCTCGGTGAGCTGGCGGTTCATGAACTGGAAGTAGCTGTCGTAGTTCTGTTGGTCGATGGGTCTTCCGAGCTTGCGCCCCGTGCGCCCGAGGGGATAGTCGAGCCTGCCCCAGTCGAGGTGGGAGTAGTAGAGGTGGAGCGAGAGCCCCTCGCGGTTGCAGGCATCGGCCAGCGAGCGAAGCACATCCTTGCCGTAGGGCGTGCCATCGACGATGTTATAGTCCGACTGCTCGGTTTTGAACATGGAGAACCCGTCGTGGTGGCGAGTGGTGAAGGTGATGTACCGGGCTCCGGCTTCCTTGAATGCCTTCACCCATTCGTCGGCGTTGAACTTGGAGGGATAGAACCCGCCGGCCAGGTGGGGATACTCCTCGTAGTTGAGGCTCTTGTTGTTCATCACCCATTCGCCGTCGCCGAGCATGGAGTAGATGCCCCAGTGGATAAAGATTCCGAACTTCATGTCCTGGAAAGCCTTGCGTGCCTCCAGGTTCTCCCGCGTCGGCTGATACTGCGCGAACGCGCCCAGACAGGCCGTCAGGGAAAGGAACAGTAAGATTGTTTTCTTCATGATGTAGTAAATTTAGCAGCCCAAAGTTACGAGAATACTGGCTCATATCAAAGTAAATTCTATTAAAAAAGACTAAAGATTGGCATTTATAGCCCAGTTTGGGATAAAGCTTAGTCGTAACCACAATGAATAGAATTGAAACAACAAAGACTATTAGAACCCTTTTTTAACAATCAGATAGCTATATCTTGATGACGGCTTTTCTTGCGCATGGGCATCCGAACCAGCTGCACCAATATGGACTTTTTAGGGAAAAGGATTACATTGATAGGCATTTCCCTATGCTCTAACCAAGATTTTTTCGTAATTTTGCAAGCGCAAAAGATATTAAAAAAGAAAGAAACAAAGTGATGGAAATTTTAAATTCAGAATGTATGGAATGCAAAAACAACACTAAAAAGCAGACGATGAAGGCTGTCTTCAAGTTCTGTTTACTGACAATGATATTAATATTTGGCGGCGTTCACCAAATAAAGGCACAAGGATTCCTGAAGGGGCTGATGGATGTAGATGTGATAAAGCACGATGGCGGACTGGAGGAGCAGGTTCGTTACCTGCCTTTCAAAGGTAAGACGGGTAGGATTCACTTCTACTATTTCGCAGCCGAGAAGGACGCAGCCGAGAAGTATATCGAGAAGAACAAGTTGACAAGAGTCTACAGCGTTGACCGGGAATACGCTCGTCAGACAGCCAGCACAGCCCGTGCCGAGCTGACCAAGGCTCTGAAGAGCGTACTGACCGCTGACCAAATCGCCCGTTTCAATGACTTGCGGAACAATCCATTCGAGGCCAACATGTATGTATATAATAAGGAGCACAAATGCTTCCCGATGTTTATCGTTTTCGAAGGGGCTGGCAAGTGTATCAATGAAGACCAGATTCGCAAGGTTCTCGGCCAGCTTAGCAAGGTCAAGCTGCCAGTCCTACCCACCACAGGGCTCAAGACTCCTGATGCTTATTATGTTTTCGAGCCGGCTATTCATAAAATATTATAGATCCAACAGGAACCAGACGATGTGGCAGACGATGAGATATTCTCATCGTCTGCCACTTTTTTTTTCGTTTACACAATGCCATCAAGAAGGACAACGGTTATATATCCAATTCATACTCCACCTTAATATATTATATAAGATATAGGGATCTCCCGCTTGTTTTTCTTCCCAGGAGTGGAGATTTTCGTGAAAAAAGCACCCTATTGTTTTTGTTCTTTTGGAAAAATGACTATATTTGCAACTAATATTGTGGGAAACCTAAGTCTTTTGGTAATATATTAATCTTACAATGTAATTATTTTATGGAAAAAACAAAATCAGAACTCAGGCCAAAGGCAATGAGGAGGAAACTTCTTATGGCGGGTCTATGTGCAGTTTCATGGTGCATGTTTCCGATGCTGGGACAGGCGTCCCCGTCGGACAATTATGTCATGATTTCACAGCAGAAAGGCAATGTGATTCACGGCACGGTAACGGATGAGAACGGAGAGACGATCATCGGAGCCTATGTGGTGAAGAAGGGTCAGCGCACCGGTGCTATTACCGATGTGCAGGGCAACTTCACGATAGAGGCCGGCGAGGGTACGGAACTCGTGGTGAGCTGTGTGGGCTTCCAGACCTCCTCGTTCGTGGTGGAGGCCGGAAAGACCAGCTATGCCATCACGCTGAAGGAAGACAACAAGACGCTTGAGGATGTAGTGGTGGTGGGCTACGGCACCCAGAAGAAGGTGAACTTGACCGGATCCATCGCCACGGTTACGGCCGACAAGCTGGTGAACCGTACGGGAAGCGATGTTACGAACATGCTGACGGGCCTGATGCCCGGAGTAACGATTATACAGAACTCCAGCCTTCCCGGTGCCGACGAAGGCATCCTGAGGGTGCGCGGACTGGGAACGATGGGCAATGCCAGTGCCATGGTAATCATAGACGGTGTGGAATCGAGCATGAGTGAGGTGAACCCCAACGATATCGACAACATCTCGGTGCTGAAGGATGCCGCAGCCTCGGCCATATACGGCGTGCGTGCTGCCAACGGCGTGATTCTCATCACCACCAAGCACGGGCAGAAAGGGCGTACGACGGTGTCCTACGACGGCTATGCGGGATGGCAGCAGGCTACGCGCATGCCTAAGTATGTGGGTTCCTACGACTATGCCAGACTGATGAACCAGGCCTATGCCAACGATGGGCAGAACGCTCCCTATTCGGAGACTGACCTCCAGAAGTTCAGAGACGGGAGCGATCCCGAGCGTTATCCTGACTCCGACTGGCTTGACGCCCTGCTCAGCGAGAACGGATTCTTCCACAATCACCATATCGGCATAAAGGGTGGTGGCGACCGCATTACTTATTCGCTCGCCCTGAACTTCTATGATAAGAACGGGCTGATCTATAACACCAACTTCAAGAAGTTCAATGTGCGCACCAATCTTGATGCGCAAATCAACAAGCGGGTGAAGCTCTCCACGAACATCTCTTTCTACAGGAGCAGGCAGCTCACTCCGGCCGATGGCGTGGACAACCTGATTCACTATGCCTTCAGGGAGACTCCCGTAACGCCCATACAGTTTGCTGACGGACGCTATCCTCTTTTCAAGAACGAGCATAACTCCGTGGCCTATTCCCGTATCGGCGGAACCAGCAAAGACATTACGACAAGCTTCCAGGGAAGCCTGGGCCTGACCGTGGACATATTCGACGGCCTGAAATTCCGTGGCATCGCCGCAGGATCCTTCAAGTTCAACGATAACCCCGTGCATACCATGTCCATGCCCTTCTATAAAATGGGCGGCCAGGGGACGGAGCTGGTGAAGACCACCCAGAGCTTCATCTCTGAATATGACACCAAGCATTTTGAGACCAACCTGCAGGCTTATCTGGATTACAACAAGACCTTCGGCAAGCATGCCATCAGCGGCCTCCTGGGCCTGTCGCAGATTTACCAACAGACGCGTTGGCTGAATGCAAGGCGCAAGAACATTCCTAATTCACTCAGCCAGCTGAATGCGGGTGAGGTAACCGGACAGAGCACGGGAGGAACGGAAGTGGAATATGCGCTCCGCTCCGCGTTCGGACGCCTGAACTATGTCTATGACGACAGGTATCTCTTCGAGGCTAACCTGCGTTATGACGGTACTTCGCGCTTCCCGAAGAACAAGCGTTTCGGAGCGTTTCCCTCTTTCTCCATGGGCTGGCGAATCTCGGAGGAAAGCTTCATGCAGTCGGCACGGTCATGGCTCAGCAACCTGAAGCTGCGTCTCTCGTGGGGCCTCTTGGGTAATCAGGAAACCATAAACGCTGACGGGACTGTTAACTATTATCCTTACCAGAACACCTACAGCTACGGATATGACTATAGCTTCAACGACAAGCTGCAGACTGGTATTTCCATCGCAAGCCCCATGGCCAATCAGGACATTACCTGGGAGAAGACGGCACAATGGAACCTCGGTATCGATGCTACACTCTTCGGCAACAGGCTGAACTTCACGCTCGACATCTTCCGCAAGGATACCCGCGACATCCTGCTGCAGCTGCCCATGCCCGGCCTGATGGGTGTGGATCCTCCCATGCAGAATGCAGGAAAAGTGCGCAATACGGGATTTGAGTTCCAGGTAGGCTACAACGACCACATCGGCGATCTCGTCTACTCCGTAACGGGAAACTTCAGCTATGTGCGCAACAAGATTGTAGACCTCAGCGGCGGCGACACGCCGGGACAGTCGGTAGGCGATCCGTTGTGGGCATATTACGGTTATGTGTGCGACGGCATCTTCCGCTCTGAGCAGGAAATCGATAGCCATGTAGCACAGGCAATGGGAGACCCTGTTCCCGGCGACTTGAAGTATCGCAATCTGAATGACGACCAGACGGTGAACAGTAACGACCGCAAGGTGCTGGGCTCTTATTTCCCGAAGGTCAACTATGGCCTTAACTTCAATGTACAGTACAAGGGCTTCGACCTGAGCGCCGTGCTACAGGGGGCGGCTGCCGTGAAGGGACTGCCTGTGGCAGAGATCAGATACGCCTTTTACAATGGTGGCAAGCTGACCGACAAGTATCTTGACAGTTGGACGCCGGAGAATCCGAATGCCTCCATGCCCCGCCTTTCGATGAAGGACGATAAGAATCGGATTATCTCAAGCTTTTGGGTGCAGGATGCGTCTTACCTCAAGATGCGCAACATCCAGCTGGGATATACCCTGCCGGCCAAGGTGCTCGGCAAGTATGGCATCAGCCGGCTGAGAATCTATGGCAGCATCGACAATCTTTTCACTATCTCAAGCTTCGACAGCGTAGATCCAGAGCTGGTAAGCGGCACTTACTACCCGTTGACGCGTAATTATACCTTCGGTCTAAACATTACATTCTAAAAGCATTATAATCATGAAGACAAAATATAGTATCATGGCTTGCCTGTTGGCTATCGTACTGTTCTGTTCTTGTAACGACAGTTTCCTGCAGCGCGAGCCCACCGACCGGCAGTCTGACGGATCTTTCTGGAAGACGGCTGCCGAGGCAGAGGAATATGTAAACGGCATCTACCTCTTTCTGGTGGAACCGGAGAACCACACTATCATGACAGACTGCTATACGGACAATGCCGTTCCCGTGCATGTGGGAGCAGAGCAGGGATCCCTGTCTGCAGGTACGGCCGTATCGTCCAATCCCCATTTCAAGCAACTCTGGGATGCAGCCTATGCCGGGATACGCCGCTGCCAGGTGTTCTACCAACATATAGGCGAAGTGCCGATGGACGATGCCTACAGAGCCGAAATCACGGGTGAGGTGCAGTTTCTGGAAGCTTTCTTCTATTCCACCCTGCTGAAGTATATGGGCGGCGTGCCCATCGTCGATCATCCCTTGGCATTGAAGGAACCCATGCCGGCACGCGCCACGGAGGAGGAAACCTATAACCACATCGTCGGACTGCTCGACAAGGCTGCCCCCGCGCTGCCTGATATCCGTCAGGTTGACGACCACGGCAAGCCCAGTGCGGGAGCCTGCTATGCCCTCAAGGCTCGTCTGGCTTTCTATGCCCATAAGTATGATGAAGCCGAAAAGGCGGCCAAGAAGGTGATGGATATGGGCAAGTATGGTCTCTATGACGACTATGCAGGCCTGTTCCAGCCCGTTGCCGAGACCTGTAACGAGATAATCTTCGACCGCGAATATTTGTCGAATCCCAAGAATTCAAATGAAGGAAGCTGGATAGGACAGTTCTTCGCCCCCATCGTCATGGGCGGCTGGGAGGCCCTGTCGCCAACACAGGATATGGTGGATGCCTACCCTTGCACCGATGGTAAGTCTATCAAGGAGTCGCCGCTTTATGATCCGGCCCATCCATTTGCCAACAGAGACCCCCGTCTGGCGGCCTCTATTCTCCATCATGGAGACATGATTGCCGGGCACGAGTACACCACCAACAGTATCGGCGATGGCAACCATACTCGCACTGGATACTGTATGCGCAAGTATATGAACCCCGAGAACGACGGAATCAACAACTACGACTGGACCAACTTCATCTTCATCCGCTATGCGGAGGTGTTGCTCACCTATGCGGAAGCCCGCAACGAGCAACTCGCGGCTCCCGACAAGGAGGTCTATGATGCCGTGAATGCGATCCGCCAGCGCAAGAGTGTCAACCTGCCCAGGCTTGCCCCTGGATTGTCAAAGGACGAGATGCGTGCCGCCATCAGGCTGGAGCGCCGTCTGGAACTGGCCTTCGAAGGCATCCATCTGTTCGACACCCGGAGCTACAAGACTACGGAGGCTGCCGTAACGAAGCCCGTCTACGGCATGCGCCCCAATGGTGAGAAGTTCTTGGTGGAGCAGCGCAAGTTTAATCCAGCCCGCGACTATCTGTGGGCGATTCCGCTTGAGGAGATAGACCTGTCAAAGGGTGTGCTGAAGCAGAACCCCAACTGGGATTGACGCTTCTTCAGCCTATAGAGAACAGCCGTGCCGTGGGATATACCCGGCACGGCTGTCTTTTTTTCTTTGAGGTAGAAAACCGGGGGTGGACATAGAGTTCTTCTGTACCCGCTGGGGACTCAAGGGACGAACCTTAGGGCGTTTCCTCCAACTTGCCGTAAGTTCAGCTCCCTGCTATGCTTTCAGATAGCATGAAATAATCTATCCTATGTACTCCTATGTGGCTGGTGTGGATGGGCAGACAGACAGGCTCCGTCCGGCCATGGTTGTACCCCCCGCTTGTCGCTGAAGGGCGGACGGTCATGTCATTCCACGATGAGCACGGTAACGCCGCGAGCGGCCTGGGCTCCCATCACGAGCGACTGCTCGATGTCGGCGGTTTTGCTCGGGCCGCTGATAAAGGTACCGAAGTTGTAGCGCGGATCCATCTGGATGCGCCTGTAGGCCTCGTGCATGTTGTTGACGATGTTCTGTTTGTCGAGGATGATAACCAGATACTCGGATATGAAGCACACGGCTTTCTCCTTCATGGTCTGCGGAATCCAGACGCAGGCGTTCTCCGCCACGCCGATTTCTCCTTGCAGGATGCCCACATCGGTGCCGTTAAGGTCGGCAGCGTCGGCCACGGTGTCGGGGTTTCGCTGGGCGATGGTGATGAAAGGCAGGTTGCTGGCATATGTCTTGGCGTCAGGATAGATGCCGCGGATGACGGCGTTCAAGTCGTCGGTCTTCCTTGCTTCCACCACCTGGCCGCCTACGGTCTCGGTCATCTCCACGAACTGCTTGTAGGGGTCGGCATATTGTATGCCCCGAATGTTCATGTCGGGCATGTCGCAGGGCTCTTGCGCGTTGGCCCTGAGCTTGGCAAATAGATCTTCCTTTTTCATTTCTTGTCGATGTCTTCTTTCCAGATTCGGTGAAAGCTCTTCTTGGCGAATTCAGGCTTGGCATGCCCGATGCCCCAGGGATTGAGGCTGTCGCTGCGCGTCAGGCTCTCGGGTACGAGGTTGGCGAGCGGTGCCAGTCGAAGTGCGGTGGTGTAGAGTGCGGGGTGGTTGTAGAGCAGGCTCATGCCTTCAGACATCGCCTTCTTCATCTTGTCGGCCTTGCCGAGCCGGTCGAGGTCCTGTCGCCAGTAGTAGATTTGCGAGCCCGGGTTCACCTTGGTGGGGCATACATTGTCGCAACTGAGGCAGAGCGAGCAGGCGGAGAGGTTGCCGGAGTGCTGCTGTGGGTCGTGCAGCATGCCGAGGTTTACGCCGATGGGCCCAGGGATGAAGTAGGTGTAGCTGTAGCCGCCGCTACGCCGGTAGACGGGACAGGTGTTCATGCACGCACCGCAGCGTATGCACTTCAGCGTCTCCCAGTGCTCGGGATTGGCGAGGATGTCGCTGCGCCCGTTGTCCACGAGCACGACATGCATCTCTGCCCCCGGCCTTGCCTGTCGGAAATGGGAGGTATAGGTGGTGGTGGGCTGGCCTGTCCCGCAGCGGCAGAGCAGTCGCTGGAAGACGGCCACGCTGTCATAGTCGGGCACCACCTTCTCTATGCCCATGGCCACGATGTGCAGCTTGGGCATAGAGGTACTCATGTCGGCGTTACCCTCGTTGGTGCATACCACGATGTCGCCTGTCTCGGCTACGCCGAAGTTGCAGCCCGTCATGCCGGCCTGTGCCTCCATGAACTCGTCGCGCAGGTGCCGGCGGGCACAGCGCGTAAGATAGGTGGGGTCGTAGTTGCCTTTCTCGTGCGAGATGCCTTTCTGCTCGAACATCTCGCCCACCTCCTGTCTCGTCAGGTGGATGGCGGGCATCACGATGTGGCTGGGCTTCTGGCCGAGCAGCTGGAGGATGCGCTCGCCGAGGTCGGTCTCCACCACATCGATGCCTCGTTGCTCGAGGTAAGCGTTCATTCCGCATTCCTCCGTGAGCATCGACTTCGACTTCACCATCTTCTCCACTTTGTGGCTTTCGAGTATGCCGAATGTGATCTCGTTGAATTCCTGTGCGTCCTTCGCCCAGTGGACGATGACTCCACGGCTCTCGAGCTGCGTGGAGAACTTGTCCAGATAGTCGGCCAAGTGGGTAGCGGTGTGCCTCTTGATGGCACTGGCATGCTCGCGCAACTCCTCCCACTCGGGCAGTTCCGAGGCCATGTGGTCGCGCTTGGTGCGTATGGACCAGAATGTGTCGTCGTGCCATGCGGTCTTCTCGCGATTTTTTGTGAACTCGCGGGCTGCTCTTGAATGTGCTGTACTCATAGTCCTGCTGCTAAGATTTGTGCTACATGAATGAATTTTACAGGCGTCTTTTCGCGCCGGGCGATGCCCTGCATGTGCATCAGGCAGCTGCTGTCGGGGCCGGTGATGTACTCGGCGCCCGTCGCCATGTGGCGCGCTATCTTGTCCTCGCCCATGCGGACCGACACATTGGGCTCCTCTACGGAGAACATTCCGCCGAAGCCGCAGCACTCGTCCTTGCGCTCGGGTTCCTTCACTGTGATGCCCTCGACGAGGCTGAGCAGGTCGACGATCTTGTTGAACGGCGGTATCCGGAGCTCCGACGGCGACGAGAGGCCGAGCTCGCGCACGCCGTGGCAAGAGTTGTGCACGCTCACCACATGCGGGAACTTGCCAGGCACATGATCCACCCGCAGCACATCGTGGAGGAATTCCACGAGGTCGGTAATCTTCCCGGAGCTCACGCACTCATGGTGCATCAGGTGGGGATAGTAGGCCTTCACATAGGAGGCGCACGAGGCCGAGGGAGCCACGATGTGGTCGTAGTCCTTGAAGAGAGTCTCGAATTTCTCGGCCAGCGGCAGCGTCATCTCCTCAAAGCCCGCATTGGCCATGGGCTGGCCGCAGCAGGTCTGTTTCTCGGGATACTCCACCTCGAGGCCGTAATGCTTGAGTAGCTTGTAGGTGGCGACACCCACCTCGGGATAGAGCGCGTCGACATAGCAAGGTACGAACAAACCGATTTTCATCTTTTTCGCTAAATATTTAAGTTTCCAAGTCGGACTTGAGGCATGGAAACAAGTCCCACTCATGGCAAAGGTAATCATTTTTTTGAAAACCGGAAGATGTTTCGGGTTTTTCTTTGAAATTTTTTCAGAAGTGTCGGGAATACTGCTTGCTGCCGCGGGGGGTGATCGCCTTTTTTACAGGAAGCGGCAGGAAGGATGACAAAATCGGCGATTTTGTGCGACAAAGTCGCCGATTTTATAGGAAGAAATCGCCGATTTTGTCATCCTCCATGTCATCTCCGTCCTGCCCTTGAAGGTGAAGCCTCCCCTGCAGACGGGATTCGTCGCGGAGTCGTCTATCTTGACGAGTTGACTGTCGTTATATGCATAGCCCTCTGGTTGTCGATTTTATCATGGGATTGTTTTGTTATTTGGTAAAAGGTTAAAAGATGTCATTTCTCAAAGAAAACGCTTGTTACCTCACAGGAATAACCTATCTTTGTGGACATAGAACTCATAAAACTGCATCGAAATGAAAGCTTCTATTTTATTTGGCCTTGGCCTTCTTTGCCTGATGGGCGCCAATGCCCAAGAAAAGAAAGCTAAAGTGAATAAGCGAGAGCCTATTGCCACTGTCTACCTGCACAATGATTCCATCGCAGAGGGCTATCTGATGAACCCCACCATGCATGCTCACCTCTATGTGTCGCCCCTGTTCAGTACTACTGACGACTTCGTGAAAATCAGTGTGATAGGCTCCAGACTCTTGGCCAAGCAGCCGAAATATGATATTGGCGAGGTAGATAGTGTCGTTACCTATTATGCAGCTAATCCGGAGGCCAGTCGTATCACCTGGATTCCCATAGCGGCCAACATTGCCTACAAGACCTCCATGCCGTCCGTGCCCAGCCACAAAATATTCGCCGCATGCATCTATCGGGGCAAGAATATCACAGTTTATGCCGCTTCGGATGCCATCCTTGGGGAGCGCGTGCTCTACAAGAGCAATGGCATGACAATGGCTCAGGCCATATTCAATCTGCGGAAAAACCTGACCGACAAGCAGCGCAAGGCTCTCAAGGCAGAGTTTGCCGACTATCCCGTCCTGGTGTCGTTTGTCGACACGATGGACAAAAATCTTGTGCAGACCAACCCAAACGCACTCTTCGATAAAATGGACGAGGTAATCAGATAGGGCGGTTGCGTTTGAAATGCCCTTAATCCCCAAAAAGATCTTTCCTTATTTTATGCAGCCCTTCCTTTGGGGGAAAGCTGATTACCGCAGAGCAAGACACCTCGTCAGCTGCAAGCCATGTTAATAATTCAAAGTGTCCATGGCGGCCTGCGCCATTCCTGAGGCATAATGTCCAATGTTAGGCACGATGGTTATAGACCAATTAAACGGCAGGTTCTTCCTACTTGCTGTATTCCGTGAAGTCGTGAAATAATGCTGTCCTCGCTCAAGTCTCGTGGAGCCCTGGGACATTGCACCCGTGGTGTTGTTCAGTCCCTCCGTGCTTGTGTCAGCACCGCCAAGTTGTATGTATAGTTTTTGTGCAAACACTTTTGGCAGTTGATGACTCCAGTCCACATCTGTAACTTCTTTGTATCCATAGGGGAAGGACAAGTCGGCATCAGGCATCGTGTACCAACCAGAGTTGGCCGCTATGGCTCTATTGACATGGGTATCTTCCATGAAAGTGCAGAATCGATGGACAAACTGGGCGCCAGCGCTATGCCCCCACATGTCGAAAGTGGTCTGGGTGGTTTTCGTAAATTGTTGAACAGACTTGAAAAAGGATTCTACATAGTTGAAGTTCCACTTTTCCTTAGCCGTGAGCCCTTCGCTGCTTTGCCTCGTATTCATGCCGCCTAAGATATACTCGGTGGTCGTCGGATAATAGGCAGTGGGAAATTCGAAGGCGAAGAGCATTACCTTCTGCCGGCGAGCCCAGTCAGTGAATAGTGCCATATGCTCTTTTGCACTGCGATCTTCGCCTGGGAAGATGAAGAGAACGGGCATTTTCGTCATGTCTCCGCTTGATGGAATGTTATAATATACGGTAACGGGTTTGTCTTTGAGTGCCTCGAATCCATTATAGACTATCTGATGTTCGTTCCCGTCCTGAGTCAGTGTGACGGTAGCTGCCGTCTGCGTGTCCTCCGGGGGCAGCACATCATCCTCCCAGCATGCGACAAGGCATTGTGTCGTTAGCAGGAGGCAGAGACATGTCCAAGTGTTTCTAATCAGTCTATTCATATCAGAACATAATTTGAAGATTCATTTTAATGGATCGATTCTTATAAGGCGTCATGACCTCCTTGTGGTAATGTGTGTAATTACCGAGTAGTTGCAGCCTGAATGTGTTCTTGCAGAAGAACTTTGAAATGCCGATGTCATAGGAAGACATTCTCCTCAGGACAGAGTTGGCCACTTCTGCAAATTCCGGCTTTACATAGCTGTAGCCGAAGTTGACAGCCCATAGGGACTTCGTAATGTAGCCAGCCTGGACATCAAGGCCGTTGCCGAGGGCGAGATACTGGCTGATTTCTTCGGGCTGGAGCTTGGCGTTGACATTAGCTGCCGTATAGAGGTTGTCAAGCTTGGCACCGGTAGTATTCGTGTAGTCTGCCAGGAAGGTGAAGCCTTGCCACTTGAAGAGGAGGTCGGCCGTGAGCTTGCGAAGTCCTGGGTATGCGGCATTGCCCTCCCTGTCGTACATGGTGAAATCCCCGTGTCCTTCACCCTTTGCGTTGCTTGCGCCGTTATTATAGCTGAAGGCTCCGCCAATGGCAAGCTTTGGAGTAGCCTCTCTTATGAAGTCGAAGAATACGAGTTCGTTGCCTCTTTTGAAATATCCCATCGGATAGACCGTGACACGACCGCCGTATTTCAAGCTTCCATTATCAGGATCAGTACTGGACGAGCCGAAGGAATTACGACCGTCGCCACTTGTTACGGCAAGGCCGAGGTCTACTCCCAGGCGTGTCGTTGGAAGACGGTATTCGGCATAGGCTCCCAATTCACGCCCTCTTTCATTGAACTCCTGGCTCATCGGCGAATGCTCACCCGTGGCTGTACTTTGGTCATGTAGCATCAGGTCGCGGCTGTTCGTAAAGGTCTGCTTCTGTCCGACGGAGAATACGAGATCCTTTATGGGTCGGTAAGTAACATAAGCATCCAGTAGGGGATAGCTGTCGGCGAAGTCTGCCTGCAGGAAGAAGCCTAACTTGTCATTCAGGAAAGAGCCTTCTAAGGAAAGGAAGGCGTTGTCAATATTGAATCCATTATCCGACTCGGCGTTCTTTATTTCCGTAAAGTGTCCTCCTGCGGAGACGAATCCTCCAATGCGAACCCTGTTGCCCTGGCCTCCTAAGTCGAGATTCAGAATGCCGTCCGTAAGGGTGTTTTCAGCCTCGCTATGCAACGACTGGCTCCATGCCATGTTGACAGACAGGAACATCAGAGCGGAAAGAAAAATTTTGTTTCTCATATTTTGGATGTATTTTATATTGTCGATTATTATTCATTTATACGATATACGGGCAAACATTCATTTAGTTGTGCGTCAATAACTTGCATATAAACAAAGCTGTTGACACATTCAGGCTCTAAGAGAATTGCTGCCAGCGTAAACAAGGGTTGGCTCATCGGAATAAGAATGCTTCCTTCAGGGAGAGTAGCATGAAGCGTTTCGGGCTGAACCTTTACGGCTACTGGATGTATATTCAGCAGTTCCGTTTTCTGGGTTACCGAAGACTTTACGCGATAGGCTTCTACATCCAGCTGCCGGGGCTGCCTAAACTCTTCATATCTGATGCCGAACTTCTTGATAAGATCAATTGCAAGAGTCTGCCTACCATCAATCACATATGCTTTAGGACGGGAGACTTTCTTGGTAACCTTCAGTTCTTTGGCTGGTTTGGCATCCACTTGATAGGTTATAATCTCGTTCTTCAGCAGATCCAAGAAAAGGAACGGCTGGTTTTTCTCCGTTTTTATGCTATATGCGATGGCGACAGGGCGGTTTTGTCTTTCGGCTTTCTCCACGCTGCCGATGATGCGACTACTATTATTAAATGCAGTTTGGGAATAGGACTGGCACAGCTGGTAAATCGTGTTTACACGGCGCAGATAAGAAGTTTTTCCAAGTCCTATGCCGCGTATCTCCATAAGCATAGACACACATCCACGCAAGGCCATGATGTTGCTTGAAGAACGGGAAGAATGTCCTCCAACATTCATAATGGTTCCGTCGCTGCCTCCTCTGGTTGTGTAGTAAATGGAATTTCTCAGATTCCAGCTCTCTGCCATCTTCCTTGTGTTGGGGATAAACTCCTGTTCTATCAGCTCTGTTAACTCCGGATATACATTGGGATTAGAGCTGTAAAGGAACATGAAATCATTGGGATTGGAGATAATACGGTCAGAAATCTCTTCGTAGGAAGTACGCAGGGGCTTGAACTCATGGTAATCCACATACAAATGCGGCTTGACATCTGTAGCCACCTTATGCAGGCATGTTATTTCGGGCGTGGACAAGCGTGTGTGATCACGATTAGGGTCTGTGCCGTTATGTGTGTAGCGAGTGTCGGCTTCGGAGCCATCTACATTTAGCATTGGGATGATATAGAAATCAATCTTGGTCAACAACTCCCGAGTGGAAGCGTCTGCTCCAAGTTGATGGATAAACCACATCAGTCCTTCTGTACCGGCATGCTCGTCACCGTGCATTGCTCCGGTAAATAATACTCTGAGCTTAGTCTGAGAAGAAGCTTTGTCGGATATCGTAACCATCGGTATCTCCCTGCCTTTTTGGGTCTTGCCAATAGAGGTGATGTCCATTAACTGAGGGTATGCGGCAAGTTGCTTTTGAAGATACTTCTTCATGCCCTTGTATGTCGTATAGTATTTACCAGTAGTGAAGGCCGGAGACTCTATTTTTATATCTGGATCAGGAAACCATTTGCGCGTAACCTTTCCAGGTTGTTGAGCCATAGCACTTTGTAGTGTCATAGCCATGATGAGTGATAAAAACAAGATATGCTTTTTCATCGTTTTCCTTAGAATTTTAGTTGAAACATTAGGTCTACATTCCATTCATTGCCGCTATAGTAGCGACTATCCGGAGTCCTGCATTGTCCATCTGGGTTGCCCCATCCTACAGTAAGTTGGAGTTTACTGGCATAGCTATGTGTAAGGTACTTGGAGATGCCAAGGTCGACATAGTCGGGACGGTTAAAATACAGGTCGTTGTTCAGGAATGAAACATCATCAGCCTGAATATGTGTATAGCGGGCGTCGATGCTCCAAAGGCTGCGGAACATATATCCCATCTGGATATTCAGGCCCCAGCCTAACAGCATTCTGTTCTTTATGTAGCTCTCTTTATCCTGAACAGTTTGGGTGGTCTGATTGCCGGCAGCGTCAATAATGGTTCTTTCAAAGGCAAAGTCTGTTGTTGTCGTACCTGCCGTACGGACGCGCTGAGTTATCTTGTCTGACACATATCCCCAAGTCTTTGCAAACTCAGCAATAAAAGAGAATCCGGCATATTTGAAGTTAATGTCAGCTACGAGTTTCCCCATGTCGGGCAGCTTATAGTGGTCTTTTGCGTCCATATAGAGAATGTCGCCGGATGCCCGACCGCCCCGCCTGTCGCTGACACCTTGATTATAACTATAGGCAACTCCGATATTCAGCTTTGGAGTAAATTCATAGACCATATCACTCTCGCGAGTCTGACCATAGTTGCGAAATGTCCCGAAGGGAAGATAGTTGATGCGGGCTCCGTATTTAAGTCCACCATAACGCTTGCCCCCGGATATTGGCCCGTCGCCGTCAGTAATAGCGATAGACGGACGAAGAATACCTTGTGTATGGCCTAACCTTAGACTCGACTCTACGAAGAAACCGATTTCACGGATTGTAGCGAATACAGATGTTATTCTGCTTCGTTCTACAAAAGATAATGTATGGGACGACATAGATAACTCAATATTGTCAGTAGGGGTGGAACGCTGGCCAAATGAAATCTGCATTCTGTTGTCTCCCCACGGACGGTATCCAATCCATGCATCCTGAAGTAAAGAGCCGGCACCGTCATCATCAGTCTCACTCCCCTTGACAAGATCCAGCCCTACACGGTATCGGATTTTGCTGCCCAAGGCCGTTCCATCAAGTCGCACGCGTGCACGGCGCACTCTAAAACGATTATAATGCTTGTCTATATCACCATATTTCTTGGTGCTGGCAGTCGTCTGTACAAGTCCGGAAAGAACAAGGTTATTCCCGTTTCCGGCAATCAGGCGGATGCCGTTGCCCAGACGATATGGATTGATAGAAGCCTTTTGTGTGTCATTGGCTTCTCTGTCAGTTTCTTCCGACATCTCGCTGGCATCCACCTCGTCGATCTCATCCTGACTATAGGCAGTCGCATTGATAAGCAGGAATCCCAATAGTGTTAGCAAAAACTTTTTCATAATCACGCTTCGGTTATTGTTCGAAATTGCCCTTCTTGATAACTTTCCTTTCATGCATCATCTCTATGCCGCGTGCCCAGACACCTTGCAGGTTCCACTGGTCATCGAAGAAGGTAAGGTCTGCATCAACCCCGACACTTATTCTTCCCTTTCCATGCAACTTCATGTTCTTCGCAGGGTTGACGGTAATGAGTTTGAAAGCCTCCTCTGGTGCTATCTGGTCTTCCTTGATGAGGCAGACCACTTGCTCCAGATTTTTATGCAGTGGAGCCAACAGATAAGTGTCTTCGCCTGTTTCAGCATTCTTACGACGCACTCCGGCGTTCCCGTCGCTGGAGAATGTCATCAAATCAATGGGAACTCCGGCTTCAAGGCCTTCCATTACGGTTTCATGAGGCTCGGCATATTTTGTACCACCGGTACTGATGTCTATCATGCCGCCCAGTTTGGCAAACTCGATACCTTGCAAGAATAAGTCATGGGTACGCCCCATGTGAGTAGGCGAGATGTATGTGGTCAGGTTTGGTATTTCCCTTGCAATGTCTATGAGGACTTCAATGCCTGTAGACAAAGCCCCGAGATGAACATGCATGATGCCCCCTTTCGCAGATGTGAATCCCCCTAAGCGCACCTGTTGGATGATGCGTAGTAGTTCCTGCTTTGTGGGATAGGAGGAGCGGTCATCGCTTATTGCTATCTTGCAGCCGATACAGCGGTCTATGTAGATCATATCTTCTGCTATTGAAGAGGTGATTGTTGGAGTAGGAAGCCCATAGAACCCTGTCAGCATATAGGCACTGATGCCATCTTGGCACAAACCTTTGGTCTTGGCATATAACTGAGGTAGGGTTTTTACGAAACCGTCTGTCCCCAACAATCCGACAACGGTCGTTGTTCCAGCTTCAATCAGTTTGGACAGAGGCACTTCCGGAGCCAATGAGAAATATCCTGTCTGGCCGCCACCTCCGATGACATGTACATGTTGGTCGATGAGTCCGGGCATGCAAGTCATGCCCTGTCCGTCTATAGTTTTCACCTCTGTACCGGCTATTTCAAGCCTGTCGCCAATGGCGACAATCTTTTCACCGGCCAAGAGAATTTCTTGTATGCCCTTGTCTTCAGGTGTATAAAGGTGAATGTTTTTTATTAGTGTAAACATAATATTTAGAAGATATAATGAATAATGACCATAGCTAATAGGCCTGTAGTTAAAGGAATGGCATTGCGCTTTACTAAATCATTGGGTTTTACTCCCGCCACTTCGGCAACAGCTACGATAATCCCGGCAATTGGAGAGATAGCCCTTCCCATAGAGGATGACAGTTGCATGGGCAATAACATATCTACGGGTTTCATGCCCACCTTGGCAGCTATGTCTGGGACGAGCGGTCCGAATGAGAAGAAAGAGGCGTTGCCGCTTCCCATAAGTATAGCAGCCATGAAGATGACAGCAATGATAACGACGCTTACTAATGCTCCGGGGAACCCCATATGCGTGCAGGCATTAACAATAGAATCGATAAATCCCAAAGAAATAAGTCCCTTCGAGAAAATCTCGGCGGAGATAATCAATGTTACTACATTTCCAAATACTGTCCCCATGCCTGTCCAAAAAGCTTTTACCTGGGCAAAGGTCTTTCGGACGGAACGATACCGGATTAGCTCAAAGCTGATTGTAACGAAAAGAGAAATAAACATAGCCGTAGTAGTGTCAAGGACTATCAGACTGCCAAACAATTGAAAATAATTGGAGAATATTATCAGCAAGGCCAGTGGCAATACCGGGAGAATGGCATATATCAATGGTGCGTCCACCTTCATGTTCTTAACATCTGTAACGGCTTCGGAAACGATGCCGTGTGCACGGTCTTTCTCGTCAAAGTAACGATTACATGCAAAATATAAAACCATTAATAGAATTGTTACAGGTATGGCAAGTGGAAGTTGATGTTCCACAAAATATTGCATATTGGTCATGCCTGCCAGCTCTGCCGCACGAGCAGTATTAGCCGATCCTGGCCCCATGTCAAAGATTGTACATGCAGAAATAACAGAAACCGCTGTTAAACGACTTACGCCAAGATTAACGAGGATGGGAAATACAGAAGCAACGAGCAGCAAACCTAAACCAGCTGCACTTGGTGTACATACAAAAAGCATCTGACCTATTGGCAGCACGAGTATTGCCGCTAAATCTGGTGCCTTTCGGAATAACATCAAAGGACGCATTGACACATAAACCAAGGCATCGCTTGCCTGAATACTCTTCATGTATGCGACATAGCCGCCAATGGTCATGATCATCAGGCCGACGCGCCCCATGTTGGTATTCATCACCTCCTTTATAAGCCTGAAGATATCGAAGACAATCCAGCCCGTACCGTTACCACCAAGATCTTTCTGCACATCGATGGTAAAGGTGCCCAGTATCATTGCCGTCCCGAGCATAAGCAACCCAGAGGTAAGCAGAACAATCTGGGGATTGAACTTATGCGTCAGCGCGTATGCTACGGCAATGATAAATATAATGGATATTATCGTTCCTATCAGAATCATCATTCAGCTGGTTGATAAGTTACAGTAAGAACATCTATCCGCGTCGTACCAGTAGCCGTGAATTTAATGCTGGAATACTTTTTACCGGCCTCACCCGTCCAAACGCCATTTTTCAATGTGCCGGCATCTGTCGTCCAAGCATCTATAGTCTCTGCATTGGCAGAAGTCCATGACAGTTCTTTGATGACATAGTTTTCTGGCACACTATAAGTCATGGTGTCTCCGGTATAAATCCTAAGATCTGTTGCTCCACCCTTGGAAGTGTAGAATCGGATACTTGTAGCCTCTGTAGCCCCTGCTGCATTAGTAGGAGTGATTGTAAACTTCCCTTCCGTAATTGGCTTGCTCAGTACAACTCCTTCGCTCTTTCCTGGAACTTCGAATCCCCAACTTATAATGGCTGTAGATGAGGTGAAGTCAAACGAAAGCGATGTTGGTGATTCAGGGGTGGGAGGCGGCTCTGGAGTGGGGGGCTCGTTTACAAGTGTAGCAGAACCTTTCTCGTATGTAACTGTAAGTACATTCATGCGCGTAGTTCCTGTTGCAGTAAACGATACGGACCTCAAAGTGCCGTCTGTCGGAGCTGTCCATATACCTCCGGCAATAGTTCCGAATGACGGGCTCCATGCGTCCATTGTAGATTCATTGGCGGAAGACCAGTTAATACCTGTAATGATATAGCCCTCAGGAACGGAGAATATCAGGATATCACCAGAATAAGAACGCAGGTCCAAGACTCCCGAGCCAGTAGAATAAATGCGTATGGGCGTAGAACCATTATTTATTGTTGTCAGGGTAACTTCTTTTGTTGTTATACTGTTAACGGGCGTTCCACTGCTTCCACCTGGGATTTCTAATCCCCATCCAGTTATTGCCTCACCATTGGTAAAGTCAAAAACAGCTTGCTGCGGTAAGTTCTCATCGACAACTTCAGCTTCAACATCATCTGTCGTACAACTTGACAAGCTGAAGACAGAAGCGACCAAACTTAGCGTAGCAAATCCAAAAATGTTTCTTTTTAGTTTCATAAGATTTATAGATTGTTTTTTGTCTGCATTTAGAGATGTTACAAAATTCGTTGTTTTTTTTATCTTAAGGTTGTAGATATGGATAAAAATATGGATGATATGAGTATCTGTAAATCTGGAAACTGCAAGTTATCAATATCTTATATGATAATGTTTTTAATAGAAATATGGATGGTTCTTCTTAAAATATGGATGAAAATGATAAAAAATATAGTGAATTTATAATTTATATATATTTTTTTATTACCTTTAAGTCGTTGAAATTAGAGTTTGGTATATGTGCGGAATTCGAGACATAGGCGGTGCTGACAGGCTGGTAATTCATAAGGTGATTAGCCTTTTATTAATAATTATGCCTTTTTCGGCATGTGCAGAAGACATTAGGTCTGTATATACAAAGCTGGATGAGGCCATTTCCAACACGGAAAAGTATAAAGCAGAGAAACAGAAGTCAATTGAGAAACAGAAGCTATTATTAAGGTTGGCAAGAAACGCGGATGGGCTTTACGAACATTCGATGGCATTATATTTGGAGTATCGGGTATTCCAGAATGATTTGGCACTGACATTTCTGTTTAACTGTATAGACTTGGCAAAGAAGATGAAAAGGTCGGATTTGGAGTCTTACTGCAATCTGCTTGTCGCTCATCAATATGTCGTCTCGGGCTATTTTACCAATGCAGAACAATATTTTGAGAATGTAAACCCAAGGTTATTTAAGGGCGAACAGCTCAATACCTATTATTACTATAAGAATCATTTGTACCGAGAGCTGGAGCAATATTGTTCGGACGAGGTATTGAGGCAAAGATACCGTGGTCTGGCACTCACATATCTTGACTCGGTTAATAGTACCTTGAAGCCCGAATACGAACTTTATTATCAGCGCCGTTGTATATCTCTGTTCTTCAAGCAAGAGTATGAAAAGGCTATGAGGATAAATGACGAGTGGATGAAGAATGTCAGGCCACGCACGCGCGGATACGCAAATATGGCTTATTACCGTTCAGAAATATATCGGATCAGGCACAAGCCGGAAAAGCAAAAGTATTGGCTGGCTTTAGGAGCTATATGTGAATTGGAATGCGCCATTAACAACCAGACATCACTTTGGAATCTTGCGCAGATCATGCAGAATGATGGGGATTTGAAACGAGCCTTTAACTATATAGATGTTTCCTGGCGCTGTATATCTTATTTCAGTCCCCACAAGCGTAGTTGGGTGGTAGTTCCGATTCTGACATCGATTAACGAGAACTATCGCGGAAGGCTAAACAACATGAATACCAATCTGTTATCTTTGTCCGTCATCGTAGGTTTTCTTTCCGTTTTCCTGTTGGTAGCGCTCTTTGTTGTCCTGAAAGACAGAAAGGTTATTACCAAGAGCAAGGTCGATGTGCAGCAGGCCTATGAGGCTCTTTCGGGGCTTAATGAAGAGTTGAAGCTTTTGAATGCGCGGCTTGTGGATAGCAACAGGGTAAAAGACGAGTATATCACATATTTCTTTCACATTTGCTTGAAGTATATAGAGAAGCTGGACAACTTCCGCATAAAAGTAAATAGGAATCTCAAGGCTAACCAAATAAAGTATACAATCCAGTTTACGGACTCTGAACAGTTGAAGGAAGACGAGATGAAAGGGCTTCTGAATCATTTTGATACCGTGTTCCTGCATCTCTTCCCTTCTTTTATAGTGGACTTCAACAAGCTGCTTCGCGATGATTGTAAGACCTTTCCTAAGGAAAGCGGTACGCTGAATACCCCGCTGCGGATATTCGCGTTGATTCGTCTGGGGATAACCGAAAGTTCTAATATAGCGGAATTCCTCGACTATTCGCCCAATTCTATTTATGCATATCGTGCTCGTATAAAGAACGGAGCTATAGGTAACAGGGTTGATTTTGAACGCCAAGTTATGGAAATCGGGCTCAAAGGGATTTGAAAATGGGATTATGATGAAGTATCTTATATGGCCTCAAATCTAAGATGTGCCATAAAAGTTTCCATGGAGAAAAATACTTATTATTAGGTATTGTTAATTCCCGCAAAAAGTTGTATATTTGCGTTGTGTAAGAGAAGATAAGGTCTCCATGGCTTTTTCACGACCATGAAGAACTGAAGACAGACCAAAACGATTAAGATATGAGAAGAAAGAACGACTGGGGCAGGATATGCCTGCTCGCTTTCCTGATACTGGCTCATGCCGCTGTGGCCGTAGCCCAGCAGAAGTACAGCCTGTCAGGGACGGTTTACGAGGTTTCCGAGGGGCGGCAGAGGCCTCTTGACTTCGCCACGATTTCGCTTCCTGACTATGGGCTGGCGGCTACGACGGCGGGCGGCGGGCGTTACACCATCAACAATGTGCCCGTGGGCAAGGTGAAGGTACGCGTCTCGTTCCTGGGCAAGGCGCAGCTAGACCGTGAGCTGAACATCAGCGGGAGCATGAAGAATCTGGACTTTGTCCTTCAGGACGAGGACTTCCGCCTGAAAGAGGTGGTGGTTACGGCACAGCAGAGTGCGGCCGGCAGGGCTACCTCGAGCAACATCTCACGGCAGGCTATGGACCACATGCAGGCCACGAACCTTGCCGACTTGATGGCTCTGACGCCCGGTGGCGTCAGCAAGAATCAGGATCTGAACTCGGCCAAGACGCTTAACATCCGGCAGGTGGATGGCGGGCGGGACACCGAGCTGAACTCGCTGGGCACGGCCATCATCCAGGACGGAGCCCCGATTTCCAACAACGCCAACCTGAGCTCGCTGAATCCCACGGTGGCCGGGGGAGCCGTTTCGCTGGCCGGAGGCAGCTCGCCCAACTCGGGATTCGATGTGCGTGCCATCTCCACGGAGAACATCGAGAATGTGGAGGTCGTACGCGGCATCCCATCGGTGGAGTATGGCGACCTCACCTCGGGTGCCGTCATCATCCACACCAAGGCCGGCCGCGAGCCCTTGCGCATCCGTGCCAAGGCCAACCCCAATGTCTATCAGGGCAGCGTGGGCGGCGGCTTCAGTCTCGGCAAGCGTGGCGGATCGCTCAACCTGAGTGCTGACTACGCCTACAACATCAAGAACCCGACGGAGAGCTACGACCATTATCAACGGCTCACGGCCAAGGTACTCTATTCCAACACTTTCTTCGGCAACAAGTTGCGTAGCAATACCTCGCTCGACTTCTTCTATGGAAAGGATGCCCGCGACCGCAATCCCGACGACGAGATTGAGCTTACCAGCCACCGGGGGCAGGATGTGGGGCTCCGCTTCAACACCAACGGCCTCTGGAACATAGGCCGCGGATGGCTGGAAAACCTGCGCTATGTGGTCTCGGCCAGCTACACCGCCAAGGATAGCTACAGCGAGACGGCCTACTCGTCGGCCAACGCGCCTTACTCCATGACCATGACCGACGGTGCCGTGCTCTCCAATGTGGCGGGCGAGCACCTCTTCACGGCCGGCGGCACGGAGATTACCCGCTTCGGAGAGGACGACGCTGGGCACTACGCCCTGTACCTGCCCTCGTCGTACCTGGGACGCTACGACATCGACAGCAGGGAAGTGAACTTCTATGCCAAGCTCACGGCCAACTTCTTCAAGCGCTTCGGGCGGGTGAATAACCGCATCCTGCTGGGCGTGGACTTCAAGACCGACGGCAACGAGGGCGACGGCAAGACCTACGACTCCCAGCGTCCGCCTTACCGCAACCTGCAGCAGAAGAACGCCGCCTTCCGTCCCCGTGCCTACAAGGACATCCCGTATATCAACCAGTTGGGAGCTTTCGTGGAGGACAACTTCAACTGGATGATCGGTGGCACCCATACGCTGAACCTGCAGGCAGGGTTGCGCTTCGACCATGTCTCGGTGGCTGGCAGCGTGCTCTCGCCGCGCCTCAACGCCTCGATTGACATCGTGCCCGAGGTGCTCGCCCTGCGTGGCGGCTTCGGCATTGCAGCCAAGATGCCCACCTTATTATATCTCTATCCCGAGAACGCTTACTTCGAATACATCAACCTGAACGAGCTCGCCAACGAGAACTTACCCGAGGCCGACCGCAGGTTTATTACTACCACGCGCATCTTCAATTCGCAGAACCGCGACCTGAAGATAGCCCGCAACTACAAGTCGGAGGTCGGACTTGACCTCCGTCTGGGCAAGGTGAGGGTAGGGCTCACGGGTTTCTTGGAGCGGCTGAAGAACGGCTATGCGCTGAACAAGACGCTGGCTACTTTCGTACCCGTTTCCTATGATGTCTACGGGCGCAACGCCGCGGGAGCCCTTGAGCTCACGGGCAGATACCCCGTGCTGTCTAGCTACTATACTCCCACCAATAACAACTTCGTCAATACCAAGGGCGTGGAGTTCGAGATTGATGTCGCCCGCATCGAGTCCATCCGCACTTCGTTCCAGTTGAGCGGCAGTTGGATGAGGAGCAGCCACTACTCCGAGGCCTACGATTTCTATGACAACACCCCCGAGGCACCCGCCGCCCGCAAGGACATCGCCGTCTACGACAAGCGCAAGGTGGACTATTACGACCAGCAGTTCGTTACCACCCTGCGCGCCACCCACAATATTCCGCGCATCGGATTCGTAGTAACCCTCACGGCACAGGCCATCTGGAATCAGTCTGACTGGGGCGTCTACCACAACGACTCCATCCCCACGGGCTACATCGCGCTGGCCGACGGACGGGTCAACTGGTTCACCCCGGGGCAGTACACCACGACCCAACAGCTGAGGGAGGCCGGCCTCGACTATCTCTTGGACACCTCGAGCAGCCGCTCTTACTCCATCAAGGAGTCGTTCAGCCCCTACTTCTGCTTCAACATCAATATTACGAAGGAAATCGGCGACCTGCTGCGCATGTCGTTCTTTGCGAACAACATGTTCCGTAGCCATCCCCGTCGGGAGAGCAGGCGCAGCCCCGGCGAGTTCTACAAGCTGAACAACCGCTTCTACTTTGGTATGGAGCTGGCCCTGAAGATATAACCAACATCAAGAATAGAAAGAATATGAGACAAAGAAAATATTATATAGCGGGATTGCTCACGGCATGCGTGCTGCTCCTTGCCGGTTGCGACGAGTGGCGCAGCGTGAGCGATTCCGAAAGGGTCGCCCCCCTTAAGGTGAAGGTGAACCTTGACATCCAGGTGGAGAACATAGCTTCGGCCTCGGGTCTGAAGGTGAAGCTCGACAACTATGAGGACGGCTATCACTATGTGAAGGAGTTTGACGGCGAGACGGTGAGCGTGGCCGATGTCGTACCCGGCATCTACACCGTGTCCGTATCCGGATCGGCTCTCGACGGCGAGGGCACAGAGTATTATGTGGCGGGCAATCAGGTGAACATCGCCCTGATGAACGGACAGACCGACATCACGATTACCGTACAGGGTCTGAAAGTGAGCCCGCTGGTCTTCAAGGAACTCTATTTCTCCGGTTCCAGGCCCCCTGTGGGTAACTCTTACTTCCGCGATCAGTTCTTCGAGGTGTATAACAACTCCTCCAAAATACAGTATCTCGACGGCATCTATTTCGGTAATCTCTACCCCGGCACGGCCACCAAGACCCTGCCCGTATGGCCCGAGGCCGACGGCATCGACTATGTGTATGCCGAGCGGGTATGGAAGTTTCCCGGCACGGGCACCGACTATCCGCTTCAGCCGGGAGAATCGGCGGTGGTGGCACAGTTCGCCGTCAACCACAAGTCTGACACCTATAATCCCAACTCGCCGGTAGACTGCTCTCACGCAGAGTTTGAATTCAACATGGACAATACGCAGTATCCCGATCAGAAGGCCACCGACATGCTGCATGTGTTCTATAACGGTTCGGCCGGCAAGGGCACTTTGAAGCAGTATCTGATGTCGGTCTTCGGTCCGGCCTACTGCATGTTCCAGGTGCCCAAGGGCGTGTCCTACGACCCCGTAAACGACCCCTCCATGCACACCACCGACCTGAGCAAGCCCAACAGTCGGACGCTCTATGCGAAGATACCCATCAAGTATGTGCTCGACGCCGTGGAGTGTGTACGCAACGAGGGGATGTCGTCGGGCAAGCGCGTGCGTGCCGTGCTCGACGCCGGCATTACCTGGGTGGGTGCCACTTATTGCGGGCAGGGCGTGGTGCGCAAGGTTAGCCTCGACGAGAACGGCGACACCCTGCGTCGCGACAACGGTGCCCTGATATTCCAGGATACTAACAATTCCACCGACGACTTCGAGCGGAATGTGATTCCGGTGCTGCACAGATATGGGGCGAGCACCCCCTCATGGAACGAAACTTACTAACAAGGAGGAAATGAAAGATGAAAAGCAACTATATAAATAAGGTGTTGGCAGCGGGCTTGCTGTTCTCGGCCTCTCTCTCGGCGGCCGCACAGGGATTTTCGCCCGCCGCCCTCGAGTGGCAGAAGGAGCGGCGCGTGTGGCTGCAGTCAGACAATGCCGCCGGTACGGCTTTCGATGATACGCGCAACTACTCGGATGTGCGGGTGGGCTATGATGCCGTGAGCGGCGACTACAAGCGCCCCCAGCAGGGCGAGCGGGTCAGGACGCTCGGCATAGGCAGCGAGGGCTTCATCAACCTGCGGAGCGTGTATGTGTGGGGCTCGTTCGACTTCCGCCACGAAAACCTGGACGACGCACAGTACAACGCCTCGATAACGGATCCCTTCCGCGGAATGCCCTTCTATGTGGCCGACACCCATCAGAGCAAGTGGCGCGACCAGTTCTACGATTTGGCGTTCCGCGTGAGCACGCCGCTCTGCTGGAACCGCCTCACCTTCGGTCTGTCGGGAGCCTACAAGGCTTCGCTGGCCGCCAAGCAGCGCGACCCCCGTGTAGACAGCCGCTTCTACAACCTGCGGCTGAGCCCGGGCGTTACCTATTCCTTCGGCCCTGCCAGCCGTGTAGGTCTGGATGTCTATTATTCCTCGCTGAAAGAGGACGCTCAGATGAGCAACGAGAACACCTATGTCTCTCAGGATTATTACATCCTCTATGGTCTCGGAGCGGCCTCCCACGGCTTGGGAGACGGCGTTACGCTCAACTATTTCGGCAATCTCTGGGGCTTAGGGCTGCAGTATCAGTATGCGCAAGGCCCGTGGAATGTGCTCCTCGAGGCTGCCTACGACAAGAAGATTGAGAATGTGGAGCAGAGCTTCACATCACCCAAGAAGCTGGGAGCCGTCGACGACAAACATGTCAGCCTCAAGGCTACTGCCTTCTACAAGGGCGAAGCCCTCACGCATGAGCTGAAGGCCGGCTGGGACTACCGCCACATTGACGGCACGCAGTATCTGATGAAACGCGACAACACGGAAAGCCATTCCGGCTGGGTGGAGCTTACCCATCTCGTGAGGTCGGTATATCAAGTGCGGTCGGCCTCTCTCGCCTACGGCATTGTCAAGCCCTCGGGCGACGAATACGACTGGCGTGCCGACGCACGGATAGCCTATGTGGGCTACGCCGGCGAGTATATCCTCCCCAAGTCGGCGAAGGACTTCAAGTCGCTGGCCGTCCAGGCCGATGTCAAGAAGAACTTCAAGCTCGGAACGGCCATGCAGCGCCGGCTGCTGGCGGCCGTAGGCGGAGGCTTCCGCAACGGCATGAGCGGTAGCTATGAGTATGGCGGCGCCAATGCCGACTATCCCACCGCTGCCTCCATGGAGCCGCTTGACGAGGCCTATCTCGTAAGCGACAGTTGGAACGCGGGCG
The DNA here is from genome assembly GCF_900113305.1 of Prevotella sp. KH2C16. Taxonomy (GTDB): domain Bacteria; phylum Bacteroidota; class Bacteroidia; order Bacteroidales; family Bacteroidaceae; genus Prevotella. The sequence goes on along the minus strand of NZ_FOOW01000006.1, from coordinate 102,032 downwards.
CCTCGCTCACTTACTCGCAGCTGGTGAAGTCTGGCAAGAAGATGAACATCTACGCACGGGTGGGCTTCAGCTATACGAAGCCGAGCGGCGACCTGTTCGACAAACGACAGCAGCTCTCGTTCACGGCTGGGTGCAATTTCTGAGGTCTTAACCTCATTATTTACGGTCATTCAATATTTAAGAAAACATTATGAATAGAAAGAAAAAAATCCTGTCCCTCGTGCTAATGCTCCTCGTGAGCCTCGGCATGGCGGCGCAGACCATCACGAAGCCGTCGGTGAAAACGCCCACCAGCTTCGCCATCTTCGTCGACCAGGTGAGTTACGACCATGCGAAGGCCGCCGTCGATGCCTATCGGCAGAGTGTGGAGGCCGATGGTCTGGGTACTTATCTGGTAGTTGGCAACTTCAAGTCGCCCGAGTCCATCCGCGAATTGCTCGTGAAATATCACGCCGACAGGAAGCAGCCTCTCGAGGGATGCGTCTTCGTGGGCGATATCCCAATCCCCATGATTCGTGACGCACAGTACCTCACCTCGGCCTTCAAGATGAACCAGAAGGCCGACTGGAAGGAGTCGAGCGTGGCCAGCGACCGCTTCTACGACGATTTCTCATTACGTTTCGACTTCATCCGGCAGGATGCCGACCGACCGCTCTACTTCTATTATTCGCTCCGGCCGGACTCCAAGACCTTCCTCTCGCCAGACATCTACTCCGGCCGCATCAAGCCTACCGAGACCGAGGGCACGGACAAATACCGCCTCCTGAGCGACTATCTGATGAAGGTGGTGCGCGAGAAGCAGGACTCGGGCAATGTGCTCGACCACCTCTCCATGGCTCGCGGCCACGGCTATAATTCGCAGGACAAGCTCGCCTGGGCGGGCGAACAGCTGGCCCTGCGCGAGCAGATGCCGCGCCTATTCAGGCCGGGAGGCACGGTGAAGTTCTTCGACTACGACGATGTCTTCCCCATGAAGAATATCTTCCTCAATGAAGTGCAGGACCCTGCGCTCGATGTGATGCTCTTCCATCACCACGGAGCTCCCGACACAGAGTACATCAACGGCTATCCTGAGACCTCATCCGTTGCCGGGAGCATAGAGAACATCAAGCTCTATCTGCGCAGCAAGTTGCCGTCGAGAGCCCGCAAGGTGGGCCGTGAGCAGGCCATCAAGGAGTATTCGGAGTATCTGGGCGTGTCGAGGGAGTGGTGCGAGGAAGCCTTCGATTCCCTCAAGCTCGTGCAGGACTCGCTGTTCAACGAGGCACTCGACATTCATACCTACGATGTGCGCAAGCTCCGCCCTGGAGCCCGCTTCATCCTCTTTGATGCGTGTTTCAACGGCTCGTTCCACCAGAAAGACTATCTCGCCGGCTCCTACATCTTCGCCCCGGGACACACGGTGGCTGTTGTCGCCGGCACGGTGAACGCCCTGCAGGACAAGTGGCCCGATGAGTTTGTCGGACTGCTGGCCGCCGGCATGCGCGTAGGACAGCTGAACCGCTTCACCGGTTATCTGGAAAGCCATGTCATCGGCGATCCCACCTTTCACTTCAAGGGCGACGGCTCGCTCTCCTTTGACATCAACCAGGCCCTGACGCTGCATGACCGCGACGCGGCCTTCTGGCGCAAGCAGCTTTCCGCCACGCTGCCCGATGTACAAGCTATGGCCTTGCGCCAGCTGCTCTATGCCGGCGAGAAGGGGCTGCCGGAACTGCTCCACCGCACCTATCTGGGTTCCGATAACTTCGTCGTGCGTATGGAGGCCGTGAAGCTCCTGTCGCTGAACTTCCCTGAGCAGGCCGTCTCCACGCTCCAGATGAGCCTCAACGACAGCTACGAGCTGGTGCGGCGCCTCTCCGGCGAATATGTGGAGCGCATCGCCGATCCGGCACTCATCCCGGCCTTTGTCGCTACTTTCCTGAACCGCGGACACGAGCGGAGACTCAGCTTCCGGCTCTCCGGGGCCACGATGGCTTTTGACTCCGGTGCGTTGCAGCGTGAGCTCGACCGCCAGCTTGAGGGGCGTATCGTCTACGGCGACACGGTTCTCAATGAGATTCGCCTGTCTGTGCGTAGCGGCCAAGCGCGCATGGACGGCGACCTGAAGGAGCTTGCCGTGCCCGGACAGAAGCTGGGTGTCTACCGTAACGACATCTATGCCTACCGCAACCATCCCACGCCGCTCATGGCCGACGAGTTTCTGCGCATTGCGGCCGACGAGTCGCGCCCTGTGGAGGTGCGCCTCTATGCCGTACAGACTCTGGGCTGGTATGACCTCTGCTACCGCCGCGCCGACATCGCCCGGTCGCTGCGGCAGATCAAGACAACCGACAAAGGGCTTGACGCAGAGTTGCGCCGTGCCATCCATAGGTTGGGACAAAACAGGTAAAATGCCGTTATAAGGTTTACAAAATCGGCGATTTTGATGGACAATTTCGCCGATTTTGTCGTTCAATTTCGCCGATTTTGTCGCGCTGGCAGCCGTCAGGAGGGCGAGGAGGAGATGCCGCCGCATTTCCTTGCGGCGGTTGCTTGTATTCCGGATAATTTTCGTAACTTAGCCGCCAGATTATTCACGACACGACAGAATCCGTATGGCAACACTCAGAATCGCAATCATCGGAGGGGGCGCAGCAGGCTTCTTTGCCGCCGTCAGGGCAAAGGAACTGAGGCCCGACGCCGAGGTTATCGTCTACGAGAAGAACGCCCGGCCGCTCGCCAAGGTGGCGATAACGGGGGGCGGGAGATGCAACTTGACCAATTCTTTCGGGCGGGTCAGCGACCTGAAGCAGGTCTATCCGCGCGGATACAGGCTTATGAAGCGACTTCTCTGCCACTTCGACCACTTCGACTGCCAGTCATGGTTCGAGCATCGGGGCGTGCCTCTCGTTACGCAAGCCGACGAATGCGTATTCCCGCAGTCGCAGGATGCCATGACCATCGTCGGCTGTCTGCTCGCCGAGGCGCGTCGGCTCGGAGTGAGGCTCGTTACCTCCTGCCGTGTGGAAGGACTCACGCCGCTGGCCGACGGACGGCTGCGGCTGGGTTTCCGGGACGGCCGCTCGGAGGAGTTCGACCGCGTAGCCGTTACCACGGGCGGGTCGCCGCGAGGCGAGGGACTGCGCTGGCTGGCGGCTTTGGGGCATGAGATTGCGGAGCCCGTGCCGTCGCTCTTTACTTTCAACATTGCCGACCGGCAGTTTACCAGACTGATGGGAACGGTGGTGGAGGCGGCCGTCTCGATTCCCGGGAGCAAGTTTCGTGCCGCCGGTCCGCTGCTCATCACCCATTGGGGCATGAGCGGTCCGGCCGTGCTCAAGCTCTCTTCCCATGCCGCGCGCTATCTTGCGGAGCGGGAATACAGGGCTCAGGTGGCGGTAAACTGGATGGGGGAGGTATCCCGTCAGGAAACGGAGGCCACGCTGCAGGCGTTCGTCCTTGCCAATCCGCAGAAGCAGACGGGCACATGGAATCCGCACGGATTGCCATCGAGGCTTTGGCATTACTTGGTTCTGCGCAGCGGTCTGGCGTCCGAAAAGCGGTGGGTCGAGGTGGGCAAGAAGGGCTTGAACCACCTTGTGGAGACGCTTGTGAACGATGTCTATGCCGTAAGCGGCAAGGGCGCCTACAAGGAGGAGTTTGTTACCTGCGGGGGCATTGCGCTCTCGGCCGTCGACTGGAATACCCTCGAAAGCAGGGTGGTGCCCTGTCTTTACTTTGCCGGCGAGGTGCTTGACATCGATGCCGTTACGGGCGGCTTCAACCTTCAGGCGGCATGGACGACGGGCTTCGTCGCCGGGACGCATATGGCCGACTGACCGGCTACTCCCTTTCATAGGGGCTTGCCGCTGCAGGCAGAGACTCCTGTTCGGCCGGATCGTGGTGTTCAGCATGGCTGCAATTCAGTAGTCGGATCTTTTCCTTTTCTTTCTGGAATAAAAAAGCAGCAACCCCGGGGGGAATAAAATCCGGGGTTGCGGAAATTCACCATCACGATGATAATAATAGTCATTAAAAGAACAAGGCGACCTGATTTCACAATCCAGTCATTTACCTTTGGTAAAAGTTTTTTTGATATACTCTAAAATTATAATATATATAAACAATAGTTCCCTTTCAGTTGACGCCTATTTGTCAGATTTCTCCTTCCCATTGTCATCTTGTCCCGCCAGGGGTAAGTATACTTTCATTTGTCATATATCCTTTAGTCAGTAGTGAGCAGATCTTATTTACGAGGGCAAAAATAGGAATTAATTTTGCGGCCGGCTTGCAAAATACGGACAATATTTTGTGAATAGTTGACAATCTGCTCTCTGGTTTTTGTAATATTCGGCCACAAAAACACTAAAACAGTATGATAACCAAGCAGTTGAGAAGTCAAAATGCTTTATAGACTAAAACTCCCGTTCACGGAGTTTTGAATGTTTTTTCGTATTTTTTCTTGAAAAAGAAGTGCCATGTTTAATTTATTTTCTTATCTTTGTAAACAACAACGCTTTGTACAGGTAATATATATAACTCTGTCTTAAAGCATATTGATTTGCGAAAGAGCCTATGGAAATACGAATGAGGCACCCCAAACTGCTGTGCAGCCTGCTCTGCGTATTCCTTGCGCTTTATGCTGCGGGGTGCGCGGATAAGAAAGACGCCCCGGGTCCTTCGGAGTCGGAGCGCCTCGAGGCTGACAGTATCGTCATGGCCTGTAACGACACCGTGCGACTGCAGGAGATGCTCAGGGGCTATCAGCGGGAGGGAAACATTCTCTATCAGGAGGCCACCCTGCGCCAGTTGGGGAAGCTGTATCGCGAGGCGAGCAACTTCTCCCGTTCCATACGCTATCACAACCAGGAGCTGCAACTGGCAGAGAAGGCCCGCGACACCGTGGAAGCCATCCTTGCCTTGAACGGCATCGGCACCTCCTTCCGGCGCATGGGCATCCTCGACGAGGCCTCCGCCTATCACATCAAGGCACTCAACCTGTCGATGGAATACAGCGACCAGGCCTCGCAGATCATGCACAAGTATCGCGTGGTATCCCTCAACGGGCTGGGCAATGTGTATCTCACGGCGGGCAACCTGGAGTCGGCCGACAGCGTTTTCCGCCTCTCGCTGGAGGGTGAGCGGTTGCTTGGAAGTTCGCTCGGCCAGGCCATCAACTATGCCAACATCGGCGCTATCAAGGAGACGAGGGGACAGACCGACTCGGCGTGGTACTACTATCGCAAGTCGCTGGAATACAATACGCTGGCCGGATCGAAGCTGGGAGTGTCGCTCAACCATAACGCCTTCGGTCAGCTTTACGAGAAGGACTGGGAGCTGGAGAAGGCAATCCGGGAGTACAGGCAGGCATATGCCATCATGGAGAACGACCCCGACAAGTGGCACTGGCTGGAGTCGTGCATCGCCCTCGGGCGCGTCTATCTGAGTAAAGGCGACCTCGCCACGGCCGGCCGCTATCTGGACAGGGCCGACAGCGTGGCCGAGCAGATTCATTCCAACGAGCACCTGCATGCCGTGCACGAGCTCTACGGAAAGCTCTACGACAGTCAGGGCAACTACAAGAGAGCCTTCGAGGAGCAGCGTCTGGCTCATCTTTATAAGGACAGCGTGGTGAATGTTGCCAACCTGAATCGTATCCAGAACCTCCGCATCAGCTTCGAGCGGAGCAAGAAGCAGCAGGAAATCAAGCTTGCCACGGCCTCCATCAAGGCTCGGAGTAAGGTGAAGGACATCGTGCTGGCAGCTTTCATCGTCATCCTCGTGCTGCTGGTGGCCGTCATCCTTCAGCTCTGGTATCTCTTGAGGGTACGCCGGCAGAAGACGCGGGTTGTTCATCAGATGAGCGAAGTCCGCGAACGCTTCTTCACGAACATAACCCACGAGTTCCGGACGCCGCTTACCGTGATTCTGGGCGAGGGCGAGCAGTTGGCCGTTGGGCAGACAACCGACCTCGGCGCGATACATAAGGCCGGAGAAATGATTGTGAGGCAGGGGCGCTCATTACTGACGCTAGTCAACCAGTTGCTTGACATCAGCAAGGTGAAGTCAGAGGTCGGGGAGGCCGATTGGCATACGGGCAACGCCGTGCCATACCTCCATATGATTATAGAGGAGAACCTCCAGCTCGCCCGGGCCAAGAATATATCGATGCTCTTTCTGCCTAATGAAAATGATGTGAAGATGGATATTGTGCCCGATTACCTGGAAAAGATCATGCGCAACCTGATTTCCAACGCCGTGAAGTTCACCAGTCCGCGGGGCAGCATCATCGTCTCGTGCAAGAAACAGGGGCCTGACTTCCAAATCGAGGTGGCCGACGACGGCATCGGCATGTCCGAGGAGGTGAAGGGGCGTGTGTTCGAACCCTTCTTCGAGGCCGACACCGAGAGCACGCACATCGGCACCGGCGTTGGCCTCTCGCTGGTCTACCAGCTCGTGAAGGCCATGAAGGGAACCATCCGGGTGGAGAGCGAGCCCGGCAAGGGGTCGACCTTCACCGTCCTCCTGCCTCGCAGGCACGGCACGGGAAGCTGGAAGCCGTTGGAGGAACAGCCGTCGGTACGGCCGCCCCTGACCGTCGGGACGGAAGAGCCCGACTATCCCGAGGACAGGGAGAAGGGAGGCGACCGCCCGATACAGATTCTCGTCGTGGAGGACAACGCCGATGTGGCGCACTATATAGGGGAGTTGATTCCCGGGGAGTACAGCGTGGCCTATGCCGCCAACGGCGAGGAGGGGTTGCGGAAGGCCGCCGACCTGCTGCCCGACCTCATCCTCACCGACCTCATGATGCCGGGTGTCGACGGACTGGAGCTGTGCCGCCGCATCCGCGCCAACGAGTCAACGAACACCATTCCCATCATTATCATCACGGCAAAGACCACTCAGGGCGACCTCGAGGAGGGCCTGAAGGCGGGCGCGAATGCCTATATCTTCAAGCCGTTCAGTGCCAACGAGTTGCTTCTGCGCATCGATGCCATCTTCAACGAGCGGCGCATGCTGCAGGAGAAGTTCCTCCTCGCCTCGCATGAACTGAGCGAGGTGAAGCCCGACATATCGAGGGAAGACATCGACTTCATATCTCGCTTCACGAACATAATCTACGACCAGATGCGCACCTGCGTGATAGACCTGGAGGAACTGGCGCAGAAACTCTTCATGAGCCAGCGCACCCTGCGCCGCAAGATAGTAGACCTGACGGGCGAGACGCTGAACGACTATGTCATGAAGATACGCATAGACTACGCCCGGCAGCAGCTCAAGCGCCGGCCGGAATTCTCCATCAACGAGGTCGCCATGTGCTGCGGTTTCACCGACCAGGCCTATTTCAGCCGCATCTTCAAGCAAGTCGTGGGCATCACGCCCAATCAATACCGCAAGAATGTGTAACCGGCAAGGATAGGAAGAAGGTCTTTCCCGTCGTCGCCTCATAAATGACAATCCTCCCCTGAACCAAGCGTTCAGGGGAGGATTGCGTGTCTCAATGTCTTTTCTTAGCTCAGGAACCCCAACAGGGCACCGGCTGCCACGGCCGACCCGATGACTCCCGCCACATTCGGACCCATGGCATGCATGAGCAGAAAGTTGTGGCGGTCGTACTGAAGACCGAGGTTGTTGGAGATGCGCGCTGCCATCGGCACGGCACTCACGCCGGCATTACCGATGAGGGGGTTCATCTTCTTGCCCTTGGCGAGGAACAGGTTCATGAACTTCACGAAGAGCACGCCACTGCAAGTGGCGATGATGAAGGCCAGCGCTCCCAGCAGGAATATCTTGATGGTGTCGACGGTGAGGAACTCGGAGGCCTGCGTGGAGCAGCCTACGGTGAGCCCCAGCAGGATGACGACGATGTCGTTGAGTGCCGAGCCGGCCGTCTTGGCCAGCCGTGTGGTCTTGCCGCTCTCCTTCAGCAGGTTGCCCAGGAAGAGCATGCCGAGCAGCGGCAGTCCGGAGGGCACGATGAAGGTGGTGAGCAGCAGGCCGGCAATGGGGAAGATAATCCTTTCGGTCTGGCTCACCGTACGCGACGGCTTCATCTTGATGACACGCTCTTTCTTCGTGGTGAGGAGGCGCATCAGGGGCGGCTGGATTACCGGTACGAGAGCCATGTAGGAGTAGGCGCACACGGCGATGGCTCCCATGAGGTTGGGGCTCAGCTTCGACGAGAGGAATATGGCGGTAGGTCCGTCGGCGCCGCCGATGATGGCGATGCCGGCGGCCTGGTTCGGTTCAAACCCTAAGAGCAGGGCTATCATGTAGGCTCCGAAGATTCCGAACTGGGCTGCGGCTCCTATCAGGATCAGCTTCGGGTTGCTGATCAGGGCCGAGAAGTCGGTCATGGCTCCGATGCCGAGGAACACGAGCGGCGGATACCAGCCCTGCCGCACGCCCTGATAGAAGATGTTCAGCACGGAGTTGTCCTCATACAGTCCGATCTCCAGTCCCGCGTCGGCCCGGAAGGGAATGTTGCCCAGGATGATGCCGAGCCCTATCGGCACGAGGAGCAGCGGTTCGAAGTCGTGCCGGATGGCCAGCCAGATGAAGAGGCCGCCCACCAATATCATGATGAGATTTCCCACCGTGGCGTTGGCGAAGCCCGTGTAAGTGAGGAAGTCGTTGAAGTTGTTTGCTATTAAATCCCAGAAACCCATAGGCGGAGAATTGTTTTTTAGGTTGAATGACTTTATCCGATGGTTACGAGCACATTGCCTTCCATCACGGCTTCGCCCTCTGCGACGGGGATGGAAGTTATCACGCCGTCGGCCTCAGCCTCGATGTTGTTCTGCATCTTCATGGCCTCGAGCACCACGACGGTGTCGCCCCGCTTTACCGTCTGACCCATTCTGACCTTGACGGCGGTTATCGTGCCGGGGAGCGGGGCCAGCACCGGGGTGCCAGATATGGGGGCGTTCTGTCGTGCGCCGGTGTCCCGCTTCATGTCCACCAGTCCGTCGTTGGCATGGTTCTCGACGGGTTTCGGAGCTGCGATGACCACGGTTTTCTTCACGGGCCTTACCGGAGTCTGCAGCTCCACCTCGAAGTCTGCTCCGTTCACGCTCACCCGGGCAATGCTACCCTCTATCTCCTTGATGTCTACCTCGTAGTCGACACCCTGAACTCTATACTGATATTTCATAGTCGGAAATCGTTTGTTTCTGTCTTGTTTACTATCCTATGTTGCTCCATCTGGTGTGTTTAGGCTTGATGGTGATAATGTTGCTCTCCATGTCGTGGGCCTTTTCGAGGTATTCGTGCAGCGCCATGGAGATTACGGCGATGTACACCTCCTTGTCGATACCGGCCGTCTGGGGGCCTTCCTTCAGGATGACAGTGGTCTTGTGGGCGGTCTGCGCCACCTTCTCGCCCGCCTTGAGCAGCGACATGAGGTGCGGATGGCTGCGCGTGGCCTCGCTGATGCGGTGTCGGTGCTCCATGTAGGAGCCTGACAGTCGGAACACGAGGTAGAGCAGGGAGAGACAGGCGAAGACGATGCCCATGGAGAGCAGCGAGAGCGCAAGCCCGTGCGGGTCGTCGCGCTTCCACTTAGCCACCTTGCTTTCGGTAACCTGAATGAAGTTCTCCGTGTCCGGCGTTACGGCATCCGGTGCTTTGACCACCCACTTCCGTGCGCCGTCGTTATAGCGGGCGTAGGTCGTGTTGGGGGCGAGGGGCGGCACGGATACCGAGTCGATGAGGTCGGTGCCGTTGGCATCATAGAGAGCCAGCCAGAGCGGCGGCTTCACGGGAGCCGAAAGGTGGCTGCTGCCCTTGGCGGGATGGGAGGCAAGGTAGAGCACGAGATGCTGCCGTGCCTTCAGGGTGGTCTCCTCCCCATTGTCAGGGATGACGCTCATGAGCCTGATGCGCTGCGGTGCGGTCAGGTGCTTGTCGAGCACTTTTCGGTTGGTGGTGATGAACATTCCCCTCACATCATAGGTAGAGTAGGAGGTGTTCACGAGTTCCATCCAAGGCAGGTGCTGGTCATATTCGTCCACGATGCTCTGCGTGTTGGAGGTCATCACCTCGTTGATCCTGATGTTGTAGGCTCCTTGCCCCGCCGAGGACAGGACTCCCAGGAGAAGCAGACAACCGCTAAAAATCGTTTTCCTCATATAGCAGACAGATTTTCTTCGTGTGTGGCATGGAGGCGGAACATGCCTCCTAACCTGCCTCAAAGATAGTAAAAAGAAACCAGAAAACAAACAGATTTTGCACAAATATACGCTATTTGTGCTTTTTTTGCCCTTCCCGGCCTGTACAGACGGCGGTCTGTCCGGCTGTTGCGGGCGGCTGCCGGGTGTTTTGCCCGATACGAGAGGATCGGCGGGGAGCCATCGGCAAAAATGTTACAAGCGGCGTGTAATCGTGTTACACGCCGCTTGTAATCTCCTTACACGCCGTTTGTAATCCTGCCGCTGACGGCAAAAGCGTTCTCCCGAGGCGGCGACGGGGCAGCAGGGCAGCTGCTCCTTAGTCCTCCATCAGCTTGCGATAGCGGGTCTTCTTGATTTCCTCGTTGCCGAGGCGGCGCGCCTTGTTGATCTCATATTCCGAGTAGTCGCCCTCGAAATAGACCACTTCGCCGTTGCCCTCGAAGGCCAGGATGTGGGTGCAGATGCGGTCGAGGAACCAGCGGTCGTGGCTGATGACGACGGCGCAGCCCGCAAAGCTCTCCAGTCCTTCCTCCAGCGCGCGGAGCGTGTTGACATCAATGTCGTTGGTGGGTTCGTCGAGCAGCAGCACATTTCCCTCCTGTTTCAGCGCCAAAGCCAGTTGCAGGCGGTTGCGCTCGCCGCCGGAGAGCACGCCGCAGAGCTTGTTCTGGTCGGTTCCGCTGAAGTTGAAGCGCGAGAGATAGGCGCGCGAGTTCACATCGCGGCTGCCCATGCGGAAGGTCTCGTTGCCCTGCGACACCACCTCGTAGACGCTCTTCCGCGGGTCGATGTCCTTGTGCTGCTGGTCCACATACGCCAGTTTCACCGTTTCGCCCACCTCGAAGGTGCCGCCGTCGGGCTGCTCCAGTCCCATGATGAGGCGGAAGAGGGTAGTCTTGCCGGCGCCGTTGGGGCCTATCACGCCCACGATTCCGTTGGGAGGGAGGCTGAAGTTGAGGTCGCTGAAGAGTACTTTTTCGCCGAAGGCCTTGCTCACATGCTGCGCCTCGATGACCTTGTTGCCCAGTCGGGGGCCGTTGGGGATGAAGATTTCGAGCTTCTCGTCGCGCTCCTTCTGCTCCTCGTTGAGCATCTGCTCATAGGAGTTCAGGCGCGCCTTGCCCTTGGCCTGTCGTGCCTTGGGTGCCATGCGCACCCATTCCAGCTCGCGCTCGAGGGTCTTGCGACGCTTGGAGACGGTCTTCTCCTCCTGCTCCATGCGGCGGGTCTTCTGCTCCAGCCACGAGGAGTAGTTGCCCTTCCAGGGAATGCCCTCGCCCCGGTCGAGCTCGAGAATCCACTCGCTCACATCGTCGAGGAAGTAGCGGTCGTGGGTAACGGCGATTACCGTGCCCTCATACTGCTGCAGGTGTTGCTCCAGCCAGTCGATGCTTTCGGCGTCGAGGTGATTGGTGGGCTCGTCGAGGAGCAGCACATCGGGCTTCTGCAAGAGGAGTTTGCAGAGAGCCACGCGCCTCCGCTCACCTCCCGAGAGGTTCTTCACGGGCCACTCGGGGGGCGGACAGCGCAGGGCGGCCATGGCTCGCTCGAGCTTGGAGTCCATGTTCCAGGCGTCCGTGGAGTCGATGATGTCCTGCACTTCGGCCTGTCGCTTCATGAGCTGCTCCATCTTGTCGGGGTCGCCGTAGTATTCCTCCATGCCGAACTTGGCGTTGATGTCGTCGTATTCCTTCAGCGCGTCGTACACCTTGCGCACGCCTTCCCGCACATTCTCCATCACCGTCTTTTCATCGTCGAGCGGCGGATCCTGCGGCAGGTAGCCCACGGAGTAGCCCGGGCTCCATACCACCTCGCCCTGCGTGGGCTGTTCCAGGCCGGCTATAATCTTCATCAGCGTGGACTTTCCCGCGCCGTTGAGGCCGATGATGCCTATCTTCGCTCCGTAGAAAAACGAGAGATAGATGTTCTTCAGAATCTGTTTCTGGTTCTGTGGGATGGTCTTCGACACGCCCACCATGGAGAAGATGATCTTCTTGTCTTCTGTTGTTGCCATATTGTTGATTGTGGATTTTCCTTTCGGAAGTTTGTGCAAATATAGCTAAAAAAGTTCAATAGGCCAACAAAAGACCGTGATTTCTCCCGCACGGAGCAGAAGGAGAGACCTCGGCGGACTGTGGGGCGTGGTCAGAAGAGGCGGGGCTCCTTGTCGAGGAAGCTCTCCTGACGCAGGGGGCGTATGAGGTCGGTGGGCTTGATGTGCCCTGTCATGAGGGGCGACTCGGGGTCGTGGAGCGCATAGTTGGCCATGGCGAGTCGCGGGTCGGAGTTGGCATAGCAGTATCGGCAGCCGTTGATACAGGTGTTGTAGTCGCCCAGTCCCCGACTCTCCATGCATCGGCAGCCCGGTCGGTTGCCCTTTTGGGGCATGTTCCTGAACCTCAGATCCAGGGCGTGCTCGAATATCTCGCGGGTCATACAGCCGCTCTTTAGGATGCCGTATGGCGTATAGTCAGCTATGGTTCCACAGGTCTGGATGGTGAGATGGTTCTTCCGGGCGATTTCGCCGAATGCCCGTGCGAGGCGTATCTTGTCCGATTCGCTGATCGGGAGCAAGTCGGGCATGTTGGCAGCGAGCTTCTTATACCATACCACGAACGAGAAGAGCACCCTGTCGACATAGGGCGCCAGTTGCCCGGCCATTCTCGCGAAGATCTCTATATGTCGCTCCACGGTGTAGTGGCGGGTGAGGAGTACGGGGTCGTATCTCCACACGATCCGCTCTCTTCCCACCTGTCGGGCGAGCTCCTTCAGCGTCTCGATGCTCTCGTCGATAGTCGGTACGCGCGGCTCCACATCCTTCCCGTAGGCTGTGATGGTGTAGTGGAAGTGGCAGTTGAACCTGTCGGTAATCTCGTGCAGCCGCGGCAGGATGGGACGGTAGTTTTTCGAACAGAACTCCACTACATCGATGGTGGCCGGGTCGAGCCTGATGGAGCTCACCACATCGGGGTTGAAGGGGTTGCGGGAATAGACGAATCCCTCGCGGAACCTGCGCAGCAGCCATTCCGAGAAGTAGTTCACCGTGTCGGTCCTTCCGCCTGTATTCAGTATCATGGGGCGTCGTTCGGGGATTTTCTACTTATTCTTGTCAAATCTCCGGCGGTCTTCCATGATGTCTTTATAGTTCTCGAGCGACCAGTCCACCAGTGAGTCCACGAGCGGGATGAGCGTGTGGGCGCGTTCCGTGAGGGTGTATTCCACGCGTGGGGGCACCTCCGGATAAGCCTTGCGACTTACCAGCCCGTCGGCTTCAAGCGAGCGCAGGGTCGTGGAGAGCATGCGCTGCGAGATGTCGGGAATGGCCTTGGCAAGCTCGCTGAAGCGCATGCCATCCGCCTTCTTGTCGAGGGTTATCAGAATCAGGAGTGCCCATTTCCCGGCTATCCGTGCGAGGATGTTGCGCACGGGACACTCCGGAAAGATGGGGTCGGTGATGAAATTTGATGCAGTATCTGTCATATGTTCTTTGTCTTTATGGTTCGTGAATCAGTGTGTTCACACCTTCTGCAAAGGTAATGATAATTCTTGGAAACGGCAAATGAGGTGTTTTGAAAAACAAGAGACGACTGCCGATTTTCTCGGAAGCCGTCTCCTGTGATTCTTTTAGCCGTTAAGAGATTGACAAAATCGCCGATTTTGTATGACATTCTCGCCGATTTTGTTCTACAATCTCGCCGATTTTATCGGCCTGTTTGCCGTTGGCGTGCCGTCCGACTACCACTTCACCTCTTCCTGAAGGATGTCGCCGTCGGAGGCATCCTCGGCCGTGAAGCTGTTGCCGCGATACTGCACGCAGAGCATCACGAGGGGTTCGGTGCCGTTGTTGCGTACTGCGCGCTTGCCTTCAGGCGAGACGCGTATCACCGTTCCCTCCTTTACGGGAATGTTCCGGCCGTCTACCTGATACTCGCCCGTACCGCTCAGGAAGAAGTAGAGTTCCTCGTGGTGCTTGTGGGTGTGGTAGAAGCCGCCCTCTTGACCGGGCTCGAAGATCTGAAACGAGAACTCCGCGCCGGTCGCGCCGACGGCCTGGCCGCCGAACGCCTTGCCCTTTAGCTCTACGCCGGGCCCCAGCGGTAGCACAAAGCCGCCAAGTTCACTCAACTTTCCGAAATCTACTGCCTTGAATTCCTTGCCTTCCGCAAGGGTCTTGATCTCTTTCATCATTCTAATGTTTTTGGTTGTCAATGTTTACGGATGCAAAGGTAGGCAGAAAAAACGGCTTGTGCAAGAGGGTACTTTTGCGTAAGCTACTTACATGGATGTAGGAATTGCGCGTTCACGCTCCTTGCCGCAGAAAGGCTTAACACAGATTAACCTGCGTTGTCTTCAGGGTCTCCGTGGTCGAAGTGGGAAACTGATTGGTCTCCGTCAATGAACCTGCGGGTGATGTCGCCGTAGCTATCTATGCGGCGGTCGCGCAGGAACGGCCACCATCGGCGCACCTGTTCGCCGTGATCGAGGTCGATCTCCACGACGAGGCTCTCTTCTTCGGTCTCGGAGGCACGATAGTGCAGCTCGCCCTGCGGGCCGGCCACGAAACTGCTTCCCCAGAACCGGATGCCCGGTTCCTCGGGTGAATAAGGTTTTTCCTCACCGCTCACGGTCTCGAAGCCCACGCGGTTTACGGCCATCACGGGCAGTCCGTTGGCCACGGCATGGCCGCGCATTACGGTGGTCCATGCCTCCCGCTGCCGCTGCTGCTCCTCCGGGGTGTCGTGGCTGTCGTAGCCGATGGCGGTGGGGTAGATGAGCAGCTGGGCTCCCTGCATCGCCATCAGGCGCGCTGCCTCGGGGTACCATTGGTCCCAGCAGACGAGCACGCCGAGCCGTCCCACCGATGTGTCGATGGGGTGGAAGCCGAGGTCGCCGGGCGTGAAGTAGAACTTCTCGTAATAGGCTGGGTCGTCGGGGATGTGCATCTTGCGGTATTTGCCGGCGATAGAGCCGTCTCGTTCCATCACGACGGCGGTGTTATGATACAGCCCCGGGGCGCGTTTCTCGAAAAGCGAGGTAACGATGACCACCCCGAGCGACTTTGCCAGCTCGCCGTAGAAATGGGTGGAGGGACCCGGAATGGGCTCTGCCTGGTCGAAATACTCTACTCGTTCCTCCTGGCAGAAGTAGAGTCCGTTGTGCAGTTCCTGCAATACGATGAGCTGTGCCCCGCGCCGTGCGAGGTCGGTGATGCCCTCGGCGAGGCGGCGCATGTTGTCCTCCTGTGAGGCGGTGTTGTGCTGCTGTAGCAGTCCGATGCGTAGTATGTTCATGTTGTTTTCGGTTTTATCGGGGATATTGCATGGTGATGCAGTGTATGCTTCCATGCTGTCGGATGATGACGCGGGCGTCGATGCCGATGATTTCACGGTCGGGAAAGGCCTGTCGGATGGTCTCGCAGGCAGTCTCGTCGTTGTCGGGCTGGTCGTAGGTAGGCACGATGACGGCTCCGTTAAGTATCAGGAAGTTGGCATAAGTGGCAGGCAGTCGCTCGCCGTTGAAGACGATGGGCTCCGGCATGGGCAGCGGCAGCAGGCGATAGGGCTTGCCATCCGGGGTGCGCAGGGTCGTGAGTTGCTCTTCGAGAGCCTTGAAGTCGGCATACTGCGGGTCGCCCTCGTCAAGGCATCTCACATATAATAAGGTGTCGTGGGGAGCCGTGCGCACGATGGTGTCGATATGCCCGTCGGTGTCGTCGCCGATGAGGGTGCCGTGGTCGAGCCACACGATGCGGTCGGCACGGAGGCTCTCCTTGAGGCGGCTCTCTATCTGCGCTTGTGTGAGCGGCTGATTGCGGTGCGATGCCAGGAGGCATTGCGAGGTGGTGAAGACGGTACCCCTGCCGTCGCTCTCTATCGATCCGCCCTCGAGCACGAAGTCGCCGTGGTCTTCATAGTTCCCCTGCACGATGCCTGTGGCATGTAGCCGACGGTTGATGGCGTTGTCCTTTTCCCATGCGAACTTCTCTCCCCAGCCGTTGAACCGGAAGTCGAGCAGGATGCGCTCGTCGCCGTCCTTCAGCGTGAGGAAGGCATGGTCGCGTGCCCAAGTGTCGTTGGTGTCGCACTCGAAGTAGCGGATGTTCCTTAGTGAGGCGGCATCCAGAGTCGTTCGGAGCAAGGTTTCAACCTCCCCGGGGTGCGGGGCGACGATGAGCAGGGGCTCGCGGGCAGCGATGGCGGCAGCCAGAAGGACATAGGTGTGCGTGATTTCATTGAGATACGGCAGCCAGTCGGTGCCGGCATGAGGCCATGTCAGCTGCACTCCGTGTTGCGGAGCCCACTCCGCGGGCAGGTAAGGACGCTCTTTTTTCATCAGCGGGAATATTTTAGGCAAAGATAATGAATAATATCTATAACTTTAAATAATTATTTGTATTTTTGCAGAAAGAAGCGTAAACAGTACGATGCTTGAACTGAAAGATGTATATTTGGAGCACGGCGGAAGAGTGATTCTCGACCATGTGAACCTTGCGCTGGCCGACGGCGAGAATCTCTGCGTCGTCGGGGCGGCGGGGAGCGGCAAGACCAGCGTGCTCCTTGCGCTGCAGGGACTGCTGCCGATAAAGGGGGGATTCCTCACCCTTGACGGCGAGCGTTACAGCCGTCTCTCGGCCCCTTACTTCCGCCGATGGATGGCCTTTGTGCCCGACGCGCCGCAACTGCCTTATGAGAAGGTGAGCGATCTGTTGGAAGAACTGTTCAGTCTGGCCGTAAACCGTGATGTAGAAGTGAGCAAGGAGGCCGTTATCCGGGAGTTCTCGCTCCTTGGATTGGCTCCGGATGTCTACAATATGCCCCTCCGGAACCTTGACGCGGAGACCCTTCAGGGCGTGATGCTCGCCGCCGAGGGCATCCTGAAACGGCGCATCCTGCTTATCGACAACCTGCGCTCCACTCGCTGGATGGACTCTATCGCCGCGCTCAACAGTCATCAGGTGTCGGCCGTGATAACGACCTGCGATGAACAGGTGGCCGCAAACTTTGATAAAATCATCAGACTATGACCATATTTAGATTTATCTTGGGGCTGGCACTTATCGTCCTCCCGCTCTACATACTCTATGCCTTTCAGGTGAAAATCCTACGGAAAGTGCTTGTGGGTGCGGGCAAGATGGCGGCCTATTTGCTATTGACGGGGCTCTGTCTCTACTTCGTCATGGAGTGGAACAGCCTCTTCCTGAACCTCCTTTGCTTCTTGCTCATGACCCTTGCGGCCTCGGGGATGACCGTGCGGCGTGCACGGCTGCTGGGCGGAAAGTATGTGGTGCCGGTCGCCGTGGGCGTCATCGTGAGCGTTCTTGTCATCGGACTCTACTTCCTCTTCTTTGTGATGGGATTGCAGAATCCCTTTGATGCCCGCTATTTCGTGCCCGTCCTGGGGATAATGACGGGAGGAATGATTGAGACGAATGCCAAGGCCCTTTCGACCTATTACGCCGGACTCGAGCACCACAACCAGCTCTACTATTACCTCGTGGGCAACGGAGCCACCCACGACGAGGCCGTGAAGCATTTCTTCCGCCGTGCCCTTGAACGGGCGGCACTGCCTTGGATTCACCAGATGGGCTACATGGTGGTGGGTGTGTCGCCAGTCATCCTCTGGGTGATGCTTTTCATGGGGAGTAGCGTTCTCGAGGCTCTGGCCTATCAGATGCTCATCATGATCCTGATGTTTGCCGCCTCGCTGAGTTCTTTGCTCATCACCCTTTATGCCGCACGCAAGTATTCTTTCGACGAATACGATAACCTGAAGCCCGGGAAATGAGGTCGTGGCATTCATTCTTCCTGCTCCTGACGGTGCTTTTCTGCGTGAGTTGTACCGGCGGAAGACCGCATAAGCCGCTGATAGGCGGTATCAAGAGATCGATGGCTGACCGTGAGGAGGTGTGGAATCAGGATTCCGAGGAAGATTCTCTGGCCCCGACCGACGGCGGCATTGAGGTTCCCGCTCCGCTGAATGACCGGCCGGAACAACTACTCCGGCGCACGGGCTACACCGCTTCCTATAACAGGAATCTGCGCATCGTGAACTGGGTAGCTTGGCATCTGACGGCCGACCATACCAGCGGACCGCACAAGCGTAAGGGCATTGCCTATACGGAAGACACCGAGGTGCCCGCTCCCCGCGCCACGACCTTCGACTATCAGCAGTCAGGCTATGACCGAGGACACATGTGCCCGTCGGGTGATAACAAGTGGAGTCGTGAAGCCCAACAGGACTGTTTCCTGCTCTCCAACATGTGTCCGCAGGACCATAACCTCAATGGCGGAGATTGGAACGAGCTCGAAATGGCATGCCGCCGGTGGGCGGAAGAATACGGCGACCTATACATCGTCTGCGGTCCCGTGCTCTACAGACAGCGGCATAAGACCATCGGGCGGAACAAAATCACCGTTCCGGAGGCTTTCTTCAAGGTCATCCTCTGTCTGCAGGGCGAGCCGAAGGCCATCGGATTCATCTATAAGAACAACTCGGGCAACCGCCCGATGGACTCGTATGTGAACTCCATTGACGAGGTGGAGCGCATCACCGGCATCGACTTCTTCCCCTCGCTGCCGGATGATATGGAAGAAAAAGTGGAAAAAGAAGAAAACATAAGCAAATGGAACTAAGAACATTGAAGATGATAGTGCTCGCTGCGGGCATCATGCTGCTTGCAGCTTGTGGACAATCGCAAAAGCCCCAGGCCGCCATCGGCCGGATGGCGGGGCTGTATGAGTCGCCCGCCGAACCGGCTCAGGCCATGCGCCCAAGGCTGAAGACCGTTACTAAATTCGAACTCCCGGTTCCGCTCAAAGACCGCCCGGAGCAGATTCTCACGCGTATGGGCTACACGGTTTCCTACAACAGGGAGACTAAGACGCCCAACTGGGTGGCCTGGCACCTCACCCGACAGCATACCTACGGCCGTGCGCAGCGGTCGCAGGAGATGTTTACCGAAGACGAGAGCGTGGATGCACCGCGTGCCACCGACCAGGATTACTACAACTCCCGATACGATCGGGGCCACATGTGCCCGGCCGGGGACAACAAGTGGGACGAGAACGCTCTGCGCCAGAGCTTCCTCTTCACCAACATCTGTCCGCAGAACCATAACCTGAACCGTTATGAATGGAACGACATAGAGATACTCTGCCGGTCGTGGGCGCGTGAGTATGGCTCCGTGGATGTGGTGTGCGGTCCGGTCTTCAGCGGTGAGCGGAAGACCATAGGGCGCAACAAGGTGCGCGTGCCCGACGCTTTCTTCAAGGTGGTGCTCTGCCGCAACAGCGGTGCCAAGGCCATCGGATTCGTATATCAGAATACCGGCAAGAAGCAGAATGTATACGACTGTATCCGCACCGTGGACGAGATAGAGCGGCTCACGGGCATCGACTTCTTCCCGGCTCTCGACGACCGCACGGAGGAAAGGGTAGAGGCTGAGGCTCGTATCAAAAGCTGGAATCCCGCTTATCCCGAACGCTACCACTAAAGACCGCAGTCGGCAGACTGCGGAGGAGTATCTGAACGAAAATCGGGGAATAATTCTTAATTTTCCTTGATTTTCTTTCCCGTTCCGGATAAAATGCTTATCTTTGCATATTAATTCATGTTAGCGTGAAAATAAAAGAAGTGGTTAGTGCCCTTGAACGATTCGCGCCTCTGCCCTTGCAGGAAGACTTTGACAATGCCGGCCTGCAAATCGGATTGACAGATGCGGATGTCTCAGGGGCTTTATTGTGCCTTGATGTTACCGAGGCCGTCGTCGACGAGGCCGTCGGGAAAGGCTGCAACCTCATCGTTTCACATCACCCGCTCATCTTCCACAAGCTCCGCCGCATCACGGGCGAGGACTATGTGCAGCGTGCGGTGATGAAAGCCATCAAGAACAATGTGGCCATCGTCTCCATGCACACCAACATGGACTGTGCCCAGGGAGGCGTCAACCATAAGATGGCTGCCAAGATGGGGCTCCGAGACCTCGGCTTCTTCGGAGCAGAGAAGTCGGTCGACGGCGTGCAGGGAGGCGAGGGAGTCATTGGTATGCTGCCCGAGCCGATGGCAGCCGACGACTTCATCCTGATGCTCAAGCACACCTTCGGCGTGGAGTGCGTGCAGGCCAATGAGCTGCTGCGCCGCCCGATCAGGAAGGTGGCTCTTTGCGGCGGTGCCGGCTCGTTTCTCCTTCCAGAGGCCATAGGACAGGGAGCAGATGCTTTCGTAACGGGCGAAATGCACTATCACGACTACTTCGGCCACGAGCAGGAGATACAGATAGCCGTCATAGGGCACTTCCAGAGCGAGCAGTATACCAGCGAAATATTTCAATCAATCATAGAGGAACGGTGCCCGGGGGTGAGATGTTGTCTCACCGAGATATGCACCAATCCGATAATTTATTTATAGATTATGGCAAAAAAGAATCCTACAGACTTGACAGTAGAAGAGAAGCTGAAGGCTCTCTATCAGTTGCAGACCTATCTCAGCGCCATCGACGAGAAGCGCGCCCTGCGCGGTGAGCTTCCCTTGGAGGTGCAGGATCTTGAGGACGAGCTTGCTGGTTTGAATACCCGCCTCGAGAAAATCAACGCCGAAATAGAAGATTTCCGTGCGGCGGTAGTACAGAAAAAAGGTGAGATAGCCACCGCCGAGGCCAGCATTGCACGGTATAAGGCGCAGCTCGAGGAGGTGAAGAACAACCGCGAATACGACACGCTGAGCAAGGAAATCGAGTTCCAGAGCCTCGAAGTGGAGCTCTGCAACAAGAAGATCAAGGAGGCTGGCGTGAAGGTAGAGGAAAAGCAGAAGGAGCTGGAGGAAGCCCGTGAACTCATAACCGACCGTGAGGCCGCCCTCAGCGAGAAGCGGGCCGAGCTCGACGACATCATGCAGGAGACCCGCGACGAGGAAGAAAAACTCAAGAACAAGGCACGCGACCTGGAAGAGAAGATAGAGCCGGGACTGCTCCGCAGCTTCAAACGCATTCGCAAGGGTGCGCGCAACGGACTCGGACTTACCGTGGTGCAGCGCGGCTCATGCGGCGGATGCTTCAACAAGATTCCGCCCCAGCGACAGCTTGATGTCAAGATGCACAAGAAAATTCTCGTCTGCGAGTATTGCGGCCGCATTCTCATCGACCCCGAACTGGCAGGCATCAAGCCCATGGAGACCGCCGAGGAGAAGCCGAAGCGCAAGCGCGCCGTGCGCAAGACAGCCAAGAAAACTGAGCCCGAAGAGGCAGAGGAGGAAGCATAAGAACTACTTTTTTAACCTGTCGTTATAATTCCTCCTTCAAGGATGGACAAGAAGCCGGAGCGAGAGTTCCGGCTTCTCTGTGTCTTGTCAGTTCCTCTCATTTCCTCTCCTTGCCGTGGGCAGGAGCTCTGGCAGCGGTCGATGATGGTGCCATTGGCCGTTCCCTGCAATCTTACAAGCGGCGTGTAACGCGATTACACACGGCTTGTAACACGATTACACACGGCTTGTAATCCCGAGGTCAGTGGCTGCCGGGTTTTCCGGAAATGGCCTGTTGCGCAGTCTGCGGTTATCGTTTGCCAGCCGTTTCGCATGCCGGAAACCGGCATCTGCCTACTGTTATCTACGCAAATGCCGGTCTCCAGCCGAAAGCCTGGTATCCGGCACACCCTGGAAAAATCTCGCAAATATTTTGTGATTATAAATAAAAAACCGTATATTTGCGAAAAGAGAAAACCCCTCCGAAGAGGGGTTATAGGTCTTTAAACCTTCGGCATATAGCCTTATTGCGATAAGATGTAGAAAATCTTATGGTGCAAATATAGGCATAATATCTGAAACGACAAACTTTTTTCTTGTAAATCTTTAAATAATACGAAATATGAAGAAGCGGATTCTGGGATTGGATACAGGTACGAACAGCCTTGGATGGGCTGTCGTGGATCGTGATGAGGAGAGTGGCGAGTATGCGCTCGTCGATCGGGGAGTGATGATTTTTCAGGAAGGTGTGAAGATAGAGAAGGGCATCGAGTCGTCGAGGGCTTCCGAGCGCACCGCCCACCGAGCCTTGCGCCGGCAGTATTTTCGCCGTCGTCTGCGCAAGATAGAGGTACTGAAGGTACTCGTGGCTCATAATCTCTGTCCTCATCTCTCCGACGAGGAACTGCACGAGTGGCATGTGCACAAGAAGTATCCAAAGAACGACGACTTCATGCTTTGGCAGCGCACGAGCGACAACGAGGACAAGAATCCCTATTATTACCGCCATATCTGCCTGCACAGGCAGCTCAATCTGGATGACATCGGGGAACGGTTCATCCTCGGCCGGGCACTCTATCATCTGGCACAACGGCGCGGATTTCGGAGCAACCGTCTTGAGCAGACCGACGAGAAGGAGACCGGCAAGGTGAAAGAAGCCATCACGGGGCTCTCCGACGAGACGAGGGAGGCAGGATGCGAATATCTGGGCGACTACTTCTTCAAGCTCTATAGCGAGCAGGGCAACCGTGTCAGGCTGCGCAGCCGGTATACCGACCGTGAGGAGCACTACAAGAAGGAGTTCCATGCCATCTGCTGGAAGCAGGGTCTTGACGAGACGCTGACGGCAGAGCTGGAGCGCGCCCTCTATTTCCAGCGGCCGCTGAAGTCGCAGCGGCAGGGCGTGGGGAAATGCACCTTCGAGCCTCGCTGCCCTCGCTGTGCCGACTCTCATCCGGACTTTGAGGAGTTCAGAATGCTGAGTTTCATCAATGCCGTGCGTATCCAAGGACCCTTTGATACGGCTCTGCGCCCGCTCGACGACACGGAGCGTGCCCACATCCTCCCACTCTTTTATCGCAAGAGCAAGCAGAATTTCAATTTTGAAGATATTGCCAAGGCCTTGGCGGGCAAAGGCAATTACCAGCATATTAAAGATGCGGGATACAAGCCCTATAAGTTCAACTTCCGTATGACACAGGGTGTTGCGGGCTGTCCGACCACGGCGCAGCTGAAGGAGGTGTTCGGCGACGACTGGCACCGGGGCATTGCCGAGACCTATACACTCAATACGAGGAAGGACGGGACGCTGAAGACCCCTCGGGAGATGGCCGACGACATATGGAATGTGCTCTATTCGTTTGCCGACAAGGAGCATCTTGTGGCCTTTGCGAAAGACAGACTGCAGCTCGATGACGACAAGGCCGAGCAGTTCTCGAAGATTCGGCTCACGCACAGCTTTGCCTCCTTGAGCCTCAAGGCCATCCGCAAGATACTGCCTTTCCTGCGTGAGGGCATGGTCTATTCGCATGCCGTGGCAATGGCGAACATTCCCTCCATTGTCGGCGAGTATGCATGGGAGCAGAAGAAGAACTTCATCCTTGAGAATGTGAAAGCTTATCTCGACGACAAAGACCTTGCCACAAAGGACTTCTGCATCAAGGGATTCCTGCAGGACAACTTCAGTCTGGAGCCCGGCGCGGCAGAAAAGCTCTACCATCCCTCGATGATTGAGACCTATCAGGATGCTCGAAGAAATGAGGCGGGCGTCTATCAACTGGGCTCGCCGCGCACCTCTTCCGTGCGGAATCCCATGGCCATGCGCTCGCTCCACGAGTTAAGGAAGGTGGTGAACGCATTGCTCAAAGCCGGAACAATCGATGAAAATACCGAGGTACATATCGAGTATGCCCGCGAACTGAACGATTCCAATAAGCGTCAGGCCATCATGCGCTATAACAAAGATCTAGAAAACCGCCGCAAGCGGTATGCTGATGAAATAAAAAAGCTCTATAAGGATGAGACGGGCAAGGACATTGAGCCCACCCAGGCGGAGGTGTTGAAATTCCAGCTTTGGGAAGAACAGGACCACATCTGCCTCTATACGGGAAATCAGATAGGCATAGCCGATTTCATAGGACCCAACCCAAGATTCGACATTGAGCACACCGTGCCGCAGAGTGCGGGTGGAGACAGCACGATGGAGAATCTCACCCTCTGTGAGAGTCGCTTCAATCGTGAGGTGAAGAAGGCCCAACTGCCGTCGGTATTGGCCAATTACGAGGATATCCTCTCTCGCCTTGAGCCTTGGAAGGAAAAGTATGAGGAGCTCTCAAAGCAAATCGACAAGAAGCATACCAACGGCAGTATGGACAAGGCGCAGAAAGATCGCATCATCCAAAAAAGACATTTACTGCAACTGCAGCGTGATTACTGGCGAGGAAAATACGAGCAGTTTACCATGACGGAAGTGCCTGAAGGCTTTGCCCGCAGGCAGGGTGCAGGCATCGGACTTGTGTCGAAATATGCCGGGCTCTATCTGAAATCGCTCTTCCACAAGAAGGGCGACCGCAATAAGAGCAATGTCTATGTGGTGAAGGGAGCGTCTACCGCCGAGTTCCGCCGTATGTGGGGGCTGCAGGGCGAGTATGAGAAGAAGAGCCGCGACAACCATATCCACCATTGCATCGATGCCATTACCATCGCCTGTATCGGCAAGGCGGAGTATGACAAGTCTGCTCATTATTACCGAGAAAAGGAGGCCTATGATGAGGGTAGGGCTAATCGGCCGCACTTTCCGAAGCCCTGGCCTACATTCACGGAAGATGTGCTTGGCATAGAGCAAAGCCTGCTCGTGGCTCACGACACTCCGGACAACATGAAGAAGCATGCACGGAAAATGGTGCGCACGCCTCACGGCAAGTTTCTTGCTACGGGCGACAGCGCTCGCTGCAGTCTGCATCTTGATACTTACTATGGAGCCATCGAGCGGGAGGGTAAGGTTCGCTATGTGGTACGCAAGCCGTTGAGCAGCTTTGCGAGCGAGAAGGACCTTGACCAAATTGTCGACGAGACCGTCAAGCAAATCGTGAGGGAGGCCGTTGCGGGGAAAGAGTTTAAGACAGCTATCGCAGACCCCATCTATATGAATAAGGAGAAAGGTATCCGCATCAATAAGGTGAGGGTGTTTGTGCCTTCGGTAACCAATCCGCTGCATATCCGCAGACAGAGAGATCTTTCTCGGAAAGATTACAAACAAGAATTCCATGTGGCAAACGACCTCAACTATATGTTGGCAATCTATGAAGGTGAGGTGAAGGGAAAGCCGAAGCGCGACTTTGAAATCGTGAACAACTTGGAGGCCGCTGACTATTACAGGCAGAGTATGGACAGGAGAGACTGGCCTGCCATTATTCCAGAAAAGAGTACGAAAAACGGTTTCCCGCTTTATTGCAAGCTAAAGATAGGCACCCATGTCCTGCTTTATGAGAAGACGGCTGCGGAAGTAGACTTCGCGAACTATAAGGATTTAGACAGGCGGCTTTATAGAGTCTCTGGCATGTCGTCTATGACTATATCTGGTAATAAATATGGCGTAATAAATTTGCGATACCATCAAGAAGCAAGGGCATCGAAAGAAATCAAGTCGAAAAACGGGGCATATAAAAATGGCGAGGAACATCGGCCGGCAATTACGATGCTCCATACTCAATTGAAGGCTCTTGTCGAGGGCAAGGATTTCCGTATATCAGAGCTTGGGAAAATCACACCTATTTAATATATGTCCTATGTTGAAACGAAGTGTTGTATTCCAGAATCCCGCCATGCTGTCGTTGAAGGACAGGCAGTTAGTCGTCAAACTGAAGGACTTTCCTGATGAGAAGCGGACGATTCCGATTGAAGATCTGGGCTTTGTAATGATAGACAATGCCCTGGTATCTATCACGATGCCGTTGCTGAACGCCCTGTCGGATAATAATATAGCGGTAGTGTTTTGCAATGAAAAGGGTATGCCCGCCTCCATGTTGCAGAATTTAGACACCAACAATACTCAGGGAGAAGTTCTTCAAAATCAGATAAACGCCACAGAACCCCTTAAGAAAAACTTGTGGAAGCAGGTTGTAGAGGCCAAGATAAGGAATCAAAGCAACCTGCTGATCAAGTATGGTAAGAACGGAGAGCAGTTGAAACCCTATTATAAGAATGTGGCCTCTGGTGATTCCAATAACAATGAGGGTATCGCAGCACGAATTTACTTTCAGGAGTTGTTTGGGAAGAACTTTGTTCGCAATCGCGACCTGCCGGGAGTCAATGCCTTGCTCAATTATGGATATACGGTGTTGCGGGCTGCTACGGCAAGGGCTATCATGAGTTCGGGACTCTTTCCAGCGTTAGGAATCTTCCACCATAACAGGAGTAATGCCTTCCCGCTGGCCGACGACATGATGGAGCCCTATCGGCCTTTTGTTGACGAAATCGTATTTCAGCTCCTTAAGGACGGCAAAGAAAATCTGGATAAAGAGACCAAGGGACGGCTTATCCGTGTAATGTATAGCGACACTTGGTTTCCTAAAACTATGCGACCTCTTGACATCGGCCTGTCGATGACGATGGCATCACTGGCTAAATGTTTGGCGAAAGAACAAAAAAGTTTAAGCCTTCCTGCGTTGAAATGAGTGAAGACCGGTTGAATAGTTATCATATTATGTGGTTGTTTGTCATGTTCGATTTACCGACGGTAACTAAAAAAGACAAGCATATATCGGCCAAATTCCGTAAGGAATTGGAGAAAGACGGCTTTGTCATGCATCAGTTTAGTGTCTATATACGCTATTGCGGTTCTTTAGAGAGTGCGCATGTGCACATAAAAAGAGTGAAATCGCTTACTCCTTCACGCGGCATGGTGAGTATTTTAACAATAACAGACAAGCAATACTCAAATATTATAAATATATGGGGCGAAATTAAAGCAAAAAAAGAGCCGCAGCCGATGCAGCTCGAATTTTTTTAGTATATTTGCAGAAGGAAGCATCAAAAACAGCCGCTTCATATTGAAAGAATCCTGCCTAATCAGTTGATATGCAGAAGAATAGGAGATATATGTTGCGGTTTGATGTAGAAAGAAGATATATAGCAAC
>NZ_FOOW01000006.1:0-73084 GCF_900113305.1 Prevotella sp. KH2C16 | reverse complement strand
GTTGCGGTTTGATGTAGAAAGAAGATATATAGCAACATATGCGCCGAGCCGTTCAATCTTGCCATGGTTGCGGTTTGATGTAGAAAGAAGATATATACAATGCTAAGACTGATGCAGGTCGGGTTTGCTTAATAGGTTATGGATAAGATAGAAAGTCTTTACACTTTCCATTGCCTGTTGTTTTATGAAGTGTCATTTCTTCTTTTCCGTAAGGCGGAAGGAATTTGTGATAAGCCGCTGGATAAGTGTTGCCTCTGCCCGCGTGGCATCAATGCCTATCCAGTATTTAGGATTGCCGTTATAGGGATGTCCCAGACAATCGTACTGTTCCAGTAATGCGGGCACTTCTTCTTTGCGGCACTTCACGGTAACATGGTGCAGATCGTTGATGTCGAAATAGCAGAAGATGTGCCCGCCGGTATAGAAAGCAAGGACATCTCGCGCTGCCTTGAACTGCTGAAAGGGGAATTTCTCCACGACATCTTCAGACAGCGACAGGCAGAAACTTCTCAATTCTTCTATGTTCATAATCGTGGAATGAAAGCCTATAGGTGTCTATTTGTGATTCCTGAAAGAGGAATATGCGAGGGAAACCATGACGCAGGCAAGGACGAGGAGGATGTCGGCCGGTCGGCGATGTTTCCAGTAATAATCTATTGCAGTAGTGAATGAAATCTCCGGGATGGCCTCGGCTTTGCGCAGTTGCTCCAAGGTTTCATAGAGAGCGGTCTTGTCGGTTGTGGTATCGTAGACGAAGAAGTTTACTCCTTTTCTTCCGCTTTCAGTATATTTGGGGATGGAGCCGATTACATTGTTGCCGATTATCTGCAGGGAGTCTATCTCGTCCACCATTGTCTCGTCGATTTCCGCGTCGACGATGCATCCGTATTTCACATCGAATGCTTCCAGCTGATGGTGGTTGGGAAGGGGCACTTCATAATAGGTGCCGATGATGTCTTTAGGAAAGACAAACCTGTCGAGGCACAGGGAGCCGGCCAGGTACAGCAGTAGGAATACAAGGATGAATCTCAAGAACTTGTTCATATATTCATGATGCTTTTTCATTGTTGGCTCCGTCTTCGCTTTGGAGGAGACTGGTCACCAGCCCCTGTACACACGCAGCTTGAGTTCCTGCAGGTCGGACAGGGCCTTCTTGCCGCTCCGGCGGCCTATCTCGATCATCTCGCTGATGGCCGCGGGCGTGAAGCTGGCGGGACCGTAGCCGTCGAGCTTCGGATTGATGTACACATCGGCATCGCTGCGGTTTCGCTCGTATTTGACGAGGTCGGGGCGGTAGAGCGCCCATTTGGCGAGGAAGGCGATGTCGCCCTTGGCATTTTCGAGTATTTTCGGCATCTGTCTTGGCTTCTCGCCCTCGTGCTTGTTCTGCGTGAGGTCTACGGCGATGACCACATCTGCCCCCATGGCGCGCACGATGTCAACGGGGAGGTTGTTGAGGAGCCCGCCGTCGAGGAGTTCCACCCCGCCGATGTCCACGGGCTTGAAGGCTCCGGGAATGGCCATGCTGGCACGCATGGCACGGGCGAGCCATCCGCTGGAGAGCACTACTTCGCGGTGATTCTCATAGTCGGTGGCGACGCAGCGGAACGGGATGGGGAGGGCGTCGAACGAGATGGAGTCGCGCCGCCCGCTCATGGAGTCGAGCAGCTGGATGATGTGGTCGCCCCGGATGGCTCCCCAGGAGGGGTCGGCGAGCTTGGAGTTCTTGCGCCCAACGGGGAATCCGAAGATATAGGTAACGCCGTCCACCTTCTTCAGCACCTCGCCCTTCAGGCCTTCCTGGCGGTCGCCCAGCAGGGTGAGCCACTCCTGCGAGCGGAACATGGAGTCGAGCTGGGCCGAGCGGTAGCCGCAGGCATAGAGCCCGCCGACGATGGAGCCGATGCTGGTGCCTGCGATATAGTCGATGGGGATGCCCGACTGCTCGATATACTTGAGCACTCCGACCTCGGCAGCTCCCTTGGCGCCTCCGCCGCCGAGCACGAGTCCCACCTTGAGGCGGGAGGCCTTCTGGGCGCTCATCCCGGTCGCAGCGAGGCAGAGCAGCAGGCAGCACGCTATCTTGAAATGTTTCATTATGTTTGTCTTTTGATGGGCGGCGGCTCTTCGGAGCCTTCACCGCCGGGTTTGTTTGCGGGCAAAGATAATGAAAAAAACAGAGAGACGGAAAGAAAACGGCCGGAAAAACTTCATTCCCCTCTTCCCGTCGGCGGGACGGCCGGCATCATCAGGCTGCGGCACGCCTCGGCCTCTCGATGAGACGGAAAGCCGCATCCACCATCAGGGAGACAACGATGGAGACTCCCAGCGTGGCTGCGAAGATGAGTATCGGATACTTGAAGCTGTAGAAGAAGTCGTGAAACAGGTAGCGGCATAACCATGTGTGTATCATCCAGATGTTCATGGAGTGGACACCGAGGAACACCAGTACGGCCTTTATCCAGGGTCGATACCGCAGGACGGCGAGCAACAGCACCACGGCAAGGGCGAAGAGTCCTTCCCACGAGGCATGGGGAATCAGGATGCGGATGAGCACGAGGGCGCAGAGGGCGAGCAGCAGACCTCCGTTGGCAATGCCTCTGCGATGAAGGAAATGCCTGAACCGCTCTATTACCTCATGCCGCTTGGCAAGGGCTCCACAGCAGAAGCAGAACAGGAACTCGATGATTACCACAGGCAGCGACAGCAGCGGGTTGGGAGAAATCGTGCCGCTGTAGAAGTGAAGCAGAGTCATCATGAGGAAGGTGCCCATGAATGTCGTACCGACCACCAGCCATGGACGGCATCGGTCAACGATTCTGAAAACAATCGGATAGAAAAGGGAGAGGATGGAGTAAGGCAGCAGAAACCAGCACTCGCCGTTCCAAGTGGTCCGCAATCCAGTTATGTTGTATATAATTGTCTGTGAATCAGACAGATATGTCTTACCCCCCCCTATTATTCCGACTGCGACAAAGACTGCCGTAATCAGCCAATAATGCTCATAGAGCTTGACGATGCGCGAGACATGGTGCGCGTCTTTTGCCTTGAGATACACGCAGTATAAGCCGTATCCGCCGAGGGCTACGAATATGCTCACTGGACTGCATGCCCCGGCAATCAGCCAAGCAAGGGGTCTGGATGCAATGGTAAGGTCGGTATAGTCCTGCGCTGCGGACATGTTGTTGAACAAGTGTAGCCATACCATCATGATGATGGCCACGCCTTTCATAATCTGCGTGTATTCTTTTGACATAGGTCTTTGTTGGTTATGGAGTAAAGGAGTATGGAGTAAGGAGTAAAGGAGTAAAGGGAGGACTGAGTAAGAGATGGGGAAGGCCACTTCTTATTTTCTATTCCCTTTAGAATATCCTCCTTACTCCATCCTCCCTTTACTGCCTTCCCATCTGCTTCTTGAGCAGTTCCGGAATCTCGCTGGTCTCCTTGGCCACGGGCACCCCTACGGCCTCGAAGGCTGTTACCTTGCCCTCTGCGGAGCCCGATGTGCTGGAGATGATGGCACCGGCATGACCCATCTGCTTGCCCGGAGGAGCCTGACGGCCAGAGATAAAGGCGGCGACGGGCTTTGTTACATGTTCCTTGATGAACTGTGCCGCACGCTCCTCGGCATCGCCGCCAATCTCACCGATGAGGGCGATGCTGTCGGTCTCAGGGTCATCCTGGAACATCCTGAGCAGGTCTTCGAAGTAGAGGCCTACCACGGGGTCGCCTCCTACACCAACGGCGGTAGACTGTCCGAGGCCTGCCTGCGTGAGGTTGTAGACCACCTCATAGGTGAGCGTGCCGCTGCGGCTGATGACTCCCGTGCCCCCACGCCTGAAGATATTGGTAGGCATGATGCCCACGAGGCATTCATCGGGGGTAATCAGTCCAGGACAGTTCGGTCCGATGAGGTTGGCTCCCTTGTCGCGGATGTAGCGGTGAGCGTATACGGCGTCCTCCACGGGCACGCCCTCGGTGATGCAGACGATGAGCTTGATGCCCCCGTCGGCAGCCTCGAGCATAGCGTCCTTGGCAAAGGCAGCCGGAACGAAGATGATGGAAGTGTTGGCTCCCGTGGTTGCCACAGCGTCCTTGACGGTATTGAAGACGGGGATTCCGTCTACCTGCTGCCCGGCTTTTCCCGGTGAGGTGCCGCCCACGATGTTGGTGCCGTAGGCCTTCATCTTCGATGCGTGGAAACTGCCGTCGCGCCCCGTGATACCCTGTACGATAACTCTTGTGTTCTTATTGACTAAAATACTCATTTCTTCTGGTTTTTAAACGGTTCTTGATATGTTCTCCCCCTAAAGCCTTGCGGCTATCTCTACGGCCTTGTGGCCGGCGTCGGCCATGGTAGTGCCCACGGTGAACTTGGTGCCCTGCAAGAGCGCACGGCCCTCGGTCTCGTTGGTGCCGGTGAGTCGGATGACGATGGGCACCTCGGTATCAATCTCCTTGAAAGCCTCGATGAGCCCCTTGGCCACATCGTCGCAGCGGGTGATGCCGCCGAAGATGTTGATGAGTACCACCTTCACATGCCGGTCGCTCAAGAGCAACTTCATGGCTTCTACGATTTTCTGGGGGTTGGAACTTCCGCCGATGTCGAGGAAGTTAGCGGGTTCGCCGCCGTAGAGTTTGATCATGTCCATGGTGGCCATGGCCAGTCCGGCGCCGTTGACCATGCAGCCGATGTTGCCTCCGAGGTTCACATAGCTGAATCCCTTCTCCTTGGCATAGAGCTCCTTCTTCTCCTCTTCGGTGGGCTCGTTGAGCTCGGCCACATCGGGATGGCGGAAGAGGGCGTTGTTGTCGAAGGTCATCTTGGCGTCGATGGCCTTCAGCTGGCCGTCCTTGAGGTATACGAGCGGATTGATCTCGGCCAGCGAGGCGTCCTTCTCCACGAAGAGGCGGTAGAGGTTCTGGAAGAGCGGTATGGCCTGCTTCACCTGTGCCATGTCGTCGAACAGGGCGAAGGCGGCCTCACGGGCTTTATAGATGGGCAGTCCCACGAGCGGGTCAATGGCAATCTTGATAATCTTCTCAGGAGTCTCCTTGGCCACCTTTTCTATCTCCATGCCACCCTCGCGGCTGAGCATGAGGATGGGCGACTTCGTGCGGCGGTCTACGAGGATGCTCACATAGTATTCTGCGGCGATGTCCACGGCCTCGCCGATGAGCACGCGGTCTACCGTGAACCCCTTGATGTTCATCCCGAGGATGTTGCCGGCGTGCAGGCGCACCTCGTCTTCCGAAGCTGCGAGCTTTACGCCTCCGGCCTTGCCGCGGCCTCCCGTGTGAACCTGTGCTTTTACGACTACCTTCTCGAGCCCGAGCTTGCGGTAAGCTTCCACGGCCTCGTCGACGGAATGGCAGAGAATGCTCCTGTCGACCGGTAACCCATACTGGGTAAAGAAACCTTTTGCCTGATATTCATGAACTTTCATAGTAAATTAATTAATTAGTAGAATTTCATGCAAATATAACATATTTCTTCGAAACAAGAAAGAATTCCGGGGAAAAGTAGGTTTAAATAGTATAAATAGGTATATAGTGCTCGCTCAGCTGAAGATGACGGTGCCCAGCGCGGAGGCTATCTTCATCAGGACATACAGCATGGCGAAGATGGCGAGCACGAAGACAACAATCATGGCGAGGCTCTGGAGGGCCTTTCGGTTGATGTTGCGGATAACGGTCTCGTCATTGTTGAGGAATCCGTTGATAAGGGCCATGTTCCTGGAGTTGGCGCGATGGAAGAAGTCGAGCACATCGCCCACATAGAAGGGGATGAGTCCGAACAGGACATCGCGGAGTGCGTTGTTCAAGATGGCGAGAGTGAGGGGCACGGAGCGCAGTCGGAACAAGGCGAAGTAGACATGGACGAGCGAAAACAACGCCGTAGCCACATCGCCGATACCGCCGGGCACCAGTCCCGCGATGGCGTCGAGGTAGTAACGGTCGAGCCAGGCGGAAATCTTCTGCATGCCTTGGTAGAGGCGGCTTTCGCCCAGTCGTTTCTTTCGTTCTGCGGTGGTCATGGTCTGTTGGGATGCTTTAGAGATGGAAAAGCCGGGGTGCTTGTCCCCGGCCTTGGTATAATCAGTCGAAAGTCTTGAATTCATAACCCTGCTCCCGGAGCCACTTCAGAGCCTGCGGTAGCGCATAGTGTAACTTGTTGATGCTCTTCAGTGAGTCGTGGAAGGTGATGATGGAGCCGTTGCGGGCATACTTCTTCACATTGTCGAGCACATCGTCGGCGGTCATCCACTTGGAATAATCGCGCGTTACGAGATCCCACATGATGATGCGATAATGGCGGTTCATCCACCAATAGACCGACCGTTTCATCCATCCATGTGGCGGGCGGAACAAATGGGCGTGAATAATCTCGTTGGCCTTATAGACATTGGCCGCATAAGTGATGGGCATATGCTTCAGCGACCCGAGGTGGTTGAAGGTGTGGTTGCCCACCTGATGGCCTTCCGCCACGATCTGATTGTAGAGGTCGTGGTGGCGGAGCACATTCTCGCCCACCATGAAGAAGGTGGCCTTGGCATTGAACTCCCTCAGCGTCTGGAGGATGAACGGCGTAGACTCCGGTATCGGACCGTCGTCGAAGGTGAGATATACCGAATGGTCATTCTTGTCCATCCGCCATGTGGCTGCCGGATAGAGCCATCGTAGCCAGAACGAGGGTTGCTCTATGAACATGGGCTATGGTATCTTATTTTTCAAATTGAATCTGCCCGCCCGCCTCGGTCTGAGGGTCTATGCCACCTTTCGTGCGATAGGAGGCATAGTAACGGCTCATTTCATCAAGCTGTCGCTTAGCAAGATTCTTGTCCACCATTGTCGTGATTTCGTTCAGTTGTTGCATGATATACATCTGGGTCATGCAGTCCTGCTGGGAGAGACTGAAGTTGTTGCCCGACAGGCTCAGGTAGAAACGCATGTACTGGGTAGCGTCGTTCCACATTGCCTGTATGGCCTTCTTGGCTTTTTCCTTCTCGCCTATGAGGGCGTAGGCACGGGCAAGGTCGGCTCCGCCTCCGATATATTTCATCGGGACGAGGCTCTGAGGCAGCACCTTCTCGGCCTTTTCCAGCACTTTTCGGGCCTTTTCAGGATGTTTCTCCCGGATGAGGTTCACAGCAAGGTCTGCCATTAGCTGGCGGTGGGTATAGCACATGCGGCGCACGGTTTCGTCGAGGTAGATGTTCTTTCCAGCGTCCAGGCCACCCCACTTGAACCGGTTCATCACATTATCGTAGGCTTTTGCCGTGTCGAAGCGCTTGGCTCCGGTCTTGTTAGTCAGGAATGGGGTGATGCGATTGACCAGTCCTTCCTGTATGAAGTTGTCGCCGAGGTTCATGAAGTTCTCGCTCCCCACGGTGATAGCCACATAGAGCGGACGGATCCAGTTGCAATTGGCAATCATCTCGAGCATCATCAGGTCGCCCTTATACAGCGCGCGCTTGCCTGCCAGCGAGATAACCATCTTGTCGGGGATGGTGTCAGAGGCCATGAGCATGCCGCTTTTTCTGACGGCTTCCTTGTCGATGGTTACATAGAGCGTATCGGTCGGGATGCAGTGCATGTCGCTCTTCTTGGACCGCACCCAGTATTTCATCACATTCTTCAGTTCGAACGGCTCGTCGCCGAACTGCTTCCGGGCGGCCTCGGGATTATCCTTGTAGAAGTCGAGAATCTGCTGCTTGGCCGAGGGGACGACTTCCACATACTCGTTGGTGCCCGTGCAATAGTCGAGACGCGGCCACGAGATGGGCACGGAGGGCGACTCGTAGGCCGGGCGTTTCATTTGGTCGATATACCAGTCGGTCTGCAGATAGCTCAGGTTGCAGACACGGGCATCGGTGCGCACACCCTCTACATCCTGGTTATACCACAGCGGGAAGGTGTCATTGTCGCCGTTGGTGAAGATGATGGGGTTGCCTTTGTCCTGAAGGTTCATCAGATAGTTCTGTCCGAAATCCCTGCAGGTGTAGCGGCCGGAGCGGTCGTGGTCGTCCCAGTTCTGCGATGCCATCTGTATGGGCACGAGCAGGCAGGCCACGGCTACGACAGATGCCGTGATGATATTATCTGTCTTCAGCCACTTTTTCAGCTGGTCGATGATGGCCGCAACGCCCATGCCACACCAGATGGCGAAGGCATAGAACGAGCCGGCATAGGCATAGTCGCGCTCACGGGGCTGCATCGGGGTCTGGTTCAGATAGACGACGATGGCAAGGCCAGTCATGAAGAACAGGAAGAATACCACCCAGAACTGACGGATGCCGCGGCGGCCGCGGAAGGCCTGCCAGAAGAGCCCTATCAGACCGAGCAGCAGCGGGAGGCAATAGTAGACATTATGACCCTTGTTGTCTTTCAGCTCCTGCGGGAGCAGGTCTTGGTTTCCCAGTCGCGCGTTGTCGACGAATGGGATTCCGGTAATCCAGTTTCCGTGCTCGAGTTCTCCCGAACCCTGAATATCATTC
Source organism: Prevotella sp. KH2C16 (assembly GCF_900113305.1). Taxonomy (GTDB): domain Bacteria; phylum Bacteroidota; class Bacteroidia; order Bacteroidales; family Bacteroidaceae; genus Prevotella. Next base: position 64,586 of record NZ_FOOW01000006.1, on the reverse strand, counting down.
TGGCGGCCGGCGAAGTTCCACATGAAGTATCGCCAGTACATCCAGTTGCACTGGTAGGACAGGAAGAACTTGATGTTCTCCATCTGCGTGGGCATTTTCACCATGATGGGCTCCCCGCAGCGGTCGTAGGGCACATCGTAGCCTTCTATTCCGCCGAGCCAGTCGTTGTAGGCTTGTGCATGTGCGCTGCTATACATGCGGGGGAAGAGCATGTTCTGGGCATACACATACTTGTCCTTAGTATTCACCACGAAGTAGGAGTCGCGCTCGTCTTTGTTGCTCTTCTCCTTGCGTGCGTAGATGGGCGCACCTTTCTCCATGACGGGAACGCACATATTGCCTTCGGTCTTGAGCTTTACCTGTGAGCCGTAGGCCTGCCCGTAGAGCAGCGGGCGGTCGCCATACTGATCGCGGCTAAGGTAGTTGCCCAGGGTAAAGATGTCCTCCGGTGAGTTCTGGTCCATCGGGGGATTGGCCGAGGAACGGATCACGATGAGCGCATAGCTGGAGTATCCAATCATCAGCATCAGCATGCAGAGCAGCATGGTATTCTTCATGCGGGCTGACACGAGGAGCTCCCGCCGCTTGTTGACCGTGTGGTTGTATCTCAAGACAAACCACAGGATGGCGAGCACCACTACGCCCGTGATGAAGGCTTTCCATCCATAGCCGTAGAACGGGATGCCGAGCATGGCGACGGAAAGCAGGAACGCCAGGTTCTCGCGTTTCTCGCTCTTGTCGACATAAGTCTCGTAGATGGCCCAGATAACGGTAGCCACAAGCAGGAATATATAGACAATCTCGCCTGTATTGAACGGCATGCCAAGCGTGTTGACGAAGAACAGCTCAAACCAGCCGCCCACCGTGATGATGCCGGGCACCACGCCGTAGAGCACAGCGGCCACGATGATGAATGAAATCACCAGTGCCACCAGCGAGCCTTTCAGCTCCACATTCGGGAATTTCTTGTAGACGAACACCAGTACGATGGCCGGAATGCAGAGCAGGTTCAGCAGATGGACGCCGATGCTCAGGCCGGTCATATAGGCTATCAGCACCAGCCAGCGGTCGCTGTGGGGCTCGTCGGCATGGTCTTCCCACTTCAGGATGAGCCAGAACACGATGGCCGTGAAGGCCGAAGAGTAGGCATAGACCTCACCCTCGACGGCGGAGAACCAGAAGGTGTCGCTGAAAGTGTAAATCAGCGCGCCCACCAGGCCCGATGCCTCGATGGTGATGAGCTTGCTCGTGGTGAGCGAGTCCCAGTCTTTCAGGATCAGCTTGCGTGTGAGGTGGGTGATGCTCCAGAAGAGGAACAGGATGGTTGTCGCGCTCAGCAGTGCACTCATGATGTTCACCATGCGGGCTACTTGCGAGGGATCACTCACAAACTGCGAGAACAGATTGGCCGTGAGCATGAAGAAAGGTGCCCCGGGGGGGTGGCCGACCTCAAGCTTGAAAGCGGTGGATATGAATTCCGGGCAGTCCCAGAACGATGCCGTGGGCTCAATGGTAGAACAATATACTACGGCCGCGACGATAAATGCGAACCATCCCAGTACATTGTCCACTAATTTGTACTGTTTCATTCTATTTTAGTTATGCATATTTCGAAATACTCTGCAAAGTTAATGTTTTTCACCGAAATAACACCCTAATAACTATTAGAAAATCAAAATTAATTTAAAATATCAGGGCCAGTCCGCCGAGCAGGAACAGGTAGCGTAGGATTTTGCCGGCGGCAATGCTGGTGAGGGTGATGGGGAAGTTGGCGCGCATCAGTCCGAGAGTGATGGTGATGGCGTTGCCGATGACAGGGATAAAGGCGAAGAATCCCATCCATGCCCCGTGGCCGGCGAGGAATTTCTGGGCTTTCTGCATGTTCTTGGCTGTTACATGTAGGTACCGCTCTATCCATTCGGTCTTACCCATGCGCCCCACGAAGTAGTTGAGGAGCGAGCCTGCCACATTCCCGATACTGCCGTAGACGAGGAGAGTGGTGGGGTTCAGTCCAGCCGCGAGAAGCCCGACCATGACGGCCTCGCTGGAAAACGGGATGAAGCTGCCGGCCAGAAAGGCCGCGAGAAGCATGCCCCAATAGCCGTACTGAATCAGGATATCAACAAGATATTCCATATTTCAAGCAGGTTGCAGACCGTGAGTGCCACTGCGGAGGCACAGATGAGGCAGAACGCAATATTGGTAAGCCGGGTCTTCGTGAGGGCGATGAAGTGTCCGATGAGCGGTGCGGTGTTGACGATCAGGATGCAGAGCAGGAAGTCATAGTACACGGGGGCGATGACCATGAACGCTGCCGTGAGGGCTTCCATCGTAATGAAAAACTCGAAGAGCATGCGGGTGCGAATCTTGTCGAGGAAGCTGTTGCGCAGGAAATGTATGGAGCCCGTCAGTCCGAGCAAGGATACATAGACAAAGGTGATAAGCTGTGCCCAGGTTGTAACACCGTAGTTCATGAACCACTCGAAGTCAGCAAGTTGCACAAAGTGGTTTAAGAAAACATCCATCTGCCCTGTATAGACATAGAATCCGCCCACGAACCAATAGGGGAACACCAGTCCGAGTATCGAGGCCCAGAAGTTGCGCCAGCTGAGTGAGAGGATGTTCACAGCCGCCAGAATCCATAAAAAGGGAATGAAGAAGAGCATCTGCACAAACACGGTGGAGGCAATGCCAATAAAGAGGAAGGCATAGAATATGCGTCCCATCGACCGGCGGTCCTGATAGCTGCCGAAGAGGAAGAAGTAGGCGGCAATCACGCAGAGCGAGACCACGCTTTCCTCGATGCCGGGAGAGAGGAAAAAAGCCGCCGTGGAGAGCACGGCAAACGAGCACGACACCATGCGGCTGTAGATGCGGATGAGGGCGTTGGCATTGTTGAGCTGTACCATGAGCAGACTGCCCAGCAACAGACAGCCGAACGGCAGCCACAGCCGTCGTTCCGCCACTCCGCCCGCCAAGCCTACGGCGACCGTGTAGACCAGCGTCAGCGGTAGTGCCATCCTGCTCTCGGCAATCTTGTTCTGTAGTCTTTTCTGCATCTTATGGTGTCTTGCCCCGTGGCAAGCGTTTTATCGTTTAGTGAAGGGAGGGTTTGCTCTCCGTTGCTTCTGACTTCCCTTCCAGCATCCGTCGGCCTGACAAAATCGGCGAGATTGTCGGACAAAATCGCCGAAATCATGGGACAAAATCGCCGATTTTGTCATTCTTCCAACGGCTGTCTGCCGGAGGTGGGATGGCCTTTACAGGTCCTGCCCGATGTCGCGGCGGAAATACTTGTCGGTAAACCGGATTTTCCGCGCCTCATCAAAGCTCTTGCGAAGGGCTTCCTCCTTGTCGCTGCCATACGACGATACGGCCAGCACACGGCCTCCGTTGGTTACCACTCGGCCGTCCTTCAAGGCTGTGCCGGCATGGAACACGATGCTGCCCTCCACCTCGTTGAGTCCCTCGATAGGGTAGCCCTTTTTGTAGGCCTCGGGATATCCGCCGCTCACGAGCATCACGCTGACGGCCGCGCGGGGGTCGAATTCCACGCTACAGAGGTCGAGCGTGCCCTGTGCCACATGCTCGAAGAGGTCTACGAGGTCGGTCTTCAGGCGCAGCATCACGCTCTCCGTCTCAGGGTCTCCCATGCGGCAGTTATACTCGATGACCATCGGGTCGCCATTCACATTGATGAGCCCGAAGAAGATGAAGCCCTTGTAGTCGATGCCCTCGGCATGGAGACCGTCGACGGTGGGGCGTATGATGCGGTCTTCCACCTTCTGCATCCACTCCTTGGTGGCGAAGGGGACGGGGCTCACGCTGCCCATTCCGCCGGTGTTGAGCCCGGTGTCGTGCTCGCCGATACGCTTGTAGTCCTTGGCTTCGGGCAGTATTTGATAGTGTTCGCCGTCCGTAAGCACGAACACCGAGCACTCCGTGCCGCTTAGGAACTCCTCTACGACTACCTTGGCGGAGGCGTTCCCGAACATGCCGCCCAGCATCAGGCGCAGCTCCTGCCGGGCTTCCTCGAGCGTGGGTACGATGAGCACGCCCTTGCCGGCAGCCAGTCCGTCGGCTTTGAGCACATAGGGGGGCTGCAGGGTGCCGAGGAATCGGAGACCTTCGTCCACCGTCGTGCCGTCGAAGGTCTCGTATCGGGCAGTCGGAATGCCGTGGCGCTTCATGAATCCCTTGGCGAAATCCTTGCTTCCCTCGAGCACGGCGCCCTCCCTGGAGGGGCCGATCACGGGAACGGCAGCCGTGCGCCCGTCGGCCTTGAAGTCATCGTAGATGCCCTTTACGAGGGGGCCTTCGGGGCCGACGACGACCATGTCGACATGGTTTTGCGCCACGAAGTCTTTCAGCTTGTCGAACTCGTTTACGCTGATGGCCACATTCTCGCCCACGGAAGCCGTGCCGGCGTTACCTGGGGCGATGTATAGTTTCTCGCATTTCGGGCTTTGGGCGATCTTCCATGCCAGCGCATGCTCGCGCCCGCCGTTGCCTAAGAGTAGGATTTTCATATTTGACAGTTTATTTTTTCAAGGGTTTCAGATAGTCTTCAAAGTATTGCGTGATACGCTCGTGCAGGTGTACGCTCTGGTGGCCGCGCATGTTGTGGGGCTCGCCGGGATAGGCGAAGAAGTCGGGCTGGGTGCCCGCCTTGATGCATTCGGCGAGGAAGGAGAGGCTGTGCTGCGGCACGCAGGTCTTGTCGTTGTATCCGATGATGATCTGGAGCTTGCCCTTCAGGTTCTTGGCCTGGCGGAGGAGCGAGGCCTGCTCGTAGCCCTCGGGATTGCTCTGGGGCGTGTCCATGTAGCGTTCGCCGTACATCACCTCATAGTATTTCCAGTCGATGACAGGACCTCCGGCCACTCCCACCTTGAACACTTCGGGGTAATGGGTCATGAGGGTGATGGTCATGTATCCGCCGAAACTCCATCCGTGCACGCCGATCCGGTCGCTGTCCACATAAGGAAGGGTCTGCAGGAACTTCACTCCCTGCATCTGGTCTTCGGCCTCTACGGTTCCTAAGTGGCGGAATGTGGCTTGCTCGAAGGCCCGCCCGCGGTTCTCGCTGCCTCGGTTGTCGAGGATGAAGAGGAGATATCCCTTCTGTGCCATGTAGGTCTCCCAGGAGCGGGAAGCATAGTGCCATCGGGCATCCACATTGTGGGCATGCGGCCCGCCGTAGACATAGACCACGGTGGGATACTTCTTCGAGGGGTCGAATCCCACGGGTTTCACCATGCGATAGTAGAGGTCGGTGTGGCCGTCGGCAGCCTTCACGGTGCCCATGGAATACTCCGGAACATTGTAGCCTTTCCACGGATCGTCGGCGGTGAGCAGTCGGGTGTAGGCTGCCTTAGCTGTTTCCAGCACGCTGATGTTGTGCGGCACGGTAGGCGAAGAGTAGCTGTCGCGCAGGTATCGCCCGCTGGCACTCAGCTGCCCGCTGTGCCATCCGTCGCCCGTCTCGTCGATGCGGGTGCGCTTTCCGGTGGCGATATTCACCGAGAAGAGGTTCTTCTGGACGGGGCTGAGCTCGTTGCTCTCGATGATGATGGCCTTGCGCTGCCGGTCGAAGCCGAGCACATTCTCGACCACCCACTTGCCGCTGGTAACCTGCTTGATTTCTTTTCCCTGCTTATCGAAGAGGTAGAGGTGGTTGTAGCCGTCCTTCTGGCTCTGCATGAGGAAGCGGGAGGCATCCCACGGCAGGAACACGATGGGGTGCATGGGCTCCACATACTTGTCGTGGGTCTCGCGATAGAGTTCCTTCAGGCGGGCTCCGGTTGCGGCATTGTAACTCACGAGGCGGCAGTCGTTCTGGTTGCGGTTAAGCTCAAACATATAGATGGTGGCTCCGTCGGGGCTCCACGAGATGTTCGTGAAGTAGCGGTCGGTGGGGTCTCCGGCCTGCAGGTACAGCGTCCGGCGCGTCTTCAGGTCGTAGACGCCCACGGTAACCTTATGCGATGTCTCACCCGCCATGGGGTATTTGTCGGGCTCATAGTCGGCCTCACGAGTGAAAATGTTCACCTGCGGATAGTCTTTCACCATGCTCTGGTCCATGCGGTAGAAGGCCAGCCGCTGTCCGTCGGGGCTCCAGAAGAGGCCCTTGCTGATGCCGAACTCATCGCGGTGAACGCTTTGCCCGTAGACGATTTCCCGGCTTCCGTCGGTGGTGAGCTGGCGGGCTTCCTGCCCGTCGTTCACGAAGAGCTGGTTGTCCTGCACATAGGCGAGGGCGCGGCTGGCGGCGTTCCATTCCGCCGCGGTCTCCTGTTGCTTCTTCAGGAGCCACACGATTTCCTTCTTCCTGAAGTCGAAGAGGAAGCGTTCCGTGCCGTTGTCGAGCAGGGCAAGGGGCTTGTCGGCATAAGGGAAGGATGCACCGTAGAGGCTGTTGAGGGTTATGGGTCCCGGAACCACTACATAGCCAGCCTTGTTGTTGATGTCGCCCAGATTGAAAAGCAGGGTTTCCCGGCCGGTCTTCTTGTTCACCAGGCGGCACTCCTCCTTGTCCAGGCGCACGAGTTCGTCGCCCCACCACGCATGGTATTGCGTCTGGGGAACCATGTTGCGGTAGTTCTTTCCGCCGAAGTTGAGGTCTTCGAGCGTGAATGATTTCTGTGCTGAGGCTGTCATTGTTACGACTAAGCAGAGCAAGAAAGCCTTAATCTTCATCATCGTTGTATCTCCTGTTCTTGTTTCCAAACCCCCGGTTGTCGTGATTGCGGCCGAAGTTATTTCCGTCTCGGCGGTCTCTCTTGCTGAAGAAAGGCTTGTCGTCGCGCCGCCTGTCGCGGTCAAAAGGTCTGTCGCCCCGCCGTTCGTTACGGTCAAAAGACCGTTCGCCGCGGTCGAATCTTCGGTTTCTACGGTCATCCCTGCGGTCGTCTCGGTCGAATCGCCTTTGCCCGCGGTCGCCATGCCAGTCGTCATATTCGTCCCTGCGGTTGCGGAAACGGCGCAGTTCTCGTTCCATGTCATGCTCCAGGGAATGGAACTTAAACGATCGGATGTCGGCTTCTGCGTTTTCTTCGTTTTCCTCAAGGCGTTTCTTGAACTCGCGTTCTTTCTTGAAGCGGTGCTTCTCGGCCATTTCCTTGAGTTCCTCCTCTGTTTTCACGATGCCGCCTTCCGAGCGAAACACCTTCATCTTGCCGTCGAAGAGCTGGTATCTGCGGAACTCGCATTCGAGGCTGCCGTTGAAAAGAGGAATCTTGATCGAGGGCTTCAGGCCTATCTGGTCAAAGCATTCCTCGCGGTAGGAGAGTATCCAGGCCTCGTTGCCCGTGAAGGCATGCTTCAGTCTTTCGCCGATTATCTTGTAGGTTTCCAGCAGGTTGGGAGTGGAGATTCGCTCGCCATAGGGCGGGTTCATCACGATGATGCTCCTCTCCTGGGGCTGCTGGAAGTCCTTGAAGTCCTGCATCTTTACGGTGATGTCTTTCGTCAGGCCGGCCGCCCTCACATTCTTGAGGGCGCGGTTCACGGCCTTCATGTCTATGTCGTAGCCGTAGATGTGGTGCTCGAACTCACGCTCCTGGGAGTCGTCGTTGTAGATGGTGTCAAAGAGCTCGGCGTCGTAGTCGGGCCATTTCTCGAAGGCATAGCCCTTACGGAATACGCCCGGCGATATGTTTCGGGCGATGAGGGCCGCCTCTATGGGCAGGGTGCCGGAGCCACACATGGGGTCGATGAAGTCTGTTTCGCCCTTCCACCCCGTCATCAGGATCATACCGGCGGCAAGAACTTCGTTCAGGGGAGCCTCCACGCTCTCCTGTCGATAGCCGCGCCGATGGAGCGACTCACCGCTGGAGTCAAGGCAAAGAGTGGCGTCCTCGTCGGAGATATGGATGTGAAGCCGGATGTCGGGATTGGAGATGGAGATGTTGGGGCGGTTGCCGGTATTGTCGCGGAACTGGTCTACGATGGCGTCCTTCACCTTATAGGTTACGAACCGGGAGTTGCGGAATTCCTCGGAGTAGACCACGGAGTCTACGGAGAAAGTCTTTCCCTCGAGGATATACTGGCTCCAGTCGATTTTCCTCACTTCTTCATATACTTCTTCTGCCGAGCGGGCCTTGAAGTGTTTGATGGGTTTCAGGATGCGGATGGCCGTGTGCAACTGGAAGTTAGCACGATACATCATTTCCTTGTCGCCCGTGAAAGACACTACGCGGCGCCCTATCTGCACATTGTTCACCCCCAGCTGGGTAAGCTCTTGAGCCAAAACGGGCTCCAAGCCCATGAAGGTTTTGGCGATGAGTTCAAATTCCATTTTCAATTGTTGGTTTTATTTCGCGTACAAAATTAGTAAATATAATTGAGACACCGACAACTAAGGCAGGAAATATTTATATTTTCCGTCTCTTGCGGAAACGGGAAATCAAAAGGGCTGTAGTGTCTGCCGCCCGGGCGACTGGCGGCCGTCGGGAGTTAGGGTGGTTGCATGCGCTGTTGTTACAAGCCGTGTGTAATCCTGTTACACACGGCTTGTAACACGATTACACGCAGCTTGTAATCTTGCGGGAAGCGGCTTCGGAGTTGGCAGCGGATGGCCGCTGAAGGGTCAGACGGCGATGCTGTCGAGGAAGAGCAGCAGCCGGTTGGTAACATTCACGGCGCTCACGCCCGAGTCGAAGTCGAGGCTCACGAGGTTCAGTTGCGGATAGTCGCGGTGCAACCGCTTCTCAATGCCCTTCGACACCACATGGTTGGCGATGCAGCCGAAGGGCTGCAGGCTCACGATGTTGTTCACTCCGTCGTGGACGAGGCTGATGATGTCGGCCGGCAGCAGCCATCCCTCACCGAACTGGGCGGCGAGCGACACGGTGCCGTTCACGGCCCTGGCCTCGTCGAAGATGTTGGTGAACGGGCGGAAATAGCGGAACCGCGCGGCGATGCGGTTAATCTTCTTTTCCCGCCGGAGGATGAGCCCGTAGATGCCCTTTACCACGAAGTCGGGTACTCGCGAGCACGAGAGCCCCATGTGTTTCTGGGCAATGACATTCACGAACTCCTGCAGGAAGAACGGCGATAGCAGCGGCGGCACCACCTCGATGCCCCGGCTGATGATCTTGTCGGCGAGGAACTGGTGGGAAAACGGGTTGAACTTGAGGAATATCTCGCCGACGATGCCCACCTTCCGGGTTTCCTTATCCACACAGACGGCATCGAATTCGGCGGCCGCGTTGCCGATGAGTGCCAGCAAGCCGCTGGCGTCGTTGCGGCGGATGAGCGGGTCGGCCTCCTGCATGAACTTGTCTCTCAGCAGGGCCGCCACGCCTGGCTTGCGCTCTCTCACCACCGTGGCGTGATACATCTTGGAGATGGTGTCGCCGTAAAGGATGGCCGTGGTGATGATGTTGGCAAACTTCGTCCAGGGTACGGAGAAGCCTTCCTGCTCGTTTCCGCCCTCTGCGTTGGTGGCTACGCCTAAGGTGATGAGCGGCACCTCGTTGAATCCGTTGGCGATCATGGCTCGCTTGATGAGCCCTGCATAGTTGGTGGCGCGGCATTGTCCGCCTGTCTGCGTCATGACTACGGCTGTGTTATTGAGGTCGTATTTCCCCGACTTGAGTGCCTTCACGATGTCGCCCACGATAAGGGTGGCGGGGTAGCAGATCTCGTTGTTCGCATAAGTGAGCCCCAGCTGTGCGCTCTCGTCGTCGCTCATGGGCAGCACTTCCACATCATATCCCATGAGATCGAGCAGCGGGGAGAGGAGGGGAGTGAGATAGGCGGTCATGTACGGAGCCAGAATCTTGCGTCTCGTGTCAGCCTGGCGGAAGACGCGTGTGGTCTCAAGTTGCTGCGTGCGGTGGTGGTAGTCGTCGCTCTTGGCCTTCAGACTCTCGATCAGACTGCGCACGCGCAGTTTCAGCGAGCCGATGTTGCTCACATCGTCTATCTTCAGGAGGGTGAACGGCTTGCCGTGCCGCTTCAGTATATCGCGTATCTCGTCTTGTATGAAGGCGTCGGGTCCGCAGCCGAAAGAGGTCATCTGGACGAAGTGAAGGTCGTCTTCCTGCTCTGCCGCCCACTGCCCGGCCTTGATGATTCGGTTCATGTAGGCCCACTGCTTCACGAGGTAAGTCTCCCCGGAGTCCACCGAGTCGTCGCCCCTGACGATGTCGTCGCTGATGACATTCACGCCCAGCGACGCCACCATCTCCGAGAGCTTGTGCTGGATGAGGGGGTCGGTGTGATAGGGCCGTCCGGCCAGCAGGATGGTCAACTGCCCCTGCTCGCGGCTCTTGCGGAGGATCACGGTGTTCTCCGCCTTGATGTCGCGGATGTAAGACCGCTGCGCCTCGAGGGCTGCGCGGAAGGCTTCCTGCGCCCTCCTGCGGCTCACGCCGAGGCCGTGGAGATATTTTTCAATCTGCCTTACGAGCAGCTTCTGGTTCGAGAAGTTGATGACGGGGGAGTCTACGGGTACCTTGGGATTCATCGCGCTGCGCACCACATCCGAGTAGGCCGACACGATGGGGCAGTTGTAGCTGTTCAGGGTGCGTGCGTCCTCGTTGTGCTCATACACCACATAGGGCATCAGGATGCGCTCCACACCCAGGCTTTCCAGTTCGTGGATGTGGGAGTGCACGAGCTTTGCGGGGAAGCAGATGTTGTCGCTCATCACACTGCCCAAGGCTCCCTCGTATCGGACGAAGGTGGACTCGGAGCTGAGCACGGTGTCGAAGCCGGCCTGGCGGAGCAGCGTGCTCCAGAAAGGATAGTCCTCATACATGTTCAGCACACGGGGAATGCCGATGCGGCGGCTGCCCTCACGGGGCTTCACGGCCGGCTCACGGAAGAGCCTTTGGTATTTATAGGCGTAGATGTTCTCGCCTTTCACGGCATCGGTACCCTTGTTGTTGAACACACGCTCGCACTTGTTGCCTGAATAGAACTTGCGTCCGCCCTGGAACTGATACATCGACACGAAGCACCGGTTCTCACATCCGTGGCACTGGAGCATGCGTGTCTCATACTCCGCTCCTGCCAGCAACTGGTCGAGAGTGCGGGCGCCTGTGGCGGCCTTGGCGTCTAGTTTACCCTTCAGATACAGCGCACAGCCGTAGGCTCCCATCATCTCAGGCATGTTGTTGCGGGCTACCTCCGTGCCGGTGAGTAGCTCGAAGGCCCTCACCACGGAGTCGTTGCGCATGGTTCCGCCCTGGACGACGATGCTTTCGCCCAGCGAATCGTTGCCCCGGAGCTTCAAGACCTTATAGAGGCAGTTCTTCACCACGGAGTAGGAGAGGCCTGCCGAGATGTCGGCTATCGTCGCCCCCTCGCGCAATACCTGCTTTACCTTCGAGTTCATGAACACCGTACAGCGGGTGCCGAGGTCGCAGGGAGCAGGGGCGGTACAGGCTATCTTGGCAAAGTCCTGCACCTTATAGTTGAGGTTGTTGGCGAATGTCTGTATGAAAGTTCCGCACCCGGAGGAGCATGCCTCGTTAAGTTCCATGCGCACCACGGCGCCGTTTTCCACGAAGATAGCCTTCATGTCCTGCCCGCCGATGTCAAGGATGAAGCTCACATCCGGCATCAGGCTCTCCGCGGCTCGGTAGTGGGCGATGGTCTCGATGATGCCCTCGTCGAGGTTGAAGGCGGCCTTGATGAGCTCCTCGCCGTATCCCGTGGAGCAGGCTCCGGCAATCTTGAGGTCGCAATTCATCATCGCGGCCTCGCTGCGCAGCCGCTCGAGTCCTTCCCTTACGGCTTTGATGGGGTTGCCGAGATTGAGGGTGTAGAAGGAAAATACAATGTCGGAGTTCTCCATGTCGAGGGCGATAATCTTGGTGGTGGTCGACCCGCTGTCGATTCCGAGCACTACTTGCATTGATCCCTTGCGTAGCGGATGAATCTCCGTGGCAAAGGCGCTCTTGCGCTCGAGCCACTTCTGGTGCTCTATCTCGTTTTTGAAGAGCGGGCGGAGATCGCTGTGCCATGCCAGTTCTTTCTGCGTGTCCAGTCGTTTGCGCAGCTCCGAGAGCTTCACGGTGCTGCCCTTTCCGCGGATGGCGCAACCCAAAGCGGGTATGAGGTTGCTTTCGGGAATAACAATGAAGTCGCCCTCGTCGAGCTTGAGATAGTCGGCAAAGGCCTTTCGCAGAGCCGGCAGGAAGGTGAGCGGCCCTCCACAGAGCAGGATGGGCGGCTGGAAGTCGCACCCGTGGGAAAGGGTAGTAACAGTCTGGACGGCTATGGAGTGGAAGATGGAGACCGCGATGTCGCTTTCGGGCAGGTTACGCGCCATGAGATTCTGAATGTCGGTCTTGGCAAAGACACCGCACCGAGCGGCCATCGGATAGATGCGCTCGGCCTGCATGGCGAGGTTGCTCATTGTGTTGTTGTCTATTCCCATGAGCACCGACATCTGGTCGAGGAAGGCTCCCGTGCCGCCGGCACAGTTGCCGTTCATGCGCAGCTCGGTGTTCCTACCGTTGAAGAAGACCACCTTGGCATCTTCCCCGCCGATGTCTATCAGTGCCTTGGCTTCCGGATAACGGGCTTTGGCAAAGACCGTGGCGGCCACTACTTCTTGTATGAACTCGGCCTGGAGCTGCTCGGCGGTGGACATGCCGACGCTGCCGGTAACGCAGAGGTTCACCTCCAAGTCGCCAAACTGATGGACAATCTCGTCGAGGTAAGAAGATACAAGCTGCCCCACACGGGCATTGTGTCGCTCGTATCGCGAATAAATAATCTTGTCCCGACCGTCGATAACGACAATCTTAGCAGTCGTAGAACCAACATCCAGCCCCACCTTATAATTATTGTTGCGCATTATAGCCTTCCCTAATTATGCTACAAATTTACGAAGTTTTTTCAGAATGGGAAAAATATTCAGCCTTTTTTGTACGGTTATGCAACTTTTTGAGCATCATCCTCGTCAAAAAGATAAATCAAATAAAAGCTGAAGAATATGAAACGAATATCCATCTTTCTGGTGATAGTCCTTGCATCGCTTGTAGTCGTATCGTGCGGTAGTGGCCTGAAACATCGCACGGAGAACACCGTCCAACGCAGATACAAGGTCGGAGAGTTCGAGAAAATAGAGCTTAGGGCTTATCAGAGCGTGCATTATCGGCAGGCAGACACCCTCTCGGTGAGGATTGTGGGTCGTGAGAGAGCCGTGAAAGATATTGCCCTGAAGGTAGAAAATGGGGTGCTGAAGATAGACAATACACAGTCGCGTAGGCTGCTGGGTTTCTCCGGCCGCGGCCAGGTGGATGTCTATATCACCAGTCCCGACCTGACCGGAGTCTCCGTGGAGGGAGCAGGAGATGTAGATATCGAAGGGCTTCTGGACACCGATGTGCTTGATGTCAGTCTCAGGGGTGCGGGCGATATCCATCTGGAGAATGTGCTCTGCGATGTGCTCAATGTTACGATGAGGGGCACGGGCGACATCGATGTCGAGAAAGTGAAGTGCCAGCATTCGGACATCCTGTTGAAGGGCGTCGGCGACATCGATGTGAACTACGACCATTGCGACCGCGTGAGCTGCCGGCTTTACGGTGTGGGAGACATTACGCTCTCGGGAAATGTGAACCATTTGGATAAGCTTCTGAAAGGCTCGGGCGACATTGATGTTGAAAATCTCATTGTAGGAAAATAAAAAATGGCAAACTGGAACACCTTGATAGCTTTGCCTGTCTTTTCTTTCTTGTAATCATAGATTTGCTCCTCTACAGTCTGACAGGTGTAAGCCTCCGTAAAACGAGCCTTACACTTGTCGGCTGTAAGTCTTAGTTTCTTATCTTCCTTCATTTTCATCTCCCCATGAAGTGGGAAGGTGAACATTTGTAAGTTTGTTCCATCGGAAAGAAGCAGGAAGAGTATTTGTAACATTCAGAAAGAAAACCGAACGGGAATTAAGACTAAAAAACAATTTTGAAGCGTCAAAAGATAAGTTTTACAAGATAATAAACTATTTTTGCACTTGCTGGTTGATTCTATAGTACATTGTTTTTTCAGTGTTCTGTCATCCATTCATCAGAAAAACTACTATCTAATTATAGATAAGAATCTATAAAACCATGATAGATAAAAAAGTGTTGAAAGGGTTAAAGAATGGTAAGGCAAGCCATTTTGAGACCATTTACCATCTATACAGTGGATGGGTACACAATTTTGTCTATAACATAACGAAAGATTCGCAGACGGCTCAGGATATCACGCAAGATGTATTCTTACAAATATGGAATTATAGGGAGAAGATAGACATAGATAAGAATTTTGAGGGCTACCTCTTTCGTATAGCACGCAATGTAATATATCATCATGTGCAAAAAAAACTAAAACAACAGATATATGTGAGCCATACCAAAGGGGAGGAGGCAGATGAACCGGATCGCATAGAACGGGAAGTGGATATGTCCATTATGGAAGATTATATAAAGGAACTGTCAGAACAATTGCCTGCAGCTCGACGGCGCATATTTACTCTATATTGGAAAGAAGGGTTGAGCTATAAAGAAATAGCTGATCAGTTGTCAATATCACCCAAAACCGTCGCAACTCAGATTCAACGCTCCTTGCAATACTTCCATTCAAGATTAGAATCTTAATTATTTCTTTCATTCGCTGTAGTATATTTTGGTCTCATCTTACTATTTAATATAAAGAATAATCATGGCATATCAGAAATATCTCCAACTAATAGCTAAACTATTTAGAATGCAGATGACGCCAAAAGAATCTGCTGAGCTGCAAGAGTGGCTATCACATCCAGATGAAAATGGCGGGTTTGATGAAATGTGCCATGAGCTATGGATTAAGACTCCCAACGCTATCAATGAGAATATTGAAGCAGACATGTTTGAATGTATCAAGGGAAAGATGCCGGAAACGGATGTGGAAAACATTCATGCCAGATTGCCTTTTTATAAGATGGCCGCGGCCATCTTGTTTGTAGTCAGTATAGGATTGGGTTGGTATGCATATCACATGCAGCAAATATTAGTTGCGAGAAAAGGAGATGTTATCGAGACCCTTGTCAAGAAAGGGCAGAAGGCCCAGCTCACCTTGCCGGATGGTACAAAAGTGTGGCTGAATTCCGCAACCCAGCTTAGTTATGACGGTAGTTTCAATCTGCAAGACCGAAAGGTGAAATTAGACGGTGAGGCCTATTTTGAGGTTGCGAAGCATAAAGACAAACCTTTTATCGTGGAATGTAATGAAGTGAGTGTCGAAGCTTTAGGAACGGTATTCAATGTGAAAAATTATCATGCGGATTCCGTCATTACGACATCATTGATAGAAGGGAGCGTGCGTGTGTCAGATCGACATTCAGGTGTAACTCTTGAACCAAGGCAAAGTTTGGTTTATACACGCAATGGCCATTCGTTTTCTGTTTCTGAATTTGAAAATTTGCATGAGATTGATTTTTGGAGAAGGAACATCTTATATTTTGATTCAACCCCATTGTCCGAGATAGCAAAGACAATAGAAAGAATGTATGATATCAAGGTGGTTTTCGTCTCAAAAGATTTGGAAGATGTAACCTTTTCTGGTACGATAAAGAATAATAGTTTGGAAAATGTATTTCACCTTATAAGCTTTACCTATCCGGTAAAATATGAATTCCGGAAAGATACAGTTTATCTAAGTCATAAATGATAATTAATAATTTCAAACAAAATATACGCCTATGAATCATCACTCTAGTCCTCCTTAACTGAAAGCTTAATATCATTGTATCATGTGTTATGATTTTTATTTTATGATAGAACCTACTGACTAATAATATCTAATCAACCTTTGTTATATGAAGAATCATCATTCTAATTGGATAAAAAAAAGTATAGCCCTTTGCTGTATGTTGTTGGTTGTCTTTCTGGCAGATGCCCAAATCACAATCAAGGTGCAGAACAAAACTATACAGCAAGTTCTACGGCAGATAGAGCGAGAAACCGGCTATAGTATCTTTTATAGTGACAAACTCGCCGGGCTTAATCAAAAAACAACATTGTCTGTAAGCAATGAGAATATAGAAAAAGTTCTGAATCACTTATTAGTGGATACAGAGATCTCTTATCGCATTGAATCGGGTAAACAAATCATACTAACACAAAAGAGCAGAAAGGAGATCGCAGCCCCTGTTAAGCAAAAAAAGTTGATTAAAGGAATAATAACAGAC
This sequence comes from Prevotella sp. KH2C16, assembly GCF_900113305.1. Lineage (GTDB taxonomy): Bacteria > Bacteroidota > Bacteroidia > Bacteroidales > Bacteroidaceae > Prevotella. The sequence goes on along the minus strand of NZ_FOOW01000006.1, from coordinate 48,412 downwards.
CCTAAGGGTGATCCCCTCATAGGTGTCAGTATCAGTATAGATGGGACAAACAGCGGAACGATCTCTGATGTAAATGGTCAATACCAGATAGATGCACCATCAGGGTCATTGATTAGATATTCGTATGTTGGCTTTCAGGGTAAGACTCTTCGTGTCGGAAATGCAGAAACATATAATATTGTCTTGACAGAAGATGACACTTTACTAGAGGAGGTTGTCGTTGTCGGATATGGTTCTATGAAAAGAAAAGACATCACAACCGCAGTATCTGTTGTTTCCACGAAGGATTTAGATGAACGCCCTTTAATGTCGGTAGTACAGGCGGTACAAGGTAAGGCTGCGGGCATCCAGGTAGTGCAACCGTCTGGTGCCCCGGGTACAGGACTTAGTGTGAGAGTAAGGGGAGCAACCTCAGTACAAGCATCCAACGAACCGCTTTATGTCGTAGATGGGATGCCAACAGACAACATTTCAGACATTAGTCCTAATGATATAGAAACAATGCAGATTCTTAAGGATGCATCATCTGCTGCAATATATGGTGCGCGTGCAGCAAATGGTGTTGTGTTAATCACGACGAAGCGAGGAGCTGTGGGAACACCGCGGGTGAAGTTTAGTGCCTATGCAGGATTCTCTGTATTGGGGCGGAAGTTAGATGCCCTGAATACAGAAGAGTATAAAGACCTGATGGCTGATTTAAAAAAAGTATCCAATGTCGCACCCTCGATCCCGGATACGGAGCATCGTTACACAGACTGGACGGATTTATTCTTTAAGACCGGAATCGAACAGAATTATCAATTATCTTTCCAAAATGGTAGTGAAAGATTACAATATTTTATATCTGGAGGTTATACTGATCAAGGAGGTATCGTAGAAAAATCTAATTTCAAACGATACAATTTCCGTGCAAATATAGATAGTAAACAGACAAAATGGTTAGACCTTGCTCTCAATTTTTCTTATGCCCACACAAACGGGCGATGGGTAAGAGAAAGCAGTAGCTCGATGAGATCGGGATCTATCTTGTCTGTTATCAACACCCCACCATTCATGCAAAAATGGAGTCCTGATAATGAAAATTGGTATGATGAACAGGCGTATGGCTCTCGTATATTGAATCCATTGGCTGCTAATGCCGCAGATAATGAAACAGGAACAGATTATGTAAAGGGGTCATTTGGCGTTACGGTTCATTTAGCAAAAGGCTTGAATTGGAAGACTACTTTTGGACTTGATTTGAATAATGAGCGCTGGAACTACTATCTGGATCCTGTATCTACATCCGATGGGCGGTCTACAAAAGGCAGAGTAGAAGAAAGCAGTTCAAGAAATGTGGAATGGTTATTGGAAAACATTCTGACTTACGAAGCTTCTTTTGGCAAGCATAACTTGTCATTGATGAGTGGCGCAACTCAACAACACGCACAATATAAAGGTTCGTGGATGGCGGGTTTTGATCTTTCTGAAGCATACCCGGAAATACATTCAATTGCGGCAGCTAATCAGATAGATAAAGATGCTACCGGTGCAGGAGCGTCGGCATGGTCTTTAGCTTCATTTCTTGGGCGTATCGCCTACAATTATGATAGTAAGTATCTGCTAACAATGAATTTCCGTGCAGACGGATCTTCGCGGTTTGCAAAAGGGCACAGGTGGGGATACTTTCCTTCTGTATCAGCAGGCTGGCGTCTGTCTTCCGAGCCGTTCATGGAAAGTTGGAGGTCTGTTGTTGATGATATGAAATTACGCATAGGATGGGGTATGAATGGTAATCAAGGTGGAATAGGTAATTATTCATACTTAGCAGGTATGAGTGCGAGTAAGGTTGCACCAACAGCAGCCAACCTTTATCCCGGCTTGGCAATTACAGCGAATACAGCCGCAAACAAAGAATTGACATGGGAGAAAACAGCTCAGTGGAATGCCGGTTTGGATGTAATTTTATGGAATGGGCGGCTGAACTTCTCTGTTGATGCATATTATAAGAAAACTACTGACTTGTTGTTAACAGTTAGCCTGCCTGATAATGTAAATCTTCCTGGCGGTATCACCAGAAATGATGGCGAAATGGTTAATAAAGGATTTGAGTTTAATTTTTCTTCAGACAATCTAAAAGGAGAATTCCGATGGAATACGGACTTCAATATCTCCTTTAATAAAAACAAGTTGACTAAACTTGGATTGAATAAAGTATATTATTATGGAGAAATGTATGAGACCAAGGAACCTGTAATTGTATTGAGAGAAGGATTGTCTCTTGGTTCATTCTTTGGTTATATATCAGAAGGTGTAGACCCGGAAACGGGGGATATCAAGTATGCAGATCTCAATCCTAATGGTATTACGGATCCGGGTGATCGTACTGTGATTGGTAATGCACAGCCTGATTTCATTTATGGTCTCACTAATACTTTCAGTTATAAGGGCTTTAGCCTTTCTCTTTTCTTACAAGGTAGCCAGGGTAATGACATATACAATGCAACTCGCATTGATACAGAAGGTATGATGGACTTCAGGAATCAATCTAAGAATGTATTGGATAGATGGCGTCGTCCTGGCATGATAACAGAAATTCCCCGTGCAGGAAATGTGGAGAACATCCACAACTCGTCTCGTTTTGTCGAGGATGGATCTTATTTACGCCTAAAGACAGCAACATTAGCATATTTGTTTGATAAGGAGCAAATTCGTAAATGGGGACTTTCTCGTTTGCAATTGTATGTAACAGGGCAGAATCTTTTAACCTTGACGAAATACTCTGGGTACGATCCGGAAGTGAATGCTTATGGAAGCAATGCAGTACTGTTAGGTATAGACTATGGAACATATCCTCAGTCGAAAGCGGTAATATTTGGATTGAACATTGAATTTTAATTGTCTACGATTATGAAAACAAAATATTTTCATTTATTTCTCTTATTTCTTGTATCTGTATTATTCGTTTCTTGTGAAGACTTCTTGGATGAACGGCCACAATCAGACTTTACGGCTGAAGCGACGGTAGGTGATTCCGTAGTTTCAAAATATATGACAATAGCAGATGCAAAAGCAGAATTGCAAGGAGCATATAATAGTTTCAAAAATGATATTTTCCAACAAGAAAATTTCATGATAAATGATGTGCAGTCAGACAACTGCTATGTTGGGGGAGATGGTACGAATGAAGAAGCTGTTGATATGTTGAAATTATCAGCAACGAATGCCAAGGTCGCCCTTGTCTGGTCTCAGTATATGGCAATGGCAGGAAATGCTACGAATGTGATAGAAAACCTGAGACTAATGAAAGGCGGAGCTACAGATCAAGAACGAAATGATGTGATGGCAGAGGCAAAATTCATTCGGGCGTGGGCTTTGTTTGATATGGTTCGGCTTTATGGAGATCTGCCTATGGTCTTGCAAATTATACCAACCATTACGGCAGAGAATCTTGACATGTGGTATCCCGTTATGTATCCTCAACGCGCCAGCGTAGAAGATGTATATACCCAGATCTTTAAAGATTTGAATGAGGAAACGGTTTCACATCTGCCTTCCAAGAATACAGGAGCATTTCAGGCAACAAAGGGAGCTGCATATGGATTACTTGCTAAAGTATATGCAACCTATAAGGATGTAGGAGAACGCAATTATCAGCAGGTGGTATCATATTGTGATAAGGTCATGGCAGAAGGTTATCGGCTGGTGTCAGACTTCAATGCTCTTTGGGATCCTGATAATAAGTTCACGAGTGAAAGTATTTTTGAAGTGTATTATACAGCGGATTCTCCTAATTGGGCATATTGGACATTGTTAAAGGAGGACGACGGGTCTGTTACATGGAGAAGATATTGCACACCCACACATGATTTGGTTGCAAAGTTCCTACCGAATGACCAGCGCTATGCAGCAAGTATTCAATGGAAGAAAGCACCATATGATGCTTATTGGAGTGCGGATAACTATCCATTCTCTTATAAAATCAGAGAAAAGAATTCTGATATAATTCTAATGCGTTTAGCTGATATCATGTTGTTGAAGGCTGAAGCATTAGTAGAGCTAGGGCAATCTGCAGAGGCGATTGATATCGTAAATGAGATAAGAAGTCGAGCTGGTTTAACAGGTAATTTATTAAATCGTACAATATCTCAGTCTGCAGCAAGATTAGCTGTAGAGAACGAACGGCAGTTAGAACTCTATATGGAAGGTCAAAGATGGTATGACTTGGTAAGAAATAATCGGCTTCTTGATGTAATGAAGGGCCATAAGGACAAGAATGGAAACAAACTGTTTCCGGGGTTGCAGGATTATAGGGCTTTATGGCCGATACCACAAGGAGAATTGGATAAGAATACTAATTTGACACAGAATGAAGGTTATTGATTTTATTATAACTTACAAAATGAAATTGAGATGAAAATAAAAAATCTTTTATCGATATTATTATGTTGTGGCACATTGGTTTTATCCTCATGTTATGAAGAAACAAAACGCATGGTCTATCCAGCCTCTACGCCACAACTATCAGGATTCTTGATGTCTTCTGAGTATCAGATGGTTTATGGCGACAGTTTGTATTTCTCTGTGAATATCGATGATCCAGAAACTCCACTGTCCACTCTGGAAGTTGTTTTGGTATCAGAAGGTAAGAAGCTTTATTCTGAATCTGTCAGGACGAAAGGGAATCAGGTACAGATAAATCGGCATGGTCTCTGCATTCCATTTTCTACGGATCAAGAGAGCAAGAGCGTAACATTAATATTAACGGCAATCAATGTAGAGGGCGGGGAACAGGAAATCGTAAGACAGCTGGAATTGGTACGCCCAGATTTGCCAGAGGTCCTTTACTTGCATTATGGTGATGAAGTGGTAGAGATGATACGGCAGACAGACAATCCTTATGTCTACGCTACAGAAATAGGTGATTTCCCAGAAACATTTAGCGGAAGAATCTCTACCTCTGTCGATTTAAACCAATCAAAATACATTTGGGGCTATTCAGAAACGGCAGGATATACGGAATTAATCAATCCAACAGGAGCGACTTTCAATTTCGACTATACAGATTGGAATGTCCGACAAGTAACCTTTAATGCTTATACATTTAAGTTAGGAGCTGTTGGGGTTTATCAGAAACTCACGATTAACGATGCAGAGATGGAAATGGTAGGGGGCTATTATAAAAAGACCCTGAGTCTCACAGCCAATTCAAATGTAGTCGTTACGGGAATTGCTAATTTAGAAGATGCGTATAATCGTGATTTCTTTGAATACAATTCTTCTGACAATTCATTAACTTTCATAGGCCAATCAGGTACATGGGATGTTTATTATTCACCTAAATATAATTACATGTGGGTTGCGCATATGACAGACATAGCACCGGTTGCATATTGGTTGGTAGGACATGGTTTTACGGCATCGCCAAATTGGAATGAGGATTATGCTTCTGGTGGATGGGGATTGGAGGATATCTTCCGTTTAGCCTATATCGCCAAAGTAGATGATCATAAATATCAAACTACAGTATATCTTAATAATAATCATGAATGGGGTTCCTTTGAAGTGGAAATTTATTCAGATTTAGCATGGGGTAAAGATAACGGAATGTTGCTGCAAGCCGGTTCTTTGCGTGGTGATACGGATGGCTTTAAAATATCGAACTCGAATGGTATCACCTCAGATACTAATTTTATACCAGGGTATTTCCGCCTGACCTTTGATACATCACAGGGAGTAGGGCATGAAACTTTAAATATAGAACGCTTGAGTTACTGATTTTTGCGATTGAGATGAAAACATTGAAATTTATTTTTAGTAGTGTCGGATTGTTCTTGTTACTGTTTCTGATTCAATCTTGTTCTATTGGTGGGAGTCAGGCACCTATCGAACTGATATGGCATGCAGAAAGTCAGATGACTGATAGTGCGATCAGGCATAATGCATTTGTAATCAAGAATGTATCATCGTCAGATATTGATAGCAATTGGTGTATTTACTATTCTCAGTTACCTAAGGGTATCAAGAGAATATTAACTGATCAGGCCGTTGTAGAAGCTGTTAATGCCAACTTTTTTAGAATTAGACCTACCCAGGGGTTTAAGGGCTTGCATCCTGGCGATTCCTTGGTAGTAAGATACGAAGTTACAAATCCAACTCTGGGTATCTCACAAGTTCCGGAAGGTGCATACTGGGTTGCAAGCGTCAATGGGAGTGAAAGGCAGCCTCTCCCAATAAACTTGAAGATAGTAAAGCCGGAATTGCGTGCGGAGTCTTTAAACCAGTATGCAAGGCAACTATATGACAACAATGCATTGTTGACGGAGGTTCCCGATTTGAGATCGACAGACATTATACCATCTGTAAAGATGATAGAGATGTTGAGCGAAGAAGGCGTCTTAGAGTTAGATAAGGGTGTTATATTGAGAAATGGTGCAGAATTGGAAAATGAAGCGACGCTGTTAAAAGAAAAACTTGCTCGGCTTTATGGTATACAAATAAGTGATAAATCTGCATGCGTCATCTCTTTAATGCTTTCTGCAGATACTGCTTTTACCGATAATCCGGAAAAATACAGGATGAGTGTGAATAAGGAGGGAATAAAGATTGAAAGTTCCACGACTCATGGTATTTTCAATGGAACACAGACTTTGCTGTCTCTCCTTAAAGCGCAAAAAACGAAAAAGAGACTTGCTTATCAGGTAATAACTGACTATCCAGATTTGGCATATCGCGGTTTCATGCTTGATGTGGCACGCAACTTCACTAGTCTAGAGAATGTGAAGAAGATAGTCGATGTGTTGGCTTCATACAAAATCAATAAACTTCACTTGCATCTGACGGATGACGAAGGATGGAGATTAGAGATACCAGGCTTGGAGGAGCTTACGGCTGTTGGTGGTAGGAGAGGATATACGCCTGATGAATCAGAATGTTTATATCCCTGCTATGATGGCAACTTCAATCCAACTGCATCAACTTCAGGTAATGGTTATTACCCTCGTCCCGCATTTGTAGATTTATTGCAATATGCAGCTCAACGCCATGTTCAGGTCATACCCGAAATAGAGGCGCCAGGTCATGCCCGTGCAGCTATTGTTTCCATGAAAGCTAGATACAACAAGTATATCAAGAGTGATTCAGCTAAAGCTACCGAATATTTATTGAATGAGGCTGCTGACAAGTCTCAGTATATTTCGGCTCAATCATATACCGACAATGTTATTAATATGTCCATGCCATCTACCTATCGGTTCATGAAGAAGGTGATTTCTGAAATTCAGAAAATGTATAGAGATGCGGGACTTTCATTGGACGAAATCCATTTAGGAGGCGATGAGGTTCCTGAGGGTGCGTGGATGGGTTCTCCCCTTTGCCTTGCATTGATGCAAGGAAATAATCTGAAGGCCCAGCACGATCTCTTTGAATTTTTTTATGTTCGTATGGCTGAAACAGCTAACAACTTAGGAATAAAATTCTCTGGATGGCAAGAAGTTGGCTTGCATAATACAATGTCTACAGATGCGAAGTTGTTGCCTAATGTCAGTAGTGTCTATTGTTGGAATACAGTCCCAGAATGGGGTGGAGATATCGTACCTTATACTGTCGCAAATAAGGGATATGATGTCATTCTCTGTAATGTGAATAATTTCTATGTAGATTTGATGTATACTGCTAACTTTGATGAAAAAGGGCTATGCTGGGCAGGAACAGTTAGTGAGGCGAAATCCTTTTCGGCACTTCCTTTCTCTATCTATCGATCTTCGCGTACTGATGTGAAGGAGAATCCCCTTAATCTTGATTCTGTTGAAACGGGTAAAGTGAAGTTGAGACCAGAGTGTGAAAAAAATATCAAAGGTGTGCAAGCACAGCTCTTTAGTGAAACGATTCGTTCTTTTGATGATGTTTTGGCTTATATCTTCCCCAAAATGTTGGGATTGGTAGAAAGAGGCTGGAACGCTCATACTGTTTGGGAAAGACTTCATGGGGAAGAAGAGCATCAAGCCTATTACAAGGATTTGTCTCTTTTCTATAAAAAGATTGCCTTAAAGGAGCTGCCGTATTTGGAACTGTCGAACTTGACTTTCCGTATTCCCAATCCTGGATTGATGTTAAGGGAGGGGATGTTGTATGCAAATACTCCTTTGAAAGGGGTAGAAGTTAGATATACAACAGACGGAACGGAACCTGTTCAAAGTTCAGCCTTATGGGAAAAACCTGTAGTGTGTGATGCAAAGGTAATCAAGGCCAGGACTTTCTATTTGGGTAGGCAGAGCACGGTTACGACAATTAAAAACATTTAAAAATTTATGATATGAAATTTGTTGGTAAAAAGAATCGCAGATTATTGTTATTGCCAGTAGTGGCAGTCTTGCAATTGACAATACTTTATGCTTGTTCAGATAATGATGCTGGTGTTGGTTCTGCTACTTATGCATCTCATGTATCTATCATTCCACAGCCAGTCTCGGTCGTTTATGGATCTTCGGATATCATCTTGCCAGAGAATGTCAGTATTTCAAATAGTATAGCAGAGATTCCTTCTTCACTGCTAAAGGAAACTTTAGAAGAAATGCTCGGCAGTTCAGGTAAAATATCAACGGTTGAGAATGGTCAGGCTTTTATTCAGGCTATAGAGGATAATACAATTACGCCTGAGGGATATAAGCTTTCTATAAATGAAGAAGGTATATATCTGTCATACGCAACTTCCCAAGGTTTACTATGGGGGGTGCAGACATTGCGTCAAATCATATTGCAGGGGATGAAAACGACAGCAGGAGTAAATATCCCTCAGCTGACTATTTTAGACAATCCTAAAACAGAATGGCGTGGATTCCATATAGATGTGGCTCGTCATATGTTCAGTATGGAGTTTCTGAAGAAGTTAGTAGATCAGCTATCTCTTTATAAAATCAATCGATTACAGATGCATTTAACAGATGATCAAGGCTGGCGCATAGAAATCAAAAAATATCCGGCTCTCACAACTGTAGGCGGTTGGAGGCATTTTGACAAATATGACATGGAATGCCTTAAAAAGGCAAAAACAGATCCTTCATTTGCGATAGATGAGCGCTTTGTTAGAAATGGTGATGAATATGGTGGATACTATACGCAGAATCAGTTGAAAGATTTCATAAAGTATGCTACTGAAAGGGGGTTAGATGTCATTCCTGAGATAGATATGCCCGGTCATTTCTCTTCGGCAATTAAGGCATTTCCTCAGTTGTCTTGTACAGGTGGAACTGGTTGGGGCGAAGAATTTTCCAATCCGATATGTGCAGGTAAGACCCAGAATTATGACATGTTGAAGGATATCATTTCTGAAGTGGCAGACTTGTTCCCCAGTGAATACTTCCATTTGGGTGCAGATGAGGTAGAGAAGACCGCTTGGAAGGCTTGTAAAGATTGCAAAGAACTCATTCAAACTCAGAATCTCGGCGACATGGATGGTCTGCAAAATTATTTTGTACATGAGATGGCAGAATTTGTTCGCAGCAAAGGTAAGAAGCCGATGGCATGGGATGATGCTTTTCATGCAGAAAATCCGCAGCAGTTATTATATACCTTCTGGAGAGACTGGAAGGCTGATCAAGTTGGGGAAATGACCCAACGGGGCTTGTCTGTAGTTTTTATGGAGTGGGGGCACTTCTATCTTAGTGCGGATCCTTCTGATGAACTCTTAAAAGAACTATATAATTTTGATTTCTTGCCGAATTTTAGGGGTGTTGTAAGACAAAATATTAAAGGGTATCAGACATGTGTATGGACAGAGACAATCCCAAATGAGACGAAGATGGGAGAGCATTTGTTCCCCTCTTTGCAGGCTTTTTCTGAACTCTCATGGAGTCAAGTTGCTGATTGGAGTAGTTTCGTGAATAGATTGCCAGTTCATCTGAAGCATTTGGAGAATGTAGGTTTGAGTTATCGCACTCCTGATTTCTTAAGCAAATAGTCTATAAGTGAAAAGTGAACGCCTTCTTATACAGAAATTCAGAGGGGTGGTAAAACCGTAGGAAAATAAAAAAAGGAACTATAAATCTCTCTTTTCTTGCATAAATTGTTTAACTTTGCGAGGTACTAAAGGCGTAGAGGAGAATGAAATATGCAATTGTAGCCGCTGGCGAAGGCTCCCGATTGTCGCAAGAAGGCATTCGGGAGCCGAAGCCTCTTGTGAGGGTGGGCGGCGAGCCTCTCATCGACCGGCTGCTGCGGATTTTCCTGCGGCATGACGCCGATGGGATTGTCGTAATCTGTAACGACAGGACTTCGCAGGTGTCGGAGCATCTCGGGAACATACAGAAGAACGGGCTGGACGGGTGCGATATTCCTTTACAGTTTGTGGTAAAGTCAACTCCGAGCTCCATGCACAGCCTTTATGAAATCAGTGAATATCTGGAGCAGGAGCCGTTTGTGTTGACGACGGTAGACACGGTCTTCCTTGAAGAGGAGTTCGGGCACTATCTCGAGCAGTTCCAGGCGATAGTTTCCGAAGGTTTCGACGGGTTGATGGGGGTTACTGACCACATTGACGACGAGAAGCCTCTCTATGTAGGATTGGACAAGGAACTGGATATATGGGGATTCTATGATGACAGTTTTTCAGAGGGCAGGTATGTCTCGGCCGGCATTTACGGGCTCACCCCAGCCACTCTTCGCGTGCTCCACGACTGTGTCCGACGGGGCGAAAGCCGCCTGCGTAACTTCCAGAGGGCGCTCCTTGCCTACGGGTTGATGCTCAAGGCCTATCCCTTCTCTAAGGTGTTGGACATCGACCATGCCTCAGACATAAAGAAAGCTGAAGAATTCTTACAACCATGAAGACGCTTGCTGTCTTGCGTAATGTCTGCTTCTCACCGAATTCGGTGGATAAGGACAGGGCAATCATGGAGTCGGCGATCCGTCGGTTAGGGGGCAAAGTGGTGCTTATGGAGGAGGGTAAGCTGAGCGACATAGAAGGCTTTGACGCCATCCTGTCGATGGGCAGGCTGCCCCGCACCCTCGAACTGCTGAAGGAGGCGGAGACCGGAGGTTGCCGGGTCATCAACAGCGGCTATGCTGTGGAGCGTTGCCGACGCAGCCGTCTGGAGGCCCTGATGCGGGCGGAGGGGATTCCCATGCCCCCTCCTGACGGTGCCGACGGCTATTGGCTGAAGCGCGGAGACGGCGCGGCGCAGGCCGAAGACGATGTGGTCTATTGTCCCGACCGCCGCGCACTGGAGGCTCGGAAGCGGCAGTTTGCCCTCCGGGGCATCACCGACTGCGTGGTGAGCAGCCATGTCAGGGGCGATCTGGTGAAGTTCTATGCGGTGGGCGACGCGTTCTTCCGCTTCTATTATTCCGGCGACGGACAGCCCTCCAAGTTCGGCAACGAGGCCCTGAACGGCATTCCCCATCACTATCCTTTCCATGCGGAGGCGCTGCGGGCGGACGCGGAGAGGGTGGCGCGCCTCACGGGAATCCAGGTCTATGGCGGCGATGCCATCGTGGATGAGCATGGACAGCATTTCATCATCGACTTCAACGACTGGCCCAGCTTTGCCCCGTGCAGGGAGGAAGCGGCCGCCGCAATCGCTAAACTGACAGGCGAATGAACAGTTTCAAGGAATTATTAAGGGCTTCGCTGAAGTCGAGGGACACCGAGGAGTGGCTCGACATTCATTTCACGCGACCCATAGGATTGGTCTTTGCGCTCCTATGGAACCGCCTTGGCATCCATCCCAATGTCATCACTATCTTATCAATCTTTCTCGGGATGGCCGCCGGCTACATGTTCTATTTCACCGATTTGCCGCATAACCTGCTGGGAGTGGCGTTCCTGATGCTGGCCAATTTCTGTGATTCCACCGACGGGCAGATGGCTCGCCTGTCGGGGAAGAAGAGCCTCCTGGGTCGTGTGCTCGACGGTTTCTCGGGCGATGTGTGGTTTTTCTGCATCTATTTAGCCCTCTGCCTGAGGCTGATGCCCCGGTTTATCCCCGGCACCGAGGTGCGCTGGGGCGTATGGATATGGCTGCTCGCCGCCGTTGCAGGGCTTGTCTGCCATTCCCGCCAGGCCTCCCTTAGCGACTATTACCGCCAGATTCACCTATATTTCCTCCTTGGAAAGTCGGGTAGCGAGCTGGACGAATCTACACGCCAGCACGCCGTCTATGAGTCGCTGCCCAAGGGGAAGTGGCTTGATAGGGCCTTCTATTACAGCTATGCGAACTATTGCCGAAGTCAGGAAGCCCGCACGCCGGCCTTTCAGCGTTTTTATGCCCGCTTCAAGTCTACCTACGGCGAGGTGGAGGCGATGCCCCAGGAATTGAGAGAGAAGTTCCTGAATGGCAGTCGCCCATTGATGAAATACACCAATCTGCTATCGTTCAACCTCCGTGCCATCTGCCTCTACGCCGCCTGCCTGCTCGATTTGCCGTGGCTCTATTTCGTGATTGAGATCGTGGTGCTGGGCATCCTCTACCTGTATATGCACCGCCGGCACGAGGCTTTGTGCCGGAGAATGACGGAGGAAATGGGATGACGCAGGGCTTTATCTTCGACTATGGGGGCACACTCGACACCGACGGCTACCACTGGGGGCGGATGATCTGGCATGCCTTCGAGCGGGCGGGGGTGGCCGTGAGCGAGGCTGATTTCCGCGAGGCGTATGTCTATGGAGAGCGTGCCATGGACGCGGATGACCTCGTCGGCCCCGACGACACCTTCCGCCAGACGCTCGACCTGAAGCTTCGCCTGGAGATGAGCCGACTTGTGGAGGGCGGTCGGTGGCAGGTTTCGGAGGCGGAAGTGGCGGAGAAGCATGCCGCCGTTCTGGCCGACCTATATAATAAGGTGAAGTCTACGACCCGGAAAAACCGTGCCCTGCTGGAGGCTCTCGGGCGTGAATATCCCCTCGTACTGGTGAGTAATTTCTATGGAAACCTCCACCGCGTCCTTGTGGAATTCGGTCTCGACGCCATCTTCCGGGAGGTGATAGAGTCGGCGGCGGTGGGCATCCGCAAGCCCGACCCCCGCATATTCCAGTTGGGAGTAGATGTCTTGGGGCTCCGGGCAGACGAGGTCGTGGTGGTGGGCGACAGTTTCCGCAACGACATCCTGCCGGCGAAGGAGTCGGGGTGCCACGCCTTCTGGCTGAAGGGAGAGGGCTGGACGGCAGAGACCTGCGATGAAAGCATCCCCGACAGGGTTATTTCCAGCCTCTCGGAAATCATGGACAAGCCGCTTCCCTGAACGCAGTCCGCCCGCCTGCAAGCCGCCTTTTTATCCCCCGGGCAGCCTCCCCGGGCAAGCAAGAAGTGATGCCGTTTCCGCCTCTACGGGAGGGGGATAGGGAAGGGTCGCAGGAGGCGGCCAGGTAAAAGGCGGTTAAAAGCTTTCCTTTTAACGGCTAAAAGGAGAGTAAAAGGTGGCTAAAAGCTTTCCTTCCAGCGGCCTTTTACTTTAGTCCCCTTTTCCAGCCCTTCCCGAAAGGGAGGTTTCTTGCCTTTCGGAACTCCTGAATGAGCCGGTTCTGTACCTTCAGGCAGCCAATATCCAAGGGTCTTTTGTTTTATATAATACATATTGGTTAAATTATCATAACAATTCGTTCTGTTTGTCTTTCATATCTATAAATCTGCCTATATTTGCAGTTAAATAAACAATCGATATTGTATATATGATATGACAGAGGCAGATACAGCCAAAACGCGCGTCAGGCGTACCAAGGCGGAGGTAGAGCAGGACATCAAGAATGCCGCGGTCGAGGAAATCAAGCAGCACGGCTTCTCGAACGCACTGGTAACGAACATCATGGCGAGGGCCAGGATAGAGCCGTCTGTCTTCTATAACCGATACCACAATCTGGAGGAGTTCCATGATGAATTCGTCCGCGACTACGACTATTGGTTTCATGACATCGTGAGCGTAGGGCAGGCTACGGAGCTGGGCGAGGCCGGTTATTCCTCGATACTCAAGGGCCTGCTGGGCTCCCTGTTGCAGAATCCCGTCATGTCGGAACTGCTGCGCTGGGAAATCAGTACGGACAATGACACGACGCGGCGCACGGCGATGTTGCGGGAATTCTTCACGCTTCCCCTTGCCCGGAACAACGAGAAGAGCCTTCAGGACAAAGGGCTGGATCTCGTGGCCGTTTCCGCGCTGCTGGTCGGAGGCATCTATTATCTGGTCCTGCATAAGGACCGGGCGCCGTTCAGCGGTATCGACCTGAATACGGCGGAGGGCGTTGGTCGCATTCAGAAGGCAATAGAGGGCTTGTCGGCCTTGCTGTTCGCCGGGTTTGACGAGGCTCGGGGAAGTCAGGAGTAAGGGGCGAGGCTCCCGCCAGTCTCCGTGAATCTCGTCTTGAGACAAAGGAAAGAATCAATATCACAAATAGTTAAAATCCAAACCAATGATGAAAACAAGAGTATTATTTGCCATGATGGCATGCCTCTTTGCCGGCCTCCTGACCGGCTGCAGTGATGACGAAGAAATAGACATCCACATGCTGGACGGCAAGTGGGAGAAGGTGTATGATGCAGATGAAGTGGCAGAAGGGAGCGTGGAATATGAGTTCCAGGCCAGGGAATATGTGCAAGGCACATTTACGGGAACCATCTTCGTGCATGATATTGCCGCAGGCGACACCACCATTCCGTTCCGCTGGCTCTATGGCTCCAGCCTTGCCAGTCAGAAGGAACTATACATTGAATACGAGAACGACAGCGGACAGACCGAGCGTGATTCCTATTTCGTGGCGGTGCTGACGAAGCACGCATGCCGGCTTGTTTCCACGGAGACTGACAAACAGGGGAATCATGTAAAAGTAATCAACCTTAGAAGGATAAAATAATAGTAGATGATGCGAAACTCAAAACTGTTTTCATTCCTGATCCTTGTCCTTGCGTCGCTGACCGTAGCGTCGTGCGGCAAGACCGACGAGGAAGAGCCTGCCGGCAACGAAAAGGCCACGGCAGAGCTCATCTTCAACGGATCGTCCTGGGCCTTGCTGAACATCAAGGTGTATGATGGCGCTACAGTTGGCAGCGACCGCGCCAATTACTACTGGGGGGAAATGTCGCTTGACCTCCGGAAAGGCAAGTACACCTTTACCTTCACCGACCGAAACGGGCAGAAAGAGCCCGAGGTGGTGGAAGAGGGAAGCTGCACTCTCATTCCTGACGACTCACGCTTTGGCGGTCGAATCGAGATGAAGCCTGCCCATGGCAGCAGCTATGTCTTTGAAATCGTGGCGAGGAAAGAAAACGACCTCACCATGGAAACCATCAAGAATAGCGAGCGGCTGCGGTATCAATTCACGAGCAAAACCCCTGTTTAGCATAGCCTGACCATCAGGGCTGGCGGCCGTCGGTCCTGCCTTTATCTCTTCAGGTCCTTGAATCCGGCGAGGAGCTTCATCACCCGCTGCTCGATGCGGGCGATGCCTCCGTCGACATCCGACTCGATGTTGAGCGGCAGCACGGGGTCGTGGAGCGACTGGCGCAGCAACAGCCATCCCTGTTCGTCGGGGCTGGTGCAGGCTATGCGCACTCCTTCATAGTTCGGCTCTACTAGCTGCCAGCCGGGCTGCGTGGTGCAGGAGGCCTTCAGGTGGTCGAGCACCGTCTGCCCGTAGCCCTTGAAATCGGCGTTGCCGATGCCGAACCTGATTTCCTTGCTCTCGCAGGGCTGCCGCAGGTCGGCGATGAGGTCTTGCAGTTCCTTGCCCTCGGTCCTTAGCCGCGCCGCCTCGACGAGGAGCTTCGCCACGAGATAGGCACCGTCGTCGAGGAAGTGGTTCTCGCGCAGGGCGGCGTGGCCGGAGGTCTCTATGGCGAGCCACGATTCTTCTCCGATGCCGTTCAGGCGAATGGCCTCGTTGATGACATTCTTGTATCCGCGGCGGAAACGATGGTGCCTGCCCTGACGGCGGCCGATGAACTCAGCGAGGCCGTCGGATGTTACCGAGTCGGTAACGATGGTGCTGCCCGGATGCTCACGGAGGATGACGGCCGCGATGAGGGCGATGAGCGCGTTGCGGTTGATGGGCGAGCCGCTGCGGTCGACGATGGCGGAGCGGTCTACATCGGTGTCGAAGATGATTCCGAGGTCGGCGCGGTTGTCCGTTACGGCCTTGCTGACGGAGGCCATGGCCGCCTCGTTCTCCGGGTTGGGTATGTGATTGGGAAATCGGCCGTCGGGATTGAGAAACTGGCTCCCCGTCGTGTCGGCTCCCAAAGGCTCGAGCACCTGGTCGGCGAAGAAGCCGCCCGCCCCGTTGCCGGCGTCTACGATGACTCTCATTCCCTTCAGTGGCTGGGAACCGATGCCGGCTCCCCGGCGGATATAGTCTGTCAGGAATCCGCAATATTTCCGCATGAAGTCGGTCGGCTCGATGCTGCCGCCTCCCTGTCTACCCGTCGTATTGAGGAATTGCGGTGCCATTTCGAGTATCTCCCGGATGTCGCCCTTGTCGAGACCACCGGCAGCCGTGAAGAACTTCAGCCCGTTGCGGTTCCACGGCAGGTGGCTCGCCGTTATCATCACGGCTCCGTCTACGCGCAGTTCCTCGTCTATCGTCGACATGAACATGGCCGGCGTAGACGCCATGCCGAAGTCGAGCACCCTGCAGCCCATGGCCGCCGCTCCCTCGGCGAATGCCTTCACGAGAGCCGGACTTGAAAGACGAGAGTCGCAGCCCACAGCAATTATCTGACTCGTCTGTCCGTTTCTTCCCATGAGCCAAGCCGTGAAAGCCCTGGCGAGGGCACCTGCCACCTCTGCCGTGAGGTTCACGCTTTCACCTTCCACACCCTCGAGGGCTATGCCCCGGATGTCCGATCCGTTCTGTAGTTTTTTCCAGTCCATAGTATTTTAGAGATTGTCGTTAGTAGCGTCTTTGGTTTTCAGAACCAGCCTGCAACTGCAATATTACGAATAAAATCTGTAAAAACATCGCCTTTTCATGGAAAAATCTTCCAGTCCGTGCCACTCCTATCGGGACTTGCCGGGGCCTGCGCTGGGCTTGCTGCTGAAAAAACGCGACTTGTTTGTGGCCAATGTGGATATTTTTTCCTATTTTTGCAGAAAACGACAAGCGTATGAGAAAGATCAAGAATCCGTGGACGGGCAAGGAGGGATATGACTGCTTCGGCTGTGCGCCGGGCAATCCAATAGGACTCCACATGGAGTTTTTCGAGGACGGCGACGACATCATCTCCTTCTGGCACCCTTCGGAGCACTATCAGGGATGGGTGGAGACGCTGCATGGAGGCATCCTTTCCACCCTCATCGACGAGACCTGTGGATGGGTGGTTACGCGAAAGTTGCAGACCACGGGCGTTACGAGCCGTCTGGACCTGCGTTACCGCCACCCGGTGAAGTCGACCGACTCACTGCTCACCGTCAAGGCGCGCATCACTGAGCAGCGGCGTAACCTCGTCTTCATGCATGCCACGATAGCCAACAGCAAT
Organism: Prevotella sp. KH2C16; assembly: GCF_900113305.1. Classification (GTDB taxonomy): domain Bacteria; phylum Bacteroidota; class Bacteroidia; order Bacteroidales; family Bacteroidaceae; genus Prevotella. Next base: position 30,974 of record NZ_FOOW01000006.1, on the reverse strand, counting down.
GCTGAAATCTGCGTGGAAGCTGATGTGGTGTACTATGCGATGCCGCAGGAGAAGGCGCGGGAGATGGGCTTCACTCATTGTGAGGTGGAAGACGAGCAGCTGCTGTCGATGTAGCTGGGCTCTTGGCTGTCGCCTGTGCGGGTAGTGCGGAGGACAAACGGGAGGAGGAAAGGTCGTCAAGACAAATCCTTGTTGCGGCATATTGCCATGTTACAAGCGGCGTGTAATCGTGTTACACGCCGCTTGTAACATTGCGGGGAGCAACCTCCGGCAGACGGGGCAGCTGCCTGTCGGAGGCTGGTTTAGTGCTAATTTCGTGGCTGTCAGCAGTTTTCCCTATTTGAAGGGGCGCATGCGGATGTCGATGCCGAGGCCTTCGAGCGCCTTCTCCATTTCCCCGACGGGAGTCTCGGAGAAGTGGTAGGGATAGAGCACCTTGGGCTTCACCATCTCGGCAGCCTTCCTGAGCTGGGTGGGCGTCATGGTGAACGGTTGGTTGCAGGGCATGAACGCGATGTCGATGTCCTTGATTTCCGCCATCTCGGGGATGTCCTCGGTGTCGCCGGCGATATAGATTCTCAGTCCGTCGAGGGAGAGGATGAAGCCGTTGTCGCGCCCTTTGGGGTGATACTGCGTGTGTCCGGGCGTGGTGTTATAGGCCGGTACGGCATAGAGCATGATACCCGGAGCCAGCCTTAGCGAGTCGCCGTTGCCCATGGCCGTGCCCCCTCCAAAGAGTTTCCGGCAGTTCTCGTTCAGCACGAGGCGTGTCGCGTCTTTGGTGAGCAGGCGTATGGCGTCTGGGTCGAAGTGGTCGGAGTGCTCGTGGGTAACGAGGATGTAGTCGGCCTTGGGTCCCTGGCTGTAGTCGGTCTCAGGGTTGAGCCGCTTACCCACGGGGTCGATTTGGAACTCCAGTCCGTCATATTGTATTCGGATGCTGGCATGCTTGACGGGGATGATCCTTACGGTCTTCCCTGACGGGGTCTGGTAGGTGTCCGGGTCGGGAGCGTCTTTCGTTCCGGCTTGCGAGCATCCCGCGGATAGCAGGGCGATGCCGGCAAGAATCAGGTTCTTGATGTTCATTTCTTCTCGGGTTTGTCAAATTTTATTCTTGTAAACTCAAATCCCATCGAGCGGAGCAGGTTGTCGAACTGCAGGGCTGCGTTCTTCTCGGCTATCTCGATGTTCTTCGGGTTCATGCAGCGTTGCCTCATGGCCCTGTAGGCCTTCTCGTAGAGCGCCTTCCGGTCGGCCTGCGACCAGGTTCCCGACTCATAGAACGACTGGGTCTTGGCCTCGTCGATGAAGTCGTTGTCGAGCAGTTCTATCGCGGGTAGCGTCGCCACGACGGTGTCCTTGTGGGTGGTTATCCATCCGGGCTTCACCTTGTGGAGGTTCACGCCCAGCCGCAGCGTGCCGTAATAGATGCGCACGAGCTCGCTGTCGCCGAAGAATCCGCGGCTAATGGTGTCCACCAGTTCCTCGTCGCTGATGGAAAGGAACTCCCATTCGCCGATGTTTTCTATTGATTTTATCTGCGTCGAGGTGATGTTGATGCTGTCGTTTGTGCTCAAGGAGAAGTGGTTGTCGTGGTTGAGCCACGCCAGGGCGAAGACCACCGCGATGACGATGAGGATGGCCGAGGCGATGATCATCCATGCCGTAATCGAGATGCGCGTGATCAGCCACTTGAGTGTATCCCAGAAGTTATTGGTCTGCTTTTCCATTTTCTATCGTTGTTTTGTCAATGAGCCGCTGGATGTCGTCGAGCGTGAAGTCCTTGCGGAAGGTAATCTTGATGTTCTCCCGTTTGTAGCCCATTTGCTCCATCATGGGGATGAGGATGCTGGCCGCGCTGGAGCGTGCTGTCTCGATGATGCCGAGCTGCGGGATGGCCTTCACGATCTGGTCGCGCCCCTGCTGCTCATAGCCTGTCAGCTCCTCGTCGGTGAAGTTGCTCCGGGTGAGTGCCACATACTGCTTTACATCTTCATGCTTTATCTTCGTGCTGGTGAGCACCACTTTCGGGTCGGGCAGTATCACCTCTATTCGGCCGCCTCGCTTGCGTATGTTCTTCTCCGAAAAACCGCTGAAGTCGATGTAGGCCTTCACCGTGGCGTCCAGCGGGAGGGCTATCTTGCGCTTGCCCAGGGGGAGGTCGATGCTGAAGTCCTTGTTCATGAACGAGCCCTCCAGCTTCTTCGTGTCGTCGTGAGTGATGATTTTGTGGAGTTGGTATTCAGCCGTATAGAGGCGTGAGCACCGCTGTATCTGCATCACCATCATGGGAATGGTGTCGAGGGCAGGGGCATCCGACGCCTCCTTCTTTCCCGAGCAGGAGGATAGCAGCATGATGAATAAGGTGAGGTATAGAACTGATTGTTTCATTCCTGATAAATAGTTAATATAGGGGCAAAGGTAAGAAAAAAGCGACAAAATGATGACGGTAAACCTGAAAAAATCTTAATCAGTTAAACTTTTGCCAGATTCCTCCGTCAAAGAATCAGTTGTGTTTAAGAAAAAATATTATTAATTGAAAACAAAAGAAATATGAAAAGACTGATTCTGGCTATCGTAGCCATATTCGTATTGTCAGGCACAGCATTGGCACAGGATGTAGACAAGAAAGAAGGAAAGCAGTTTGACAAGGCAGAGCTGATTCAGCGCCGCACCGACCGGATGGTCAAAGTGTATGACCTCAGCGACAAGCAGGCCGCAAGGCTGAAGAAGCTGAATGAGGAGTATGCCGACAAGCTGCCCATGGCGGGTGGTTTCCGCAATGGCGGAAGGGGACATGGGCGTCCTCACCACCACATGAACAAGGGTGGCGACCAGAAGGCTCAGGTGGACGGAAAGGCGGGTACCATCGCCCAGAGACGCGCCTTGAGCAAGGAAGAGGTCCAGAAGAAGATTGCCGAGCGGAAGCAGGTGCGTGAGGCATACGACAAGGAGCTGAAGGAAATCCTCGGCAGCGAGAAATTCGCGCAATATCAGCAAAACCGCAGGCAGTTCATGACGCACGCACTTCACCACAAGAAAGGAAAGGCCGGGGAGTCGTGCTGCGGCAACTGCGGAAAGGAAGGTTGTGAGAAGAAATAAGGATAATGCGTATATAGTTGGAAGTTTCAATAGGTTATAAAGGTAAATTGATTGGGGCGTCTCCGTAAATCGGGGGCGCCCGTTTTGTGATTTCGGGATTTTTGATTACCTTTGTAACGAATAAAAACCAGTCAGAAAATGAAGAGTAGACTTTCCCTTGCCCTGTTGCTCCTGTCGGCACTCCTGTTCGCCTCGTGCGCCAAAAAGAAGAACGAGAATGAGATTATCACTCATAAACCCAAGGCCGTGAAGCCCTCTGCTGTGCGTAAGATGGGCGACTATCATCAGCAGACAAAGGTGGCATGGGTGGGTTCAGAGTACACGGTAGACCTCGACTTCCGTGCCGACACCTCGCTGCCTGTGGTCTACGATGGGGAACAACGATACTATGACAATCATACCACGCTCCGCATCCTGCGGAAAGACGGCTCGGAATTCCTGAAGCGTGAATTCGCAAAGAGCGATTTCCTGCAATACATTAGCGGATCTTTCGGGAAAGACGGAGCCTTTCTCGGCGTGGTCTTCGACAAGGCCGAGGGCGATAACTTGATTTTCGCGGCAAGCGTGGGATCGCCCGACAAGTCGAGCGATGAATATATTCCGCTGGTGGTAAAGGTTGGTCGCATGGGCAACATCACCATCAGCAAGGACACTCAGCTGGACACCACATCCTCGGAGGGGCCATCCGACGAATCTGAGGAAGACGGTGTATAGTCTTGAGACAGCCCTCTCCTTGACTTCCTGAAGACACTCAACAATAGGGAAAAACACCTGCAATTTAGGGATAACCCCCGTTGCCGTATGGATTTTGTTTCTATCTTTGCGGTATAAAACAAGATGTATAACAATTAAAGGAGTGCTATTATGAAAAAGAATATGTTAACAATGGTGGGGCTTATGATGATGGCGATGAGTCTTTCATCATGTGGTTCGTTCTTAAGCGTAGGCACGGGAGTTTCGGCTTATGACGACTCTTATTACTACGACGACTATAGCAACTATGGTTTGTTAAGCTATAGCGACGCCCGGAACCAGGCCCTTTATTTGTCAGACAAGATGGCTTACGAGATGGGATTGAACGCTGCCCAGTATGCGGCAGTCTACGAAATCAACCTCGACTATCTGCTGAACATGCGCAGTTACAACGACTTCTATGGCTCTTACTGGGCTCGGCGTAACTCCGATTTGCGGTATGTGCTCTCCAGCTACCAGTATAATTACTATACAGGAGCCGGCTATTTCTACCGTCCGCTGGGATATTATAACAACACCGTAGTATATAATATATATAATAGGTATCGCGATCCGGGCTATTACTATTATGAGCGTCCGAACAACTATGCGTCTTATCGGGGCGGCCATAATCGCACGGGTAACAGCTATTATGCAAATCGCAGCTTCGGCGGAAGGACCAACAACATCCGCCGGAATACTCAGGTGAGAAGCTCTACGACAAGAACCGTTCCACAATATAACGGCGGTTCGAGCAATGGGAATGGGCGCGTGTTCGGCGGAAGGGTAGGCAATGGCCAGAGGGCATCTACCGGACGCGTAAACGGAAATGGCAATTTTAGTGGCGGCAATGCCCGTCAACAGACAAACACGACCAGGAGCAGGGTTGGCAGCAGCAACAATATGCCCACCCGGAAGCGCACGGAAGGCAGCAGTAACCGCAGCTTCGGCAGTCGCTCTACGACGCCTCCTTCCACCGTAACCCGTTCCTCTACATTCGGGAACAGTAGCCGGTCGACGAATGCCCCGCAGCGTCAGAACACCCCTTCACGCGGCAGTTTCGGCAACGGACACAGATAAGACTATCCCTTCATGAGTTGCTGATGGGCACTTTCAAAGGTCTTTGGATAATGCCCCAGCAGACACAGGTTTACGAGGCAGTTGGCCGCAAGCTCTATGTTGCTTAGGTCAACGCCTCCTTCTCTTGTTACTTCCTTGCCGAGGCAGACCTCCCAAGTGGCGTCGAAGCAGCTGTCCTCTGCACCCAGATACGACAGCGAGCCTTTCTCGTCGTGTAAGGTCTGGAATCGGATGGTCTTCTTTGAAGGCACCGGGCGCATGCTCACCATAATGTCGTAAGCGGCCTCCAGTTGCGGCCGAAACTTGCTTGTGCCGGGAAACATCTCGTTGATAACGGGCATCAGCTCGTCGAAGCTGTAAGCCTGAAGTAAGTGCGTAAGTTTCATATTCTATCCTATAATTTTTAAGATTTGCGTTTTCGTGGCATGGGGGAGCAACTGGCGCAGGTGGTCGAAGATGCACCGGGCCGACTGCTTCGGCGTTCTTTCGAGATTCAGGAAGTGTTCCTCGCCGAAGAAATCCTCGGGTGTGCAGTATCTTGCGACGCCCCATCCATATCGTTTGCCCTGCTTGTCGTAGTTGTATTCGAAATCGGCCGTGATGACCTGTGTGCCCATCTGCAGCCGGGTGATAGCGGTGTCGAAGGCCTCGCGGGTGCTCTTTGGCTTTTTCACCACGGCGCGGGTCTCTGCCGTCATCTGCCGCTCAAGCGGGTTGCGGGGCCTCGGAGTGCGGGGAGTGGTATATCCGCAGAGCTTCTTCAGGTCCTTCGAGAGCAGCGTCTGGTGCTCTTTCAGCGTGTCAAGGATGCGCTTTTCCTGTGTGGAGAGCTTGTAGGTGCTGCGCCGATAGTTGAGGAAGTCGGGAAACCAGTCCATGCTGATGAACCCCGCCTTGTTCTCGAAGAACTTGCCGTAGGCAATTCCGCCCTCGACAATGACGGGTCCCTTCCAGTCCCACACGCCGTTGCCCTCCTCCGGAAACCAGTATTCGGGAGCTGTATATGCCCCCAACGAGAATCCAGGGATGTCATTCCAGAAGAACGGCAGGAAGCCCATCTCCTCCACGAGACGCTCCAGTTCTTCGGGACTATGTACCTGTTTCTTCATAAGATCTTCATGGCTATGTGGGCACAGGCTTCCGCGTCGGCCAGCGCATGGTGGTGCCTCGTCAGGTCGAAACCGCACCGCAGGGCTACGGTCTGCAGCTGATAGTTTGCGATGGTGCCTCGTGGAAAAGTCCTCCGTGCGCCGATGAGCGTGCAGTAGAACGGATAGTCGGGGTATTCCATGCCGTAGGCCTGGAACACAGCCTTCAGGCAATTCTCATCGAAAGCCTTGTTATGAGCCACTAACGGCAGGTATCTGATCTTGGGGGCTATCTCCGCCCACACTTCCGGGAAAGGCGGAGCATCCTCCGTGTCGGTATAAGTGAGGCCGTGAACGGTCGTTGTGAACGTGGTGTAATAGTTGGGTATGGGACGAATGAGGTGATAGTATGAATCGGCAATCACGCCATTCTCTACTATCACCACACCCACGCTGCAAACGCTGCTTCTGCTTCCGTTTGCGGTCTCGAAGTCTATCGCTGCGAAGTCTTTCAACGACCTTTTTCCCGATTGCCGGTTTCCCTGATTAGAATTTGGCCATCTTGATGGCGTCTACGGCGCACTCGTCGCCCTTGTTACCCAGTCTCCCGCCACTCCGCTCCTTGGCCTGTTCCAGGTTGTCGGTGGTGAGGAGCCCGTAGATGACGGGTATGTTCTGGCTGGCATTGAGGCGGGCAATGCCGTAGGTAACGCCCTGACAGATATAGTCGAAGTGCGGCGTTTCGCCCCGGATGACGCTGCCGAGGATGATGACGGCGTCGAATCCGTCGTTCTTGGTCATCTGCTGGGCACCGTAGATAAGCTCGAAGCTTCCCGGAACGGTCTTCACATGGATGTTCTCGGGCAGGCATCCGTGCTTCTCCAGCGTCTTGACGGCACCGTCAAGCAGGGCTCCCGTGATTTCCGGATTCCACTCCGCGACCACAATGCCGAAGCACATATTGCTGGCATCAGGCACTTTGGCCGGGTCGTAGTCTGACAGATGATGTAGTGCGGTGGCCATTACTTGTCCTGTGCGCGTTCTATATACTTGTCAATCTCCTGACTCTGGACGAGTGCGGAGTTCACATATTTTTCCTTGATATTCTTATAGATGTCGAGAGCCTCGTTGGTCTTGTTCTGACTTTCGAGGATGATGGCTGCCTGCAGGAGGAAGGTGGGGGCGAGGCTGTTGTTGACGCCGTCTCGGGCTTCGGAGTCTGCCATGCCGGCTGCTTTCTTCAGATTGCTCACCGCCTTGTCAAGCTGATTGACATGAGCATAGGCATTTCCGAGCGCAGCTACTGCTGCCGGGCTCACCATGGCGTCGTCGGAGGGTGAGTATTCATCCAGGTATTTCACGGCTTCCTGCCACTTGCCGAGGTTGGCATAGCAGAGTCCGGCATAGAGGTTGGCGAGGTTGCCGGCGTCAGTACCGCTGTAGTCGGAAGCTATCTTGGCAAAGCCTGCGTAGGAAGCGCCGTCTCCGTTGAGGGCTTTGTCAAAGCTCTCCTGGTTGAAATACTGCTGTCCCAGGCCGAGAGCCGTACTTGCCTTCTCCTCCCGGGGGGCGGAAACGAAGTACTTGTAGCTGAAGATACCGGCGATGATTACGAGCAGTGCAATGCCTGCGATGATGAGAGGCTTCTTGTATTTGGTGATAAAAGCCTCAGAGATGTTGAGCGCCTCTGCTGCGGGCGCTTGCTCTTGTTTTTTTGCCATTCTATTGTTTGTTTTTTGTTTTTATGCCTTTACTGTCGGCCGTCTCCATTAGCTGGTGAGCCTATAATAGCTCGGCAAATTTACTCAAATTATCTCACATATTGAAATATATTCCTTGTTTTTTTCGTTTTTCAATGATAAAAGGCGTAACTTTGCAATCACAAGACTGCCGGAAAGCGTGATACGGTAGGGTTTCAGGCGTATGATTCTCAAGAAAATCTCGATTCTCAACTATAGGAACATCCGGGAGGCGACGCTCGATTTGTCGCCCAAGATGAATTGCCTCATCGGGCATAACGGTGTGGGGAAGACCAATTTTCTCGATGCCGTCTATTATCTGTCGTTCTGCAGGAGCGCCTTCAATCCTGTCGACTCCCAGGTGATCACCCACGATCAGGACTTTTTCGTGCTCGAGGGAACCTACGAGAACGAGAACGGCGACAGCGAGCACATCTACTGTGGGATGAAGCGGGGGGTGAAGAAGCACTTCAAGCGCAACAAGAAGGAGTATCGCCGCCTCTCGCAGCACATAGGCCTGATTCCCCTCATCTTCGTCTCGCCGTCTGACTCCACCCTCATCGAAGGGGGCTCCGAGGAACGGCGTCGCCTGATGGATGTGGTGATTTCTCAGTACGACAGTCCCTATATCGAGGCCCTCAGTCGCTATAACAAGGCTTTGCAGCAGCGCAATGCCTTGCTGCGGATGGAGGAAGAGCCCGACCAGACCCTCCTCGAGATATGGGAGGAGGAGATGGCGTCGCAGGGGGAGTTGATTTTTCGGAAGCGGGAAGCCTTCGTGCAGGAACTGATACCTATATTCCAGTCAATTTATCAGACCATTTCCGGCGGTAGCGAAATGGTCTCACTGAGCTATATATCCCATTGCCAGCGAGGTTCTCTGTTGGAGGTCATACGCCGCGACAGGGCGAAGGACCGTGCCGTGGGCTACAGTCTGCATGGCATTCACCGTGATGATCTGGAGATGCTGATAGATGGCTATCAGATGAAGCATGAGGGCAGCCAGGGGCAGAACAAGACCTTTGCTCTTGCGCTGAAGCTCGCCCAGTTCGATTTCCTCAAGCGCACGGCCTCCACCACGACGCCGCTGCTCCTGCTCGACGACATTTTCGATAAGCTCGATGCCCGCCGCGTGGAGCAGATCGTGCGGCTAGTGTCGGGCGAAAACTATGGACAAATCTTTATTACGGATACCAATCGCGACCATCTTGATCAGATTCTAGCCCACAATGGCTTTGACTACAGGCTGTTTGAAGTCGACGGCGGGGAGATCCGCGAGCGAAAGGAGGCCGGAGATGTTTAGGCGTAAGGTGGAGTCGCTGGCGGATGTCATCAACAAGCTGCTCCGAGAAGAGGGACTGGAGACGCCGCTCAAGCAGAAGCGGCTGATAGACTCCTGGGAGCTGGTGGCGGGCAAGACCGTGGCGAAATATACCGGCGAGAAGTTCATCAAGAACCAGACTCTCTTCGTGAAAATCACCAATCCCGCCCTGCGTCAGGACCTGAGCATGATGCGCACGCAACTGCTGAAGCGCCTGAACGAGCAGGTGGGCGGCATGATTATTACCGAAATCAAGTTCTTCTGACGGCTTCTCGCCCGATTACAAGCCGTGTATAATCACATTACAAGCAGCGTGTAATCCTGTTACAAGCCGTTTGTAACATCATGAATGATAATTTCTTTTTCCCGGATTTGCGGTTGGGAAGCGGACCCTCAACTGACGACTTCGTCCATGGGGATGTCGTTTGCTCCGACGGGCACTTGTTCCAACCGCTGGAAATCGAAGCAGACTCCTATCTTATAGGTATGGGGAAGCTGTTTGAGGAAGCGGTCGTAATAGCCCTTCCCACGCCCGAGGCGGTTGCCGCGGGCGTCGAAGCTCATGCCGGGTATCACGGCCACGCTGATCTGTGCGTAGTCGGTAAAGGGCTTGCCCGTGGGCTCGAGGATGTGGAACTCGTCTTCCCGCATGCTTCCGCGCCCCTCATAGCGGCGGAGTTGCATGCCGCAGCGAGGCATGACAACGGGCAGCAGAACGGTTTTTCCTTGCCGCAGGAGCTCGTCGGCCATGTTGTGAGTGTCCACCTCGTCGGGCAGTGAGTAATAGAGCAGCACGGTCTCCGCCTCCCTGATGCGGGGGTGGGCGAGCAGCCGGGCCACGATTGGGAGCGAGCGTTCGCGCAGCTGTTCCCGTGTGAATTGTCGCTTGCGCCGCCTGATTTCCTCTCTGAGCTTCTTCTTAAGCATGTGCCAGCGTCGTATAGCGGTCGTGGGTGGGTGCATAGTCGTAGCTTTTCGGCACTATGCAGGCTGTGCGCCTCGTCTCCTTGGTCTCTGTTTTCCTTATGGGCTTCTTGGGCCAGGCCGCATGATTCTCGAACAGTTTCATTGCCGCGGATATGGCCGGGTCGCCAAGATTGAGGTATTCGTTCCAGGCTTCCTCGTCGAGCATGTTGTAGATAATGCGGCTGTTGATGTACTGTTCGAGCAGTTTGTGCGACTTCCTGATCATCAGGTTGCGGCGTTGCAGCCCGTGCTTGTCGGCATAGGAGGCGAATTTCTCCACCATATTCTGCTTCACCAGATAGTCGGCCAGCTGTTGCATCTCCTTGAAGGTGTTGAGTTTCAGCCGATTGTCGTCTGTGTAGGTAAAGGCAAACTGCAGGATGAGTCCGCTCATGGCAGCCCTCTTGTAATAGGAAGTCATGCCGAGCGTGTCTTCGGGAATGAAGATATCGGGGGTGATGCCTCCTCCTCCGTATACTACGCGGCCGATGCCCGTGTGGTATTGCGGGCCTGTGTGCTTGATGGAATCCTGCGAGAACATCTCGCCGTGCTGGTAGCGGGTGAGCATGTCCTGCGCATAGTTGGCCTCGTCGCCCATCTTATAGGGCTTCTGGATGCAGCGTCCGGAGGGCGTGTAGTAGCGTGCGATGGTGAGCCGGAGCAGGCTGTGGTCGGGGAATTCCACCTGCTGCTGCACCAGTCCCTTGCCAAACGAGCGCCGGCCGATGATGGTTCCCCGGTCGTTGTCTTGTATCGCACCCGCGAAAATCTCGGCAGCAGAGGCCGAGCCCTCGTTGATGAGCACCACCAGCGGTATGTCTTGATAGCTGCCGTGGCCGTTGGAAGGGTATTCCTGACGCGGCGATTTGCGGCCCTGCGTATAGACGATGAGCTTGTTCTTGGGCAGGAATTCATTGACCATCTGGGTGGCCGAGGTGAGGATGCCGCCCGTGTTGTCGCGCAGGTCGATGACCAGGTTCTTGAAGCCTTGCTGCGAGAGCTTGGCCAGCGAGATGAGCATCTCGGCGTAGGTGGTCTCCCCGAAGCTCTTGATGCGTATATATCCGGTGGTCTCGTCGAGCATGTAGGTGGCGGCGATGCTGTGCTGCGGGATTTCTCCACGCGTTACGGTGAAATACTTGATGTCCTTGGTGCCATAGCGCACTACGCCTATCTTCACCTTCGTGTCTTTCGGGCCTTTCAGCCGGTGCATGGCTTCCTCGTTGGTAACCTGTTTCCCCACGAACGGTTTTCCATCCACGCTGACGATCTTGTCGCCGGCAAGGATGCCGGCTTTCTCGGCCGGCCCGTTCTTGACTACATTCTGCACATGGATGGTATCCTGGCGAATGGTAAACTCAATGCCCACTCCCGAGAACGAGCCTTTCAGGTCGTCGGCAGCTATCTGGGCGTCTTTCGCGCTGATGTAGACCGAGTGGGGGTCCAGTTGAGATAGAATCTGCGGGATAGCCTTGTCAACAAGGGAGTCGATGTTCACTTCGTCGACATACTGGTCGTCTATGAAGTGGAGCAGGTTGTTGAGGCGGTTACTGCCGCTATTGATGATGTTGAGGCGGTTGCCTGAGAAGTGGTTGGCAAAGAAAGTGCCGATGACGATACCGACCACCACGGAGACGGCTATGAACAGCGGGGTGTATCGATTATTCTTGTTCTGGTTCATTTTCTTCCGGATTTAGATAGACTACTTCTATATGGGCCCTCTTGAGGAGGTTGATGCCGTCCTCGAGGCGGTATTTCTCGCCGTAGACCACCCGCTTGATGCCGGCCTGGATGATGAGCTTGGAGCACTCAATGCAAGGCGAGGCGGTAACATAGAGCGTACTGCCATCGCTGTTGTTGTTGCTGCGGGCAAGCTTCGTGATGGCATTGGCCTCAGCGTGGAGCACATAGGGCTTAGTAACGCCGTCGGCATCTTCACATATATTCTCGAATCCGCTGGGCGTTCCGTTGTAGCCGTCGCTGATAATCATCTTGTCTTTTACCACCAGGGCTCCCACATGGCGGCGTTCGCAGTAGCTGTTCTCTGCCCAGATGCGTGCCATGCGCAGGTATCGGTAGTCAAGGTCGCGTTGCTTGTTGTCTTGTTCCATAGGTCTGTGCGCGTTGTTTTACGGTTATGTTGTCTTCCTGATTCCGTTGCGTTCCAGAAGTGCGTTGATGGTGGGCTCCTGACCGCGGAAACGCTTGTAGAGCGTCATCGGATGCTCCGTGCCCCCCTTGGAAAGGATGTTGTCGCGGAAGCTCTGTGCTGTCTTGCGGTCGAAGATGCCGTTTCTCTTGAACACGCTGAAGGCATCTGCGTCGAGCACTTCTGCCCATTTGTAGCTGTAGTAGCCCGCGGCATAGCCGCCGGCCATGATGTGCGAGAACTGGGTGGTCATGCAGGTGTCGGGCAGCTGACGGGTAACCATGGCCTTCTGCCAGGCCTTTTTCTCAAACGGGATGATGTCTTCCGTGAACTCGTCGCTTCTGGTATAATAAGCCATGTCGAGCAATCCGAAGCTCACTTGCCGCATGCAGGCGTAGGCGGCCATGAAGTTGCGACTCTTGACGATGCGCTCGATAAGCTCATCGGGAAGCGGCTCGCCGGTCTGGTAGTGGAAGGCGAAGGTGCGCAGGAAGTCTTTTTCCACGGCATAGTTCTCCATGAACTGCGACGGGAGCTCGACAAAATCCCACCACACATTGGTGCCCGAGAGACTGGCGAAGCGTGTGTTGGCGAACATGCCGTGGAGGGAATGGCCGAACTCGTGGAGGAATGTCTCCACTTCTCCGAGCGTCAGCAGGGCCGGCTTGTCCTCCGTAGGTTTCGTGAGGTTCATCACCAGGCTTACCTGCGGCCGGATGTTGTTGCCCTTATGGTCAATCCACTGCCCTTGGAACTCCGTCATCCAGGCACCGCCCTGCTTCCCCTTGCGGGGGTGGAAGTCGGCGTAGAGCACGGCGAGGTAGCTTCCGTCGCCGTCGAAGACCTCATAGGCCTTCACATCGGGATGATAGACGGGGATGTCCTTGTTCTCCCTGAAGGTGATGCCGTATAGGCGCGTGGCGAGGCCGAACACGCCCTTGATGACATTCTCGAGCTTGAAATAGGGACGCAGCATCTCTGCGTCGAGATTGAAACGCTCCATTTGAAGTTTGTGAGAATAGTAGCTGAAGTCCCAGGGCTGAACCTCGAAGTCGTCGCCCTCCAGCTTTTTGGCCAGCTGTTCTATCTCGTCGACCTCCTTGATGGCGGCTGGTTTATAGGCGGCAATCAGGTCGTCGAGCAGCCTGTAGACATTTGCCGTGTTGCTGGCCATGCGCTCCTTGAGCACATAGTCTGCATAGGTGGCATAGCCGAGGAGCTGTGCCGTCTCGCGGCGGAGGTTTACGAGTCGCTTGCAAATCTCGAGATTGTTCTGCTCGTTGTCGTGGGTACACTCCGTGTTGCGTGCCATATACATCTTTTTCCGCAGGTCGCGCTGGGTGGAGTAGGTCATAAAGGGACTGTAGCTCGGGAAGTCGAGAGTGAAAAGCCACCCCTCCTTCCCGTTGTCCTTGGCGGCCTTGCGAGCCGCTTCTACGGCCGTAGGAGGGAGCCCTTCGAGCTGCCGTTCGTTGTTAAGGAGGAGTTCGAAGGCTTTGTTCTCCTTCAGTAGGTTCTGCGAGAACTGCAATGCCAGCATGCTGGCCTCCTCGGTGAGCTTGCGCAGGTGCGCTTTTCCCTCATCGTCGAGCAAGGCTCCGCTGCGCACGAAGCCTTCGTAGCCTTTCTCAAGAAAGGTCTGCTCCTCGGGCGTGAGCTCGCGGTGGTGCTCGTAGACATACTTATAGCGCTCGAAAAGGCGCTTGTTCAGGGTTACATCGTTGGCATGCTTGGTGAGGATGGGGCTCATTTTCTGAGCTAGCGCATCGAGGTCGTCATTAGTCTCGGCACTGAGCATGCACGAGAACACATTCGACACGCGGTCGAGCAGGTCGTAGTAATGCTCGCCCTTTGAGGTGTCTATGCGGACGATTGTATTCTCGAAGGTGGGTGTCTCGGGGTCGTTGACAATCTTGTCTATTTCCTCGTTGTCGCGACGGATGCCCTCCATGAAAGCCTCCTCGTAGTCGGCAGTCTGGATGCGATTGAATGGCACCGTGTCGTGCGGCGTCTGATAGGGGAAGAAAAAGGGGTTCACATGCTTCTCTTTCTCCGGCATCTTTTCACTCATACTAATCTCGTTGCTTATATTTCCTACAAAAGTAGCAAAAATATTAGACACACCTTATTAATAAGTTGATTTTTAACTTATATTTTACATCAGCAGTTTCTCGAGGGCGGGAATGTGTATTCTGGCACGGGACAGCCGGATGAGTCCTTCCTCGTTCATATCGTTTAGTGATTGGGAGATGTGCCTCTGCCCCTCGTTAAGCTCGTCGGCCAGTCTCGTCATCTTGATGTCGATATCCTTTTCTCCCGACATATAGAGGCAATGAGACCGGAAAAAACTTATGATTCGATGCCTCGTGTCGGCGGGAGTGGTTCTCCACATGTTGTCGTCAGCCTTCTGCAAGCGTGCGGTAATCAGGTTGATGAAGTTGATGCGGAAGACCAGGAAACTGTTGTAAAACCTCCTTACATCTTCCTTGCTGATGGTGATGAGGCTGCACTCCGAGGCTGCCTGATAGGTATGGGAGAAGCGGTAGCTGGGGCCGAAGAGGGCTTCCATTTGGAATGTCTCGGGCGAATCACGATACTCGAAAAAGGTAAAACTGCGGTCGGCAGCCGAAGTGATAATCTTGATTCTTCCGCTGACGAGAAAGTGCAGGTAGTCGGCATCATCTCCTTCCCTGGCGATGTCTTCCCCCGCTTTCAGCTTATGGAATCCCAATCGGGTGTGAGCCACGATCTCGCCGAGGTCGTCCCGGCTCATTCCTTGAAACAGCGGAAATTGCAGGAGCTTGTCGTATAAATGAAGGTTGGGCATGGTCGGGGCTGGCGGTTATTTAGATATCTTGTCTTTCAGGGAAGGAGAATACCAGACGGCGTTGTTGCCTTTAGCATCGGAATAGATGAGATAAGCCATCAGTTCCGGGTGTCTTGCGAGAACTTTCTTGGCTCCTTCGAGTCCCAGTACCATGAAGCTCGTGGCATAGGCGTCGGCCTTGGCGCACTCGTCTGCCAGCACCGTGGCCGACAGAATGTTGTGCTGCACGGGATATCCCGTCCTCGGGTCGATGGTGTGGGCGTATTTCCGCCCACCTTTATAATAGAAATTGCGGTAGTTGCCGCTGGTGGCCATGGCAATATCGGTAATGTTCAGAACGGTCTGTAGTTGCATGTCGGTGCTGGTGGAGTCGTCGGCTGGCTTTGTAACGCCAATCTTCCAAGGCACCCGTTTCTCGCTGATGCCGCTCGCCACGACCTCTCCGCCAATCTCGACCATGAAGTTCTTGATGCCTTTTATTTTCAGAAAGCGGGCTACGACATCCGCTCCATAGCCTTTAGCGATGGCGCTGAAGTCGAGCATCACCCGCGAGTCGGATTTCTCGTAGCGTCGGGTGGGCGTGATGCGGAACTTGTCCATGCCCACGAACTGCAGCAGGCTGTCTACTTGCTTCTTGTCTGGGAGCTTCTGATGCTTGAATCCGAACCCCCACGCATTTACCAAGGGGGCAACCGTGATGTCGAAAGCTCCGTTGGTTTCCCGGCTTACTTCCTGCGCGAGGCGGTAGACAGAAAGAAAACGGTCGCTAATATTGATGGGAGTCCTATTGGCATTGATACGGGAGACGGTAGAGTTCTTGTCGAACATGGAGAACTCGTCGTTCACCCAGTTGAGCTCGCCCACATCCTCGATATATTCCTTCTGGTAGTTGCGGTCGCTTTGGTAAGTGATGTGGTAGACCGTTCCGAAGATGAATCCCTCGTCGTGTTGATAGGGGAGGGAGCGCTGTTGGCGGATGATGACGATGGAGCCTATGATGAGGAAGAGCAGAAATGGAATCTGCCAAAGCAAGCGTTTCCGGGTTTTCATATGGTTACAGTTCAAAAATTACATTGAAAGTGGCTCCAAGTCTCGTGCCTCCCTGCTTTCCGAATCCCGGTACATACCACGGATTGCCGATGTCGGCTTCGGAATGGAAAAGGCGTCGCTTGTAGCGTACGCTCCATCCCAGGCGTACGAATTTCCATATCTTGGCATCGATGCCGCCGACAAGTTCTAACCAGTGATAGGAGCCTTTGTTGTCTTGATAATTGTATTCCGTGTGGTCGCCCCATATCGGGTCGGTCATTCCGTGCGATGAGATGTCGTACTTGAAGCTGCTGAAGGCGTAGCGGCCGCCCACATAGATGCGGTAGTCGTCATGCTTGTTCTTCATCACATTGAAGTCAATGCCGACCCTTCCATAGGGGGATGAGGTCCCGTAATGCAGCTTCGTGGAGACATCGTCCTCGTCGGCCTTACCCAGACCCACCTCTATGATGGGGAAGTATCTATCCTTCAGGTTTATGCGGAGGGCTGCCTCATACTGGCCGTAGCTGCTCAGCAGGAGTTGTCCTGCCCCCACGAGGTCGACGGAGACGGCGGCTCCCCGGAAAAAGGGAGTGGTGTCGGGCTGCTCTACGATTTTCTTGCGTCGCTGTGCCTGGCCGCCCAGGGAAAGCAGCAACATCAGGCTAATCAGAATTGCCCTTGAGGTATATGATGAGATGTGGCTTGCGTGCGTCATAGGTTACATCTTTATTGTTGACGGCGATAGAATCAATTACATTGTGAGTGGTCGACACTCCTGTTATCGTATGGAAAACGGAAGGATTGCAGTCTACCGATTCAAAGTGAGGCCGGTCTTCCTTAGAAACGGTAATCTTGTCGGTCTTCGTGCTCACGGAGTCCTTGAATTCGAAGTAGTATACATCCTGCGAGCGGCTGTAGCTCATAGGTAGTTGGATGCTGTCTACATCCACGCCCCTGTTGAAGAGTATGGAATCCCTGCCGTCGGAGATTTCAGCTGCCACGGTGAGGGTGTCGGTAACCCTCTTGGCAAACTTGAACTTTGCGTACACCATGTTGTTTAGCGGACAGTCGATGCTTGCGCACGACACCATCGCCAGCAATATGAGGCTTAAGAATAAGGGGCGGATTATTCTTTGCATTTCAGTTTCTCCTCTATTTGATAGTCGTTTCGATTGGGATTGGAGCGGCTTATGAGGTCGCCGAGGAAGCCTGAAAGGAACATCTGCGTGCCTATCAGCATCGTGGTGAGGAAGATGTAGAACCAGGCGGAGTCCGTGATCAGGTTTCCGTAGGTGCCGTTGCTGAGCTCAATGATCTTGTTGACGCCCAGAACGGCGAGGGCTATGAAGCTGATGAAGAACATCACGCTGCCGAGGAAACCGAAGACATGCATGGGCTTTTTGCCGAATGTTCCCAGAAACCAGAGCGTCATCAGGTCGAGGTATCCGTTGACGAAGCGGTTGAGCTTCATGAACTTCGACTGGCCGTATTTGCGTGCCTGGTGGTGAACCACCTTCTCGCCGATCTTGTCGAAGCCGGCATTCTTGGCCAGATAGGGGATGAAACGGTGCATCTCGCCATAGACTTCTATGTTTTTTACAACCTCCTTCCGGTAGGCTTTCAGGCCGCAGTTGAAATCGTGGAGGTTGTGGATTCCACTCACCTTGCGCACCGTCCAGTTGAATATCTTGGTGGGGATGGTCTTCGAAATAGGGTCGTAGCGCTTCTGCTTATAGCCGCTCACGAGGTCGTAGCCGTCCTCCTTTATCATCTTGTAAAGGCTGGGAATCTCGTCGGGGGAGTCCTGCAGGTCGGCGTCCATCGTGATGACGACATCCCCCTGTGCCTCCTTGAATCCGCAGTAGAGGGCCGGACTCTTGCCATAGTTGCGGCGGAACTTGATGCCTTTTACGGCTTCCGATTCCTTACAGAGGTCTTCTATCACCTGCCAGGAGCCGTCCGTAGAGCCGTCATTCACGAATATCACTTCGAAACTGAGGCCGTTGGCCTTCATGACGCGTTCTATCCAATGATAGAGCTCCGGTATGGATTCCTGCTCGTTGAAAAGCGGTATTACAACAGAAATATCCATTTTCTTATCTCCATTTTGTTTCATTTTCTGTAGTTTCTTTTGTAGGGTCCGCGCCGCATACATAGTGCCGCGATGGGTAGAGACATGATGGTGCCCATGAATATATTCTGCATCATGAAGACGAACGACAGCTGGATGGGCTTCATGCTCGTGAATACGCTGACGGCATCCGTGAAATCCTTCGCGTCGATTCCCTGTGTCTGGTAGACCTCCGACATGACTTGGGTAGCGTTAATAAGTATGGAATTGAACAGTCCCTTGTCCAAAAAGCGGAAGTAGACATACTGGGCAAGACAGAAAAGCAGGCTTGCATAAAAGAAGGTGAACCATGAATAGACAAGTCCGCGGCGGAAAGAGATGATTCCATCCAGTGCGTCGTTGCGGAATCTGACCAGCCTCCATATCACGATGAAGGGCGTCGCCATGGCGAGAAGAGACCCTATTACTGACTGCGGGACATAGAGGACAGAGGCAAAACTCCCTATCCATGCGAGTGCCAGGATAAATCCATCCTGACGGGCAAAGGCCCTTATCTGTGTCAATGCTTCTGCAAAAGTCATATCAGATGCAAAAATACGCATTTTATCTAATACTAAAGGTATAATCTTTTGAAATTTTAGTTATTTTATAAAATAAGTTAAAGGGGGGCTGTTTTTCATTTATCACTTTTCGTTTTTCGTTTAAAATGTCTATCTTTGCATGCGCAAAACGGGCAAGTCTCTTACGGCCAGCTCCCTTTGAATCCCCCAGGATGGGAACATAGCAAGGGCAGAAGGTTGTAGCGGCGCGATAAGAATCGCTTGCCCACCCGCCTCTTTAGCTCAGTTGGCCAGAGCACGTGATTTGTAATCTCGGGGTCGTTGGTTCGAATCCGACAAGAGGCTCACCTGAAGAAAGGAAGCTCGGTTGAGGCCGGGCTTCCTTTCTGTTTCTCCCTTACATATCTACCACGGTGATTCCCGCTCCCCCGAACTGTACATGCTCGTCGGCAAAGTGCGTTACATTGGGCACCGTTGCCAGATACTGGCGTATGAGCTGGCGGAGGATGCCATTGCCCTTGCCGTGGAGAATCCTCACCCTCGGCATGCCTGCCAGGATGGCGTCGTCGATGAAATACTGTACGGCGTTCAGGGCTTCGTCGCCCCTCATGCCCCTGATATCCAAGTCCTGACGGAAATTTCTGCGATGGTCGTCGATGGTATTCTGTGTTATGTGGGAGATGTGGAAGGCCTGCAGGCTTTCCTTGAGCTCGTCGGCCTTGGTCTTGGATGGGGCTTCCGATTCCTGGGCTGAAGACCCTTCCGCGCGTTCCAGCCTGTCAAGTCGGAGGCGGGTTTTCATTCCTCCGAAGATGGCGGTGCCCATCTTGCCATCCATACTCTCGAGGGTACCGACCGACTTCGTGCCTTTTATGCGAACGGAATCGCCTTCTTTCAAGGGTGCGGAACTGTCTGCTTCCGCAGCTTTTCGCGCTGTGCGTCGGAGGCTTTCCGCTGCCTTCTCCTCGCGTTCGGCCTTTTCAGCCTTGCGCTGGGCCTTTCTTTCCTTGCGCTGCTGTATCTGGGCTATCTTGCGGGCAATCTTGTCATCGTTTTCCCGGGTGTCGATTTCTGCGACATCCTGCTTGAATTGCTCCAGCTCCTCACGGATGCGGCGCGTCTCTTCCTTGTGTGCTTGGTTTTCCCGGATTTCCCGGATGGTGTTCTCTATCTTGCGGTTGGTCTCGCTGAGGAGTTCCTCGGCTTGCTGTTTTGCCTTGCGCAGGATCTCCTTCCGTTCCTGATTGATGTTAGTGATGTCGGTCTCATAGTGCGCGATGCGCTGCTCCAAGTCCTTTTCCCGCTGGTGGATGTTCTGGCGTTTGTTCTCCCAATAGCGTTTGTCGCGCACGATATCCTGCAGGTATTTGTCGCTTTGTATATAGTCGGCGCCCACGATTTCGGAGGCTTCATGGATGACCTCTTCCGGCAAGCCGATCTTGCGGGCAATCTCGATGGCGAACGAACTTCCCGGTCTTCCTATCGCCAGCTGGAAGAGCGGGCGCATCTCGCCCCGGTCGTAGAGCATCGCCCCGTTGGCCACACCTTCGTGATTGTCGGCAAAATGCTTCAGGTTCTGGTAATGGGTGGTTATCACACCCCAGGCTCCATCGCGCATCAGACGGTCGAGCACGGCTTCGGCGATGGCACCTCCGATGGCGGGCTCCGTTCCCGTTCCGAACTCGTCGATGAGGATGAGGGTCTCCTTGCCGGCCTGCTTCATCATGTTTTTCATGTTGAGCAGATGCGAGGAGTAGGTGGAGAGGTCGTTCTCCAGACTCTGCTCATCGCCTATGTCTATCATAATGTCCTCGAAGACACCGGTTTTCGAGCGGTCTCCTACAGGGATGCTCAGGCCGCATTGGAGCATGTATTGCAGCAGTCCCACGGTCTTCAGGCATACCGACTTTCCGCCGGCGTTGGGTCCCGAGATGATGAGAATGTGCTTCTCGGCCGTCAGCAGGATGTCGAGAGGCACGAGCGGTTTGTCCCCGTGCTTTTCAAGTGTCCGCTTCAGGAGCGGGTGTTCGGCGCGAATCCAGTCGATGTGAGGGTGGTCTTCCACCTCCGGCTCCATCGCCCGCATGCTCTCGGCGAGGTCGGCCTTGGCCTGAAGGAAGTCTACCTGTGCAAGGAATTCAAGCGAGAAGAGGATTTCCTCGCTGTGCGGACGGACGAAATCGGCCACCTCACGCAGGATTCGCACCACCTCATGTCGCTCGTCGCTCTTGAGTTCGCGAATGCGGTTGTTGGCTTCTACGACTTCCGCCGGCTCTATGTAGACCGTGCGACCGCTGGCGCTCTCATCGTGCACGATGCCCCGTATCTTGCGCTTCAGGCCCGGGGCCACGGGCAGTACCAGGCGTCCGTCGCGCAGGGTGGGTGCCACATCCTTGTCTACCAGCCCGTCTTTCTGCGCCGAGAGAAGGATGTTGTTCAGGATGCCCGATATGGAATTCTGCGTCCGGGCCAGTTCCCTGCGGATGTCGGCCAGTTCGGGCGAAGCGTTGTCGCGTATATGCCCGAACTTGTCCAGCACCTGCATGATGCGCTGGATGACGGTAGGCATGGGGATGACGCCGTCGGTGAGTTCGGCCAGGGCAGGATAGTCGTAGACCGTCCGGCCGTCGGCCGCCTCTTCGCCGCTCTTCAGAAACTTTACCAAAGCATGTATTGTCTGGAGCGTTCGCTGAAGATCAAAGAGCTCTTCTTCCTCGAGGTAGGTGCCCGTCACTCGCAGCCGCTTCATGCTTTCACGGATGTCGAAGAAGGCTCCGAGGGGCAGACCGTCCTCTCCCTGCCGTATGCGGCGCAACTCGCGCGTCTGCTCCATCTGGCTGTTGATGAGCTCTGCGTCGGTGGAGAAGGTTATCCGGGCGACGCATGCCTTGCCCAATGCCGTCAGGCAGCGGGCGTTGAGCAGTTCGCGAATCTCGCTGAATCCTATCTTCTGTTCAAAGTTCTTTGGATATATCATCGTCTTGTCTCTTGCGTGTGATGGTTGCCGATGCCACTCCTTACAGCGGAAGGCACTTCGCACGGTATTGCAAAATTACTCCTTTTAAGATAATGTCCGCCAGCAAGGTTTGTTAATAATAGTTAATCGTATGGTGATTTTCTCTTTCCATTTCTGCTTTCTCGCATAAAATCCATACCTTTGCACTCGCTTTTCGACCAAAGCCGATTCTTGGAATCGCAAGGAAAGGTGGTAGAGTGGTCGATTACAACGGTCTTGAAAACCGTCGTACCGAGAGGTACCGGGGGTTCGAATCCCTCCCTTTCCGCTAAGAGGTTTTAAAAGGACTTCATAAGGGTCTTCAAATAAGCCTTCAAAAATTAGCTAATCGTTGTAAAATCAAGGTTTTACAACGATTTTTCTTTGTATATACCTCCATTGCCTGACGGCATAACCCTATGTTTTGACGGTCATCTTTCGGTCAATTTCTGCTACACTTATTGCTACACAAAAATTACAGTAGCAAAAAATGTAGCAGTGACGGGATTCTGAATACCATATTGACGCCATCAACTCTTTCTTTTTTAACATATTAAGTATTAACTTTGCAGCCGAGTGCTACACAAAAGAAAGATGCATTATGAGAAAAAACTTCAAGGTGTCCTTCTACCTACGCTCAAACTATGAGAACAAAGAAGGAAAGTCGCCTGTAATGCTCCGAGTATTCCTTAACGGAGAGATGGCTAATTTCGGATCTACGAAAATCTTCGTGGACAAGACAATGTGGAACAATGCTACGAGCCGGATCAAAGGTAGGACGACTGAAGCCTTGTCCGCCAATGCCGCATTGGACTCTATTTCTGTTACACTGAATAACATCTATCACAAATTAGAGGATGACGAATCTCTGTCATTGGATAAAATCCGCTCGTTTTTTGTGGGGAAGGGCAGAGAGTACACAACTTTTCTCCCAGTATTCGACAGGTTCAACGAAGACATCAAGCAGCGTGTCGGACACACAATCAGCAAAGACAGCTTACAAAAGTACAGCGTTTTGAGAAGACATTTCTCAGAATTTCTTATCCATAAGTATGGAAGGAAGGATATAGGACTTACAGAGTTCACGCCATCCGTGGTACAAGACTTTGAGTTATATCTGGGTACTGTGGCAGGTTGCGCTTACAATACTTCGGTCAAGAAAATGAAGACACTCAAGACCGTAACCATCTATGCACAAAAGCGAGGCTATCTTCTTCACGACCCGTTCCTCAATCATCGTTTTCACTTGGAGCCTGTCAATCGCGGCTTTCTCACGGACGAGGAAATCATGAAGATTGCCAACAAGGATTTGAGCATAGGACGATTGGAATTGGTAAGGGATATTTTCATCTTCTCCTGTTTCACGGGACTGGCATATATCGACGTGTCCAATCTCACGCCTGACAACATCGTTACGCTCGATGACAAGCAGTGGATTATGACCAAGCGGCAAAAGACGAATGTTGAAACAAATGTACTCTTGCTGGATATTCCCAAGGCTATCATCGCCAAGTACAGCCACAAGACCTATCGGGACGGCAAACTCTTTCCCATATTAACGAATCAAAAAACCAACGCATATTTGAAAGAAATTGCCGATATTTGTGGCATCAAGAAGAATCTGACCTTCCACCTTGCAAGACATACATTCGCCACAATGTCACTGAGCAAGGGCGTTCCGATGGAAAGCGTGTCGAAGATGCTGGGGCATACCAACATCAAGACCACACAAATATATGCCCGAATTACGAATAAAAAGATTGAGCATGACATGGAGCAGCTCGCTGACAAACTCGGCAAGTTCAACAAGGCGATGGGCATCCGATAATATAATAATGTATAGCTCTAAAAATAAAAATTAACAATGGAAACAACAAAGAAAGAACTGTCCTACTTCCGTCTGAAGTTGGAGAACTACCTCAGTGAGCATTTCCCCGAAATGCAGAATGACAAGCCGTTCATAACGGCAAGAGCCGATGAAGCCCTTACCACTTACTGCGATGCAGTGGCGCAAGGCTTCTCACATCCCGGAGCGGAGGCAATGGCAAGCGAGGTGCTGTACCGAGGGCTGCGTTTTTCCAAGTACGACACGCTTGTTTCCGTGCTGGAGAATGAGTTTGAGAAGGAACTGCCCTCCCCGCTCCCGAAAGGCTTTCCCCGCTACTTCTGAAGAACAAGGCTGTGCAAAGCGTTTTCGACAAGTACGAACTGACGGACGACTTCGACGCAAGTCCGGAGTATGAGAAACTATACACCGAGCTGACAGGGACAATCGTTCTGCTCATCGAGGTCAATGCTCTGCCAACGATAGACGGTGAGAACATAACTTGAAGTAACACTATCGGGAGCTTTTGTAGTGTCAAGAGCCAAGATACACGCTCCACTCCACACGCCAAGAGTTCTGCAAACACTTGTCTTTGTGTAGTCTGCGCATCTTGTCAGCGCTATGTTTCCGTCGAAAGCTCCGTCGCCGTTGGTCGACGTTCCCACGCCGCGCTGTATCTGCACTCCGCCCAGCAGCGCGGAGTATGAATTCATGTTCGCCCAGAACACGCTCTGGTCCTTGGGCGAGTTGAGCTGCACGCCGTCGATGGTGACGTTGATTCTCGAGTCTCCGGCGCCGCGTATGCGCATGTACGTCGTGCCGATTCCCAGTCCGTTCTCGCTCCAGGCCACCACGCCCGGTGTCTGGGCGAACAGGAACGGCAGCTCCCTCGCGGTCGTCGAGAATTCGGAAATCCGTTTCCTGTCGATGTTTGCCACGGCGAACGGCGCGTCCTTGTGCGCCTTCACGCCCCTCACCACAACCTCGCCGAGCTCTTCGACCCGCAGCGAATCCATTGTCTGAGCCGTCGCCGTGCCTGCAAAGAGCGCCGCAATGGCCGAAAAAAGAATTTTGTTCATTTACCTTATTTATATTAGAACATAATACAATAAGGGGTTCTCTTCAATCCCTACGCCGGCATTACCCGGATCAGGTCAAAGGGTCTGATCTCAGCCCGAGCACTCGAGCACCCCTTAAAAGGCCGTTTGCCTTTCGGCTGTAAAGTTACGGCAAAATACTGAAATAACCAAGACAATGACGTATTTCCTGCTCTTATTGTTCTTTCTTGAGCTGTCTCAATTGCCTTTTGTCATCGCGCGCAACACCTCGGCCACCGTTTCCGGTGCATCCGAAGCGCTCGTCTTTCCTCCGCCGGCCGGCACGCCATCGAAGCAATGCCTGCGCATCTGCCCGGCCGGCGAATGCAATCAGCGCGCGCGTTGATGTCCGCTTGGTGTTCAGTGAATCATATCATTAAGGTGTGCGCCCCGGAGGGGGATGCTGGTTTCCATATACGATTGCCGTTTGTTTATGCCTATCTTGAAATGGCATGGCGGCGCCTGCTTATCGGCGTGGCGCTATTCCTTAAGTGATATCGACAGCAGCACGTCGTCGGGATGCAGTTCGAGCTGGCCGTTGGGCACGATATAGCTGTCGCCGCGCTTGACGAGCATTATCAGAGTGCCTTGTCCGAAATTCATCTCGCTGATGGTGTTTCCCGCGGTGAGCATCTCCGGCGTGACCTTCCTCTCGCAGAGCCGCGAGCCTATTTCTTCGGGAATCTCTATCCCGAACTCGCTCGGCTTCTCCTCTTCGCAGTCGAGATGTAGCCTGCGGGCAAGCCATGAGATGGTGGTGCCCTGCAGCGAAAGCGACATTAGGGTGATGAAGAAAACGATATTGAACAGGATATGTGAGTTCTCCAGTCCGGCCAGCATAGGGTAGGTGGCGAAGATTATCGGCACTGCTCCGCGCAGGCCGACCCACGAAAGGAAGTGCTTTGCATTGCGTGGCATCCCCCTGTAGGGAAGAAGGCAGAGCCACACTGTGACGGGGCGGGCCACGAACATCATGAACAAGCCTATTGCCACGGCCAGAGGAATGATGTCTATCATCTCGTTGGGGTTGACAAGCAGTCCCAGCGTGAGGAACATCACCACCTGAAGCAGCCACGTCAGCCCGTCCATGAAGGTTGTCATCTCGCGCCTGTAAGACAGTTTGCGGTTGCCGACCACCAGGCCCGCTATGTAAACGGCGAGGTATCCGTTGCCGTGAAGCAGGTCAGTGATGGGGTAGGTCATGACCACGATGCTCAGCAGGAGCACCGGATAGAGCGACGTGTTCGGCAGGTTTATGCGGTTTATGAGCATCGAGCCTCCCATTCCCATGAGCCATCCGACCACGCCTCCGACCATGAATTGAAGTGCGAGCTGGGCGAGGATGCCGGATGCCGACACGTGTCCGATGTTTACCGCCACGCCCACCAGGGCGAGCGTGAGCATGTAAGCCATCGGGTCGTTGCTGCCGCTCTCGAGCTCGAGTATGGGTCGCAGGTGGTGCTTGAGGCCTATTCCCTGCGAACGGAGCAGGCTGAACACCGAGGCGGAATCGGTCGACGACATCGTGGCGGCGAGCAGGAGCGAGACTATCAGCGACAGTTCCACGCACAGCCCGAAGCGGCTCGTTATGAAGAATATGAACAGTCCGGTGAGCAGGGTGGTGAGCACTACGCCGAGCGTCGACAGCAGCAGACCCTGCCCGAGCACGGGCCTGATGTCCTTTATCCTGGTGTCCATGCCGCCGGTAAAGAGGATTACGCTCAACGAGAGCATGCCGATATTCTGGGCGTTATGCAGGCTGTCGAACTCGATGCCGACGCCGTCGCTGCCGAAAATCATTCCCGTGAACAAAAACAGCAGCAGCGTGGGGATGCCGAAGCGATAGCCCGTCTTGCTGATGAGTATGCTTACCAATACGAGAATCGAACCCAGCAGGAATATGTTTTCGGTTGATAGTGTCATGGGATGCCGCGATGTGGAAATATGTATGAATCGTTGTTTCTGCTTACTGACCACAAAGATAATCAAAAAAAAGCAAACGGCAAAAGTTTATCGGCCCTTTGCTTGCATGATTTTCTGCCCCGTGGCGTGTTGTCATGGTGCCGGGGCTTGCGTCTGGTGCCAAAGGGGTGATTCCCTGTCGCCGATGCCTGCTTGAGGGAGGCAAAACCGAGGCTGGTTATGAAACCGCCGAAATTAAGGGATGAAATCGCCGAAATGACAGCCTCATTCCTGCGGTTTTATGGCGTGCGTGAAATGCCACGGGTGAGACGAACCCGTCGACGGGCCGTCGTGCCACGGCGGAAGGATGCCGCGGAATGTGAGATTTGTGTTCTTAAGGACTTGGGAATGAGCATTATGCATTGTGTGGGTCAATTCCCTTTGCCTGTAAAGACAATAAGGTGAGAGCTTCGTATGAATTGCTCTCACCTTATTCATTGTTGTCGTAGTCCGGCAGTGTGGGCGGTTAGTGCTTGTAGTGCCTTGGGCAGGCATTGACTATACTGCCGCCGCGCCATGCCGCCTTGCGTTTAGTTGCCCGTATATTTCGCCTCTATGGTGTAGTTGGCAAGGTCGAAGGTGAGCACATAGTCGCCGGTGGAGAAACCCATCCAAAGTGGTCCACCCGGCCAATTTGAAAGTGGCCCACCTGACCTGCCGAAAGTGGTCCACCTGACCTGCTGAAAATGGCCCACCCATTTTCTTTGTTAAATGTTCCTCTGATTGCCCGAGAATGGCTATCTTTATCTGTTAATTATTCTAAAGAGGACTAATTGCAGATGCCTATGCCTAACAATGCCATCAAGATGAACAAACTTCGTCAAGTATTAAGATTGGGCGGCAGCGCCCATGGTACCCGCAGCATCGCCGTGATGCTCGGTCTCTCCCGTACGACGGTGAGGAAGTACCTCCGTATCTACCACCGGCTGGGTCTGTCCCTTGGGGAACTCCTTTCCAAGGACGACGCCACGCTGTATGAACTCTTTCAGGTCAATCCCAACTCCGGCCGCCCTGAGAGTCCGTCGGCCAGGGAACTCATGGCTCTGCTTCCTTCGTATGCCCGCCGGCTGAGGAAGCGTGGGATGACCAAGAAACGTCTCTTCGAGGAGTACCGCAGGGAGCATCCCGCAGGTTACTCCAAAAGCCGTTTCAACTCCTTCCTGCTGGCCTACATGGAGCAGGGCAAGACCGTCATGCACATAGAGCACAGGGCCGGCGAGCGCATGTTCATAGACTTTGCCGGCGACAGGCTCTGCCTGACCGACCCCATAACGGGGAAGCGGACTGCCGTGGAGGTATTCGTGGCCATCCTGCCCTGCAGCCAGCTGACCTACGTTGAGGCGGTCATGAGCCAGGACAAGGAACACCTCATTGCGGCATGCCGGCATGCGCTGGAGTTCTTCGGCGGCGCTCCGAGAATCATCGTTCCCGACAATCTCAAGTCCGCCGTGAAGAAGCCCGGCCGCTATGAGGCCGTGATCAACGACGACTTCGAGGCCTTTGCCGAGCATTACGGCTGCGCGGTCGTTCCGGCAAGGGTGCGCCGGCCCAGGGACAAGGCGCTCGTGGAGGATGCCGTCAGGCTGACCTACCAGCGCATCTATCCCATGATTTCCGATGAGGACGCGGTCTCCGTGGAACTGCTCAACGCAGCCATCAGGAAGGGCCTGGAAGCTCACAACAACACACCGCTCACGGGCAGGCCGTACAGCCGCAGGGAACAGTTCGAGGACATTGAGCGCCCGGCGCTCTGTCCGCTTCCCGAACGCCCCTTCGAGCTCCACAACCGGTGCATGCTCACCGTGCAGCGCAACGGGCACATACGCCTGCACGGCCATTTTTACAGTGTCCCTTACAGCTATGCGGGCAGGAAAGTGAGCGTATTCTACAACTCTTCCGATGTGGACGTGTACATCCATTACCGGCTTATCGCGCACCATCCCAGAAGCGCGGAGGGTTTTGGATATACCACCGCCGCGGAGCACCTGCCCCCGGGACAGCGCATGGCCATGGAGGACGACCCCACGCCGTATATACGCCAGGCCGGGGACATCCACCCGGCAGTTCAGCAGTATCTCAGGATGGTCGTCACGGGCAAGAAAGTACCGCAGCAGGCCTGCAATGCCTGCAGGGGCATCCTCTCCCTTGGACAGAAGGCCGGGAAAGAACGCCTCGTGGCCGCCTGCAGGCTGGCCATGCAGCTGCAGGCCTACAACTACGCGGCAGTGGAGCATATATTAAGAACCGGACAGGACCGCACCTCGGCCCCCGAGGACGGGACGATGCCGGAATCAACGCCAAGGCACGGAAACATAAGGGGAAAGGATTATTATAACTGACAAACTTAAAGGAACAAAGCAATGGAAATGAACAGGGAAACACTGGGCAGGATGCTGCAGATGCGCCTGCTGGGCATGCACGCGGCCTCCAGGGCCTCACAGGAGAACTTCACCACCGACAGGATGACAACCGACGAGTTCGTCTCCTGGCTCGTCACCAGCGAGTGGGACGACAGGTGCAACCGTACCATAGAGAGGCTCATCCGGCAGGCAGGCTTCCGCTATCAGGCCTCGGTGGAGCACATTGACTACGGCACCCCGAGGGGGATTGACCGCAATCTCGTACAGCGCCTGGCGGAACTGGGCTTCATGGCAGAGGGACGGAACGTGTTCATCACCGGAAGTACGGGAACGGGGAAAAGCTATCTGGCCACGGCCCTGGGATACAGGGCCTGCCAGAAAGGCCACAAGGTGCTCTATGCCAACATGGCAAGGCTCATGGCACAGCTCAGGATGGCCAGGACTAAGGGAACCATCCTGCAGGAACTCAAGAAAATAGAGCGCACGGAGCTGCTCATACTCGATGACTTCGCACTACAGCCCTTCGACACACAGGCCAGGAACCATCTCATGGACATCATCGAGGACAGGCATGAAAGAAAGTCAACCATCATCGCCTCACAGATACCCGTACGGGGATGGTACGACGCCATTGCCGACAAGACCGTAGCAGACGCTCTCATGGACAGAATCGTGCATCAGGCCATCAGGATAGAACTTGAAGGAGAATCTCTACGGAAAATGCAAGTAAAAAAGAATTAAAACGCTTGCCACATCAAAAATAATGTTTATATTTGCAAAAAACAATTACTGACAATGGCGTAGGAAAAAAGAACAGCTCAAAGGAAGAATGAGGAACATTTTAACATATCAGATGTGCAGTAACTTGAGTGGACCACTTTGCGTAGGTCAACCGGGCCAGTTTCGAGTGGATTTTCCATATGAAGAAGAAACAGAGGTTTTTGGTATATACGCAATATGTTTTCGATGGCGTATTCGATGTGGTCGCAGAGAGCAAGGAGGAAGCACGGCAGAAAGTCCTGCAAGATTGTGGGCTGGTCATGGGTGGAAGCATTCACAGCACCCTGCCCGATGATGAGATAAATTGGGCATTTGACAGACACCCCAATGAACGGATAGACAGAATAGCGAAAGTGTAGAAACAGCATCTTGAATAAGACCACGAGCCACGCAAACCGAAAATTTGCGTGGCTTCTTTTCTTTGCCTTTGAACAAGCAGGCGACCAAAGCAAAGAAGCAAAAGAAAGTCGCAGGAAATCAAATACGTAGTGTCACGTTGATGATGTTTTCATTTTACTCATAAAGTTAGCCTATTCCTGATTTTATACTTTAAAATAGAGAATTTTATTGTATATTGAGATAAAATTCTTATCTTTGCTATTATGAATTTAATTTTCAAATAGTCAACCCATCTTGAGAGAGGTAAAGATGGCGACTTTAAAAGCACCTCGAAATGTTCCATAGGCTTTGAGATGAGCGGAACAACATTTTTAAAGATGATTGTAATAGTGGGATTTCTCACATTATGCTTCCTTTAGCCAGAAGCATTAGCTTTTTTCTTAAAAATGCTACCCTTTATTACACATTGAAGACTAAAATTCATGAACAGGCAGTGCGGCTTTTGCGCTGCCTCTTTTTATAATTAGTGTATAAAAAATAAGGCAAATTCTATTTGCCTCCGCTTGACCAATCCACGTAAAACTTTTCCCTTGTATCGGCAGAATGAAACATACTCCCGATAAAAGTTCCTATCCCCAGCCTCTATTTTTTGCAGCAGTCGGCTCTTGGGGTGCCTGTCATAGCCGAGCAGTCGTCCCACGCCCACATTGTAGGCAAGCAAGGTCAGCAGCAGGGCGTCCTTGCCATATCCCTTGAAGTGTTCAAAGCATTTCCAAAGGTCGGCACGGAGCAGCGAGTCCGCCTGCCGTTCCGTCATGTTTGCCGTGAAGTGCTCACCCGGCTGCAACTGATGACCATATCCGACGTATGGATAATCCTTCCAGCCATGCAGTCCCTCAAAGTATTTCACGACGGCCATTATGAATACAACTTTATTATGGAAAGTCTT
>NZ_FOOW01000014.1 GCF_900113305.1 Prevotella sp. KH2C16 | reverse complement strand
AAGACTTTCCATAATAAAGTTGTATTCATAATGGCCGTCGTGAAATACTTTGAGGGACTGCATGGCTGGAAGGATTATCCATACGTCGGATATGGTCATCAGTTGCAGCCGGGTGAGCACTTCACGGCAAACATGACGGAACGGCAGGCGGACTCGCTGCTCCGTGCCGACCTTTGGAAATGCTTTGAACACTTCAAGGGATATGGCAAAGATGCCCTGCTGCTGACCTTGCTTTCCTACAATGTGGGTATGGGGAGGTTGCTTGGCTATGGCAAGCAATCCAAAAGCCGACTGCTGCGAAAAATAGAGGCTGGGGATAGGAATTTCTATCGGGAGTATGTCTCGTTCTGCCGATACAAGGGCAAGGTCTTGAATGGATTGGTCAAACGCAGACAGGTGGAGTTTGTGATATTTTATGTACCTTGATAGAGTAAAAGGTCTGAATTTTAAATAGGTCTCTGTATTGTATGTATACTATATGGCAGTAAACACCATTCTTTTTCTCCAATATTATATGATAGTATAGAAATTTTTATTATCTTTGCAACCGAACATGTCAGCCAAGACGGGTTAGCTTCTGTTACTATCAGAAAATATCAGCGGAAGTTTCTAACTAAACAGTTAATATGGTTTGATGACCATAGGCTTGTATGCTCCCAATAAGGGGGTACGGAGAAGTGCTTTTTAGGGAAAATGTTCCCACAACGCTTCTTGACATCAGTATAGGGCAGCCCTAACCGTTGTGTGAGGTACTGCTTGCGTATTGAATTATTAATTGTTTAGATGGAATATGGCAACAGTAACAGAATTTAATGGCAACGAGCACATTGTCTCAATTGTCTATGATGAACCATTTTGGATTGCTCTTTTCGAGTCATTCTATGAGGGTACTTACTCTGTAGCTCGTGAGGTAATCGGAACTTCCGAGCCTACCACTTCCGATATTGTTATGTTTTTGGAGAATCTCGACTGGCAGCGGCTACATTACACGGTGCCAACAGTTGAGGAAAGGCAGAAAAAGTACAAGGTTAGTTTCAAGAAGCAACAGAAATTAGCGCAAAAAACTATGAAATCCTCTAATTACAAGTATGTTTACAGTAAGGCGCAGGAAGAACTGAAAAAACAGCAAGAGCAAGACCACAAGACGAAAAAGGCTTTGGCAAGACACCAAAGAGAAGAGGATAGAGAACGGAAATTTGAAATTCGGCAAGCTAAGAAAAAGCAGAAACATAAAGGAAGATAAATAGTTATATATGATGTCATTTTCTCTCAAATATGATGTCATATTTAGTTGGAAATGATGTCATATTTTCGTATATTTACCGTTGAAAACCTAAGAACATGCCAGCCGACAATGGAAAGCCCCTCACCTTGACTGGTGGCGAAGCATCAAAAAAGAGGAGCAAAACTAAATATCAAACAACTATGGCAAACAGACCATTAGCCTACACGCTTACCGAGCGTAAGGCAACCATCGGAGCGATGGCGGGGAAGACCGTGCTTCAGGCACGCCCCACAGGGCGCAAGCGTATTGACCACCGCAGTTTTTGCGACGAAGTGGGACACGCAACGACATTCACAGGCGCAGAGGTGGAGGCTGTGCTCCGCCTTGCCGCCGAAATTGCGAAGCGGCACGTGGAAAACGGAGACATCGTGGAATTTGGCGACATCGGTACGCTCACGCCATCCTTCCAGAGCAAAATCGTGGAGAAGGGCAAGACGGAGTTCAACCCCAACATCCACATCACCAAGCCAGTCGTGCGTCTTTCGCCTTCGCGCAAGTATTTCACGCTCTCGGGCGTAAGTTATGAGCGTGTGGAAGCACCGGCGAAGAAAACGAAACCGTCAGGTAGTAGTACTGAGGAAGAGGATTTACCGTGATTTTATTTGAAAGCGGAGTGATAACTTGTGGGTATCGCTCCGCTATTTTTATGCCGTCGCTTTCATTCGTTGGCTGATTAGCCTTCGGTTGGCATTGACAAGATTCACTATCTGCTCGTGGTATTCCGTGTTCTTGTTGCACACTCCACGACTTTGCACCACTTCCAAAGTCTTTAATGACACCTCTATCGTCTCTATCCGTTTGCCCTCAATGGTAGCCGAAAGGATAAGTGAGTCCTCTTTGAGATAATACTCATTGGAGAATACGCAATGGTGCATGGTCGCTCCCTCCTCCAAATGCTCCCGCACGCTCTCCAATACGTGGACTTGGATTGTTCCGTCCGTGAATGATATACCGAAGAACTTGGATTTTAGTTCTTGGAAACGCTTTTCATCTTCCATCGCCTTTTGCCGTTTCGTGGCAATCTCCTCCCTTTCCCTTTGTCTGTTGAGTTCCGTATGTCTGCGGTCGTGCTCGGCTTTAAGGTCGGCAGGACAAAGGTACTTCAGGCTGTGTGTGTCCCTGCCCAATCTGCGGAGCATGTCCACATAGTCGCACCAAAGGGAAATGTCGGTTATCTCGTAGCCGTTGCGGACTGCAATCTTATAGGACTGCCAATACTCGTCAAACGCTTTTCTTTTGCCAAGAAAATAGCGCAGGTGGTCTGTACGTCCCGACTTCATCAATGTTTCGGCTCGGCTGTCGGAAAGCAACGCAGGTATCAGCGTTGTTGGCTCTATGCCATAGAAATTGTCCTCAAAGCCATTCCTGCGCAGGGTGTCCGACACCTTGAACTTCGGATATATCGGGGAAGTGGCAGCATATCGGTAGGCATCGTTGTCGTTGCGTATTGCCATAGGGGTGTAGAACGAAAAGGTATCGACGTACCAACCCATCGTGCGTGGAATGGCGACTATGGCTTTCCTTCCCTCAGCGTTCCACCAATACTGCCCGATTTCAAGCGCATGATATTCAGCCTTGCAGCCTTTCTCCATTTCAGCCACGAGAAGGAACATTCGCAATACTTGGTACTCTCCGCAAGCGGTAAGCGTGGTGAAATACCGTTTCTGTTGCAATTTACGTTCAAAGGTTTCTCTGACCTGCAACCTTGCCCTGCAATGGGGGCAGGTGCAGGTTTCTTTGGGTTTGCCCATCACCCAACTAAGTCCGCAGTCCATACAGGTGGTGCGACCTTTGGGCAGTCGGTAGGCAAAGTGGCTTATGCACTCACGGAAAACCCACCTGCTCTGTGTCTTGGTTATCGGGCGAAGGTGCTTGCTCTCGGCAAGTATTGCCTTCTCAAACTTGTTTCTCGGTTTCATTTTCTGTCCTCCTTGTTTTTACTCGTCACGGAATACATATCCGCTCTCAAACCAATACCCCTCGTCAAAGAGTTCGTCTGCATACTTGTCATAATCGAAGTACCGCTCTGCAAACTCGGATAGTTCGTGTTCCATTCCTACTATTTCCCTTGCAAAATCTTCTTTGCTCACATATCTGCCCACAAAAGCGGAATGAAATTGCTTCATTAGGAAATAAACGGAAGAGGTCAAGTCCTTGCCGGTATTCTCCACCCATATCCAAAAGGCACTCATGTTCATACTGTCCAATTTCTCCAACTCGTCCCGAAGTTCAAAGAAGTTGCTGTCCAAATGCCCCTCGTCAATGAGTTCTTCGGGAATGTTCTCCCAATCTTGGAACATCAATTCGGGTTCTTCCTCGTCTTGGTGGAGTTCGTGGCACACTTCCATAAACTCGTCTTGGTCGTAACAACTCGAAAGGTCTATCCACTTACCTTTTAGTGAGCCTTCGTTGTACTTCCCATAAGTACTTACATAGATGCGTGCTTCGCTTAAATCGTATCGTTCCATAATCTTTACTTTTAGATGTCAAACAATGAAGGCTGTATCACCTCTGCCGTTTCTTTCTTTTGAGGTCTTGCATTACGGCTCTGTATCTTGGCAAGTTCCTCACGTTGATATTGCGCAATGGCTTGCTTGCGTGCTTCTGCCTTCTCCTCCTCCGTGAGTTCCACAACGTGGTTTACCATTACTCGGCAGTCGGTTGCCTTTCCCACCTCTATCTCGTCCTCGTCATAGTAGTGGACTGCCATAGAGTAGATTTCATCGTCGTCAAATCCGTTGCAGCCACATTTCTGCACTTGATTAAGAATGTAGGTTACACACTCCTCAATGCTTTTTTTAGGTTTCATCAAGTTGGGGGCAAACAAAGGGTCTGTCATAGCACGCTGATTGAGGTATTCGGCTATCGTGCGTGTGAAATGTTCTGTTCCTTTCATAGTCGTATATGTTTTGATGTTGTTAATACTTGGGAATTTGGCTTTCACTTCGTCCGCCGATTTACAATTCCACAATCTGATTGATGCGTCCATATAGGTAGGCTCTTAGGCTCGTTCTGTCGGGTGCGTAATACTCTGCCCATTGTCCGTATTGAGCCACAAGGTATTTCTTCAGCACATCGAAGAAGTCAAATCGCCAACCTTGCAAGGGAACGGCTGTACGGAAGTAGGTGTTTGAGTTCACGGCTTCACATAGCCAGTCCTTTTCTTCACGGCTCATACGCTCGCCACGATTGAGTTTCGCACGCAGGAGGTACACCTTGCTGTTTGAAAGGCTCTCCAATGGGTTCACGTCCCATTGCACGAACTTGGTTGCCAACACTTGCTCACTTTGTCCAACCACAGAGTTAATGCGGTAATGAGAGGAGGAGCTATATCCTTTTTTCTTCATCGAAGATGTTGTATATACTTTCTGCTTATCCATAGCGACATTTTTTTATGCGTCCAAAGATCGGAGTATGCTGATTCCTTTTTGTAGCAATACACGAGGTAGCGGGGCGGGGCTTGCACAAGGTTTTGGCGAAAAATACTACCCGCAGGGATGGAGATTTTTCAGACAAACCGGAGGCACCGACCTTGGGAAAACCGCAAGCCCCGTACTACCTTTGCGGATAAAAAGGGAACAGCATCCGTCTTGCGACATCGCATATTGTGGAGATATGGAAGAGAAGCGAAAGTGCAACGCCTGAAACGGAAAACAAAAAAGGTGGCTATCTGCAAAATGCGAGATAACCACCTCATGAAATATAAATGAAAAGTTTACAGAAACGTGCTTCTCAAAGCACGCAGAGCAGGATGGCGCAGAGTATCGCCAGCCAGAACAGAAAGCTCAGAAGCGTAAATGTCACTTTCAGGATTACACGGACTATAAAGCGCAGTATCAGAAAACCTGCAATGACTGACACGGCAGTTACGACTTGCGGCGTTACCATCTTTGAGATAAGGTAAACTGCACCGATGACAAGGGAAAGCAGAAGGACGGGTTCGATGAAGCGTGTCCAACCGAAGCGGCGGACTTGCTTGGGAGAAGTAGGCTGCTGCCTGTTCCTGTCGGTCTTGTTCGATGCGTCTGCCTTGATGAAGGCAGGTGTGTGAACGTCTTGATTCATGATGATTGTATTCATAATCGGGGCTTTTAATAGTTCAAGAGCGATAACAAGATGCGCAGACTACACAAAGGCAAGTGTTTGCAGAACTCTTGGCGTGTGGAGTGGAGCGTGTATCTTGGCTCTTGACACTACAAAAGCTCCCGATGGTGTTACTTCAAGTTATGTTCTCACTGTCTATCGTTGGCAGAGCATTGACCTCGATGAGCAGAACGATTGTCCCTGTCAGCTCGGTGTATAGTTTCTCATACTCCGGACTCGCACTGAAGTCGTCCGTCAGTTCATACTTGTCGAAGACGCTTTGCACAGCCTTGTTTTTCAGAAGTATCGGGGAAAGCCTTTCGGGAAGTGGGGAGGGCAGTTCCTTCTCAAACTCATTTTCCAGCACGGAAACAAGCGTGTCGTATTTGGAGAAATGTAACCCTCGATGCAGCACCTCGCTTGCCATTGTCTCCGCTTCCGGATGCGAGAAGCCTTGCGCCACTGCATCGCAGTAAGTAGTAAGGGCATCATCGGCTCTTGCCGTTATGAACGGCTTGTCATTCTGCATTTCGGGGAAATGCTCACTGAGGTAGTTCTCCAACTTCAGACGGAAGTAGGAAAGTTCTTTCTTTGTCGTTTCCATAAATCTTTTATTTTAGGGTTGTTATACTTTATTTGTTATCGGATCCCCATCGCCTTGTTGAACTTGTCGAGCTTGCCAGAAAGTTGCTCCATATCATGCTCTATCTTCTTGTTGGTGATGCGGGCGTAGATTTGTGTGGTCTTAATATTGGTATGTCCCAGCATCTTCGACACGCTTTCCATCGGAACGCCCTTGCTCAGTGACATCGTGGCGAATGTATGGCGGGCAAGATGGAAGGTCAG
This sequence comes from Prevotella sp. KH2C16, assembly GCF_900113305.1. Taxonomy (GTDB): domain Bacteria; phylum Bacteroidota; class Bacteroidia; order Bacteroidales; family Bacteroidaceae; genus Prevotella. The sequence goes on along the minus strand of NZ_FOOW01000014.1, from coordinate 60,166 downwards.
ATTCTTCTTGATGCCACAAATATCGGCAATTTCTTTCAAATATGCGTTGGTTTTCTGATTCGTTAATATGGGAAACAGTTTGCCGTCCCGATAGGTCTTGTGGCTGTACTTGGCGATGATACTCTTGGGTATATCCAGCAAGAGTACATTTGTCTCCACGCTGGTCTTCTGTCTTTTGGTCATAATCCACTGCTTGTCATCGAGCGTAACGATGTTGTCTGGTGTGAGATTGGACACGTCAATATATGCCAGTCCCGTGAAGCAGGAGAATATGAAAACGTCCCTTACCAGTTCTAAGCGGTGGATATCCAGTTCTTTGTTAGCAATCTTCATGATTTCCTCGTCCGTGAGAAAGCCGCGATTGACAGGCTCCAAGTGAAAACGGTGGTTGAGGAAGGGGTCGTGAAGAAGATAGCCACGTTTTTGCGCATAGATGGTTACGGTCTTGAGTGCCTTCATTTTCTTGACAGACGTGTTGTATGCGCAGCCTGCCACCGTGCTCAGATACAACTCAAAATCCTGTACTACGGATGGTGTGAACTCTGTGAGCCCTATATCCTTCCTTCCATGCTTATAGACAAGGAACTCTGCGAAATGTCTTCTCAAAACGCTGTATTTCTGAAGGCTGTCCTTGCTGATGGTATGTCCTACACGCTGTCTGACATCTTCGTTGAACCTGTCGAATACAGGGAGAAAAGTTGTGTACTCCCTGTCTTTCCCCACAAAAAACGAGCGGATTTTCTCCAATGACAGGGAGGGGTCGTCCTCAAATTTGTGATAGATGTTATTCAGTGTAGCAGAAATAGAGTCCAATGCGGCATTGGCGGATAAGGCTTCAGCCGTCCGGCCTTTGAGCCGACTTGTGGCATTGTTCCATACAGTCTTGTCCACGAAGATTTTCGTAGATCCAAAATTAGCCATCTCTCCGTTAAGGAATACCCGGAGCATTACAGGCGACTTTCCTTCTTTGTTCTCATAGTTTGAGCGTAGGTAGAAGGACACCTTGAAATTTGTTCTCATAATGCATCTTTCTTTTGTGTAGCACTCGGCTGCAAAGTTAATACTTAATACGTTGAAAAAGAAAGAGTTGATGCCGTCAATATGGTATTCAGAATACCGTCACTGCTACATTTTTTGCTGCTGCATTTTTTGTGTAGCAGTATGTGTAGCAGAAATTGACCGAAAGATGACCGTCAAAACATAAGGTTATGCCGTCAGGCAACGGAGGTATATACAAAGAAAAATCGTTGTAAAACCTTGATTTTACAACGATTAGCTAATTTTTGAAGGCTAAAATGACAACCTTTGTGAAGTCCTTTTGAAGCCTATTAGCGGAGAGACGGGGATTCGAACCCCGGAACCGGTTTTGCCGGTTACACGCTTTCCAGGCGTGCCTCTTCAGCCACTCGAGCATCTCTCCAAATCGGCTACAAAAGTATAGTTTTTATTCGAGAATCAGAAGTTTTCGCCCATCTATTTAAATTTCTTTAAATATTTAAAAATCGTATTTCCAGCGTAAATTCTTAGGTAACCTGCTCACTACCAAGCGATAAGACTGATCTATCAGAGCATGGACGCGCTCGTCGGGAACATCGCTCCGCAGGGCTATATCGCTCCAATGTTTCTTGTTCCAATGATAGGCAGGGGTAACGCCCGTAAACTCCGCGCGCAGTTCTTCATGGGTCTCCGGCAACAACTTGAGAGCTATCACAGGCTCAAGGGCAGCCAGATGGATACACATGAATATCTTCCGCTCCACGCGAAAGACAAGGCAGTCGTCGCCGAAAGGCATGTCCTCCGTTACTCCTTTCAGGGACAGGGCATAGGTCCGGATCTCTTCTATATTCATTTCCTATACTTCTATACGAAACACTCGCCGCACATTCTCGTTCGTCTGGCGGGCAACTTCCTCCTCGCTCACGCCGTAGCTCTCGGCCAACTGCCGCAGGACTGAGACAAGAAAACTGCTCTCATTGCGACTGCCACGATGTGGCACCGGGGCCATATAGGGGCTGTCGGTCTCCAGGACGATGCGGCTCAGGGGAACATTCGCGGGCAGGTCTTCCCGCAGATGGCTGCTCTTGAAGGTGGACACACCGCCTATGCCGAGCACGAAGCCGTCCAGCGACAGCAGCTCGAGCGCCTCCCGGCCGTTGCCGGTGAAGCAGTGGAATACGCCACCCGCCAGTTCCCGCCTATACAGCTTGAGGATGCGGAGGAGCTCGTTCTGCGCCTTCCGGCAATGGATCATCAAGGGGAGGCGATACTCCACGGCCCATTTCACCTGCTCTTCGAAGGCCGACAGCTGTTCTCGCTCAAACTCCCGTGTCCAATAGAAGTCGAGTCCCACCTCGCCCACGGCAATGATTTCAGCCCCGCCCAGCGTGGGATGCTCCTCCCGAGGGGCGAGATAGGGCTTCATCCGGCCCAAGACATCCTGCCAGTCGGCACCCACCTCCTCGGGCTGCAGCCCTATCATGGGATGGAGATAGCCGAGAAAGGCGCGGCACGCCGCCTCCATCGTGGGAATGGACGACAGGTTGACGCAGGGCAGGAAGACCTTGCTGACGCCGGCCTCCCTCGCCCTTGCGACGACTTCCGGCAGATCTTCGCGAAACTCCTCACCGTCGAGATGAGCATGTGTATCGATGAAATTCAATGTCTTAAATGTTTAATCCTAATAATTATGCTCCTCGTGGCGGCGGTAATAGTATATCACCCCGAACTTCCGGCACGCCTTGAAGCGCACCTCTGGAGGCTCGTTCTCATAATACTTCTCTATCTGATTCCACAAGTCCAGTATCACCTTGTCTACCTGGGGGCGGAGTTCCTGAATGTCGCGGGCATCCCTCTGGCAGCGCTCCTGCAAAGACTGCTGCTGGCGAACGGCCTCGGAAAAGATGTCGTAATGGGTATTCAGCATGCCCAGCGACGGATTATAGATAGGCCGGCCGCCCTTCTTGATGCGCGCTTTCTCGCCTTCGATGACCTTCTTTCCCCACTCCATGAGCTTGCCGGCGGTAGTAATGTCGGGCACGGCAGTCGCGTCCTGCGGAAGTGCGTATAACTCCAAGAGACTGCGCCTGATTTCCCCGCGTTCCACGCTCATGATCAGCACCTGTATGAAATGGCTCACATACATCCACGCATTATGGTGCAACTTGCCCATGCGGGTATTATAGCGCTTCAGCGCCAGCCTGCTCAAGCGAAGCTGCTCGGTGGCAGTCAGCAGCCGGTCGTACAACGACTGGGCCATGTTGAGCGTTTTCCAGTCGATAAACCGGTTGCGGGCGGTATAGATGTCATTGTTGTCGAGCAGCGTCTTCAAGGCTTTCAGTCGGGCTGCATCGCTCTTGGGTAATCTTCTGTAGGGCACTTATTGGTAGATATTTTACGATTGGGATTCAATGTCTTACACGCATCCGACCCATCTGAGGGAAGCTGGTGGAGGGAGTTTACTTTTCTCTGTGCATCATCTGAGCCGCATAGTCAGCAAGCTGCTTCTTGCGCTCGGCAGGGAGGTTGACGGCATCCAGGAACTTCTTGCTCTGCTCGAAGTAAAACCGTATCTTGTCGCGGGCAAGCTCATCAATGCCCATCTCGTCATACAAATGCGTTACCGCGGCAATCTTTTCACGGGCATCGAAGTCCTTGGCCGACAGCCATCGCCCCAGCTCCTCGTGCTGCGCGGCATCCGAATGGTTGAAGGCGTTGATCAGCATATAGGTCTTCTTGTTGCAGAGAATGTCGCCGCCGATGGCCTTCCCAAAGACGGCAGGGTCGCCGTAGACATCCAGATAGTCGTCCTGCAACTGGAAAGCCAGCCCGATTTGCTCACCAAACCGATAGAGATTCTCGGCATCCGCCTCGGGCGCATCCGCCAGAATGGCACCTATCTTGAGGGCGCAAGCCAGGAGGACGCTGGTCTTCAGGCGGATCATCTCTATGTATTCCTCCTCCCGCACATCGGTGCGAGACTCAAAGTCCATGTCATACTGCTGCCCCTCCCCTATCTCAAGGGCTGTCTCCGTGAAGCAGTCGATGACGGCCTTGAGCTTGTCGGGACGACATGCCGACATGCGCTGATAGGCCAGGACGAGCATAGAGTCGCCGCTCAGAATGGCCGTGTTGGCATTCCACTTCATGTGCACGGTCTCATGCCCGCGGCGCATCGGCGCGTTGTCCATCAAGTCGTCGTGCAGGAGCGTATAGTTATGGTAGGTCTCCAGGGCGCAGGCCGAGGAGAGAATGGTTTCCGGATCGTCCTTGAAAAGATTGTAGGCCAGCAGCATCAAGACGGGACGGATGCGCTTTCCGCCCATGGAGAGCACATAGCGGACAGGCTCATAGAGCGACTCCGGCTTGCGGTCGTAAGGTAAATGGTCCAAATACTCATTGAAGAGTCTTAGTAATTCTTCCGGCGTGAACATATCATGAAAGTTTCTTTAAATTGCGAAAACAATCGGTACGGCCATCATCGTCCGGCAGGGCTTGTCGTTTTCCAGTCCAGGTTTCCACTTCGGCATGAGCCTCATCACGCGCAAAGCCTCCTGATCGAGATAGGAATCATTGGCCGACTGCTCAATTTTCAGGTCAGATACCGACCCGTTCCGGTTGATGATAAAGGAGACCACCACCCGCCCCTCTATGTGCTTTTGCTGGGCTATGGGCGGGTATCTCAAGTTCCGGGTGAGCCATTGGGTGAAGGCGGCCATCCCCCCCGGGAACTCGGGAATCTGCTGCACGATGCGGAAACTCAAGGGATCGTCGTTCCCCACCAAGGGAGTTGCCGGCACGGCTTCCTTCACCGTAGCCTCTTTCTTCAGCGCGTCGCCCTCCCCCTCGTCGATGTCGCTCGTGTTGGGAAAAATCTTTTCCGCCTCAGACGGTCTGGTCTCCGCCTCCTTCACACGCTCCGTTACCGCCGGGGGAGGCGGCTTCGGCGAGGCCACGGATATCATATCCTCCTTGTCCCGTTTAAGTTTAAGTTCCAGATCCTCTATGAAATCCTCGTCCACTTCCATGTCGTTGTCCACCACTTTGGGACGAGTGGTGTATTCCATGGCCACGAAGAACAGCGAACAAGCAACTATCAAGCCCAAGAGGAAGCCCTGCCACCTCTTGTTATCCAGATTCGCCTTGTTTGATTTCTTCAGTTCTGCCACACTAAAACGATAGATTCCGCGTTATGAAAATGAATTCAATTACAAAAATAACGCAGATATTTGAAAAAAGGTGTAACTTTGTCGAATAATTAGGAAAATTAAATGAAAAAAAGCGTTTTTACCCTCCTGTTAACCCTTTTTGCCATTTTTGCGGCAGCTCAGGAGAGCCAGACGGAGTACAACTTCCTGCGTCTGCCCGTGAGTGCGCACGCCGCGGCACTGGGAGGGGACAACATAACGGTCATCGAAGACGACGAGGCACTGATATTCAATAACCCCGCCCTGCTGTCGTCAGTAAGCGACAAGACCGTCAACCTGAACTATATGAACTATATGAAGGGTGCGAATACGGCCAGCGCGGCATTCAACAAGACCATTCGCAACCGCGCCACGGTGGCCGTCTCGGCACAGTACATCGACTACGGGACGATGAAAGAAGTTGACGAGAACAATGTCCAGACCGGCGAATTCAGCGCAAAGGACATCTCGATAGCGGGATATTTCAGCTATATGCTTGGCGACCGGGTGGCCGGAGGCATCGCGGCCAAGTTCATCACCTCGTATATCGGCAGCTACAACTCCATCGCCATGGGCATAGACCTCGGCCTGAACTACTACGACCCAGACCGGGAATGGTCGCTGTCGCTGGTCGCAAAGAACCTTGGAGGCCAGCTCAAGGCCTACAACGACCGGTTCGAGAAGATGCCCATCGATGTCCAGGCCGGCGTGAGCAAGCGCATCCTGCACACCCCCTTCCGCCTCTCGGCGTCGCTCATCGACCTCAACCACTGGGACTATAAGTTCATCTATCACCTCGTGGCGGGCGTGGACATCCTCCTCAGCGACAACATCTGGATAGGAGGCGGATATAACTTCCGCCGCGCCAACGAGATGAAAATCCTCGGCAGCGACGACACCGAGAGCAGCCACGGGGCAGGTCTCTCCTTTGGGGCGGGCATCAACCTCGACCGCTTCAAGATCAACCTGGCCTATGCCAAGTATCATGTGTCGAGCAATTCTTTCGTCGTAAACTTAGCCTATACACTATAGCGTCATGAGAAAAATCACTATCGCCATCGATGGCTTCTCGTCGTGCGGCAAGAGCACGATGGCCAAAGACCTGGCCAAAGAAATCGGATACATCTATGTAGACACGGGAGCCATGTATCGTGCGGTAACGCTCCATGCCCTCCGCAACGGCCTCTTCAACGCCGACGGCACCATCCGGGCCCGTGAATTGGAGGAGCAGATGCCCCGCATCAACATCAGTTTCAAGTTCAATCCGCAGGCAGGACGCCCCGACACCTATTTAAATAATGAGCTCGTGGAGCAGGAAATCCGCTCCCTCGAGGTAAGCAACCATGTCAGCCCGATAGCCGCGCTGCCCTTCGTCCGCAAGGCACTCGTGGCCCAGCAACAGCAAATGGGGCGAGAAAAAGGCATCGTGATGGACGGCCGCGACATCGGCACCACCGTCTTCCCGGACGCGGAGCTCAAGGTGTTCGTTACGGCGAGCGCCGAAGTGCGTGCCCGCCGCCGCTTCGACGAGCTGAAGGCCAAGGGCATGCCGGCCGACTTCGCCGACATCCTGAAGAATGTGGAGGAACGCGACTATATAGATTCCCACCGCAAGGTTTCACCCCTGAGGAAGGCCGACGACGCCATCGAGCTCGACAACAGCCATATGACCATTGCAGAGCAAAAGGCCTGGCTGATGAAGCAATATCAGGAGAAAATACGGGAAAAATAACCCCTGCCCATAAAAAAAACTATAAATTTAACGAATATTTTTTGGTTGAATCGAAATTATTTGTATCTTTGCAACAGAAAACAGAAACTATCAGGTTTAGTTTTCATGAGTTTTATAGAAATACAATTTAGGTAGCAACAAGACAGAAAATCGTAAAAGAGACTAAGATATCAGAAGAAATATAAATTATAAATTTTGAGTTAATTACTGTTTTTTTTGTGAGGGGCGCCATCGTGAGATGCCGTCCTTTTTCGTTGTCCCCACCCCCATCGTTGCCCGGACAGGCTTCCGGAATGACGGCACACGGCATCCGGCCCTGCGGGAAACGACCTTCAGCCCGGGGAGCGATGGCCTGCACCAATGTTACAAGCGGCGTGTAACACGATTACACACGGCGTGTAATCCGATTACACGCCGTGTGTAATCTTCCCGAAAACGACTGCGGACTAACCGGCGCGCCGCTTGCAGGCCCCGCGAAGGTCGCCGGCTTAACTTTTTTTTATCCTCTTTCCTTGTCATAGTCATCAGATTATCGTATATTTGCAGTATCATGAACACGCCCTCATAGCAGAAGGCCGGGCCGTGATGATAAGCAAACAGTATCTCATCTACTAAAGCCACAGACAATGAAAAAGAACACGCTACCCAACATCCTGCTGTCTCTCGCAATAGTATTCGCACAGGCATCCTGCTCCAAGGAAAGCGAAGAACGCGAGGATGAGCCTCTGCAACCCGAGAAGGTGCTGAGCCTCACCTATGCGGACATGGTCGACCAACTGAACAAGGTGTTTGCCTGCAACCTGTATCTTGCGGCGGAAGACAATCCTGACCTGCAGAAAGAGTATCTGGAAAAATACTTCGGCAACATGGCGCCCATAATAGACCGCCAGAAAGGAACCATCACCACAAACCATTATTCAACGGGCATCGTGATCTATACCGGCAACAATCCACTGACTGCCGCAAACGCAGAATGGACCGTCAAGCTGGCGGAAGGAACCCTTGCCTACACCCTGCACCGCACCGGAGACAACCTCTACACCCTCAAGGGGCGGATTGCAACCCTGATTCCGTCTGTCTATACATCGCTCGAAACCGACATGGACCTGCGCATAAAGGTGGAGACCAAGGACGATATTCCCTATTATCCCTCCTACCAGAAACAGCCGCTGCCACGCACCACATGGGTCTATACATTCAACGGAAACAGCAGCACGACGGCCAGCGGCTCAAGATTAGGCTATGTGGCTTGGGACTGCGAGGCGGCCGACCTGAAGGCCTATGACCCCAAGATGCACTTCGGCACCGAACCGGTATACCCCGCGGGAAGCTACTTTCACGGCGGCGTGGCCAGGATGAAACTGCTGCGCTCGCTGAACGGAGAGGCCGAGAGCACCACCCTCTCCTTCTCCTGACCGCTGCCCGCGGGAAAATCTACCCATCAGCACAATAGTTCAAGAACATGGGCATACGGTTTGTCTTAATCTTCTGGGTGATTATTTTCTCAGTCGTTGCCGGGCTGGCCGGGCTCATTGCGCTGGCCATAGCAGCCCTCGTAGCCAAAGGAGAGAACAGGGGGAGGAAGCTCTTCCTCGCCTTCTGCTCGCCCGGCGTGGCGATATTCAGCTACGCCGCCGACACGGCCTGACCTCGTCAGCAATCAAGACTTCTATTGGCAGACCCGCAAGTATGCCTATATCGCAGCGGGAATCGTATGCCTCCTGCTTACCCTCGGCGTGCTCTATGCCTTCTGGAGGATAGGGCTCTCCGTGCCTGCCCGCATCCATTGGGAAAGAAAAAACCGACGAGAGAACCCGTCGGCATAATCGAATAATGTGCCCCCAGGGGCAGAATCACTCCTCCACACGCGCCAGGATATAGTCGCGGCATTGCTCCATGAGCCATTTCGGGGTGCTCGTGGCCCCGCAGATGCCGATGGTCTGAACGCCGTCCAGCCACCGCATATCGATTTCCTCGGGGCTCTCTATCTGGTAAGAGTTGGCATTCACGCTGCAACACTCATGGAAAAGCACCTTCCCGTTGGAGCTTTTGCGCCCGCTGACGAACAATACGAGGTCGTGCCTTGCGGCAAACGAGGCGATATTGGGCATCCTGTTGGCCACCTGACGGCAGATGGTGTCGAAGCTGCGGAAGGTGGCTCCTTCCCGGATATGCGTCTGGATATACTCGATGATGCGGTGAAACTCGTCGAGCGACTTCGTGGTCTGCGAGTAGAGATAGATGTCGCGGGAGAAGTCGAGGCCTTTCACGCCCTCGAGGTTCTCCACCACGATGGCGCGTCCATGCGTCTGCCCTACCAGCCCCAAGACCTCGGCATGCCCTGTCTTGCCGAAAATCACGATCTGCGCCGACTGGTTGTTGTCGTTCTGCCGCTTGATTCTTCGCTGCAGCTGAAGCACTACGGGGCAGGTGGCATCTATGATTTCGATGTTGTTCCGGCGGGCAATCTCATAGGTCTCGGGCGGCTCCCCGTGAGCCCGCAGCAGCACCTTCACATCGTGCAGCTCCTTCAGCTGGTCGTGGTTGATGGTTACCAGTCCCTTGGAATGCAGCCGCTCCACCTCCATACCGTTGTGCACGATGTCGCCGAGGCAGTAAAGGGTCTTGCCCGCGGCCAGTTCCTCCTCGGCTTTCTTGATGGCCGTGGTAACGCCGAAGCAGAATCCGCTGCCGCTGTCTATCTCTATCTGGATCATTTCACATTAACGGTTATCACCACCTTGGCATTGTCGGGGTCGTTGGTTATCATCAGGATACGGGGCTTCGAGCGGGCTTTCTGCAGGCCTTTTGCTATCGCCGTAACCTTCAGGCGCGCCGTTCCGCCCGGCTCTATCTTCTTGTTGCTCAACGAAACCTCCAGTCCCTCGGTGAACATTTGCAGACTTCGGATTTCCAGAGTGGTACGCCCCTTGTTCGTGATTTCTATCTCCCCTTTCCTCTTGGCCTTCCCGTTCAGGGCAAGATTGAGCTCACGGGCCGACAGAACAAGGCTCGGCATGAATTCCCGCGCCGACTCATTGAAATTCTCAAAGCTGGGAAGCAGCACGGCCGAAAGCGTGATTTCCTTTTCGTCGGAGACCTTGTCGCCCGGATAGGCACCCAGATAGACCGAGGTCTGGTTCAGTCCCAGGTTGCGAATCCGCCGCGAATCCAGGTAAAGGGTGATGACGCCGGCATGTCCCGCCGCAATCTTCGACGGCGACACCTCGGCCTTCAGGTAGGGTGGCATGTGCATCACCTGGGGTTCGGCAGTCTGCGATGACGAGTTGAACACATGTATCCGCTTGAAAGGGCGGTCGCCGCGGTTGACATCATCGAACTCTATCTCGTTGACATCCGTGCTCAACTGCCCGAGGCGGAAGGGATAGTCGCCCGCATAGTCGACAACCTCGGTTACCACATGACCGCGCAAGGTGAGCAGCAGCGGCTTGTCGTCGGCATTGCTGTAGACGGCTATGAGTTTTTCGAAATGCCCCAGCTGCTGGGCGTCGTAGCTGGCACTCACCTTGAAACTCTCGTCCTGCGGAATGCCGTTGCGCGGATAGGAGGCCGTCGCACAGCCGCAACTGGTCTTCACATCGCGGATGTAAAGCGGTCGGTTCCCCTTGTTCTGTAGTTCAAAATCCACGGTTACGGGTCTCTGGAAGAGTATCTGCCCGCAGTCTATCACACTCTGCTTAGCCTCCAGTTTCTGTGCCGACGCCCCGAGGGGAGCCGCCAGCAACAGGAGTCCTACTATCATTTGTTTTCTCATATCCTATTTCACATTCAGGTTCTTGGCAGCCTCCCGGGCCATGAACTCCGGACTGTAGGCGCACTGCACGGTGCAAGTGCCCGTCTGGTAGTCGCCTTCCCGGTCAATGTAATACTCGGTCTCCACCACATGCTTGCCCTTGGCCAGGCGGTCGAAGTAATAGTTCGTGGTGTTGTCTTTCGGCGCGCAGTAGTAGCCCCAGTGGTAGCCGCTGAGCTGTCCGACGGGTTCCATGCAGGCCGCACGCTTGTCCTGCACCTGCACGAAGTCGTAGTCGCGGTCGGCGGTAACGGTGATGCGCACCTTCACCTTGTCTCCCACCCTGAGGTTGCGCCCCTCGTTGAGAATCTCGCGCCTGACGGTCAGGCCGGCGGAAGCGTTCTGCACCTCGGTGGATTTCTGCATGAACTGGGCATAGACGGCACCCCAACTGGTGTGGTCGGTGGTCTTCCGGGCAGTAAACTGCCGCAGGCCGCCACCCTGATAGCGACCCTTCACATAGCCGATGGCGGCACTCCGGTGGTCGGCCGACAGTTCCCTGCCGTCCACTTCCAATACCGCCGGGGTGTTGTTTTCGGGCGTGAGCTTGTCGGTCTGCCCGTTCAGGAAGGCATAGACGGCGTCGACGCTGTTGAGGGGAGTGTCCCAGCTCTGCGTCCGCTTTTCCTGCAAGAGCCACCGTTGCATCTCCTCGATGGTCTGTTTCTCGGTCGGCTGAAGCTGTTTCAGCGCCTCGATGGCCGCCACCTGGGAAGGAATGCGATAGTCGAACCAGCTGTATTGCGCCTTCGGAGTGTCGAAATAGCGACCCATTTCCTCCTTGTAGACCGTGTATTCCTTCACGCTCTGCAGGTATTCACGCGCCTTGGAATCCTTGCCGTAGAGGCTGAGGATGACGGCGCTGTTGGCCTTTCCGTAGATGGTATACTCCGCCGGCTGCTTCACGAGGAGGTTCAGCAGATAGTTGATGTCGGCCGTCGTCGGTCTTCCTGCCAGCGCATTGCAATAGAGATAGTTGCAGGCCAGCTCAGTAGGCACAAGGATTTTCACCCCTTTCTTCTCCAGTCTTTTCAGCTCTACGACCTCTTTCCTTATCTCCTTGTCAAGGAATCCGAACGCCTTGGACAGCATCTGGCGAGTAGGTTCCTGGTTGCCAATCATCTTGTTGAGGCGCGTGAGCATCTTCGTTACTGCCACCGTCATGTACGGGGAGCCCTCCATGCCCGACCACCAGCTGAACGATCCGTCCTGTCGCTGCAGTTCCCGAAGCTTGTCGAGCATGTTGGCCATGCGCATGGAAAGGGTGTTCTCGTCGAAGAAACGGATGAGCTGCTGCCTCTGACTGGTCTCTTTCTCGGCATCCATGACCCACGGCGTCTCCTCGAGAACCATCGACTTGAGTTCCTGATTCTTCTCCAGACTGCTCATGAGGGTGGTCTCCGTGCCTTTTTCCTGCTTCCAAAGGTCAAGCGTCTGCTTGATGACAGGGCTCTGACGGAGCAGGTTTGAGGCGATGGAGTTGGCATAATAGGCTGCCGCCAGCGAGATGGCGTTGTGCTCATTGACATCTCCCACATAGGGTAAGGCCTGTACCATCAGCCATGCGGGGTTGTCGGTGTACTCCACGGTGAGACTGTTGTCGTCGCGCTTCACAGGGAAGAGCGCATCGAGGTCTATCGTCTTGGTGCCCGCACTGTTCTGGGTGAAGGGCACGGTATTCGTTACGAGTTCCATGTCCGGGAGTATCGGCAGGTAATGCTGCTCGCCGTCGCTGTAGTTCTTCCCGCTTGCCACAATCTTGCATACGAGCATTCTGTCGGCAGATTCGGGTCTGTAACTGAAGCTCACGCTCGTCGTTCCGTTGGCAGGAATGCGATATTTAGCCGTTTCCTCATAGACGATTTCCTGCGACTCGGCATCAAGGAGCTGCATCTTTGCCGTGCCGGAGACAGTCTTTGAGGTCGTATTGAAGACCTTGCTGCTTATCGTTGCCTTGTCGCCTACCCGCAGGAAGCGCGGCATATTAGGCTGCACCATCACCGTCTTCTTGGCCACGGCCTCGCCTTCGAGGAAGCCGTAGTTCATCTGGCTGTCGTGGGCAAAGCCGATAAAGCGCCATGTGGTGATGCTCTCGGGCAGCGTGAACTTGATCTTCACATTGCCCTGGGCGTCGGTCTCAAGGTTCGGATAGAAGAACGCCGTTTCCTCCAGGTTCTCGCGTATCTGGCCGCCGGGCAGACCGGGGGAATCTTCCTCGCCGGCGGTTTCCGACTTTCCCTTGAACCCGTAACCGACAACGATGCTCTCGTTCAACGCCTCGTCGCCCGAGGCCACAGACCTCCCGCGCACCCGGACATCTGCCCTACACGCAACGATACCATCCTCCACGCTGGCCGGAGCGGCTGCTTCCTTTGAGAGCATGCCAATCCCCCTTACCTTGACAGCCGCATGCTTATGAATGATGGGAGCGTTGAATTCCAAGTAACAGATTCTGGAGAGGGTGAAGGCATCGACCTTGAGCCACTTGATGCCCTGCGCCGAGCTGGCATATGCGTCGCGGAGGAAGCCGCCTATCCATGCCGTCTGTGGATAAGAGTACCAGATGGGAGGATTGAAAAACCAGCCGTGCTTGCGGATTTGGTCAAGCGATTTGTCGAAGAGCGTCGCATAGAGCTGCGCCTTGGCGGCCTTGTCGCCCGGACGGATGATGTTTAGCGTCCACTCTTCCTGCTGCCCAGGCACGAGCTTGTCGCGGAAGGTGGTCCACTTCATGATGAGCCGCTTGTCGGGCAGCGGCTTGCGAATCTGTACATTGTGGCGGTAGACCACGCCCTCCTTCACCCACGCATAGTTGAGCACGAGCCCGGTGCCATACTCCGGCTTATAGGTGAACGAACGGTTATGGAGCTCGCCGTGCAGGTCGATTACTCCGCTTTCGAGGAGTTTATTGCCGCTCATGATGGTGTAGACCACATGCTGCACCGGGTCGGAAGAACCCAGCTGGATGTGCACGGGACTGCCGTCGCGGGGGAACTCCTCGGCTGTCTGGTAGAACCAGTCGTGCGTCTCGACCACGGCCTTGTTGTCTTGGAGGGAGAACACCACGAAGTCCTGTTCAATGGTATCCGACCCGCACACGGCCCGCAGATGGTGCCTGCCCGACTGCAGGGGGGCAATCTGAGTCCGGATGTCCAGCTCCTCGTTGGCCTTGGCCGTATATTTCTTATTGTCGATGGTATAGGTCACCGTTCCCGGAATCTCCTTCCCGGCATTGTTGCGATAGCCGAAGGTGAGGGTACGGAGGCTGTCCTTGAGCTCCCGCTGCGGCATATCACAGGCAAAGGCGGTAGGCTTGGAGCTTACGGGCAATGTCAGCCGGCCGTCGCGCGACTCCCCGCCGAGGTCGGTTACGGTAGCGTTCACCACGATGTTGCAGAATATAGGCTTGCCGTCGTGCCGCTCGGGCAGCGTCATGGGGACGCGAATCTTGAACTCGCCGTTGGCGTCGGTAACCGTCGTGTCTTGCCGGAGCTGGCCGTAACCGGACTCCTGACCGTTCCAATAGCCCCACCAGAGCGAGCGGTTTCGCGATATCGTGTAGGCCACCTTGGCACCTTGCACGGGCACTCCGGCATAGCTTCGTGCTTTTCCCGACACCATAATGGTGTCGCCGGCCTCGTATTTCTCCCTGTATTCATCAAACTCCACCTCAAAGGTAGGACGCTTATACTCCTCCACATGGAAGTAGACAGCACCGGTGTTCGCACGCACCGAGAACTCCCCCGTCAGCCCGCCCGTGGGCAGGACGAAGTCGGCAGAGGCCGAACCGAACTCGTCGGTGGTAACTTTCTTCTGTTCCACCTCCTTGCCATTGGCATCGCGAAGGGTGAGCGTGTATTCCTTACGGCGAAGCACATTCAGCTCGTCGTATTCCTCCTTGCCGTATGCCACCATCGCCACATGCACCGTCTGTCCGGGTCGATACAGCGCGCGGTCGGTGTAGAGGCTTACCTCATAAGAACTAATCTTCGTGTCATAATAACTGAAAAACGGGCGGAAATACTGCCTTGGACTATACAGATCTTCTCCTTTGAAAATACGAATATAGGAATAATTTGCCCCTTTTAAGAGGTTCTCACCTTTCGCGTCGGTATTGATAATCGTCTCAGGTGCCGACTCGTTGCGGCTCAACGCCAGGCGGGCACCCGGAACAGGCTCGCCCGTCGTGGCATTCACCACGGCTATGCGCACCGAATGGTCGGGCAACTCGGTCCAGACCGCCTGCAGATTGCTCACCCGAACGAGCATCCGGCTGGGCTTCACGCTCTTGTTGTCGGTCTGGAACTCCAGAAGATAGGCACCCAAGGGCAGTCCCTTGAGCGTGATGGAGTCCTCCGTCTCTTCATAGGCAGGGTGCCCGGCAAAGTTCTTCGCCTGTGTGGCGTCGGCCTGAAGCCGTGCGTTCTTCATCAAGCGAGCCAGCGTCTTGGCATTGTCGACATCGCCCCCATCGTCCGGCAGCGCGTCTACCCGATACACCTTCATGGTGAGTTCGCGGATGTTGCGGGCGAGATTGACTTTCAGCTGCTGCTCGCGGCCGGGCAACAGGAGGGTCTTGGCGACATTGACAGAGAACTCCGGCTGCGTGAGCCGGCTCAGGTTGTTGCGCAGGACATCCGCGCGGGGATAGTCGTTCCACTTGGCGATGGCCTCGTTGAGATAGTCGAAGCGCGCCTTGTTAAGCTCCCTGGTGCCGCCTTCCATCAGGTCGTAGCGCCTGATGGCCACCTCGCAGGCTATCGGCAGGTCGCCGTAAAGGCGGAGGAGAGAGTCGAGCGAGGCCATCCTCGTCTTGTCGGTCTGGGACTCTTTCTCGTTGAGCTTCAACGCCGTGTAGCAGGCCGCGGAGCGGTTGCCCCTGGCCTCGTAATACTTGTGGAGCGCGGCATAGTCGGCCGTCGCGAAGCCGATGACATGCAGCAGGTCGTGGTTGAACACCTTGCTGTCTACGCCCACCTCCACCAGCGGGGCGTAAGAGGCATCCCGGATGGCCGCCAGGGCGTCGGGATTCTCCATGGCACGGGCATAGTATTCGTCGCGCCGGGCCTCACGCTCCTCGTTGTCGTAGTCGTATTCATACAGCGCACCAATGACCACATCGTAGACGGCCTTCAGCGCTGGGTCGCCCGTCCTTTGCTCCAGAGCCTCCAGGCGAGCCCTCGCCGGCTGGAGGGAATCCGGCGATACGGCTGACTGAAGGCCGACGGTGAGCACCTGAGCCTTCACCAGATGGCCATAGGCCTTTTCCCGAGAGGCCAGGCGGGAAATCTTTTCCAGCACCTCGAGCTCGGTCTTGGGCAGGTCTTTCGATCGCGCCGCTTCAAATTCCTTCCACAATTGGGTATAGTTATCCGCATTCATTGACAAAGGCAACATGCACAGCAGCATGGCGATTAAACCGACAATATGTTTCATAACTCCATCTTTTTAGGATTCTATCCTTAAATGCGGCCTCTGGCAAAAACTTGCTTTTACCGGGGCGATTATTAGGCAAAGATAACAAAAAAAACATGAATCCATGACGGGTTCGTGATAAAAAGTCATGCTTTTAGGCTTTTTTCACTCCCAACAAACGGCTGGAAGCCTGACAAAATCGGCGAGATTGTACGACAAAATCGGCGAAAACATGGGACAAAATCGGCGATTTTGTCAAGCTGGAAGCCGTCTTTTATTTTTCTTCCACTATCCGCACTGGAAGAAACGAGCCACAAGCCGGCTCACCTTTTCCTTATCGTCCTCTGTCTCCGCCCTCAGCGTTCGGTCGCCGAAAGACTTGAGTTGGCGCTCCACGCCGTCAATCATCGACTTGCTGAAGACGCCGTATTCCTCGTAGACGGCACGCTGCCGCTCCAGGCATTCGGCAGAGGCCTCGCAGCTGTCGGGCAGCGAAGCCAGACGGGCAAACCGCTCAGCGAGGCGCTCGTCGTGGATGTTGCCGTCGACGAAGGTGCGCTCCGCCACCTCGAGGGCATCCGGCATCTCGAATCCATGACGGACGGCCACGCAGAGGCTCGCGATGAGCTGGTAGACATCGGCACTGCCGTCGCCGCTGCGAATCTCGAAGGTCTGCTTGCCGGAGGTGTCGAACCCGGCTCCCGACAAGGGGTCCTGCGGATTGGCTTCGGCACTCATGTTCACGCCGGCCGTCCACCCCAGCGGCACGCGCACCAGCGCCGAGCGGTTGCTCACGCCCCAGCACACATTCGTGGGAGCCTCCTGATGCGGAACCAGACGGAAATAAGAGGTGGGGTTCTTGTTGCCGAAGGCGGTGATAGACGGGGCAAGATCCATCAGGCCGGCTATGGCCCGGCGGGCCTCGTCAGTAAGGCTGCCGTCGGGACGGGTCATCACGCTGCGGCCGTCTTTCATCAGGCGCATGTGCACATGCAGGCCGGAGCCGGCCTCGCCGACAGTTATCTTGGGGGCAAAGGTTACATTCAGTCCCTCGCGGTAGGCCGCGTTGCGAATCACCCACTTGGCTATGAGCAGCTGGTCGGCGGCCTCCAGACAGGGCACGGGCAGGAACTCTATCTCGTTCTGCTCGTAGGTGAGGCCGTCCTGAGTGAAGTTGCCCACCTCGGAATGTCCGTACTTGATCTGTCCGCCGCACTGTGCCACGAAGTCCATGCAGCGCGCCCGGAAGTCATTTGTCTTGGCATAGGGCATCGACTCGTGATATCCGTGCTGCGCAAGGGCGGGATAGACCGTTTCGGCAGGCCGTATGACATAGTATTCCAGTTCGCCCATGGCGTCGAACTCAATGCCCGCCTTCTCCAAGAGCACTTGCTGCGCCTTTCTTAAAGTATACCCGGGCGAGTTGGCCAGAGGGTTTCCGTCGCGGTTATAAAACTCGCAGAGCATGTCCAGCGTGGGGATTTCGGCAAAGGGATCGACGAACGCCGTGGAGTAGCGCGGCACCACATAGAGGTCGCTGCTGGCCGCCTCGATGAAGTCGAAGAGGCTCGACCCGTCCACCCGCTCCCCGCAGGAGAGGATCGTGCTGAGGTATTCAAGGCTGTTGATGACGAAGTTCAGGGTCTTCAACTTCCCGTCTCCACCGGGATACATGAAGTTGACCATGCGGATGTCGTTCGCCTGGATGAAACGGATTACATCCTCCTTGGTAAACTCACACGGAGGTTTCTGCAAATAGGCAACGACCCTGTTCGGGCACATTTTCAGTTTGGGGTTTTCCATTTTTGTATGATTGTTTAAGTTTCTATTTCGTTTCTGTATGGCAGCCTGCCGATTTCCGGAAACCGAAAGGAAAGGCGCTACCGCCTCGCCACCATCGTGCGCTGCAGGACAAACAGGGTTGCGAGCACGATGAGGAACACCGCCGTCTTCGCCATCATCCATTCCGCAGCATCCCCGAAGACAAAGTTGACAAGCCCGGAAACAATACCCAGGGAGAAAAGGACAAGCGGCAGGATGCCCAGCCAGCGGAGCCAGCCCCGGTAGCGAACGCAGAAGACGATGCCGACGGCCAGCATGACGAGGTTGTAGGCCACGCCCGCCACTTGGCGGACAATGTTGAGCGTGGGGTCGAAAGAGGATATGTTGCCTAACGCGAAGAGCCCTACCCTCACGACAATCCACACATAGAGCAGCCAGTAGACAGAATCCCCGTATTTCTTCAGGTGGCGGGCAAGATTAAAAGCAAGCGCCGCCTCGCAGACGGTGAAGAGGATTCCGAAGACTCCGAGATAGTAGACCTTTGCCAAGAGGAGCGACATTGCGCCGCCATGAGTAAGGTTTACGATGTCGGTCATATACTGGCCAAGCAACAGGCTGACCGCTCCGACGAGCAGGAACACCACATTCCATACACCACAAGCCTTGGAAACTCTCACCGAACTACGCTTCATTGTTTAAGAATTTGCATCATAGTTTTCGCAAAAATACAAAATATTCTGAAACGAGATGCCTTTTTCGGCGAAAAAAAATGCGGCGGCAGGGCGAAGTCCTTGATAATTAAGGGTAAGAGGACAACGGCTTCCCTTGTTTTTTATTATCTTTGCAGCATCCGGGGAGAGCATCCCGCACCTTGAAGCGAGAGCCCGGTTTTCGACTTTCCCGACCCTCCGTCGTATCATCAAATAGAAGCAATCCACCGAGAATGAACCAAGCAGAGCTATCAGAAACCATACGAGCATGCCGGCGAGGCGACGCCAACGCCTTCCAGATACTGGTGCTCGAATATCAGGAAAGGGTGTTCTCCGTCAGCCTGAAGATGCTCTGCGACGAGGACGAGGCCAAGGACGCGGTGCAGGAAACATTCCTGCGCATATGGCGGAGAATCGGCGACTACGCACCCGAGAAAGGCAATTTTTCCACCTGGATATATGCCATCGCCACCCGCATCTGCCTCGACAGGATGAAGCATCGCCGCCGATGGGTGGCCTTGCCGGAAGAAGAACTGCGGTTCAGGCCTCTCTTTGACAACGGCGCGGAACGCCGCCTGGAGGCCAGGGAATGGCTGGGGCTCGTCAAGGTGCTGGCTTCCAAGTTGGGGCGCAAGCAGCAAACGGTGTTCACCCTGAGTGCCCTCGAAGGCCTCAGCCACGAGGAAATCGCACAGATAACGGGGCTCTCCGCCGAGAAAATCAAGGGCAACCTCTATGCTGCCCGCCAGAAAATCAAGGAACAACTCAAGCTATTAGGTTATGGAACAGAATGAAAAGACACTCGAAAAACTGATAGAAAGCCTGCGGAACGACAGTCCGCGACTGGAAAACCCCGAGCTGATGGCCGACCGGATTATGCTGCACATAAAGCGAGCCGACCGACAGGAGGCATTCCTCGGCGTGCTGCGCCGCCTGTCCGTGGCAGCCTCCATAATTGCCATCATCGGCTTTGCCTGGCTCCAGCTGACGGCCACGGTGCCTCCCAAGACCGACCCCGCCATACTCGCTTACCAAGAGCGCACAGTCGGCGAGCGGCCGTCGCGCGCAGAAAAAGGCAATCATATAAGGTATATACAAGACAAACTGCATGGGCAAAACGCGTATTCAATCTTAAAACGAAAGGCATATGAAAACCATCATTAAACTCTTTGTGCTCATCGCCACAAGCCTTGTGGCCGTCTCCTGCGCAAAGCAGGACAGCACCATGCGCACCCTCATCAAGCCTGACGGTTCCTGCACCCGTACCGTCGAGATAGAATTCGACACGGCCCAGCTGACAAACGGCCGGCCGGACTACGACAAGATGGCCTTCCGATTTGACCGGAACTGGACGCTGAGCTGGGCCGAAAAGGGTTCAAAAGACAGGCATCCCTTCCCCGTGAGGCATGCCCGGACGGACAGCATCGTCGTCATCGCCTCCTCTGAATGGGGCAATGTGGCTGACATGGCGCGACACACGCTCTTCATCCCCGGCACCAAAACCATCATTCCCAAGGCCGAATACAAGCGTTCTTTTAGATGGTTTTACACCGATTATACCTTTAAGGAGACTTATCCGAAGGTGAGTCTGAACTTCAAAATACCCTTGGAGAAATATCTGTCGAAGGCTGAAATCGGCTATTGGTTCAGCGGAGAGCCCAACCTCGGACAGGGATTGTCGGGATGGGAAATCGACGACATGATGGACGGCATCAAGGAGAAATACAGCAAATGGCTGGCAGCCAACTGGGTGGAAGAGCTCTGCACCCTCATAGAGGATAACTATTCCTCCATCAAGGACGCACCCGTAAGCAAGCAGGAGTTTGTCTCCAAGCGGGACAAACTGCTCCGGGAGACCTACTGGCGGAGCTCAGACATAGTCCGGGAAATGGACGAAGGCATCATCCGCGAGGTTTTCCGGAAGGTGTTTCACTCATCGGCCTACGATGTCATATTGAATGACGAGGGCAAGACTTCTACCCTGGAGAAAGCCTTCTCGGAATTTGAAAGTCTCATCCGCACCACCGTCGACTACCAGATCAGCATGCCGGGCAACGACGGAAAGGAAGGAGATGCAGGAGGGAAAAACCTCTTTCGCTACCGGCTCTCCGGCTCCCGCCTCCTCGTAGGCGAGTATACCGTCGACTCGTTTGTAAGGGTCAGCAACCTGTGGGCCTTCATCCTTACCGCCTTCGTCATGCTCGCAGCCCTCCTGCTGGCCTGGAGAAAATGGAGACATTCACGCTAAGACCGCACCTACAGACTGCCATTTCGTCGCCGGAAGACGACAGAATGGCAGCATTTTTGAAATCGGAATGCTCTTTGATGGTCTGTTTGCGAAAGAATCACAACAGAATATACTCGGGGCTCTAAACATGTCTTGTTTCCAAAAGAGACGACGCGGGCTCCGAAAAAAGAAAAGAAAGGAGAGACCAGTTATGACATTCGACAAATTCACCATCAAGGCGCAGGAGGCCGTACAGGAAGCTGTCAACACCGCGCAGCAGGCCCAGAACCAGGCCATAGAACCCATACACCTGCTCCAGGGCGTGCTCGCCAAGGGCAAGGACATCGCAAACTATGTCTTCCAGAAGCTCGGAATCAACGCCTCACAGATAGAGACGCTCGTGCAGGGGGAAATCGCCCACCTGCCTAAAGTGCAGGGCGGGCAGCCCTATTTCTCGAATACGGCGAACCAAGTGCTCACCCGCACGCAGGACATCTCCCGCAAGCTGGGCGACGAATTCGTGTCGGTAGAGCCCCTGCTGATGGCCCTGCTCGAGGTGGACAGCCCTGCCTCGCGCATCTTGAAGGACGCGGGCTGCTCGCGTGAAGGGCTCCGCAAGGCCGTGGCTGAGCTCCGCCAGGGTCAGAAAGTGCAGTCGGCTTCGGGCGACGAGAACTACCAGGCGCTCGACAAATATGCCAAGAATCTCGTAAAAGACGCGCAGTCGGGCAAGCTCGACCCCGTCATCGGCCGCGACGAGGAGATTCGCCGCGTGCTGCAGATACTGTCGCGGCGCACCAAGAACAACCCTATCCTCATCGGCGAACCCGGCACCGGAAAGACCGCCATAGTGGAGGGACTCGCCCAGCGAATCGTGCGCGGTGATGTGCCGGAGAACCTGAAGAACAAGCAGCTCTACTCACTCGACATGGGCGCGCTGGTTGCGGGTGCCAAGTACAAGGGCGAATTCGAGGAGCGGCTGAAGTCGGTCATCAAGGAAGTAACCCATGCCGACGGCAACATCATCCTCTTCATCGACGAGATTCACACGCTTGTGGGGGCCGGCGGAGGCGAGGGTGCCATGGACGCAGCCAACATCCTGAAGCCCGCCTTGGCGCGCGGAGAGCTGCGGGCGATAGGCGCCACCACGCTCAACGAGTATCAGAAGTACTTCGAGAAGGACAAGGCGCTTGAGCGCAGGTTCCAGACCGTGATGGTGGACGAGCCCTCCGAGGTCGACGCCATCTCCATCCTGCGAGGCCTGAAGGAGCGTTATGAGAACCATCACAAGGTGCGCATACAGGACGACGCGTGCATCGCGGCCGTGAAACTGTCGGAGCGATACATCTCGGACAGGTTCCTTCCCGACAAGGCCATCGACCTGATGGACGAGGCGGCGGCAAAGTTGCGCATGGAGAGAGACTCCGTGCCCGAGGAACTCGACGAGCTGGAACGCAGGCTCAAGCAGCTCGAGATTGAGCGCGAGGCCATCAAGCGCGAGAACGACACCGACAAAATCCAGCAGTTAGACAAGGAAATAGCCGAGTTGCAGGACAAGGACAAGGACTTCCGCGCCAAGTGGGAGTCGGAGAAAGGGCTGGTGAACAAGATCCAACAAGACAAGCAGGAGATGGAAAACCTCAGGTTCGAGGCCGAGCGGGCGGAGCGTGAAGGCAACTACGAGCGCGTGGCCGAGATACGCTACGGCAAGCTCAAGGCCCTTCAGGACGACATAGACAACATCCAGATACAACTCAAAGCCACGCAGGGCGGCGAGGGAATGGTGCGCGAGGAGGTAACGGCCGACGACATCGCCGAGGTAGTGAGCCGCTGGACCGGCATCCCCGTAACGCGCATGATGCAGAGTGAGCGCGAGAAGCTGCTCCATCTGGAGGACGAGCTTCACCGCCGCGTCGTCGGCCAGGAGGAAGCCATCCGCGCCGTGTCGGACGCCGTGCGCCGCTCCCGGGCCGGCCTGCAGGATCCCAAGCGACCCATCGCGTCGTTCATCTTCATGGGTACCACGGGCGTGGGCAAGACCGAACTGGCCAAGGCCCTGGCAGAATATCTCTTCAACGACGAGAACATGATGACCCGTATCGACATGAGCGAGTATCAGGAGAAGTTCAGCGTGTCGAGGCTCATCGGCGCCCCTCCGGGCTATGTGGGCTACGACGAGGGCGGCCAGCTGACGGAGGCCGTAAGGCGGAAGCCCTACTCCGTGGTGCTCTTCGACGAGATAGAGAAGGCGCATCCGGATGTGTTCAACATCCTGCTGCAGGTGCTCGACGACGGCCGCCTTACCGACAACAAGGGCCGGGTGGTGAATTTCAAGAACACCATCATCATCATGACCTCCAACCTCGGCAGCCAGATGATCCGCGAACGGCTGGAAGAGGCGGGCGGAGTGCTTGGCAAGCACGAGTTGCAGAGCCTCAGCCAGCAGCTCTTCGGGATGCTGAAGCAGACGATAAGGCCGGAGTTCCTGAACCGCATCGACGACACCATCATGTTCCTGCCGCTGTCGAGACAGGAAATCGCCAAGGTGGTGGAGCTCCAGATGAACCGCGTCAAGCAGATGCTCGAGTCGCAGGGCTTCACGCTCCAGTGGACTCCCGCCGCCATCGACTATCTGGCACAGGTGGGCTACGACCCCGAGTTCGGCGCCCGGCCGGTGAAGCGCGCCATCCAGGACTATGTGCTGAACGAGCTCTCCAGGAAGCTCCTGGCCGAACAGGTGCTGCGCGAGAAGCCCGTCATCGTCGACGCCAACGCGGCCGGACTGCAGTTTCGCAACTAACCGGCAGACACTCCCCTCCCCCCGAAAAGACGCCGAGGGGAGCCCTGCCAAACGCTAAGAGGAGTCTGCCCGGCGGTCTTCAGGCAAGTTACAAACAGCGTGTAACGATGTTACAAGCGGTGTGTAATCGCATTACAAGCAGCGTGTAATCCCACAGGAAATGGCTGCCGATATGCCTGAAGACCGTCGGACAGGCTCCTCTTTATGATTATAAGCCTATCTTGATTATGATATAAGCTCGCCTTGCCATGATT
Source organism: Prevotella sp. KH2C16 (assembly GCF_900113305.1). Taxonomy (GTDB): domain Bacteria; phylum Bacteroidota; class Bacteroidia; order Bacteroidales; family Bacteroidaceae; genus Prevotella. The sequence goes on along the minus strand of NZ_FOOW01000014.1, from coordinate 36,249 downwards.
ACAAGCCGGCCTTACTTGATGATTTTCCGCCCGTTGCGGATGTAGACGCCCCGCGGCAGAGCGTCCAGCTCCGTGCCCAGATACTGTCCGCCGAGGCTGTAGACACGGTTGTCGGCCGGGCGCACAGGCGTGGTCTTCACGCCCTGGATGCCCGCTGCCACCGGCTTGGGAATGGAAATCTCGTCGAGAAACATGCGGCTGGTGGCCGTGAAGGTGATCTGCACCTCGCCGCTGCCTGATATCGTGGTGGAGCATTCGGTCCACTCGCCCTTTTTCATGGTGAAGCTCGGCGTGCCGATCTTCAGGTCGCCCGTGGCCGAGAGGGCGAGGCCCGTGCCGTCTTTCGACGCATTCCATGCCGCCGCCCTGAAGGTCAGGGTCGTGGCGCCCTCGTCGATGGTGAAGACGGGGGTCGTGGCCGTCCCGGCAGAAGCTGACGAGCCGAACTTCGCACACTGGCTGGCACCGAAGGCGAGGGAATGCGTCCAGCCGTCGTTATCCGGACTGAAGCTGCCATTGGCGATGCTCCCGCTCCACAGATTGTCGTTTCCACCGGTACCCGCACAGTCGCCGAAGGTCTCGTGGAAATAATAGTTGCCCGTGCCGGCATTCGCCCCCGTGGCCGCTGCCGGCTTGCTGACAAAGGTGATGGAGCCGCCGGCCTGCTTCGTAATCTTCCCGAGCGACACCGTCCGGGACGCCCCACCGTAGGTGCGCAGCGACACGATGCTGTCTACGCCGTTGCCATAGAGGTTGGCGTTGCTGCTCGAATAGCTCAGCTTCGCCTTGTCGGCCGTGAGGATGCAGGCGCGCTTCCCGGCCTGCGTGTTATTCAGGTTGTTGTAGTTCCAGGCTGTCTGGCTGTAGGCGATGCGGGTAAGCATCAGTCCGCTTCCCATGGAATAGGTGCCGTAGTCGTCGGAATAGGTCTCCGGATACCATGTTCCCTGGTATCGGCTTTCCAGGATGAAGTTCTCCGTATTACTGATTTTTATCCTCACGGCCGACACCGTGTTTGCCTCGTTGGGATTGCCCAGCGTTACGGTGCTGTCGGCCTCCGACACCACCGTCGACAGCTCGGGTATGTCGAGCCAGCCGAGGTAGCTCTTCTCGTAGGCCGTATAGCCCACGGGTGCCCGCGTGTCGTTCACATAGGCGCCGCAGTCCATGATCGACCAGTTGCCGAACGGGTCGTCTTCGGAATAGCTCTGGTCGGTAACATAGAAGTCGGGAAGACCCAGCGCGTGGCCGAACTCATGGCAGAACACGCCCATGCCCATCAAGGTCCGGCCGCCGGTATAGAGCTCGTTTCCCACGAAATATGACTTGAAGTAAGTGCCGCTCATGGTTCTCTCGCAGTCGTATTCGCAGGGCCAGACATAGTCTTCGTTAGCCTCGGTCTGCGCCTCCGTGGCCTCGCCCTTGCCGGCGTAGAGGATGCAGACGAGCGGCACGCCGGAGCCCGTATTGTATCGCGAGAAGTCGGTTCCCAGCTGGCTCACCGCGGCGGCCACGGCATCTTCCACCAGTCCGTCTACATTCTTGTCGCTGCCTTGCTGGTCGTTGGCGCCGTAATGCCTATAGCTGTTGGAGAGGGTAACGATTCCCACGACATCGAACGACGGCACAAAGGCCCCGTAGCTCTGCGCCCGGAAATAGTCCTTGACGGAGCCCACGCAGCCCGTCTCCTCCGAATAGCCCTGCGCATTATAGTAACGGTTCATCTTCTCCACGGTCGTCGTCGGCTTGAACGACAGGTCGGAGAACTGCACCATGATGACGGGGAAGGTATAGGAGCCTATGCTGTTGACGGCACCCATGCCGCTCTGCCCGAACTTGCCGAGGCCGTCGGCCGTAGAGGCATAGCACACCTTGCGGCGGGCAGCCCGCCGCCCGGAGGCCTTCCGGCTCAGGGCCGTGAGGTCGGACACCGGCCGGTAGACGCCCTCGGAGTCCTGCTGAAAACACCTTCCGTCGGCTGCGCGCAGGTAATGCAAGTGCTCATTGCCCACCAGCTCGACCCTGACAACGGTTCCGTCGGCCAGCGTTATGTTACTCCACAACCCCCTGCGGGCAGGTATGCCATGGACAGCCTGCACGGCGGCCATCAACAAAAGCAGCAAGAAAAACTTTTTCATTTTAAGTGTATTGGCTTAAATTCTCGATTTTAGAAAAACGAATGCAAAGTTAGCCTTTTACTTCTCACAGAACAAATATATTTAGTTAAATGTGCGGACAGGAGCCTAAAAAACGCAAGGATATATTTGGGAGTCTATCGGGAAATCTTTATCTTTGCAGTCAATACCATAATTTTGAGACAAATGGAAGACAAAGAGAAAGAAGCAGTAAATCTGCCCGAGAATGCGTTTCGCGAACTGAAGGACGGCGAGGAATACCAGCCCGTGATGAGGGCAGACAAGACCTATCCCGAGGTGAACGGCTGGTCGGTAACCTGGGGCGTGCTCATGGTGGTGCTCTTCTCGGCCGCCGCTGCCTACTTAGGCCTCAAGGTGGGTCAGGTTTTCGAGGCTGCCATCCCCATCGCCATCATCGCCATCGGCGTTTCCTCTGCAGCCAAGCGCAAGAACGCGTTAGGGGAAAATGTCATCATCCAGAGCATCGGTGCCTGTTCGGGCGCCGTCGTGGCCGGCGCAATCTTCGTGTTGCCCGCCATCTACATGCTCGATCTGGAGGCCTGCTTCCTCAAGATATTCATCGCCTCGTCGCTGGGAGGTGTGCTGGGCATTCTCTTCCTCATACCCTTCCGCAAGTATTTCGTGAAGGACATGCACGGCAAATACCCCTTCCCGGAGGCCACCGCTACCACGCAGGTGCTCGTCTCGGGCGAGAAGGGCGGCAGCCAGGCCAAGCCGCTACTGTTTGCCGGTCTCATCGGCGGTCTCTATGACTTCGCCGTGGCCACCTTCGGGCTGTGGAACGAGAACTTCACCTCGCGCGTGTTCGGCTGGGGACAACAGCTGGCCGACCATGCCAAGCTGGTGTTCAAGGTGAATACGGGAGCCGCGGTGCTGGGCCTGGGCTATATCATCGGGCTTCGCTATGCGGCCATCATCACCTTCGGGTCGCTCACCGTGTGGTGGCTCGTCGTGCCGGGCATGGCCTTGCTCTTCCCCGACACCGTGCTCAACCAGTGGGACCCGACCATCACGACCGCCGTGGGAGCCATGAGCCCCGAGCAGATTTTCTCCAGCTATGCCCGCAGCATAGGCATCGGAGGCATCGCCATGGCCGGCATCATCGGCATCATCAAGAGCTGGGGCATCATCAAGAGTGCCGTGGGACTGGCTGCCCGGGAGATGAAAGGCAAAGGCGCAGGACTGGAAGAGGTGGTTCGCACGCAGCGTGATATTTCCTTCAAGATCATCGCCATCGGCTCTGTCCTCACCATTCTCGTTATCTTCGCCTTCTTCTACATGGGCGTGATGGACTTCAACCTGCTGCACGCAGTCGTTGCCATCCTGCTCGTAGCCGTCATCGCGTTCCTTTTCACCACGGTGGCCGCCAACGCAATAGCCATCGTCGGCAGCAATCCCGTATCGGGCATGACCCTGATGACGCTGATCCTGGCCTCGGTGGTAATGGTCGGCGTCGGCCTGAAAGGCGAGGCCGGCATGCTGGCCGCGCTGCTGATGGGAGCCGTGGTGTGCACCGCCCTGAGCATGGCCGGCAGCTTCATCACCGACCTGAAGATAGGCTACTGGCTCGGGACGACCCCGAAGAAGCAGGAGAGCTTCAAGTTCCTGGGCACCGTCATCGCGGCGGCAACCGTGGCCGGAGTGATGATTCTGCTCGACAAGACCTACGGATTCAAGAGCGACGCGCTGGCCGCACCACAGGCACATGCCATGGCCGCCGTCATCGCTCCCCTCATGAACGGGCAGGGGGCGCCGTGGCTGCTCTACGCGATAGGTGCCGTCATCGCCCTGATTCTCGACCGCTGCAAGATCAGCGCGCTGGCCTTCGCCCTCGGAATGTTCATTCCCATCCAGCTGAATATACCGCTGGTCATCGGCGGAGCGGTCAACTGGTTCGTAACCACTCGCAGCAAGGACGAGAAGCTGAACAAGGCTCGCGGTGAAAAGGGAACGCTGATTGCCAGCGGTTTTATTGCCGGCGGAGCCCTGATGGGAGTGGTGAGCGCGCTGCTGAAGTTCGGCGGACTGGAGTTCAACTACGAAGCCTGGTGGGCAAACCATCTCTCGGAGCTGCTCTCCCTGGCGGCCTACCTGCTGCTCATCACCTACTTCATCATCGCCACAAGGCCCAAGGCCGGGGAAATGGATACACAGGATTAACCACTTATAAAATTCACGGAAAGGAGGCTTCCACAAGGAGTCTCTTTTCTTTTTGCCCTTGCTTAAAGGGACTGGCTTAACTGAAAAAGCGTGCTATGGTCTGCATGAACGGCGTGAGGAGCTTGCGGTGAGGCTGACCCTTGTAGTCAATCCGCGTGAGGCTCTGCGACACGAAGAGCCGCTTCCTGGCCCTTGAAATGGCCACATAGAACTTGCGCTTGTCCTCCTCGAGCAGCCTCGGATTTTCCTTATTATAATAGTTGGGATAACGCCCGTCGACTGCGTCGAAGACAATCACATTGTCGAACTCCAGACCCTTGGCCTTGTGGACGGTGGTAACGAATATCCGGTCCGTGATGGTAGACGAATTGCAGAGGTCGGCTTCCTTCAAAGTGTTGATCTCCATGATGTGTTGCCGCAGCTGTTCGATGAGCGACGGCTCTTCGGCGGGGCGCAGGATGTCGTGCGAGAGATACTCGAAGATATAGTGGAGCTTCTCTATCGGCATCATCCTGCCGGCCTCCAGCAGGTGCTGATAGACGCTCCGCATCTCGCTCACAAGCACGGGCTCCGCCGAACGAAAGCTGCGTTCGTAGAGCAGTCCGCGTGCGTGGAAATAGGTTTCCATATAGGCCTTGCGGAAAATCTCTATCCGATTCTGTACATTCTGGCGGCTGAGAAACTCCGTCTGGGAGGCCAGCGCTCCCCTGCCCTGCTCATAACAATGGTGCAAGACCTTGAGCGTGTCGTCCACATCGACATCGGCCAGATGGGCTTCATCCTCCTCTATCCCGAAAAGATGCTGCCTGCGGAAGTCGTCGAGGCGGTAGCTGTGCAGGTCGGGAGCGAGCATATGGAGCAGTTTCAGCGTGTCGAAATAGCGCGGACAGTCCGTGCGGAGGTTGGTATGGGAAGCGTATCGCCTCAGGTTGAAGTCGAGAATGTGATAGTCGAACTCCACATTGTGGCCTATCAGGACATCATTCCCCACATAGGCCATGAACTTCGTGAGAGCTTCCCCATGCGGCAAGAGGGCGTGGTGGCGGCGCTCCTCGATGATGGGATTCACGATCGGGCCCAGCATGGGCGGTATCTCACGCTCTGTCTCGATGTAAATGGAGAACTCGGAGCCGGGCACCTTCTGCCCGTTCCTTACCTTGACGGCGGCTATCTGTAGGATATCGTCCTCGAAGACATCAAGTCCCGTGGTCTCGGTATCGAAGACCACGATCTCTTCCTGCTCACAGGCCGCCACGAATTCCTGCACATAAGTGGAATCGTCGTAAAGGAGGAAGTCGGTGGGCGTCATCGCCCGGTTGAAGAGCTTGCGCATGAACTCCCGTGCGGCGGCATTGGTCTGGAATACGCCCAGCCCCTTCAGCAGGCGCGACCAGCAGATGAAGTTGTTCTCGTTCGTGAGCACATTCAGGTGGGCAAGCAGCATCTTTACTTCCTGCGTGGAGAACAAATCCTGCCCCGATACCTTGAAATGGGGCAGCTGTAGCCGATGAAGGCAGCTGCTCACCTCGTCGGCGTCGCGGTTGGAGCTGACGATGACGGCGGTCGTATCTTGCGGATATTCCATGAAGAGGCCGCCCACGAAACGAGCCACATCCTCATATTCGCCCTCGAGGGTGTCGGAATAGAGTATCTTCAGTTCGCGTCCCGTGCCCTTCCGGTCGTCGGCGGTATCGGGCAACAGTTCCTCGTCGATGCCCAGCTGACTCTCGGCATACTCGTTGAAGACCTCGAGCAGATAGCGGGGGGAACGGTGGTTGACGCTCAGGTGATGGATGCAGCCACTACAACGGGTCTTCAACTGCGTGAGCGTATCCATCTTGGCACCCATGAAAGAGAAGATGGCCTGCTGCTCGTCGCCCAGATAGAGCACCTCGCCGGCCGACGCGTCGGGAGACTGCGGGCAGAGCGTGGAGAGCAGGTCGATGATGGCCAGCTGCAGGGGATTCAGGTCCTGCACCTCGTCTACCTGTATCCAGGGATAGCGGCGATGGTCTTCGCCGCTCCGCAGGGCATCATAGGTGAGGAGGAGCAGGTCTTCGAAGTCCATCAGATGGTTCTGCCGCTGATAGGCCCTGAAGGCATGGGCATAGCGCATCTTGCGCAACATGCGCAGGGCAAGCAGTTGCACGGCGTAGTCGTAGGCCTCGGTTCTCACGGCGTCGGAGTAATAGTCCGTATGCTCGTAGATATCGATCATCGCCGCTGCGTCAAAGGGTCGCCGTTCCACCCGACATATCCGGCGCATGGCCTCCACATCATCCGCCGAGAGACAGTCGGCATGCAGCCGGAGCGCCTTCGGATGCCCGTGCTCAATCTGGTACATGAAATGCGAGAACTGGATAATCTCCTCATAGCCGCGCCGCCGCCGATAGTCGTCTTTCACCTCGTCTTCCTGCTCGTCCAGGTAACGGGCAAGGATGCTCAGAGCATCTTCATCGTCGATGATGGAAGTGCCCGCCTCGATGAGGGCGTTATCGTAAAGGAACTTGGAACAGAACCGATGGATGTTGCCCACATAGAGCCCCGACACCTCGCCGTCAGCAATGCGTTCGTGGATGCGTTCCTGCATGCCGCGGGCGGCACGGTTGGTGAAAGTAAGGCAGAGCATGTCCTCATAGGCGACGCCCTGCTCATGAGCTCTCCGCACGCGCTCGGTAAGAATCTGGGTCTTGCCGCATCCCGGGGGTGCCAATACCAGATGGTATCCTCCATGGGCGTCTATCACCGCCTGCTGGCTGGCGTCGGGAGTCCACTCGCTATACCTTTTCATGAGTCCTCCTTTCTTTTTGTTTTCAACATTCTAAAACTATCATTACTAAGCCGGAACATGGTTCTCATATAAGCAACAAGAAAATAATCAAGGGTCGACGGTACACGGTAAGATATCACATACTTTATTCTTGTCTTCGTTATTTTACTTTAATGCAAAATTAATGTTTTATTGTTAAAAGAAACGCTTGCGACTCCAAAAATATAAATTAATTTGCAAAATTCAATTATTATTATTTAGTTTGCAGAAACTACCAACGATTTAATTCAAATAACACAGAAAAACAAACTAAAAATATCACTGGCCTATGTGGAATGTATGGCGTATGGGCAGAATGGTAGCATCCAAGATGAGGCAATTGGTCTGCGCCTTTTGCAAAAGTGCATTGGTCATATTGCTGCTCACGCTGTCAACTAATGCCAAAGCACAGATTATATATTTAACCTTATCCGACAGTAATGGAATGCCATTACCGAACATCAACCTGCGCATAGACGCATGTGGCAAGAGAGTGCAGGCAATTACGAACGAGCACGGCGTGGCCAAAGCAAACATCGGCAACTGCGCGGAAGCACGCCTGCACATCAACAGTAAACTCTATCAAGACAAAGACACAACTATTAAGACGACTGTCAAGGATATAAGAATAACACTCATACCAAAGACATACTACTTGAGAGATGTAGAGGTCAAGGCTTTCCGCCCTATCGCCAAGGGAAACGCCGAGAAGACAGTCTATACCGTAGATACACGAAGTTTCCTGAAAGACACCAAAGCCAACGAAGCCTTGAGATTCCTACCCAGAATAGAATCTGACGGTACCGCATTCAAGATTCTTGGCAAGCAAGCCAACGCCCGTCTGCAAGTCGACGGTGTGGAAGCGAGCCTCGACGAGCTGCGCTCCCTTAACGCCACCGACATTGAACGAGTGGAAGTCAAGGAAATCGACGCCAATGACAATGCCAACAGCTCGGGCGTTATAAACATAATACGCAAGAAGAGAGAACGCCCCAAGTTCTACGGAAGCTCGCGGAACACCCTCAACCTGGTTTACACTTCGTTGATGACATACAACAGCATTAACTATCAAAGTCCTAAATGGGAGTTGAATGCCACCGCCGGATTAATTTACAACAAGCCTGAACTTACCAACAATGTAACAAGGAGCTATTCCAACGGCAACGCGAACGAGACAATGCACGAAGACAGATGCTTCGAGGGGCCACAGGGCGGCGGATTGCTGAAGCTGGGCTTTTATCCTTCAGAGAAGTTGTCGGTAATATTAAGGGGTGTGTACAATCTCAACGCCACGAATATAAAACAACATATCACCGACTTTGACAACCACTCCGTCGAGCTGAGAAGCAAAGACAAGATAGAGACCTATGGCACATTGCTCAACACATTCTATAACATAACTAATACCAACCGCCTGCTTCTGAAAGCAAGCTACATAGACTATTCCTACTCATATCGAGACAAACTGGGCACGAGGACACGCTACGAGTCGGACATGCGCGAATATGGCGTGAGCCTGAAGTCGGAGAATGAGAAGATAGACTGGCTTGGCGGCAATGTCAGTCTTGGTTGGAAGAGTACCTGGCGGCAGAATGGCACACAGTCAACCGATTGGAGCACATATTCCGTTCATCAATTATACATCGACCATTCGCGCTCGATAGGCAAACATTTCTCGCTCTACTCCATCCTGAAGGGTGAGACCGACAACCTGCGTCGCAGGCAGAGCTATTATTTCCTGCCATCGGCGAGGATAAATTACAGCATGGGGAAATACGGATCGCTCTCTGCAAACTACCAACGCACCATTACGCGCCCGAGCATCGACTACATGAACGAGGACACGCTCATGATCAGCAAGAATGAAACACTTGTGGGCAACACGGCTCTCGGCGTTCAGCACAATGACGCGCTGAGCCTATCATACAGCAAGCAAATAAAGGCGGCCTACCTCTCGCCTACAGATTTCAATGCCACCACTTACTCAAACCTCGGCCGAAGCGACTACGCATCGCTGTCGCTGAACTGGACGCAGAGGCTCTGCGAAGGGCGGATGAATGCATCGCTAATATTAACTGGCGACTACACGAACTACGACATAGCACCGGCGTTCGCCGACAGGACCCTCATGCTGCCCTCACAAGGCTTCGGATGCTACGGCATGTTAAACTTCAACTACCGCACGAAACGCAGCTGGGTGTACTCGTTCTGGGGCACATATCATCCGAACAACTACGGCTTCAACACGCTCTCGCACCAACATCCCCTCTTCCGGGCAAGCGTCTCAAAGAACTTCTTCCATGACAGGCTTGGCTTTAGCATAGTGGCAATGAACTCGTTGCGCTACTTCACCACAAGCCGCACCACAACCCACTTTGCCAATATGCACCAAACATCGCTGCAAAAGACGCATTACAACGATTTACAAATAAACATTACATGGAACTTCGGAAAACAGTTCCGCGAGCATAAGGCTGCAGAAGGGTTTGGCAACGACGACATTGAACTGAAACAATAATAAAATAATGAGCTGACCGCAGAAGAGCGAAAGACCAGAATAAATTTGGGGTTTCGCGAGAACAGGGCTGCCATTTTTCCATATCTGGCTATTTCTATTAAATATATATGTCTAAACGACAACAAAAAAAATTGAATACAATTCATACTCGCAACTTCATGGTTCCTATGCATTGAGCCGTCGGGGGCATCTTTATGAAATTCAAAATGAGTGATTTCCCTCCCCATATTCCACTCGGGAATAAAGCCCTGTCTCCCTTTGCATGATTCGTAATCTCCACATTCTTCATTAGGATCAGATATAGACAATCAGGGCTCCTGCCCCATGCTATGCTCCTATTTCACTCCTTTCTGAAACAAAAGGCATGGGAATCTCCTCCTCAGAACCCATATAGTATTTACCTTTAAGTTCGGATATGTTTTCTATATATTTCGTAGTGCCTTCTTCAAGATATACGATTCTATCTGCCAGTGAACACAGAACTTTATACTTATGGTCAGAGATTATGATACCGTGATTCTTGCTTGCGCCTCTGATAGCCTTCTGCATCTTCTCCACTACGATAGGAGACATGCCCGTAAAAGGTTCGTCCAAGATGATGAAAGGCGGCTGGGAGTGTAATGCCACGAAAAGTTCCAGATAGCGCAACTCACCACCCGACAGTTCATTCACCCTGTGATTACAGATGCGATTGATGACCTCATCACTCATATAAATTTCTCTGGGAATGGCTGCCGTCCACAGAATGGTCTTGACCTTGAGGTGTCTTGGCAGGTAATCAAACTGGGGCATGAATGTAATCAGTCCCGAACGATAGGCCTTCCCGGTCAGCACACGCTCGTCAATACGGACAAAGGAGTTGTTAGCCTTCAGTGTTCCAAATATAATTTCAAACAAAACTGACTTCCCGGAGCCGTTCCTGCCCAGGACGCCTACGACTTCTCCCAGCTCACATTTAATAAAAGCACCCCGGAGAATATCCCTATCACCGACCTTGAATATAATACTATCTGCTTCTAATACCATCTCATCATCATTTTAAAGGTAAAGTGAAGCACAACCGAAATGAATACGGAGAAGATAAATGCACCTGTATACAATCCCGCGACAGTCCATGAGCCATTACGGTAGAAATAGAATTCCTTCTTCTTAAACAATATTCTATAGCAAGCATCAACCGCAAGAGCAAAGGTCGGAAACCATTTCAAGCCGATTCTCAGAGCATCTTCAATCAATAGAGGAGTAGTTTTAGCCAGAAGGGTTATCCCAATGGCAACGGGTAGGGTTATTCTTAAAGTCCTGCCGTAGAATATGAAAAAGTATCTGATACTCATATGAGAGAAGTGCATAGCCTTTCTAATTTCTACCCAATCTTTGACGGCGAGTAGTTTTTCTGCAAAGATAATAAATTCCAGAGAAAAACAAGGAGAAGAGCGAAAAATCAGAATAAATTTGGTTTTTCACGAAAGTCGGGCTATATTTGCACCCGTATGAAGATTATACACAACTCCCTCCTGCCGCCTCGGAGATATGACGCCATCAACATCCTGGGACTGCTGCTGTGCAGGAAAGGCACCACCGTAACGGCCGACCTGATACAGCACGAGCGCATCCATACCGCCCAGATGGTGGAGATGGGGTTCGCGGGGTTCTACCTGTGGTATCTCCTCGAATGGCTCATACGCCTCCCGATGAGGGGGCGGGCCTACGCGAACATCTCCCTGGAGCGGGAGGCTTACGAGCACATGAACGACCCTAACTATCTGCTCCGCCGCCGCCACTATGCCTGGCGGAAATACCTGAAAAGGCACAGGGCATGACGCATGAAGACAGAAAGCGGCTTCCTGCTTTCCTTTTAACGGCTAAAAGCTTTGTAAAAGGCGGCCTTTTACTCTCCTTTTAGCGGCCTTTTACTCCCCTTTTAGCGGCTTCCGACAAAATGGACGGATACAAACATGAAAAAGAGTGGCACCCGATGCGGATGCCACTCGATTATCCTAACGCCTGAACACCTCATTGCGAGGAGGATTCAGGGCGATTGCGTTACAGAGGTTTATACTCCACGAAGGCCTCCATGGCCTCGTAGCTGGCCAGTCCGAGGTCGTCGTAGAGCTGTGCCGTGCCGCGGTTGCGGTCTTCGGCGCGCTGCCAGAACAGGCGCTCGTCGTTGCCGAGGAACGGGGCACTCTCCATCTGCGAGCTGTGCTTCAGGATGGCGTTGCGCTTCGCACGCAGCTCCTCGGGCGACATCGGCACGCACATCTCGATGTTCTCTATCTCCCACTCTGCCCACGCACCGCGATACATCCATATCTTGCAGTCCTTGAGCCATGCCGCATCTGCCTCTTTCTCGAGGTCGATGGCCGCAAACACGGCGTCGGTGCACTTGCGGTGAGTGCCGTGGGGGTCGGCAAGGTCGCCGGCCACGAATATCTCGTGCGGCTGCACCTTCTGGAGCAGGGCGCGCACAATCTCTACATCCTTCTCCGTCATGGGCAGTTTCTCGATCTTTCCGCTCTCATAGAACGGCAGGTCGAGGAAGTGTACATGGTCGAGCGGAATATTGTTGTAGGTGCACGCCGTGCGCGCCTCGCCTCGGCGGATGAGCCCCTTGATGGTGCGCACATCGGGCATGTCGACATCGCCTTCCTTCTTGTTGGCGAGGAACTTCTTGATGTCCTTGTACATCTTGGTTATCTTCTCGTCCTTGTTGTCAAGGAAGAGCTGGTTGAAACCGTTGACGAAGTGCATGAAGCGCGTTACCTCCTCGTCGCCCACGGCTATGTTCCCGGAAGTCTCATAGGCCACATGGAGGTCGTGTCCCTGGTTCACGAGCCGCTGGATGGTGCCTCCCATGGAGATGACATCGTCGTCGGGATGCGGCGAGAATACCACCACCCGCTTCGGGAACGGCTTGGCACGCTCCGGGCGATAGGTGTCGTCGGCGTTGGGTTTTCCGCCCGGCCATCCCGTGATGGTATGCTGCAAGTCGTTGAAAATCTTGATGTTGGCATTATAGGCCGAGCCGTAGAGAGCCAGCAGCTCCGAGAGTCCGTTCTCGTTATAGTCCTTGTTGGTGAGCTTCAGGATGGGCTTCTTGGTTATGCCGCACAGCCATACGAGGGCCGCACGGGTAAGCTTGTCGGTCCACTTGCAGCTGGCCACCAGCCAGGGATGTATGATGCGCGTGAGCTTGCCGGCGGCCGAGAGGTCGATGACCACATGCGCGTCGTTGTGCGTCTGCAGGAAACTGGCCGGTATGGCCTCGGTAATCTGTCCCTCGACGGCCTTCTGGATGATGTCGGCCTTCTCCTCTCCCCATGCCGTGAGATAGATCTTGCGGGCTCCGAGGATGTCGCCCACGCCCAGGGTGATGGAGCACGGGGGCACGGGCTCGTTGGTTCCGAAGCTCATTGTCATCTCCTCGCGCGAGATGGCATCAACCAGAATCAGGCGGGTGCTGGATGTGAGCCCCGAGCCGGGCTCGTTGGTGGCGATGTTGCCGGCACGGCCGATGCCCAGGAGGGCTACATCGATTCCGCCGAAGGTCTGTATGCGCTGCTGGTAGAGGCGGCACTGCTTCTGCACATCCTCCTGCGCGATGGTGCCGTCGAGCGAGTAGACATTCTGCTCGGGAATGTCAATGTGGTTCAGCAAGCGCTCCCTGAGCTGGAAGATGGCACTGTGCTGGGAGTCGGCCTGGAGGGGGAAATACTCATAGGCGTTGAAAAGCACGACATTCTTGAACGACACCTGCTTCTCCTCATAGCGATGAATCAGCTCGTTGAAGACGGGCGTAAGCGACTGTCCGGTGCCCACGCAGAGCACGCAATACTTGCCCAGCACCTCCTTGGCCTTGATTTCGGCCACGATGGCATCGGCTATGTTGCGGGCCGCGTCGTCCACCTTCGGGAATATATCCGTGCGTATCTTCTCCTGCCGGGTTATCTCCGAACGCTCCACGGCACTCTTGGGAGCATAGAATTCTTCGGGTATAGTGTTTAATACTATCTCTGAACTTAAATGGAGTCTCATATCGTCTGAATATTATAGGTTGTCCTTTTCTATATCCTTGAAATACTTGTAGGTGCCCACCTTGAGTTCCTCGGTGGCGGCCTCGTCGGCTACGATCACCGCATGAGGATGCTGCTGGAGGGCGCTGATGGTCCAGGCCTGGGTAACGGGACCCTCCACCGCGGCCTGCAGGGCGCGGGCCTTGTGGTGGCCGTTGACGAGGATCATCACCTCGCGTGCCGACATCACGGTGCCCACGCCGACGGTGAGGGCGTGCTTCGGAACCTTGTTCACATCATTGTCGAAGAACCGGCTGTTGGCGATGATGGTGTCGGTGGTGAGCGTCTTGACGCGGGTCTTTGAGGTCAGCGACGAGAAGGGCTCGTTGAACGCGATGTGCCCGTCGGGCCCGATGCCGCCCAGGAAGAGGTCGATGCCTCCCGCCTCGGCTATCATCTGCTCATAGTGAGCACACTCGGCCTCGAGGTCTGGTGCGTTGCCGTTCAGTATATGGATGTTCTCTTTAGGGCAGTCGATGTGATCAAAGAGGTTGCGGCGCATGAAGGAATGGTAGCTCTCGGGATGCTCCTCAGGGAGCCCTACATACTCATCCATGTTGAAAGTGAGTACATGCCTGAAGCTCACCTTGCCCGCCTTGTAGGCCTCGACGAGGCAGCGATACATGCCTTCCGGGGAAGAGCCCGTAGGAAGCCCCAGCACAAACGGATGCTCTGCAGTAGGCCTGGCAGCATTGATGCGCTCCACGACATGGTTTGCCGCCCACTGAGACAATTTTTCATAATCTGACTCAATAATTAATCTCATAGTTCTCTGATTTATTTAGAATTACCTTTATTAGATTGCAAAGATAGCAAAATAAAGTAAGAAAACGGCGGGAAGGAGTTTTTTTTTAGGTTTATTAAACGAAAACACAGCCCGGCTCCAGTCGCCCTCCGCTCCCGTCCTGCCAGTCCGCCGGCGGGCAATCTGACTGCATTTGGAGATTTTCCTGCAAAAACAATGCCCCGCAATGCTTGTTATTCAAATAAAAATAGTAATTTTGCAGCAATAATTCCATTAAAACACAAAATCAAGAAACATGAGAAGAATCATCCTCCCCCTGTTCCTGCTACTGTTCAGCACCGTCATGGCTATGGCCGGCGACGATGTCAGGAACGCCCGCGCCCTCACCCGGCGACTGCTGCCGAGGCAAGCCTCGTCGTTCATATTCGAGAAAATCAACGAAAACCAAGACATCTTCACCCTGCGCAGCGAGGGAAACAAGGTCGTCATCGGCGGAAACAACGCCAACTCCATGGCCGTGGGACTGAACTATTACCTGAAATACTTCTGCCTCACCACCATCTCGTGGTACAAGGACGACCCCATAGAGATGCCCAAGGTGCTGCCGAAGGTGGAAGGCACCGTGAAGATCAAGGCTCGCATGCCCATGCGCTTTTTCCTCAACTACTGCACTTACGGATACACCATGCCGTGGTGGAAGTGGGCCGACTGGGAACACTTCATCGACTGGATGGCGCTCAACGGCGTCAACCTGCCCCTCTCCATCACGGGAACGGAGAGCATCTGGTACAGGGTCTGGCGGAAATACGGGCTCAGCGACGAGGAGATCCGTTCCTACTTCACCGGTCCCGCCTTCCTCGGCTGGCACCGCATGTGCAACATCGACGCCTGGCACGGTCCGCTGCCCAAGGCCTGGCTGGACGGACAGGAAGCTCTCCAGAAGAAAATCGTGAGGCGCGAGCGGGAGCTGAACATGAAGCCCGTGCTGCCCGCCTTTGCAGGCCACATCCCCGCCGCGCTGCTCAAGCGGCGCCCCAACATCATGGCAACGAAGGTGGACGACAACCATCACGGATGGGGCGACTTCAAGAATCCGGAGCTCTACGGGTGCACCTTCCTCAACTCCATGGATCCCCTGTTCGCCCAAATCCAAAAGGAATTCCTCACGGAGCAGGCCCGACAGTTCGGCACCGACCACATCTATGGCCTCGACCCCTTCAACGAGGTGGACCCGCCCACCCTCGACGCCGACTCCATCGGCATGATTTCCAAGCACATCTACCAGAGTCTCGAGGCTGCCGACAAGCAGGCCGTGTGGCTCCAGATGGCATGGACCTACTACTACAAGAAATACTGGAACGACGAGCGGCAGCGGGCCCTGTACCACGGAGCTCCGCAGGGCCGGATGATCCTGCTCGACTACTTCTGCGAGAACAAGGAGCTGTGGAAGCGCAACCAGGCCTTCTTCGGGCAGGACTACCTCTGGAACTACCTCGGCAACTTCGGCGGACGCCACCGCCTCGTGGCCCCCACCGAGCGCATCTTCAACCGCATCGACACCGTATGCCGGCGCGGCGGCGACAACTTCAAGGGCGTGGGAGCCACGCTCGAGGGCTTCGACCCCAACCAGTTTGCCTATGAGCTGACGCTCGAGAAGGCATGGGAGCTGCCCCTGACCCTCTCGGAGTGGCGCGATAGGCTGGCCGACAGGCATGTGGGAGCCGTCTCCGCGAACGCGAGGGATGCCTACGCCGACTATTTCAAGGTGCTCGATGTGAACTTCGCACCCTACATACGCACCTTCATCGAGAACCGCCCCTCGATGCGCAGCCAGCTGCCCAAGTACGGAGACGCGGAGAAAACCGTGGAACCGGCCTTCTTCGACCTCGTCAGGCTATGGCGCAAGATGACGGCCCTGAACGCCGACAGGGATGCCTACCGCCTCGACCTCGTGAACATCGGGCGGCAGACCCTGGCCGACCTGTTCTGCACCCTGTGGATGAAATACAAGCTGGCCTATGAGCTGCACGACCTCGCACAGATGCAGCGGCTCGCCGGCGAGATGACCGGACTGCTCGGCGACTACGACGAGCTGCTGGCATGCCACCCCACCTTCTCCATGCGCCCGTGGATAGACAGCGCCCGAGGCTGGGGCGAAACGACGGAGGAGAAAGACTACTATGAGCGCGACGCACGCACCATCATCACCACCTGGAACAACAGCCTGTCGAGCATCAACGACTATGCAGAGCGTGCCTGGGCGGGGCTCGTGGGCTGCTTCTACCTGCCGCGCTGGCAGATGTTCCTCGAAGCCACGCTCAAGGCCGTGGGCGAAGGGCGTGAGTTCGACGAAGACGCCTTTGCCCGGGAATGCTTCGCATGGGAGGAAAAGTTTGCCGAGGGTGAAGGGCAGATCAGCTATCCCGCCCCCCAAGACCCCGTGGAGCTGTCCCGGAAGCTCATCACGAAATACTTCTCCAACTCACTGATATACAAATAATTACAGTCCTCTGCCGGCAGACGGAAGGAAAAGGCTTTCCCACCGGCAGACAGGAAGCCGTTAAAAGGCGAGTAAAAGGCCGCTAAAAGGCGGGCTTTTAGCCGTTAAAAGCCTTCCTTTTAACGGCTAAAAGCTTTGCCGGAGACGGCCTCCTGCAAACGAAGACTCCCGCACCTGCCCGACAAGAAGAAAAAAAAGCGGGCAGGATGCCTTGTTTCTACAATATTTTGTATCTTTGCATCTGAATAATAAAAGATGTAATGAAAGAATTCGTAATCTCTGAGGTCAAGGCCGAAACCGCAGTCCTCGTGGGACTCATCACCAAGGACCAGGACGAGGCCAAGACCCGGGAATACCTCGACGAGCTGGAGTTTCTGGCCGACACGGCGGGCGTAGTAACGCTCAGGCGCTTCACCCAGAAGATGGGCGGGCCCAGCCTGACCACCTATGTGGGAAGCGGCAAGCTGCAGGAGATCAGGCAATATATCAAGGACGAGGAAGACGCGGAGCGCGAGGTGGGCATGGTCATCTTCGACGACGAGCTCTCCGCGCGCCAGATACGCAATATAGAAAAGGAGCTGCAGGTGAAGATCCTCGACCGCACCAGCCTCATCCTCGACATCTTCGCCATGCGGGCGCAGACGGCCAATGCCAAGACGCAGGTGGAGCTGGCGCAATACCGCTACATGCTCCCGCGGCTGCAACGCCTCTGGACTCACCTCGAGCGACAGGGCGGAGGCTCCGGCAGCGGCGGCGGAAAGGGCTCCGTAGGGCTGCGAGGTCCCGGTGAGACGCAGCTCGAGATGGACCGCCGCATCATCCTCCAGCGCATCACGCTCCTGAAGCAGCGGCTCGTGGAGATAGACAAGCAGAAGACCACCCAGCGCAAAAACCGCGGCCGAATGGTGCGCGTGGCGCTCGTGGGATACACCAATGTGGGCAAGTCGACCCTGATGAACCTGCTCGCCAAGAGCGAAGTCTTTGCCGAGAACAAGCTCTTTGCCACCCTCGACACCACCGTGCGCAAGGTGGTCATCGACAACCTGCCTTTCCTGCTCGCCGACACCGTGGGCTTCATCCGCAAGCTGCCCACCGACCTGGTGGACTCCTTCAAGTCAACCCTCGACGAGGTGAGGGAGGCCGACCTGCTGCTACATGTGGTAGACATCTCGCATCCCGACTTCGAAGAACAGATAGAGGTGGTCAGCCAGACCCTGAAGGAGCTCGGATGCGCCGACAAGCCCTCGATGATCGTCTTCAACAAGATTGACAACTACACATGGACGGACAAGGAGCCCGACGACCTGACGCCGCCCACGAAGGAGAACCTCACCCTCGACGACCTCCGCAAGACATGGATGGCGCGCCTCGACGAGGGCTGCCTCTTCGTCTCCGCAAAGAAGCGGGAGAACATCGACGAGCTGCGTGAAGTGCTCTACCGCAAGGTGCGCGAGCTGCATGTACAGAAATACCCCTACAACGACTTTTTATATCCCACGGAAGAATGAATGAATACAGACCGCTGACGGAGCAGGAAATCAGCATCCTCGAGAACAACAGCTGCTGGGCGGAAGACTGGACGGCCGTAAGCGTGGGCGAAGACTTCAGGCCCAACTACATGCATCGCGTGATGCTCTATGGCGAGGTCAACATCGGTGCCTTTGAGCGGAATGTGGAGGTGAGCCCGGGGTTCCTGAAGCACTCGGGCATCAACAACGCCACCCTGCGCAATGTAACGGTGGGCGACAACTGCCTGATTGAAAACATCGGGAACTTCATCAACAACTATACCATCGGCGACGACTGCTACATCTCGAATGTATGCACCATGGAGACCACCGAGGGAGCCACCTACGGCAACGGCAACCTCGTCTCGGTATTGAACGAGGTGGGCGAAGGCAATGTGGTGCTCTTCAACAGCCTCAACAGCCAGCTGGCCGCCCTCATGATCAAGCATGCCGACGACACGGGCTTCCGCGATGCCCTGCGCCGTATCATCAGCGAGGAAGTGAGGCTGCAGCAGCCCTCGCGCGGCACTGTGGGAAACGGCGTGAAAATCGTCAACTCCAAGGAGATTACCAACACTGTGATCAACGACGAGTGCGAAATCTCCGGAGCCGCAAGGCTCAGCGACTGCACCATCCTGAGCTCGCAGAACGCAAGCGTGTTCATCGGCACGGGCGTTATCTGCGAGAACTCCATCATCTCCGACGGCTCGTCGCTCATCAACTCCGTGAAGATGCAGGACTGCTTCGTGGGCGAGGCCTGCCAGATAGCCAACGGATTCACGGCATCGCAGAGCCTGTTCTTCGCCAACAGCTATATGAGCAACGGCGAGGCCTGTGCCGCCTTCTGCGGTCCGTTCACGGCATCCCATCACAAGAGCAGCCTGCTCATCGGCGGCGAGTTCTCGTTCTACAACGCCGGGTCGGCCACCAACTTCAGCAACCACGCCTACAAGATGGGACCCATGCACTACGGCATCCTCGAGCGCGGAACGAAGACCGCCAGCGGAGCCTATGTGCTCATGCCCGCCCACATCGGCACATTCTCGGTGTGCTTCGGCAAGCTGATGTATCATCCCGACACCCGGCGGCTGCCCTTCTCCTATCTCGTGGCCTACGGCGACACCATGTATCTCTCGCCCGGCCGCAACATCACCACCGTGGGCCTGTATCGCGACATCCGCAAATGGCCCAAGAGGGATGTCCGCCCCCAGGGCTCGCAGAAGAGCATCGTGAACTTCGACTGGCTCTCGCCGTTCAGCGTGGGCGAGATCATCCAGGGCAAGCGGATTCTGGAAAAGCTCCGCGAGGCCTCGGGCGACGAGGTGTCGACCTATAACTATCACGAGTATGTCATCCGCGCCTCGTCGCTGAAGAAAGGCATCAAATACTACGATATCGCCCTGCGCATCTACATGGGTGCCGTGCTGAAGCGGGTCATCAAGCGCCTCGGAGCCGTAGAGCTCCCGACAACCACCGTCGGAGAGGGCGAGTGGAACGACCTCTCGGGACTGCTCCTGCCGGCATCGGAAGAACGGCGCATGCTCGACGACATCAAGTCGGGCTGCCTGGACAGCATCGGGGAAATCACCCGCCGATT
Source organism: Prevotella sp. KH2C16 (assembly GCF_900113305.1). Taxonomy (GTDB): domain Bacteria; phylum Bacteroidota; class Bacteroidia; order Bacteroidales; family Bacteroidaceae; genus Prevotella. The sequence goes on along the minus strand of NZ_FOOW01000014.1, from coordinate 16,183 downwards.
CACCGAAATCAACGACCGGTACCGCGAATACCAGTGGGCGTGGACCTACAAGCTGATACTTGACTACTACAACCTCGACAGCCTCGACTCCGACGACCTCCAGCGCATCCACGACGACTATGTCGCCGCGCGCCGCACATGGATTGCCGAGATACGCAAGGACGCCGAGAAAGAGTTTCATATGGGAGATGTGGAGCGCAGTGTGCTCGACAACTTCATCGAGCAGCTCGACCACGAAGTGGACTTCGAGAATTGAACACATAAACCTATAGAAATAAGAAAGACTATGAAATCAAGATTTTTCCTGGCTTCCTTGCTGCTGGCATTCGGACTGACTGCCACGCAGGCAAAGGACTACAAGTACACCACCGTGAAGGGCGACCCGATGCAGACCCGCATCTACACCCTTGACAACGGGCTCAAGGTCTATCTCTCCGTGAACAAGGAGAAACCGCGCATCCAGACCTATATCGCCGTGCGCACGGGTTCCCGCAACGACCCGGCCGAGACCACGGGGCTGGCTCACTATCTGGAGCACCTCATGTTCAAGGGTACCAACCACTTCGGCACCTCCGACTATCAGGCAGAGCTGCCGTTCCTGAATGAGATCGAGCAGCGCTATGAGGCCTACCGCAAGCTCACCGACCCGCAGGCCCGCAAGCAGGCATACCACGAAATCGACTCCGTGAGCGGGCTCGCCGCACGATATAACATCCCCAACGAATACGACAAGCTCATGTCGGGCATCGGCTCCGAGGGCTCTAACGCCTACACCAGCAACGATGTTACCTGCTATGTGGAGAACATCCCGGCCAACGAGGTGGACAACTGGGCGAAGGTGGAGGCCGACCGCTTCCAGAACATGGTCATCCGCGGGTTCCACACCGAGCTTGAAGCCGTCTACGAGGAGTATAACATCGGGCTGGCACAAGACAGCCGCAAGATGTTTCAGGCGCTCACGGCCAAGCTCTTTCCCACCCACCCCTACGGCACGCAGAGCACCATCGGACGGGGCGAGCACCTGAAAAACCCCTCCATCACCAACATCAAGAACTACTTCCGCCGCTACTATGTGCCCAACAATGTGGCCATCTGCATGGCCGGCGACCTGAATCCTGACGAGGTAATCGCCACCATCGACCGATACTTCGGCTCATGGAAGAAGAGCGAGACGCTCTCCCGTCCCGAGTATGCACCGCTCGCACCCATCACGGCTCCCCAGGATACCAGCGTCGTAGGACAGGAGGCGGAGAGCTTGTACATGGCCTGGCGATTCCCCGCAGGCAAGGAACTCACCAGCGATACGCTCGATATTCTCGGATCGTTGCTCAACAACGGCCGTGCCGGACTGATGGATCTCGACCTCAGCCAGAAGATGAAGGTGCAGGAGGCGTTTGCCGGCTCCGAGGCTATGTGCGACTATTCCATCTTCCTCGTGGGCGGTGCACCTAAACAGGGGCAGACCCTGGAAGAGGTCCGAGCCCTCCTGCTCGAGGAAGTAGGCAAGCTGAAGCGTGGAGAATTCTCCGACGAACTGCTTCCGTCGGTCATCAACAACTACAAGCGCGACTTCTACAAGGGACTCGACAACAACCGGACGCGCGCCAGTCAGTTCGTCGACGCCTTCATCAACGGAGAAGACTGGGAGCAGCATGTGGGCAGGCTCGACCGATTCTCGAAGATGACCAAGGCCGAGCTGGTGGCCTTTGCCGACAAATACCTGAACGACAACTTCGTCTGCGTCTACAAGCGGCAGGGCAACGACACCACCCTCAAAAAGGTGGACAAGCCCGCCATCACCCCGATTCCCACCAACAACGACAAGCACTCGGCGTTCCTGCTGGAAATACAGGCCAGCAAGCCGGCGCCCATCCAGCCCCAGTTCCTCGACTTCGACAAGGACCTGACAACGGCTACGACCGAGAAAGGACTTCCCGTGGTCTACAGGCAGAATACGACCGACGACCTCTTTACCCTGCAGTTCCGCTATCCGCTGGGCACGGAGACCAATCCCCTCGTGGGCTACGCCGCCAGCTATCTCGAATATCTGGGCACCGACAAGTTCACCAGCGAGCAGATCAAGCAGAAGTTCTACCGCCTGGCCTGCGACTACAGCTTCGACCAGCGGGCCGACCAGTTCATCGTCTCGCTCTCCGGACTTAACGAGAACCTGCCCGAGGCACTGCGCCTGCTGGAGCACCTGATGCAGAACGCCAAGCCCGACAAGCAGGCCTATACCCAGTATGTGGACCTCGTGCTCAAAGGCCGCGCCGACAACAAAACCAATCAGAGAAGCAATTTCCAGGCACTCATGGAATATGGAATCCACGGTGAGTACAACTCCACCCGCAACATTCCGAGCGAGCAGAAACTCCGGGAAGGCTCTCCCGAGGAGCTGACCGACCTCATGGAGGACCTGAGCAACCACGACCAGACCGTGCTCTACTACGGACCGTCGACCCTGAAAACCCTGAGCACGCTCATCAGCAAAGAGCACCCCACGCTCAAGACATTCCTAAAAGCCGATGCCGCACGCCCCTATGTCGCGCAGACCACGCCCCGCAACGAGGTGTGGATAGCCCCCTATGATGCCAAAAACATCTACATGACGCAGCTGCACAACGAGAACAGGGAGTACACGCCCGAGCGCAGAGCCATCATCGACCTCTTCAACGAATATTTCGGCGGCGGCATGAATGCCATCGTCTTCCAGGAGCTGCGCGAGGCGCGCGGACTGGCCTACAGTGCCTCCGCCCGCTACAGCCTACCAAGTCGCAAACAGGACAAGGAATTCTTCTATACCAACATCATCACGCAGAACGACAAGATGATGGACTGCATCAAGGAGTTCAACGAACTGCTGAACAACACGCCCGAGCGAGAGGCTGGCTTCAGCCTCGCCAAGCAGAGCCTGCTGAAGAACCTGGCCTCGGCTCGCACCACCAAGTTCGGCATCCTCAACGCCTATATGTACGCCCTGCGCCTCGGCATCGACTATGACCCTTACAAGAAGGAATACGAGATGCTGCCGAAGCTCACCCTGAAAGACCTGATGGACTTCGCCCGAGAAAACATCCAGGGCAAGACCTATAAATATATTATCCTCGGCGACGAGAAAAACCTCGACATGAAGGCTCTTGAGAAGATAGGCCCTGTGCGCCGCCTCACCACCGAGGAGATATTCGGCTATTGATAAACGGCAGACTACAGATACAACAACATTATAAACTTTAACGCGACACCTCACACGGCGTTCCCTCTCCCGCAGGAGGGTAATGGTGAGGAAGAATATGAGTAAGACACCTGATTTCAAGTACGCCCCGATGTTCCAGCTGGGCGCCGACACCACCGAGTACCGGCTCTTGTCCAAGGAGGGCGTGAGCACGGCCGAGTTTGAGGGCAAGACCATCCTCAAGGTCTCTCCCGAAGCCCTCACGCTGCTCGCACGCCAGGCCTTCCACGATGTGGAGTTCATGCTGCGCCGAGAGCACAACGAGCAAGTAGCCAGCATCCTGAACGACCCCGAGGCTTCAGAGAACGACAAGTATGTGGCCCTGCAGTTCCTGCGCAACGCCGAGACGGCAGCCAAGGGCATCCTGCCTTTCTGCCAGGACACCGGCACCGCCATCATCCACGGCGAGAAGGGACAGCGCGTGTGGACCGACTTCGAGGACGAGGAAGCGCTGAGCCGCGGCGTCTTCGACACCTTCACGCAGGACAACCTGCGCTATTCGCAGAACGCCCCGCTCAACATGTACGACGAGGTGAACACCCGCTGCAACCTGCCCGCACAGATCGACATCGAGGCCGTGGAGGGCGATGAATACCGCTTCGTGATGGTGGCCAAGGGCGGCGGCTCAGCCAACAAGACCTACTTCTATCCCATGACGAAGGCCACCATCCAGAACGAGGGCACCCTGCTCCCGTTCCTCGTGGAGAAGATGAAGAGCCTCGGCACGGCGGCCTGCCCGCCTTACCACATCTGCTTCGTCGTCGGAGGCACCTCGGCAGAGAAGAACCTGCTCACCGTGAAGCTCGGCAGCATCAAGTATTACGACAGCCTGCCCACCACGGGCGACGAGACGGGGCGTGCCTTCCGCGACACCGACCTCGAGGCGAAGCTCCTCGACGAGGCCCACAAGATAGGCCTCGGCGCACAGTTCGGCGGCAAATACCTCGCCCACGACATCCGCGTCATCCGCCTGCCGCGCCACGGGGCATCGTGCCCCATCGGCATGGGAGTGAGCTGCTCGGCCGACCGCAACATCAAGGCCAAGATCAACAAGGACGGCATCTGGCTCGAGCGGATGGACGAGAACCCCACGGAACTCATTCCCGAGGAGTATCGCCGGCCGGGCGAAGGCGGCAAGGGCATCGTGATCGACCTCGACAAGGGCATCGACGCCGTGCGCGCCGAACTCACCAAGTATCCCGTCTCCACCCGCGTCAACCTCAAGGGCACCATCATCGTGGCGCGCGACATCGCCCACGCCAAGCTCAAGGCACGACTGGATGCAGGCGAGGAGATGCCGGCCTACTTCAAGGATCACCCCATCCTCTACGCCGGACCGGCCAAGACGCCGGAGGGCTATCCCTGCGGAAGCATGGGACCGACCACGGCCAACCGCATGGACCCCTATGTAGACGAGTTCCAGGACCACGGAGCCAGCCTCGTGATGATAGCCAAGGGCAACCGCACGCAGGTGGTTACCGATGCCTGCCGGAAGCACGGCGGCTTCTATCTGGGCACCATCGGCGGCGTGGCAGCCGTGCTCTCGCAGGGCTCCATCAAGTCGATCGAGTGCGTGGAATACCCCGAACTGGGTATGGAAGCCATCTGGAAGATCACCGTGGAAGACTTCCCGGCCTTCATCCTCGTAGACGACAAGGGCAACGACTTCTTCAAGCAGCTCAAGCCGTGGGCACCCTGTCAGACCTGCCGGAAGTAAACGGGCAAACCTCTCATCAACTCACAGGCATCGGCGAGACTATCTCCGCCGGTGCCTTTCTTTGTCTCCCCCTGCCATGGAGGAAACAGCCCGAATGTCAGCCTCCGCTCCCCCGCATTCCTTTTAGCGGCCTTTTACTCTCCTTTCAGCGGCCTTTTACTCTCCTTTTAACGGCTAAAAGGCGAGCTTTTAGCGGCCTTTTACTTAGCTCACCCGCAAACCATAGAGAAAAGGATACCGGCTGCTATGCACACCCCCCTGGGGGATTATGCCATTTACAGGGTACAGTACACTCTTAAACGGTATTTAGAAATGTCCAACCCCATAGGGGGTTACGCCATCGTCCGCAATGCGTTCCCTTCGCCCAACCTTGGCGTATCTTCGCTCCCAAGGTGCGGGGAGGAGGGCAAAAATCGCCGCTAACATTTGGCGGAACGGCGGAAAATATATATATTTGCCACATGATGAAAAAACAACTATTACTCGCAATTGCAATGATTGCACCTACGGCAATGACGGCACAGAGGCTTCAATACCCCGTAGCTCCGCGCGACAACACCGTGGACACTTACTTCGGCGAGCAGGTGGCCGACCCCTTCCGCCCGCTCGAGGACGACAACTCGGAGGCCACGGCCCAGTGGGTAGAGGCCGAGAACCGGCTGACGCAGACATACCTGCAGAAGATTCCGTTCCGCGGCAAAATCCTGAAACGGCTCAAGGAGCTGGCCAACTACGGCAAGGTGTCGGCACCGTCATTCAGCAAGAAGACCGGCAAATGGTATTTCTCCAGGAACGACGGACTGCAGAACCAGAGCGTCTTCTACGAGATGGACCGCCTCGGCGACGAGAAGAATGCCCGCGTGTTCCTCGATCCCAACAAGCTCTCGGCCGACGGCACGGTGGCCCTGAAGAGCACATCCATCTCCCACGACGGCCGCTACTGCGCCTACTCCATCTCGCGCAGCGGCAGCGACTGGCAGGAGTTCTATGTCATCGACCTGCAGACGCGCCGCCTGCTGGACGACCACATCGTGTGGGCAAAGTTCTCCGGAGCCTCGTGGTATAAGGACGGATTCTTCTACAGCGCCTACGACAGGCCCGAGGAGGGTCATGCCTTCTCCGGCAAGAACTCCACCCACAAGATTTACTACCACAAGCTCGGCACGCCGCAAAGCAGCGACCGCCTCTTCTATCAGAACCCCTCGAAGCCGATGGAGTTCTTCTCCACCTATGTCAACGAAGACGAGACCCTCCAGATGCTCTTCGAGAGCGGGGCGGGAGCGGGCTCTAATCTCTATGTGCGATCCCTCAAGGAGCCCGACGCGCAGTTCGTGCAGATGACGGCGAACATGGACAACATCTATTCGCCCGTGGAGTTCATCGGCGACAAGATCTATATCCTCACCAACGACGGCGCGCCGAAGTATAAGCTCATGGTGGCCGACCTCAGCCGTCCGGGCGTGGGCGACTGGAAGACCCTGATACCGGAGGGCGACGATGTGCTGGAGAGTGCCAGCGTCATCGACGGCAAGCTCTACCTCACCTATATGGTGGATGCCTGCGACAGGGTGCGCATATACAGCCTCGACGGCAAGCTCCTCCGCGAGATGAGCCTGCCCGGACCGGGCTCCGTGGGCGTATATGGACAGAAAGACCGCGAGGAGGTATTCTTCAGCTTCACCTCGTTCACCCAGCCCAATGTGGTCTACCGCTACGACTACGAGAGCGGTTCCTCCACCCCCTACGCCAAGCCCGCCATAAAGGCCGACCTCTCCGGCTATGAGACCAAGGAGGTGTTCTACGAGAGCAAGGACGGCACGCGCGTGCCCATGTTCATCACCCATAAGAAGGGACTCCGCCTCAACGGCAAGAATCCCACCTATCTCTATTCCTACGGAGGCTTCAACATCTCAATGACGCCCAGCTTCAGCTCCTCGCTGCTGGCCTTCATGGAGCGTGGAGGCGTCTATGCCCAGCCCAGCATACGCGGCGGCAGCGAGTATGGCGAGGAGTGGCACCAGGCAGGCACGAAGATGCAGAAGCAGAATGTGTTCGACGACTTCATCGCCGCGGCCGAATACCTCATCGCCAACAAGTATACCAGCCGTGATTATCTCGCCATCGCCGGCGGCAGCAACGGCGGACTGCTCGTGGGAGCGTGCATGACGCAGCGGCCCGACCTCTACAAGGTCTGCATCCCCCGCGTAGGCGTGATGGACATGCTGCGCTATCATAAGTTCACCATCGGATGGAACTGGGCGAGCGACTACGGCACGAGCGACGACTCCAAGGAGATGTTCTCTTACCTGAAGGGCTACTCTCCCCTGCACAACATCCGCAAGGGCGTGAACTATCCCGCCACGCTCATTACCACCGCCGACCACGACGACCGCGTCGTTCCGGCCCACAGCTTCAAGTTCGCGGCAACCCTGCAAGAGGCCAACGCGGGCAACCAACCCACGCTCATCCGCATCGACACCAAGGCGGGCCACGGCGGCGGCAAGCCCCTGAGCAAGCAGCTCGAGGAGACGGCCGACATCTACAGCTTCATCTTCCACAACATGGGAATCAAATATTAACGGCGGCAACGCATCACTCCTCTGAACAACATGACAAAGACGGAATGGAAACGACTGGCGAGGTTTGAGGCCGTAACGGCGCTCGCCACCCTGTTTATCATAGTGGGCTATGGCTTCCTGCTCTCATTGAACATACCGACGCAAGGCCTCCGGGAAGTCCTGACGCTTGTCGTGGCGCCCGCCGTGTGGCTGGGACTGCCTTACCTGGCGGGCGGCATCATCACCTGGTTCGTCTGCCGGAGATGGGGCCGGGTCAACCGGACTCTTGTGGAAATCATCGTGAGCAGCATCCTCCTCTGGAGCATGCTGGCGTTCATGATGAGGTTGTTCATACTCAGAGACTCGGCCTTCGTCTTCGCCATCATGCTCTTCAGCATGGCCACGCTCCTCGCCATGATTCCCATCATCATCTGCTACCGCCTGTGCAGGAAGTGGATGGAGTGATATAAAGCAAAGGAAAAAAGAAAATGAATGAATCGGAAACAGGCAAAGGGTTCAGCTATTGGCGCATCTGCGTGAAGGGCGAGACGCTGCTCATCGAACTTGAGGAAAGCAAACGGGAGAGCTGGAAAATCATCTGGAGGCGACAAGACGGAACTTCAGAGCAATGCGGGTATCTCGACACGCCCGACGACGAGTTGACCGAAGCACAGCGGGAGGAGGCCGACGAGCCCGTTTCCGATGAGTTCTTCGCACTCATCAATGAGACTGAGGCTCATAACGGAGATTTCATTTACAAGCTGCATGAAGACGAGCGCATCAGTCGGGAGGAGTTCTACCGGTCATGGAATGGAAACCCCTCCCCGACCCTCCCCTAAAGGGAGGGAGAATTAAGAGGAAACGGATAAGAGAATGAAAACCTCTCACCGACCCTCTCTTCAAAGAAAGACCTCTCCCCAACCCTCTCCCAAGGAGAGGGAGAATCAGGGGGACGAATAAGAGAATAAGAGAATAAGAGAATAAAAGAATAAAAGAATGAAAGATGAAGAACTGGCAGAAAATCACAGGAATCATCGTGCTGGCCGGCCTGTCGATAACAGGCCTCATGACATGGCTCAACGCCTTCGTCGACATGAAGTATATGGTAGAGCCGCATGCCGGCATGAACGATGACCTCTGGGGCTTGGTACATGAATACTATCTGATAGTAACCAGCCTCTCGGTGGCATTGGGCATCAGCATAGCCCTGTGCATCTTCCTCTTCATCTGCCTGTGGAGGGAAAAGGATGGAATAAAAGAATAAGAGAATAAAAGAATAAGAGAATAAAAGCCAATAGCTTCTCCTCTTTGTACCGGTTTCACGCCACCTCCCTGCAGGAGGAGGGGTGAGGAGAGGTTTAATAAAAGAAACAATATGAAGAACTGGCAGAAAATAGGACTCCTGGTGGCTTTCCACGGCCTGATGATGACCGACTACTACATTTGGGACACGACGCGCCTCAGTATAAAGACCTTCAAGAGTGGAGCGGTGCCCCCGCTCCACTTACGCGATTACGCCCTCCATCAGGTCGACCGGCTGGGATGGCTGCTATTTGCGAATGTGCTGGCCATCGGCCTCCTCGTGGTCTGGCTCTGTCTGCGGAGGCGGCGGAAGACAGCCTGACATCCCCACACCCCGACAGGGCTGCAAGATGGAATATGGATAATAGAGGGAACTTTTAGAGGCTACCAAGGCGGAGCTTACCACTTAGAAATAAAGAAAAACGGGCAAATCCTCAAACTCACACATGGGAAATAAATGTTGCGGAATTTTAGGTGATATAAGCCCAGAAGGGGAAAGAGGAGGATTGGTAAATCCAACCGTCTCCCCCTAACCCGACAGCCCCTGTAGAGAGGAAGTTCCCCTCTGTGGGGAGGAGGTTGCGGGAGGTAAAGTAAAAGGCCGTTAAAAGGATTGCTTTTAGCCGTTAAAAGGAATGCTTCTAACGGCTAAAAGGAGAGTAAAAGGCGGCTAAAAGGAAACTAAGAGAATAAGGGAATAAAAGCCAATGGTTAACGCCCTCCCTACGCGGGAGGGCAAGGGCGGGGCTGTAGGAGGAGCGGCGTTAGGGTTGTTCAAAGGTTTCCACACCTAAAAAATGTCGGCCGGGCTGAGGCGACATTCCGTTTTTTTTCGTATCTTTGCAAAAGAATCATAGCAACTTAACTACAAGACATGTATCGCAAACAGAATCGAATAGCAGCTTTAATACTGTTGCTGGCCACGCTACTGCTGGCAAGTTGTTCACAAGTAACCGACTGGAAGCTGAAGTCGGAGGTGAAGAAGATAAACCAGAACCTGCCCCGACGGGTGCTCTACGACGATCTCACGCTGACGCGCGTGGACTACCGCAACCATAAGGTTTCCTATCACCTCGCCCTCGACGAGAAAGGCAGGAGCGTGGACATGAACCAAGTGGCCGACTACCTGAGGAAACAATTCATACAGAGCATAGGAGCTGCAAGCAATGACGATAAGGATGTCATGGAAGAGGCCTTGGACAATCATATTGACATCGCCTTCACCATCAAGGGAAGTGAGAGCGGACAGAAGATAGGATTCGTGATTCATCCCGACGAGCTGGAGCAGGCACTATGGTAAGCTAACAGACTCGAACAACTGCCCTTCCGACATGGCAAACAGCAATTTCCAATCTACCATCCTCCGGTGGTATGCCGACAACGGGCGCAGCCTCCCCTGGCGGGAGACCCGCGATCCGTATGCCGTCTGGCTCTCGGAGGTCATCCTCCAGCAGACGCGCATCGCACAGGGCACCGACTACTGGCACCGCTTCATGCGCCGGTGGCCGACCGTGGAGTTATTGGCTACCGCCACCGAGGATGAAGTGCTGAAGGAATGGCAGGGGCTGGGCTACTACTCACGGGCCCGTAACCTGCATGCCGCAGCCCGGCAGATTGTTGCCAACGGCGGCTTTCCCCATACCTACGAGAACATCCGAGCCCTGAAAGGCGTGGGCGACTACACCGCCGCGGCCATCGCCTCGATAGCCTTCGGCCTGCCGCATGCGGCCGTAGACGGCAATGTCTACCGTGTGCTGAGCCGCTATTTCGGCATCACCACCCCCATCAACAGCACGGCCGGCAAGAAGGAATTCCAGCAATTAGCCGACGAGCTGCTGCCGCGCGATAAGGCTGCCGCATGGAACCAGGCCATGATGGACTTCGGCGCCCTGCAGTGCATGCCACAGTCGCCCCGCTGCCTCCTCTGTCCGCTACAGGAAAGCTGCCACGCCCTGCGCAACGGGAAGATAGAAGAGCTGCCCGTGAAAGAGAAAAAGCTGAGGCGGCGCGAGCGTTTCTTTACCTATTACCTACTCCAAAACAACGGCCTGACAGCCATCCACCAACGGGGTCCCGGCGACATCTGGCAAGGTCTTTGGGAGCCCCTCCTGAAAGAAGACCCCTTCCCCAGGGAGGAGGCCGAGGTCAGGCACATCCTTACCCATCAGACCCTCTACGCCCGGATGATGGCGGTGGGGGCCACGGACGCCGACCTGCCCGAAGGCTATCAGTGGATAGACTTCGCCGACCTCGCCGACTATGCCCTTCCCCGCCTCGTGGAGAAGTTGCTCGAGAAACGCTAAAAATACCGACTATTGAGTATTGCAAACCATCTGCCTTTTTACTACTTTTGTCATAAACAACAGATAAACTTGCAACATGACAGAATCAATTATTCACAAGAACAACAGGTACGAACCGGAATACGGCAACTGGATACCCGTAAAGCTGGTAGGAATCCTCCTCTCGATCACCCTTGTCTTCTTCGTCGTCTTCGGCCTCACGATGCTCTACAGCGAGAGCACGCTGCTGAAAGTGCTCACCACCCTCCTCTTCCTTGCGGCCGTCTTTATCTTCGGCTACATGATCTATGTGCGCCGCGCCTTCGACTTCAGGCACGGGGGGCTCATGGGCAAAATACACCAGTATGTACTGGATCACCTCGCATGGGACGGCAAAGGCAGGCTGCTGGATGTGGGCTGTGGCTCCGGCGCACTCACCATCCGCTGTGCCAAGGCCTTTGCAGAGGCCGAATGCACGGGCATCGACTACTGGGGAGCCATGTGGGACTACAACCAGAAGATGTGTGAGCGTAATGCCGAGATAGAGGGCGTGAGCGACCGATGCTCATTCAGGAAGGATGATGCCAATCGGCTGGAGTTCAGGGACGAGACCTTCGATGCCGTGGTGAGCAACTTCGTCTACCACGAGGTGCACAACAATCCCGACAAGGAAGCCCTCATCCGCGAAACCCTGCGCGTTTTGAAGAAAGGCGGCGCATTTGCCCTGCACGACCTCTTCTCAAACAAGCAGATCTATAAAGATTTCGACACCATTATAAATCACCTGAAAGCCGACGGCATCAGCGAGCTGCACTTCGTGCCCAACACGGAGAAGACCCTCCCCATGCCTCAACTCACGCAGATGCCCGGCATGCTCACGGGGCTGGGCATGATCTACGGAAAGAAATAGTAACCATCGGGAACCTGCCCTGGAAAGGAGGGCAACGGCAATCCCCGCAACCCCATAACCACACATTTCCCCGTCCTTGTTTTCTGAGGGCGGGGGAAGTTTTTATCCCGCAAGTCTTGCAGGTTTCCTTTTTTATTCGTACCTTTGCAGTCGACAGGCAAATGGCCTGTTAAGGGGTGCCCGTACGATTGACGGTGCTGAGAATATACCCGATAACCTGATCCAGATAATGCTGGCGTAGGTAGGTCTATGAAACATCCCTTATACATTAATTATTTAATCTATAAGATTCAAAGATGAAGAAACTTTTTATCCTGACGGCCGCGCTGACATGCGTGGCGACGGCAAGTGCACAGGCTCCGAGAGACTCTCTGCTGCACGAGGAGATTCAGGAAGTGGTGGTCAAGGGCGTGCGTGCGCAGAAGAACGCCCCGTTTGCGGTGGCCAACATCAGGAAACAGGAACTGCAGCAATTCGGCAAGTCTGGCCAGGAACTGCCCTTCCTCTTCGCCCGCACGCCGGGCATCCTGGCATGGAGCGAGAACGGCATGGGCACGGGAACCACCTATATGCGTATCCGCGGAGCGGCGGGCTCGCGCATCAATGTAACCCTCGACGGCGTAGCCCTCAACTCGCCGGAAGACCAGACCGTGTTCTGGGCCAACATGAACTCCTATGCCGCCCTGCTCGGCAGCGTGCAGATTCAGCGCGGCGTGGGGGCATCTACCAATGGCGACGGTGCCTTCGGCGGTGCCGTTTCCCTCGCCACGGCAGCCCCCTCTCAGGTGGCGAGCCTCGAGCTGACCGGTTCCTACGGCTCCTACAACACCTATAACCTCGGGCTCAGCTTCTCGTCGGGCATGCTCGGCAACCACTGGATTTTCAACGGGGCCTACCACGAGACAGCCACCGACGGATTCCTCCACGGCACGAGCGGACGCTCGGGCTCTTACTTCGGCGGCCTCACCTACTATGCCGACCGCCTCACGCTAAGCTACAAGAACATCGGCAACTTTGAGAAGACCGGTCAGGCATGGAACGGAGTAACGGCGGGCAACGACGATGCCACGCTCATGGGCGACGACATCCGCACCTACAAGGATATGTACCGCCACGGGCTCGGACGCTTCAACTCGCTCTATGAGCGTCTCGTCTTCGACGAAGACAACTGGAGTTTCCCGCAGGACGCAGGGGGAAACTTCATCACCCGCCGCTACACGATGCAGGATGGGTCGCTCTGGCGAAAGACCACCGACAACTTCTACCAGAACCACAACATCCTCTCCGCCGTCTGGCGACCGGGCACCCGATGGACTCACAACGCTGCCCTGCACTATACCTACGGCTACGGCTACTACTCCGAGTTCCGCCCCGACAACAAGTTCTCCAAGTTCGGACTCACGGCCGCTGATGCCGCCGGCAACAATATCAAGCGCACCGACTTCGTGCGCAAAAAGGGACTGGCACAGCACACCTACGGACTGGTCTACAACCTCAACTACAGCGACGAGCTCATGGAAGTGCTCGGGGGCGTCAACCTCCAGCAGTTCCGCGGCAGCCACTTCGGCTATCTCACCTATGTGAAGGACAAAGGACAGACCCGCAACTTCACGGGACTGCAATATTATGACTCCGACGCACGCAAGGACGACTACTCGGCCTTTGTCAAGGGCACGCTGCATGCCGGCTCCAGTCTCGACTTCTTCGCGGACATCCAATACCGCCATGTGGCCTACAAGACCAACGGCATCAACGACAAGTTCATTGAGCAGCCCGACGGAACCTACCGCAACCAGCAGCTTGACATCGATGCCGACTATAATTTCGTGAACCCCAAGGCGGGGATCACCTTCCACAGTGGCGGCCACAAGGCCTATGCCTCTGCCGCTTATGCCAGCCGCGAGCCGGAGCGCAACAACTTTACCGACAACGGCAACTATCCCGCCCCCGACGCCGAACACCTGCTCGACTTCGAACTGGGCTACGACTACACGGGCAGCAACTGGACCGTAGGCTTCAACCTGTACTACATGGACTACAAAGACCAGCTGGTGCAAACCGGAGAGCAAAGCGACATCGGCGAGGACCTGACCACCAACATCGACAAGAGCTTCCGCATGGGAGTGGAACTCTCGGCCAGCTGGAGTCCGCTTGCATGGATCACGCTGGAAGGTAACGCCGCCCTGAGCCGCAACAAGGTGAAGGACTTCACGGAGTATATTGACGACTGGGATAATCCTCGCCCCAAGGATTACGACTTCAAGACCCAATCTGCACCGTCGAACCCCAACTGGAAGCCCACCACAGCACACTACGACCGCTCGGTGCTGGCCTTCTCGCCGTCGACCATCCTCAACGGCGTGATCGACTTCCACCACAGGGGCTTCCAGGCTGTGTGGCACACCAACTTCGTGAGCCGGCAGTATCTCGACAACACCGCCGACAAGTTGCGCTCGCTGCCCTGCTTCTCGCAGAGCAACCTCCACTTGGGCTATACCGCCAAGACCACACGCCGCACGCTCGGCATCAAGGAGGTGGCACTGGGGCTTGACCTGAACAACCTCTTCAGCCGACGCTATGCCGCCAGCGGATGGGTGTATAGTGCGGTAAGCGCGAAAAACAAGTACACCCCCGATAACCGCTACTACCAGATAGGCTTCATTCCCATGGCAGGATTCACCTGCATGACCAACCTCACGCTCAGGTTCTAAGCATCCTATGACGGAATTCCTCTCCCTCCACTGGCTCGACATCGCCACCACCCTGCTCGGCCTGGCCTATATCCTGCTGGAATACAAGGCATCGATATGGCTCTGGCTGGTAGGCTTCGTGATGCAGGTGATGGACATCGTGCTCTATTATCAGCACGGCCTCTACGCCGACTGCGCCATGGAGTTCTATTACATCGCCATGACCGTGTACGGCTTCGCCACCTGGAAGTTCGGGCGGAAGCATGCGCAGAGGGAGGGAGAGGAACTGCCCGTTACGCACTTCAAGCCGCGCCTCATCCTGCCATGGGCTGTTTTCACCCTGGCAGCATGGGGCGCCCTTTGGTACTGGCTCACGCAGATCGGCTCCACGGTGCCCGTGGCCGACGCCTTCACCACGGCATTGAGTTTTGTCGGCATCTGGGCCTTGGCGCGCAAATACTTGGAGCAATGGCTCATCTGGATCGTCGTGGACATCGTTACCTGCGTGCTTTATTTCTACAAGGGCATCCCCTTCAAGGCCTCGCTCTATGCCCTCTATGTGGTCATTGCCGTGGCGGGCTACCTCAAGTGGCGCAGTCTAATGCGTGGGCAACGGTCAGAATAGCGAGAGTGTCATAAAGACACCATTAAATAAAACTTCTTTTTCTTGTTGCTAACAACATTTCTTCGTATATTTGTGCAGAAATGCTGTTATAAGACCAACTGTACTATCTTGAAGCCTTTGCGATAGATGGCTACTACCAAACAAACGATAATGACCCCATCGCAAATCATCCTCAGTAAACAGGATGCTGGCTACGATGAAAGCAGGAGTATCAAAGATGGCAAAACTAACTTATATAAACCTAAATGAATATGAAACAATTTTACTTATTGCTTTATCCTACTTTGTTGCTACTTGCAAGTAAATGACATTATATATGATAAATGGTATAGAAATCATAAACTCTTTTAAATGTTTTAATCCAAGAAATTATGTTGGTAAAGAAATATATAGAACTTTTATATTTCGGTATCTATTTTTCTGTTTGGAGGTTCGACCGCTTCTGCGTTAGACTCTTGAACCCTCTTGGTAGGTGGCTACTTATTTTAATTCCTAATCTGTTTCCGTTTATTAAAAGGAATCTGAGGAAGCAGGGGCAAACTCCAGAACAGAACGCAGATTATATATTGCAACATAATTCTAAATTAAGCGATGCTAATGTTGGACACTTATTTGAAAGTGGGATAGGAACACTTCTTTCTGTATTTTATTGTTTCGTCTTAACGGATATATTCCTTGCTATACGATTTATATTCGGAAAGGACTTGTGGATTATTCAAATAGACAGAGCACATTCAAAAACTATAGGCGGTTTTATAGTTATCATGTCTCTCGTCCTGGCATTTCTCACTATGAGCTATGTCGGCAATGATGAGATTATAAAGCGAAACAGGCAGCGTGTTAATAAAATCGGAAGAAAATCTTTCT
>NZ_FOOW01000021.1 GCF_900113305.1 Prevotella sp. KH2C16 | reverse complement strand
AAGGCACTCTTCGAGCATCTCTTCGACCAGGGCATCCATCTCGTGCATGGCCTCAAGGCCAACATGAAGAATAAGCTCATGCCCATGTGGGACAAGATCATGCTCAGAAAAAGGTACATCATCGAGTGTATCAACGAATTGCTCAAGAACAAGGCCAACCTCGTGCATTCACGACACCGGTCCATACACAACTTTATGATGAACCTATGCTCGGCTCTCGCGGCCTACTGTTTCTTTGACAACAAGCCGGAGGCGCTGCCAGTGCATGTGGAGAAATCAAGACAATTAGAGCTATTTGCATGGTAATCTTATCCCGAACTCGCGTAATATATGCTTTCTTCATCATTTGCTTGCCTTTCCTTATTTAAAAATATACTTTTTACCATTCTGAATATATATGCCCTTCTGCGGGTTCTGCACGCAACGGCCGTCCAAAGAGTAGTAATAGCCGTCGTTCGCTTTTGTCGTAGCAGCCGGAATATCGCTGATGCCCGTGGTCTCGGAATCATCGTCTACGAAAATATAGGGAGCGCCCTTGGCTCCGGCCGAGGTCTCGTCTACGAGCAGGTGCACAATATTAGTGCCCGGCATCTCAAAGTTCCGGTCGTCCTTCTTTGTGTACGGATAGTGCAGATAGGCACGGTTAGCCTTGCTATACTGAGTATTCAGCACGCTGAAGAAGCCCCAGTAGTTCGTCGCACCGAAGTCTTTCTCATTATAATCCTTGGCA
Source organism: Prevotella sp. KH2C16 (assembly GCF_900113305.1). Classification (GTDB taxonomy): domain Bacteria; phylum Bacteroidota; class Bacteroidia; order Bacteroidales; family Bacteroidaceae; genus Prevotella. The sequence goes on along the minus strand of NZ_FOOW01000021.1, from coordinate 51,710 downwards.
CTTTTTAGCTTGGCAAGGAAGAAATTGACGAACTCCGCCTCTGATACAGAACCAGGTTTGTAGCTGTAAGTGCTGACAGAAGTCTGCTTGAGCGTGGGGACCAGATAGTTTTTCCCATAGCGTGCCTCAACTTCTCCGGCCGTGGCGGCCTTTCCCTCATAGACCGCATCATTATCGGGACGCAGGATATCGACGGTCTCGTCGTCGGTGTAAAGAACCACTCCGACACCGGCCGGTATGTAGCCGTAGTTCAATTTCTTGAGGATGAAGGATTTGCGCTCCGTGTCATATCCTGTTGCGATATAGGTTTTTACATTGTAACGCTCCTTCATTGGCCTGTCGGTGCTATAGGTTCGGATTGCTCCGACCAACGGTTCGCTGGTGCTCTCACTAAGTGCCTCCTCCATATAGCCGTGATTGTTCTTGCCATAGAAGAATGTCGTGGATATCTCACAGGAGCCAGAAAACGGGGCTTCGAAGTTTCCTCCATTCTGGAAGAGATTCTTGTCATCGCCGCTTATGCCCCGAGTACCCAAGCTATTAGACACCTTGCTGATGTCGTCTTGCGCCTTCTTCATGAGCCACGGCTGGTCGGCATCGTATCTGTCAGCATATGCCTCATTTATATTAGTATAGAGGAACAATCCGTTGTGAGCCTGATAGACACCGCCGGGATCCGTCGTCGGCTTCTGCGTTTCTATCGCCAGTTTTCCAGAATAAGTGTTCGAATAGCGGCCGTTGCTCTCCCTCGGAGCATATAAGAAGGTGGTGTGCTGCGCCGTCGTGTAGGCAGACGGCTCGTCGATATTGGTCGCCGCATAAGCCACACGCGCCTCCGGATGATGCTCGAAGGTATAGCTGTATGTGGAATTCTCCGCATCCTGCTGGTTGTTCTGAACCACCTTGATTGTGAAATACCCATCCATCACAATCGGATTCTCCGTCGCCGTATAGTTATACGGGTTCAGCTGAGTCTTCGAAGTGGTGCATACTTCCCAGCTTTTTGCCGGATTCCAGCCCGCCCATGGTTCTCTTTTCGACGCTGATTTCACGAAAGTACCGCCACTAAGCGTATTCGTATTCAACGAGTAAGCTGCCCCCGGCTCATAGGTATAGCCCTCATCATCGCCCACAATAAACTTAAAACCCTCGTTGCAATTGGTGCCTGCCCCTACGCAAGGGTAGGTTGCCGGGATATCCATCTCCCATGTAAAGTCGGAAGTCTGTCTAAATTTCAGCTGATTGGACATCACGGAAGATGTCAATAGATAAAACTTTTTTGCACTAACAGGGCTTGTGCATGCCAACAATGCGCATACCAAGCCAAAAACTCTAATTAACTTGCTCATTATATATATAAACTTGTATCCTTTTAAAACAATCCTTTTCATACAAACAGAGTCGACTCACCAGAGCCGCCTCGAAAACCTTTTGTTATCCTCTGCATTACCTTAAACTGCCTAGCCAGTCTGTTTCGCGCCCAAGGCTTTTATCATATTTGCGAATGCAAAGGTAAATATTTTTTAGCAACTAAACAAATAAAAGACCAGAAAACATCAATTGTGTGCGCACAAATTCTCTTAAATCCCGAAAAATCCTGCCTATTCGCATGAGACTATTTATTGAAAAAAAACGACATATTATCAATCTTCAGAGATTCCTAAAGTAATAAAAATCCGCCTTCAAGACAGAAAATCCTGAAGGCGGAAATCGTGTCTTATATATCAATACTTACGCCTGCATACCAGGTGGCGCCGTAAACCGGAGCATACATGAAGGCTGCGTTGTCGAGATGTTTTTCGTCCTGAAGGTAGCTGAAGATATTCTTGCCTCCGCAATAAACGGTAAAGTCGCCGAATCTCTTGGCCACACGGGCATTGAAGAGCATGAAGGTATTGGTCTTCTTTATTTTCTCCGCCACCTCATCGTCCTTCATATAGTCGATATACATCTTACCCTGCAACGAGCCTGTGAGGCTGAAAGTCCAAGTACCGGGCGTATATTCGAGACTCAGGTCGCCCGTCATAGCCGGGAAGCGAGATATGTTCTTGCTGGCCTTGGCATACTCCGTGCCGGCCCAGTCTGCACGCTCATGCTTGAATTTGCCCTGATTGAAGGTCCAGCTCAATCCCGTCTTGAAGTCCTTGAACGGATTCCACTTCACGCCGAGCTCCACGCCCTGCACATAAGCATCGTCAATATTCTCCCATTGATAGGTATAACCCAGTCGTTTCACTTCCTCGTCGGCCGGCCGGAACTCAATCTTGTCCCTCAAGTCCGTACGGAAGAGGTTGACACTCAGTTGCACCTTCGAGCCGTAGTAGTCGGCCGAAAGGTTATAACTCATAGAATGCTCACCCTTCAGATCTGACGATTTCCATACACGAGGGGAACCGCTGCACAAGTGTAAGTCCTCCGAGAATCCATAAGGAGCGCGGAATCCGGTACCGAAATTGGCGCGCAATACAAACGAGGGCGTAACCTCATACTTCAACGCAAGGCGCGGATTGAAAGAGGTCTCATGGAAGCTGGTCTTCGGGAAGGTGCCGTCATACACTTTCTCGCTCGACTCATACTCCTCGCCGGAGTGGTGGCTGTCGAGGCGCAGGCCGGGTACTACCGAAAGGTTCGTCAATATGTTCCACTCGTCCTGCAGGAAGAAGCCGAACTCGCTGGCATGCTTCTTTCCGATAGAGGTATAGGCTGTTCCGTTAAGCGGGTCTTTCTTGTCGTTGATGCAGTAGAGACCGGTCTCGCGAAGACGGGTGAAATAGCCCTGCACGCCTGCCAGCAAGGTGTGGTTGCCGAGACGGGAAGTGAAAGTAACAGACGGGGTCAGGGTGTTTTCCTTTGCTATATAAGGCCGCATATCCTCCACATCCGGCTTCTCATCGTTATGAGATGCCATATAGTCGCCTAAGAAAGTGTCGTTGGTAGCGTTACGCTTGTGGTACACATAGGCCGCCACGATATCCAGCTCCGACTTTTTCCCGACGGGCAGCTTGTAGCTTATGTCGGCCGTCAGACGGTTTGTCCTGATGTTCTCCGTGCCCTGCGAGAAAGGATTACGGAAAAGATCATCGGTGAGCGTACCACCCGCACGCTGTTCTTCCATCACCTTCCCACGCAACACGAGTTTGTCGTTTTTGGCAAAGGGATTGAAGAAATACACGCCGAAACCCACATTCGTGAGGGTTGCCTCCACCTTGTCCGACACGCCGTCTTTCTTCTTCACCTCGTCGCGGGTATCGCCTTCGCCCGTATCGTCGATGGCGTTGCTCTCCGTACGCTGCGCAAAGAAATTCAGTCCGATATCGTTCTTGCGTATCGAGGCCGACGCATTCAGGTTCTTGTATCCCCAGTTGCCAAATTGCAGGTCGGCCTTTACTTCCGGCTCAAACGACGGTTCCTTGGTGATGATATTGATGGCTCCGGCCACGGCACTGCTGCCATAAAGGGCCGAGCCCGCACCCTTCACGATTTCCAGACGGTCGACATCATTGGTACCCAACTGCTGCAGACCGTAGACTCCGGCCAGCCCCGAATAGATAGGTTCACCGTCTACCAGCACCTGCGTATGCTCTGCGCCGAGTCCCTGCATGCGCACCATGGAGAAGTTGCAGAACTGGCACTGCTGCTCCACCCGGATGCCCGGCACTCCCTCGAGTGCCTCATAGAGGTTCTTGGCATTCTTGTTTACGATGGCTCTTGAGGTCAGCACCTCCGTGCGGATAGGCACATCCTTCAGATAGTGCTGGGTTCTCGTTCCCGTTACCACCACCTGATTCAACTCCCGTTCGTCCTCATCCAACAGGAAATAGACCTCCGAGCCCTTGCCACTCTGCATCATTACCTCGCGCTCCTCGCTCTCATAGCCTATGCAACTGGCCACGATGGTCTGCTTGCCCAGCGGCAGATTTGGCATCTGGAAGTGGCCCGTCTTGTCGCACATGGCCGTCAATTTGGTTCCTTTTACCTGAATCTTCGCATAAGGAATATGCTTTCCCGTTACCTTACTCTTCACATCACCAAACAGCATGGCATCCGTATCCTGAGCCATGGCTGTCATGGTAACGAGCAGAGTGAAGATTACACATCGTAATTTTCTCATCATTTCGTTTAATGTTTAAAGATTTTAATATTCTTGAATTTAATTACCGATGCAAAATTACAACATTTTCCAAGGCTTCACAATACCTATTTGTAGGTATTTCCGGCAAGTTTTCCAACCTTGGGAAACCATTTGTCCGATAATGGAAAAGAATAAGGAGCAGGATGGGGAGACGCCTCCCCCTTTCACATAGGCGGCAAGCCTCCCGACAAAATCGGCGAAATCGTGGAACAAAATCGGCGAGATTGTCGGACGAAATCGCCGATTTTGTTAAACTGCCAACGGCAAATAGCCAAAGGGAGGAATACTCCTTCGGGCACGACTCCCTGCATGGGAAACTCTCAAGCGTATGTTACGGATTACGACCCGCTCTCTTGCCAAAGAAGCGGGGATGCCAGAACAAGAAAGTCCCGGCATCCCCACTTCATATAACTAGCCGACAAACTACTGAAGTTCAACTATCAGCGTCTGTCGAGGCGACAAGCTGAGGTTAGCTCCGAGGTCGACCTCACGCCCCGTGATGACATCCACCGCCTTGCGCGCCGGCCTTATGACCTCGGCGTAACGCTTCACCTCGAGGACGGCGTCATGGGTCGTTCCGTTGAGAATGGTCAGCGAGGTCCTGTCCTCATACTGGCGGGCAATGACATAAACTCCCTTCCACGGGATGAATTGCGTCTGCCGCCCCTTGGTGACCAAGGGGTTGCCCTGCCGCCAATGGAGCAGTCGGCTCAGCCATGAGAACATGGCGTTTTCGGCCTCCGAGCGACCCTGCGGGGTGAAGCAGTCGTGCTTATCACCCGCAAATCCTCCCGGAAAATCCTTGCGCACATTGCCGTCGGTAACCTCCTTGGTGCCTTTCATCAGCACCTCCGTGCCATAGTAGAGCTGCGGAATGCGGTTGATGGTGAGCAGGAGGGCGTAGGCCTGCTTCAATGCCAGCGTGTCCTGTCCGTTGCCGAGGAATCGGTCGGTGTCGTGATTCTCGATGAACGCCAGCACATGCGACGGGTCTTCGTACAGGTAGTCATAGACCAGACTGTTGTAGATGCGGTTCAGTCCGTTCCACCAGGCATCCGTTTCTTCACGCTTGGCCTTGTCGAGTTTGTCGAAGAAGCTGAAGTCCATCACCGTCTTCAGATAACTATTGTCCGTTGACAGGCGGCTGTCTTTCTGGAAACTGGCCGTATAGGCCGGTTCCGTTACCCAAGTCTCCCCCACGACATTGAAGTTGGGGTATTCGCTGTCGAGGGTTTTCAGCCAGAGCGACATTGCCTCGCGGTCGGCATAGGGATAGGTGTCCATGCGGATGCCGTCGATGCCCACGGTCTCTATCCACCACTCCGAGTTCTGGATGAGATACTTGATGACATGAGGATTCCGCTGGTTGAGGTCGGGCATGGAGGGCACGAACCATCCGTCTACGGTCTCCCGAAGGTCGACCTTGGAGGCATACGGGTCGAGCACGGGCGTCAGCTTATAGGAGGTCTGGAGGTATTTCGAGGTCTGGGCCGACGCTCCGCTTGCCATTCCCGTGTTGCGGTCCAGGCCGCTGTCGGTGGCATCCTGCACCTCCGAGAGCCACTCGGGCGTATTGAACCAGTCTTTGGAAGGCATATCCTTCACCCACGGATGCTCAAAGCCGCAATGGTTGAAAATCATGTCCATCACCACCCTCAGACCCTTCGCGTGCGCCTCCCCGACGAGGCGGGCATAGTCCTCGTTGGTACCGAAACGCGGATCTACGCGGTAGTAATCGGTAGTGGCATAGCCATGATAGGTGGAGTAACCGTTGGCATCGGGCGAATTATTTTCCAGCACCGGAGTGAGCCACAAGGCCGTAACGCCCAGCTCATTGAAGTAGTCCAGATGCCGGCGGATGCCCTCCAGATCGCCTCCGTGCCGGAGGGAGGGCTGTGTGCGGTCGCAGACATAGGCATTCATGCCCTTGAGCTGGTCGTTCTGAGAACTTCCGTTGGCAAAGCGGTCGGGCATCAACATATAGAGCACATCGGTATTGTCGAAGCCCCTGCGCTCCTCGCCGGCCATCTCGCGCCGGCGCAGTTCATACTTCATCCTGGCCCTCTTGCCGCCGTTCTTGAAGTTGAGCGCCATTGTTCCGGGCTGTGCTCCCTGCAGGTTGAGGTAGACCAGGAGATAGTTAGGAGAGTCGAGACGCACGATCGAGTCGACCCGCACGCCCGGATAGTCTACTTCCACATCGGCCGTGCGGACGCCTTTGCCATAGACCATCAACTGCAGCGAGGCGTCTTTCATGCCCGCATACCAGAAAGCAGGCTCCACGCGGCTTATCTTTACCTGTGCACTTACCGACACCACGCTTAGAAACAAGCTGAATATCAGGAATATCTTTTTCATATCAATTGTGTATTATCAATGCTGACTGCGGGTCTACAACCACCTTTCCACCCTCTATTTTCTCGTTGCCGGTCTCGTCGATCACGCCGTCGCAGCAGACCACAGTATAGCTTCCCTCGGGAATAGCGACCTCGCGAGACTCCTTGGAGGAGTTGAGAATGACGACGATGCGGTTCCAGCTGTCGCCCACTTCCCTGCCGTCGATATAGAAGCCGACCAGACAAGGCTCTGTCGGGAGAAAGTGGAGATGGCGGCGCACCGTCTCGGCGTCGCCCATGCGGAAGGCTTTGTGGTTCTTGCGCAGCCGTATGAGGTTCTTGTAATAGGCAAAGACCTGCGGGTAACGGGCAAGGTTCTGCCAGTCCAGACGATTGATTTCGTCCGGAGAATTATAGCTGTTATGCACACCTTTCTTGTCGCGGAGCATCTCTTCGCCCGCCAAGAGGAAGGGCACGCCCTGCGAAGTGAAGACGGCGGTCTGAGCCAACAGGTCGAGGCGAATCAGTTCCTCGGTCGTAATCTGCGGCATTTCGGTGCGCAAACGGTCGACCAGGCACATGTCGTCGTGGCAGCTCACATAGCTGATCATCTGCGTAGGCTCGGCCGCCCACGGCTTCTTGGAATAGTTCACCTTATTATAATCCACCTGGGGGTGGGCTATCATGCCCGCAATACCTGCTTTCAGGCTCTCCTCCTCACCGGCAATACCCGCCAGGAAAGCACCCTTGTGGTCATCGGAGAACGGACCGCGCAAGGCGTCGCGAATATCGTCGCTGAAGGCGGCGATGCGCGGCATACGGCTGATGTTGGCCTTCGTGGCGAGCTTCTCGGCAGGATAGGCACAGCTGCCGGCACTCCATCCCTCTCCATAGATGAATATCGAGGGGTCTATGCTGTCGAGTTCGGCACGGATTTGGTTCATCGTCTCGATGTCGTGCACGCCCATGAGGTCGAAGCGGAAGCCGTCGATATGGTATTCCGTAGCCCAGTATTTCACCGATTCTATCATGAATTCGCGCATCATCGGCTGCTCAGAGGCCGTCTCGTTGCCGCAGCCCGAGCCGTTGGAGTAAGTGCCGTCGGCTTTCTTGCGGTAGAAATAGTCGGGCCAGGTGCGCTGGAAATTGCTGTGGGTAATGTCGTATGTGTGATTGTAGACCACATCGAGAATGACCCGGATGCCGGCCTTATGAAGAGCCTGCACCATCTGCTTGAACTCTCGGATGCGTGTGGAGGGGTCATAGGGATTAGTGCTGTAAGAACCCTCGGGCACATCATAGTTCACGGGGTCATACCCCCAGTTATACTGAGGCTGGTCGAGACGGCTCTCGTCTATCGACCCGAAGTCGTAAGACGGCAGGATATGCACGGCGTTGATGCCCAGATCCTGCAGATGGGCAATGGCCTTCGGCTCGGTGAGCGCAAGGAATTTGCCCTTGTGGACGATGCCCGACGAGGCGTCGATGGAGAAGTCTCGGTGATGCATCTCATAGATTACGAGGTCGGACGGCGACTTCAGCTCCGGCCGACGATCGCTTTCCCATCCTTCGGGATTGGTCTCCGCCATGTCGATAATGGCTCCGCGGTTACCGTTCACGCCCACCGCCTTGGCAAAGATTCCAGGCGTTTCCACCCAATGCTTCCTATCGCCCACCACATCAAAGGTATAGAACAAACCTTTCAGGTCGCCCTTCACATTGGCCATCCAGCCGTTGTCTTCCATTTGGTTCATCTTTACCGTCCTGATGGGTTTACCTCCCAAGCCGTACCGGTAGAGTCTCAGCAAGGGACGATGCTTGCCCTTGTTGGGTGCGCATAGAAAGAAGTCCGTGCCCTTGAAAGTGTAATCCACCTGCCAGGTATAGTCTACTGCCATGGTGTCCATAGACTGGGCATGGCCCAACAAAGAAACCATTGTCATGAGGATCGAGATAGACAGTATTCTCATTTTATAAAGCATTAAGCCAGGTGTTTACCTTGCCATTAAGCTAACGGCAAACCCTCCGCCGGGTGCTTCCTGCAATTTCAGGACATCACCCTTCTTCACCGTACGCTTGGTAATCGTGTAAGCCTTAGGGTTTTTCTCGTAGTGAGCGTCCTTGCCATCGGCATAAATGGTGCACGCATACTTGCGCCCCTTGTCGAGGAAGTCGAGTTTGACTGTAGACTTATGCCCGTTCTCGTCGCACTTTCCTCCTATAAACCAGTTGTCGGTGCCCTTAGCCTTGCGGGCCACGGTGATGTAATCCGCCGGCTCCGCCTCTAAATACTTGGAGTCGTCCCAGTCTACGGCCACATCCTTGATGAACTGGAAGGCATCGTTATACTTCGCATAGTTCTCCGGCAGGTCGGCTGCCATCTGGAGGGGACTGTACATTACCAAATAAAGAGCCAGCTGGCCGACCAGCGTGGAGTGGACGGAACTCGTATTGTCAGACCATGTCTTGAGCTGCGTTTCCAATATACCGGGCGTATAGTCCATAGGTCCGCCCTGAAGACGGGTAAACGGAAGAATCACGGTATGCCCCGGCTGGTTTCCCCCGAAGGCCTCGTATTCGCCACCGCGGGCACTCTCGTTGCCCACCATGTTTGGCCATGTGCGGCAGAGTCCGGTGGGGCGAACAGCCTCGTGAGCGTTTACCATGATGTGATGCTTGGCTGCCTGCTCCACCACATACTGATAATGATTGTTCATCGACTGGCTGAAGTGGTGGTCGCCACGGGGAATGATGTCTCCTACATAGCCTGTCTTAACGGCATCATAGCCGTATTTGTTCATCAGGTTAAGCGCGTCCTCAAGGTGCCGCTCATAGTTGATGGTACTCGAGGAAGTCTCGTTGTGCATCAACAGCTTTACCCCTTTGGAGTGGGCATAGTCGTTCAGATATTTGATGTCGAAGTCCGGATATGGGGTAACGAAGTCAAAGACATCCTGCTTCCAGCAGCCTGCCCAGTCTTCCCAGCCTACATTCCAGCCCTCTACGAGCACTTCGGATAGGCCGTTGGCAGCGGCAAAATCGATGTATTTCTTCACATTCTCGATCGTCGCGCCATGCCGCCCATTAGGCTTTGCCTTGGCCCAGTCGACCTTGTCCAGCCTTACGGAGGAGAACTGGTCGGTGTAGCTCCAGGAGCTTTTGCCCACTATCATCTCCCACCACACGCCGCAATACTTCACGGGATGAATCCAGCTGGTATCCTCAATCTTGCACGGCTCATTGAGGTTCAGTATCAGATTGGAGGACAACATGTCGCGGGCATCGTCGCTGACCATCACCGTGCGCCATGGCGTCGTGCACGGAGTCTGGAGACAACCCTTGAGGCCGGTGGCATCGGGAGTAAGCCAACTCTCGAAGACCATGTTCTTGTCGTCGAGGTTGAGGTGCATCGTGGCATAGTTGATGCAGGCAGCCTCGTGGATGTTGATGTACAAGCCGTCGTCAGAACGCATCTGGAGAGCAGTTTGGACACCTGTCGGAGAGAAGACCGACACCGACGAGTTGTTCCAGTTCACGGCGTCGTTGAAGCGGGCGCGGATACCGGAAAGCTTCGTTTCCTGTGTCTCCTGTTCCTGAGTGTCGTAGTCGCCGGGCAGCCACCATGCCGTGTGGTCGCCTGCCATGGCAAACTGCGTATGCTCCTCCTTGATAATGAAATAGTTCAGGGCTGCCTGCTGCGGGAACTCATAGCGCAGTCCCATGCCGTCGTCGTAGACGCGGAAACGGATGATGATGTTCCGCCCCGTAGCCGTCTGATTCAGCGTTACGGCCAGCTCGTTGTAGTGGTTACGGATGGTGGCGGTCTCGCCCCATACCGGTTTCCATATCTCATCGAAGGTGGATGCCTCGCTTTTCGCCACCTGGAAGCCGTCCATCAGGTCGGTTTCCTCAAGCCGCTTGCTGGCATTCCTGTTCTTGGCCAGTTCAAGGCCAAGATAGCTTTTCTTCACTACGGGCCTGTTCTTGTAATCAACAAGATAGCAAGGCCGACCGTTGTCGACCTTGAATGTTACCACGACATTCCCGTTAGGAGACTTCACCTCCTGTGCTATTGCCATGGCGGGCAATAGCATTGCGAAAAGGAATAATGCAATCTTTCTCATAAATCAGTATTCAATATGGACAGCCCTCCCTCTTCTCGGAGGAAAGGCAAGGTTATTAACTTCTTCCGGACTGTAGCACCAGTTCTGTGATATTCTGCTTGAAATCCTTGTTTTCCATCAGGTCCTCGAGGTTGAGGTGCATGCGATAGCGCCAGTAATGACGGGGATTGGCCGGGATGTTGATGCGCTCTGCATTGGCGTCTGCCAGCCGGAGGTCCTCGTCGATGGCAAGCCAATCCTGGATGCTCAGCACGCAGAGCATCGACGGCGATGAGAGATGGCGGCTCACGATGTCGCGGGCGAGCCATCCGGGAAGCGGGTGAGGCGCGGCTCCTCCACGGTGGAGCATGCTGTTATAGTAAGCCTGGGCGCGCTCATAGTCCTCATCCCACCATTGGCGCAGGGTCGGCATGTCGTGCGTGGAGATGGTGCTCACGCTGCGATAGGGGTTGCGCGAGAGATGTCCGAAGCGCACGGAGGGGTCCTTGGGCATGCTCTGAATCTCAAGGCTCAGGATGCGAAGCTCGTTCATCACCCACGACACGCAGTCGGGAACCATGCCGAGGTCTTCGGCGCAGACAAGCATACGCGTGGCCTGCACGAGCTTCGGCAGTTTCTTCATGGCCTCGCTGTACCAGAAATGATTGTTGCGGCGATAGTAATAGTCGTTATAGAGATGGTTGAACGCGGCCTTGTCGCTGTCCCAGAGAGCCTCGTAGGTGAAGTCGAACTGGGCGGATATTCTCGGGTGGAAGAGCTCCGGGTTCTTACGGTCGCGGAGGAAGAGCACATTGCTGATGAGCGCATAGAGCCCGTCGCGAATCCAGATATCCTTATCGGTGTCCTTTCCCTCGAAGGCTTTCTCCACCTTTCGCTGTGTGTCGAACGCCGGCTTCATCTCCCAGATGTCGTCGTGGACATGGTTCAGATAGGTGTCCTTCACTTCCTGTGTATGCTCCCTGAAGACGCGATCGAGCACCCAGTCGGCGATGAAAGGTTTCAGGAAAAGGTCGTCCTGGAAGTGAAGTCCATAGGCCTCTATCTCCTCACGGCTCATGGCAAGCGACGGCACGAACTGCCCGAGCAGGCCGTGGACGGCCTCCACGGGAATCTCCCATATGCGGAAGAAGCCCAGCACATGGTCGATGCGGTAGGCATCGAAGAACTTCGACATGCTCTGGAAACGGCGCACCCACCACGCACAGTCGTCCTTGAGCATCTCGTCCCAGTTGTAAGTGGGGAAGCCCCAGTTCTGACCGTTCACGCTGAAGTCGTCGGGAGGCGCGCCCGCCTGCCCGTTGAGGTTAAAGTATTTGGGCTCGTTCCATACATCACAGCCGTTGCGGTTTACCCCGATGGGGATGTCGCCCTTAAGGATGATGCCCTTAGACCTGGCATATTCGTGCACGCCCTGCATCTGAGTGTTGAGGATGAACTGGACGAAGTAGAAGAACGAGACCTCCGCATAGGCTTTCGAGCGCGGATTGGAGAGCTGCCTGCGGTCGTCCTCGTTCCACACGCGATGGTCTTTCCAAGTGTTGAAATCGGCCGTGCCATAGCGGTCGCGCAGGGTGCAATACTGTGCATAAGGCACCAGCCAGCTCTCCGCCTCGGCAAAAAACTTCCTGAACTCGGCGCTCTTCATCATCTCCCGCCCTTCTTCCTGCTCGAAGAGAATGCGGAGATAGGCGAGCTTGGCTGTGTTCACCCGCTCATAGTCTATCTGCGGCAAGGCGTTCAGTTCCTCGCGTTCCCTGTCGAACTTTGCCCTCAGCTGCTCGTCCTTGAGTCCGGGAAGTTGGTGGAGATCCACATACTGCGGGTGGAGCGCAAAGATGCTGATGCAGCTGTAAGGATAGCTGTCGGTCCAGGTATGGGTGGTCGTGGAGTCGTTGATGGGCAGGATTTGCAGCACCCGCTGATGGGTGGAAGCCACGAAGTCTATCATCATGCGCAGGTCGCCGAAGTCGCCCACGCCGAAGCTTTTCCTTGAGCGGAGTGAGAACACCGGTACCAGCGTCCCGGCCAACTTCTCGTTGTAGAGCGGGAAGAAGGCCTGCGTGAGGTCGTAGCTCACCAGCTCGCCCTCGTTCATCCACGGCAGGTCGATGGTACGGTTCAGGCCGTCCTCCCACATCGGGGCTGTATCGCCCTCCTCGCTGAAGGCCACGAACTTGAACTCCAGCCTGCCCTGGGGATAGTCGTCGGCATCGAGGTCCACCGCCCATTCATTGTAGTTGTGCTCCGTCATGGGAAGAGCCCGGGTGATACTCCAGTTTCCGAGCCTGTCGCCTAAGCCCACGATGCCCAGCTTCTCGCCCTTGCGGAGCTGAGGGGCACGCACCTGGATGCGCACGGTTTTCTTGAAGTCAGACGACCTCAGGCCGCTGATGCGACACTGGTTGATGCAGTCGGTGAAGGCCGAGCTGTAGAGATAGGAGTCCTCGGGAATGTCGGCCCAGCGGCAGAAAAGGTTATAGAAGTCGGCCCTGTGCGAGGTGAGCTCCAGGGTATGGAGCATGGTTTTCCACTCATGGCGGCCCTGCACGCCGGCCCGGTGCACGCTGAAGTAATAACGGAGCACCTTCGGAGCCTGGCTCTTGGCAAGGTTCATCTGGCACACCCAGTGCTCGCCGTCCACCGTGCTCATCCTGTATTGCGACTCCTTAGCGCCTCCCGGCTTATCGTTATCAACTACATTAAGGACCAGTTCCTCACCGAATACGGTCTTGTAGCCGATATTAAATTTCAAGTTCATATGTTTTGGTTAATAAATTTGGTTCAAAGTTAGTAATTATTATTACACGAGGCATAGCGAGGGTATGCAAAGACGGAAAAGTTTTATGCAAACGATTGCGCAACCACGGATTACAGCAATTCCCGGCAATTAGAACCGATAGACGAAGCACACTCCGCTGCCCGTCAGAGCCACATCGCACCTGCGCCGCTCGCCAGTCAGCTTGTCGCCGAGCCAGTAGCCCAGCAGAGTGCCCCCGATGCCGATGGCAGCACCGGCAGCCACATCGTCCCAGTCGTGGCGGTTACGGCGCACCCGGTCGGCGGCCGTAAGGGCGGCAACCCCATATCCCGCCACGCTGATCCACGGCGACACTCGACCGAACTCCTTATGCAGCATGGTGGCTCCGGCAAAAGCCATCGCCGTGTGTCCTGAAGGAAAAGAACGACGGTCGGTGCCGTCGGGCCGCCACTTGTGCACCGACTGCTTCAGCCCATGGACCACACCGCTGAAAAGGGCTATGGAGGTTGCGGAATTCACCAGCAGACGCTTCCACGACGAGACACTCTCCACGCCGCTCGCCTTGAGCACATAGACCGATGCCACAGGCATGAAACGCAGATAGTCGTCGATGCCGTCGCCGTGAAACTCCTTCTGTGCCTGCATCGGCAAGGCTGCCAACAGGAACGCCAAACTACAGATAAAGCTTTTCATGATGCAAAAATACAAAAAAGAATCTTATCGACCAAGAAAACAGCACCCGCAGAAAGCAGTAAAAAAACATCCCAAGGCAATGAGCCTGGGCGAGGACTGCGCTTTACCAGGTTGTTACCAGTAAGTGGTAATAATGTTACCAGCCGCTGGTAATCACATTACCAGTAAGTGGTAACGCCATTACCAACGACTGGTAATCCTGTTACAAACGGCTTGTAATTCATCTGAAGACATGCGGAGCATTGCAAGCCACCCGTATCAACAACCCATGGCAACGGCAACAGGCCGCCGCCCGGAGCACAAATATCCTATGCCTTTTCCGCCTTGATGAAGGTTACGGCTAAGGCTCCGCACAAGAACAGCACGCCGGCCACGATCATCATCGTGCTCTGATGACTGCCCACGAGGTACAGTACGATGCCGCCGAGAAGGGCTGCGATAATCTGGGGAAGGCAGATCGTGCCGTTGAAGAGCCCCAGATAGGCTCCCATGTGGCCGTAGCCCTGCAAGGCGTTGGTAACGAAGGTGAAGGGCATGGCCAGCATGGCAGCCCAGGCGCAGCCGATGAGCAGGAAGGCAATGAACTGGGTGTAGGGATTGTGGAGGAACGGAACCATGGCAAAGCCGATGCCGCCGATGGCAAGGCTCACGGAGTAAGCCACCTTGGTATTCTTGAAACTGGGGAGCAGGGCTGCCCATACCACGCTGCCCATAGCCTGCACCGCATAGAGTATACCCACCCAGTTGCCGGCCTCCTGGAAGGCTGCCGAACTGGCATCGGTGGTGTTCCATACTATCTCGGCGATCGCTCCGGGGGTGTAGTTCCACATATACAGCATGCCCGCCCAGCAGAAGAACTGCACCAGACCCACCTTCCAGAAGGTGGAGGGAGCGTGGAAAAGCAGGTAAACCCATGAATTCAAGAACTTAAAATACTTCACAATCCAGTTGTTACCCATCATATTCTCCAGCCAATAGGTGAACTTAAAGCGCAATAGCAACAACTTCAGCAGCGAAGAGTTCTGCCACTTCTGCTCATACCATGCCTTAATATCATCCTCGAAATCATCATTCGTCAGTTCATTATACTCGGCATATTCCCGCGGTTTCCACTCCCGCACCTTCGCGACAGTATAGATGACGCAGAGGATGAGAATGGCCGCCCCCATATAGAATGACCACTTCACCGAGTCGGGCACCTCGCCGACGGCCGCCACATTCTGTATGCCCAGCCAGGTGAAGAGAAACGGGAAGATGAACCCCACCACGCTGCCCGCATTGCACAGAAAGCTCTGAATGCTGTAGGCCTTGGCCTTCTGCTTCTCGTTCACCATGTCGCCCACGAGCATCTTGAAAGGCTGCATCGCCATGTTGAGCGAGGTGTCGAGGAACATCAGCGCAATGAGGCCGAAGATCATCGCTGCCCCTACGGCAAGGCCGAAAGACCCCGCATTGGGCAACAGACACATGACGAGGACTGCCAGGGCAGCCCCTATAAATAAATAAGGTATGCGCCGGCCGAAGCGCGTCCAGGTGCGGTCGCTCAGCGTGCCCACTATCGGCTGCACGATGATGCCCATCAGCGGGGGAAGCACCCAGAAGTAGCTCAGGCTATGGGGGTCAGCCCCCAGAGTGGCAAAGATTCTCGAGACATTGGCACTTTGCAGCGCATAGGCTATCTGCACGCCGAAAAAACCGAAGCTGAGGTTCCATAGACCCCAGAACTTCATATCAGGTTTCTGCTTGTTCATATATCTTACTTGTTTGTTCTTAGTTATTATCTCATATATCCGTATCCCTTCACCGGGATAAAAGCCAGCTCACTCCTTGGTCGTGCCGCGCACTATGAGCTTGGTTCGCACCACCCGGCGCTCCACCTTGCTCTTCGGAATCAGGCCTTCCACCTGCTGAATGAGAATGTTGGCCGCCTCCTCGCCCACCTGGAAGCCGCGCTGTTCGACCGTGGTCAGCATCGGGTCGCAGGCTATGGCACGGTAGCCGTTGGTGAATCCGCAGATTCCGATATCGTCAGGCACCCTGAACCCCATGCGCTTGGCCGTATACAGGATGCCGATTGCCGTATCATCGTTCACCGCGAAGAAACCATCGGGCCTGTTTCCCGCCTCAAGTATCTGTGGCGTGATGGCCTCGGCGTCAGCACGGTTGTCGCAATAGCGGATAAGGCTATCGTCGATCTTGATGCCATGCTTCAACAAGGCGTCCTTATATCCGTTGAGCCGGTTCTTGGAAATCTCCAATGTAAGCGGGGCCCCATAGAACGCTATGCGCCGGCAACCCGTAGCTATGAGGTGGCTCACGGCCGTGAAGGCACCCATGTAATCATCCACCACGACGCGTGAAGCCTCCACTCCCGTGGAGATTCTGTCATAGAAAACGATGGGGATTCCATTGTCTATGAGCCGCTGGAAATGGTCATAGCGAATCGTGTCCTTGGCCTGGGAGACGATGACGCCGCACACCCTGCTCTTATAGAAGTTGCGGCAGATCTCCACCTCGCGCTCATATTTCTCGTTGCTCTGGGCCACCATGATGTTATAGCCGCGGGCATTGGCCTCCTCTTCAATGCCGCTAAGAATCGTCGCAAAATAATAATGGGCGAACTGCGGGACGATGACACCGATGATATGCGTATTCTTAATCTTTGAATGCCGCAGCTGCTCGCCGATGACATTGGGATAGAAACTGTGCTCCACGGCATAAGCCTGAATGGCCTTGCGGATGGGTTCACTGATGCGCCTGTTGTCATTGAGCGCACGCGACACCGTTGCCACGGAGACGCCAAATTCCCTGGCAATATCCTTCATCGTAATAGGTGTAGATTCACTCATCAGGTTTTGTTTTAAGCTCGATGCAAAGATAATGAAACCACAGAAACAGTCGGCGGTTACCTTTTCTATTAATTGCATTTTAATTGCGCAATCGTTTGCACGCTATAAATAACGCTTTTCAGTAAAAAAAATTATAATGTATCGCTAAACAAGTTAAATTTGCAGCGTGAAAGTTTCTTAATAAGAGACAGAAAAAGCCATTAAGCCACTAACCTAAAACTGACTAACCCTTACTGGCTCATAGGCTCCAACTAACTGAAAATAATAAAATTAACAACTGTATAGCTAACTAATTAAATCAAAAAAATGATGAAGCAGGTAAAAATCACTATGCCTCTAAGGATGCTTGCAATAGTTTGCGGGCTCATCCTTTCAGTCAATGCCTTTGCACAGAGTATCACTGTCAACGGGCATGTCAAAGATGCTACCGGCGAGCCTGTCATCGGTGCCACCATCAGCGTAGGCGGTAAGGCGGCAGCGGTGTCAGACATCGACGGTAACTTCTCCATCAAGGCTGATCAGGGCGCAACGCTCACCGTATCTTATATAGGGTACATGACCGCTACCGCTACTGCAAGTCCGAATGTGGTCATCACCATGCAGGATGATGCCAAGACGCTGGAACAGGTCGTGGTCATCGGTTATGGTCATGCCAAGAAGGAAGATCTTACAGGTTCGGTTACGGCTATGAAGCCGGACGACCTGTCTAAAGGTATTACGAACAACGCCTCCGACATGCTCGTCGGCAAGGTTGCCGGCGTGGATGTGCAGACAGCAGGAGGAACTCCGGGTGCCGGCGCACAGATTCGCATCCGTGGCGGAGCCTCGCTGAATGCCAGCAACGACCCGCTCTATGTGATAGACGGACTGGTCATCGACAGCGAAACCCTTAAGGGTATGAGTAACATCCTCGCGATGATCAATCCTAACGACATTGAGACTTTCACCGTTTTGAAGGACGCTTCGGCCACAGCCATCTACGGTTCCCGTGCTTCCAACGGCGTAATCATCATCACGACGAAGAAAGGGCGCGCCGGATCGGCTCCCAAATTCAACTATAACGGAGATGTTACGATGTCTATGATCCAGAAAAAATATGATGTTCTGAATGCGGCCGACTACAAGAAACTCGTAGGAACCATCAACGGACTCGACGCTTCCCTGCTCGGCAATGGCGACACCGACTGGCAGGACGAGATCTTCCGCACGGCTATTTCCTCCAACCATAGCATCAGCATGAGCGGCGGTCTGAAGAATATGCCCTATCGCGTGAGCGCAGGCTACAACATCTCCAACGGTATCGTGAAGACCAGCTGGATGCGCCGTACGAATGTATCGGTAAACCTGGCTCCGACTTTGCTTGACGGCCATCTGAACTTCAACATCACGGCGAAGTACATGTATGAGAAAGACCGCTATGCCGATGCCGGCGGCGCAATAGGCGCAGCCTTGTCCATCGACCCGACGCGTCCTGTCAGGATGTCGGACGCGAACTATAGATTTACGGGCGGCTGGTATCAAAACCTTCTCAATGCGAACTTCAGTGATAAGAGCTGGAAGTATACAACCAACTCCAACGCTCCGCAAAACCCGCTGGCGTTGCTCAATGACAAGCACACCGTGGCCAACTCCAACGACTTCAGCGGCAACATAGAAATGGACTATAAAATCCACGGTTTCGAGGATTTGAGAATCCACGCTTCTCTCGGTGCACAGTATACGGCAACCAGCCAGGATGAAAACATCTCGCGCTACTCTTACAGCAACAACTACTATGGATGGCAAAGTATTGAACGCCATTGGAAATACGGCATCGTAGGAAGTGCCTATGCCCAGTATCAGCATCAGTTCGGAGACCACGGGGTGGACATCATGGCAGGTGCCGAGGACAGCCATTATCACAGGAGTGGCTATAAGGAAGGACAAGGCACAGACTTGGCTACCGGCGAGGCGCATGACCCAACTCTTCGCTCAGAAGAGCAGTACCCCGGCCGCAATGGGCTCGTGTCTTACTTCGGCCGCCTGAACTATAACCTCCTCGACCGCTATCTGATTACGGCAACCTTCCGTGCCGACGGATCCTCTCGCTTTGCCAAAGGACACAAGTGGGGCTATTTCCCATCGGCAGCCTTTGCCTGGAAGATCAGCAACGAGAAGTTTCTCAAGGATGTGAACTGGCTCGACGAGTTGAAGCTCCGCCTGGGCTGGGGTAAGACCGGCCAGCAGAACGGCATCGACGACTTCTATTATCTGCCGCTCTATGTGCGTGGTAACTCTTACGCCCAGTATCCTTTCGGCGACACCTACTATTATACGGTTCGCCCGAACAACTACAACGACAAGCTGACTTGGGA
The DNA here is from genome assembly GCF_900113305.1 of Prevotella sp. KH2C16. Taxonomy (GTDB): domain Bacteria; phylum Bacteroidota; class Bacteroidia; order Bacteroidales; family Bacteroidaceae; genus Prevotella. The sequence continues at coordinate 32,464 of NZ_FOOW01000021.1, read as the reverse complement.
GAAAACCACGACCTATAACGCGGGTATTGACTTCAGTGCCTATAACGGCCGCTTCGTAATCAACCTCGACGGATACTATCGTAAGACCTCCGACCTGCTTGCTACCGTAAGTGTTCCCGCAGGCACAGCTTTCGGCGATACGCAGTTGCAGAACATAGGATCGCTGAAAAACTATGGCCTTGAGCTCTCGTTTGATGTCAAGCCCATCGTAACGAAAGACTTCACATGGGATGTAACCTATAATATAGGTTGGAATAAAAACGAGATTACCGAGCTGAAAGCCGGTGCCCAGGACTGGGTATGGACGGGTGATAAGATTTCCCGAGGCAATAACACCAAGGTGCAGAGGCACAAGGTAGGACAGCCCACGAGCAGCTTCTTCGTCTACCAGCAAGTCTATGACAAGGCCGGCAAACCTATCGAAGGCCTCTATGTAGACCGCAATGCCGACGGCCAGATTAACGACGGCGACCGCTATTACTACAAGAGTCCGGCCGCTCCTGTCATCATGGGTCTTACCACCAAGTTCATCTACAAGAACTGGGACTTGAGCGCAGCTTTCCATGCGGCCATCGGCAACTATGTCTACTATGACTTCCTGTCGAGCAAGGCTTCCATATCCAGTTCGGGTCTCTACCACAACTCGGCGTTCTCTAACACCTCGGCAGAAGCAATTGCCTTAGGGTTTACGGGAACAACGGTAAACAACCCTTACCTGAGCGACTACTTCATTCGCAATGCCTCTTACCTGAAGTGTACCAATATCACGCTCGGCTATACTTTCCCGGCCCTGCTGACCTATAACGATACCCCGTATTTCTCGGGGCGCATATACTTTACCGCACAAAACCCGTTCATGATTACCAAGTATGACGGTATCGACCCCGAAGTTTCGAGCGGCATAGACAGCAATCCATATCCCCGTCCAATGAGCTTCCAGCTCGGACTGAACCTTAACTTCTAAAGTTTGGAGGAAAAGAACAATGAAAAAAACAATGATAAAAACAGCAGCTTTCGGTCTTCTCTTGATAGGAATGGCCTCATGCGCCGATGACCTGAACCTCTCTTCTATCGACCCGCGGTCTTCTCAGTCATACGATGCAACCGAACTGCTTGCAAAGCAATATGCCACCCTCGGGTTGACCGGACAGGCCGGCCCTGCGGGCAAAGCCGATATAAGTGGCGACGAAGGTGAGAGCGGTTTCTATCGCACCGTCTTCAATCTCCAGGAACTCTGCACCGATGAGTGCATCTGGGCATGGCAGGATAATGAAGACATCCCCGCCCTTACCAACATCGCCTGGAACTCAAGCTCCACCCGTGTGAACTGGGCTTACCAGCGTCTTGCCTACGATGTAACCCTCTACAACCAGTTCATCTATGACCAGACTGGCAAACTGGATGAGGATATTATCGCCGAAGTGCGCTTCCTCCGTGCCCTCCACTACTGGTATTTCCTCGACCTTTTCCATAAAGCTCCCTTCAAGGACACCTTCAGCGGAGAGCTTCCAGTAGAGAAAGGCGGCAAGGAACTCTACGACTGGATTGACACGGAGCTTACCGAGATAGAGGGAATCCTAAAACCTGCGGGCACCTATAACAGCAAGACGGGCTTCGGCCGGGCCGACCAAGGCGCAGCTTATGCCCTTCATGCCCGCCTGGCCCTGAACTCCGCCGTCTATACCGACGGAGCCACCAAGGACTACCAGAAGGCCAAGGACTATTGCGACAAGATTCTTAACAGCGGAGCCTATGCCCTTTCTACCACGGCCACGAATGGCTTCTCGGGCTATGCCCAGGTGTTCATGGGCGACAACGACGAGAATACACAGGCCATGAAGGAGATTATCTTCCCCATCCGTCAGGACGGGGAGAAGACCCGGGAATATGCCGGCTCTACCTATCTCGTGAGCTCCATGCGCATCTCAGGCATGCCTTATGCCAATACCGACAACTACTGGAGCTGCAACTTCGCCCGCAAGGACCTCGTGGAGAAGTTCTTCCCGAACGATAATATCCCAATGGCAGCAGCCGGAGATGCACTCAAGGAACCCACCGAGGCAGAGGTTATCGCAAAGGATAACGCGCTTGGCGTAACAACGACGAATGTCATCGCTGCCGCAGGCGACGACCGCGCCATGTTCTATATGGGTGTAGGCGGTGGCATCCGCACGCTCAGCCCGGGCAAGCAGATTACCGGTTTCCTGAACGGAGCGTCCATTGTTAAGTGGTCCAACCAGCGCATCAACAACGGTGCTGCCCACAACCGCACCTTCTCGGATACAGATATCCCGCTCTTCCGCCTTGCTGAAATTTACCTCACGCGCGCCGAAGCCCAGTATCGGCTGGGGCAGACAGGCCCGGCTCTTGCCGATCTCAAGATGCTCACCGACCGTGCCCATACCGTGGCTCACACCTCTATCACCGACCAGGTGCTCATCGACGAGTGGTGCAAGGAGTTCTATATGGAGGGTCGCCGACGCTCCGACCTCGTGCGCTTCGACCTCTTCACGGGCAGCAAATACCGCTGGGACTTCAAGGGCGGCGTAGCCGGCGGCACGGGTATCGACTCCCACTTCAATCTCTATCCCATCCCTGCCAACGACCTTGCGGGTAACCCCAACATGACTCAGAACCCGGGATATGGCAAGTGATATATGCAGATAGCCAAGATTAGAAATTCTAAAATTTTAACGAAATATGAAAAAGAGAATATTTAATATAGGTTGGCTGTTCGCCATGATTGCCATGGTCAGCTTCGGTCTCACCTCCTGTGAGGAAGACCGCGACAGCAACCCGACTCTGGACCTGAGCCATCTTTCAGAAGGATTCGTCCTGAACACGCCGGCCAACGCAGCCAACAATACATATGATTTGGCGAATGCCGAGACGGTAACCCTTACCTGCTCGCAGCCGAACTACGGAGGCGTGCCGTATGCTACACGATACTATGTTCAGGTTTCCGACAATGCCGCTTTCCTGAACGACACCACCGTGGCCCACAAGGAGTTGCCAACTTCCTACACTACGGCCAAGATGGCCGTGGATGCCAGCGAGTTGAACAATGCCGTGGTGGAGCTCTTCCAGGAGGCAAACCCCGATACCGACTATCCTAACGAGGTCAAGCCCATCTATATCCGACTGCGTGCCGTGCTCGACGGGACAAGCGGCCTGGGACAGACTTACAGTAACACCATCACCTTGCAGAAGACCCTGGCCAACTATGTGGCTCCTGCTGCCGAGCTGCCGACCCAGCTCTATGTGGTAGGCTCATCCATCGGCACGCCCTGGACCTCATGGCAGGTGGTTCCGCAAGTATATGGCCTCAGCGGCAATTACTACACGATTGTCTATGTTCCGGCTGACGGACAGCTTAAATGGGGCACCTTCGAGAACGACTGGCGCGGCTACAACCGCCTGCAGAGCGTTCAAGACAATGCAAACGCGGAAATCAGCGAGAGCGCCGACGGCAACAGCAATATCACCTTCAAGAACGGAGGATGGTATACGCTCCACTTCAAGGGAGAGATCGTGGGCAAGTCCATACAGTATGATCTCACGGTATATCCCGGCAAGGTCTATGTCATCGGCAACGCTATGAACAACTGGGGCGACGCAGATGCATCGCTGGCCTGCACGACTCCTGCTGACCAGACCGGGCAGTGGATATCGCCTGCGTTCACGCAGTCGGGCGAGCTCCGCGCCTACATCAAGGTGGGAACCTACGAGTGGTGGCGCACGGAGTTCACGCTCTATAAGGGCACCACGGTCTACTATCGCGACTTTGACATTCCGGATAGTTGGTCGCAGGGAGCACGCGAGAAGGCCGTTCCCGCCAAGCCGGATCCTGACAACTACAGCATCCAGTGTTCTGCCGGACAGCGTCTCTATGTAAGTTTTGACACCGGTACGGGTGAAGTGAAATAATTAAAACGAAAAGAAAATGAAGAAGACATTATTATACAGCTTAGCAGCCATGGCAGCCTTCGGGCTTGCCGGCTGCAACGGCGACTACGACGACTGGGCATCGCCTCAGGCCTATGGCCCGGAAGAGGCTGCCGCTGCCTATGGCGTAACTTTCAGCAACGGTCCCGAGGCAACGGCCGTGATGCCGGATGAAGACGGGGTCATCCAGCTCGTTGAAATCAAGACCAGCAACTCCGGCGTGGCCGGGTATACCTTGAAGGGCCTCACCGTGAACGGCGAGGAGATAGAAGGCACCGTCAGTGGCAACTACATCACCGTGGATGCCGCAACGCTCGCAAAGTTCATCGAGAAGCAGAACAATAGCCGTGCGGCCGTGGCACGCCCATTGGAGGTGAAGTCGCTGGTTAGCATCAACTTGGAGAACGGCGACGCCTTTACTGCCGAGGGGGCCACCACTACCGGAAGCTTCACTCCCGCCCCCACTCCTGCCATCGACAGCAAGGGCTACTTCCTGCTCGGCGACTTCGAGAATGTGGGCTGGAACCTGCCTACTCCTCTCTGGATGGAAGACAACGGAGACGGAACCTTCACGGCGAAGGTTACCACCGTCAATGACGGAAGCAACTGGTTTAAGTTCTATGCGGGCTCCCTGTATGACAACGCTGACTGGGACAAGGTGAACAGCGGACAGATGGGATGTGCCGAAAACGGCGATGCCACCACGCCTAACTTCCTGGTCTACACGAACGACCCGCTGTATACGGGCGGCGTTCAGACTCCCACCATCGAGGGTAAGGGCACCTTCAACATCACGCTCGACATGAAGAACCTCACCTACACCATCACCCGCGCAGAGAGCAAATACTACATCGTGGGCAACCTGCAGGGCTGGAGCCAGACGGATATGTCGTGCATGTTCTATGCCCAGGGAGGCAATTCCTACTCCTATACCACGAAATGGAACGGAGCCTGGGACCTGAAGATCTGGGAAGGCGGCGACTTTGGTAACTGGGACAAAGCCTTCGGTACGGCCGTAGACGGTGCCACCGATGCTTCCGGAAGTCTCGTCAACAAGGATGCCCAGTCGTTTGCGGCTCCGTCGCAGAACGAGTTCTGGACGCTGACCGTCGACATGAACAGTCTGAGCTACAGCTGGACGAAGCTCGGCAACCAGGCTCCCGCCACCTATTCGGCGGTAAGCATCATCGGCGACTTCAACGGATGGAAGACCGACAACAACAGCGAGATCGACATGACCCAGCGGCCCAGTGCCCCGCACAACTGGTATGTGCGTGCCACAATTCCCTCTGCCGGCGGTCTGAAGTTCCGCGCGAACCACGACTGGGCCACCAGTTGGGGCTCGACCAAGGACTATGCCGTGGGTGATGTGTACTACGGACCGACAGGAACGGAAAACATTACCGTGCCGGCAGGCACCTACGAGTTTTACCTGAACGACATTACGGGGCAGTGGAACATCGTGGCAGTAAACTGATCATAACTTGCTTCAGACTAAATAAAGTTTGATTTGAATTTGGGAGGGTTCTCGCAAGAGAATCCTCCCGTTTTCTTTCATAAGACTAAAGGCCGTTATCTGAATGACAAAATCGGCGAGATTGTGGGACAAAATCGCCGATTTTGCCCCATGATTTCGCCGATTTTATTAAACTGCCGACGGCTAATCAACATGTCCTGGAAAACCTCCTGGAGTGTTTTTGGCCGCAGAGGGAAAAGCCGGGGCGTGCAAACGATTGCATCGCCAGAACGGGAAAAGAATGTAAACTGCTGATTGTCCGATAGGAAATATTCGTAACTTTGCCCATAAGACCAAACTATTTAACTTAAACAGAATATGAAGCGATTCTACACTTTATTGCTTGCACTTGCTGCCTACACGGCACTTTTCGCACAGGGATGGCCGGCAAACTATAGCGGCGTCATGCTGCAAGGATTCTATTGGGATTCCTACGACGACACCCGATGGAGCAATCTCAAGAGTCAGGCCGACACTCTGGCCAAGTATTATCAGCTCGTCTGGGTGCCGCAGAGCGGCTATTGCAATACGCTTAGCAACCAGATGGGCTATGCGGATATCTGGTGGTTCGACCAGAAGAGTGCTTTCGGCACGGCCGACGAGCTGAAGGCGATGATACAGACTTTCAGCTCCAAAGGGCTCAAGACCATTGCCGATGTGGTCATCAACCACAAAAGCGGCAACACGGGCTGGTGCGACTTCCCCGAGGAGACATGGGCAGGGCACGGAACGATGACCTGGAGCTATGCCGACATCTGCAATACCGACGAGGGGAACCGTGATTCGAGGTCGGAGGCGAAAGGTAAACTCACCGGCGCCAGCGACACCGGCACCGACTTCGACGGCAGCCGGGACCTCGACCACACCAGCCTGAATGTGCAGAAGAACATCAAACTCTACCTGCAGTTCCTGCAAGAGGAAATGAGATATGCGGGGTTCCGCTACGACATGACGGGCGGATATGCTCCCCGATTCACGAAGATATACAACGAAAGTGCCAAGCCCGCCTACAGCGTGGGCGAATACTGGATGAGCGACGGGCTGCCTGGATTGAAGTCGTGGATAGACGGAACGGGCAAGACGAGTGCCGCCTTCGACTTCCAGCTGAAGTGGCTCATCAACAATGTGTTCAACACCGGCGGGGCACAATGGCGCAACCTGGCCAACTATACCTCAAGCAGCCTCATCGGCGATGCCGCCTACAGGCGCTATGCCGTTACCTTCGTGGACAACCACGACACGGGACGAAACAGCGACAACATGCTCAAAGCCAACATCGAGGCTGCCAATGCCTACATCCTCACGATGCCCGGAACACCATGCATATTCCTCACCCACTGGAAAGGATACCGCAAGGCCATCAAGAAACAGATACTGGCACGCTCACTCGCAGGCATCACCAACCAGAGCGAAGTGCTCACTTCGGTGGGCGAAAATGCGGGCTACAGCGTGAGCGTAAAGGGCACCAAGGGTAATCTGCTGCTGTGTCTTGGCACGACTACGGCCAGCACCTCGGGCTACAAACTGGCCGTGGAGGGAGAGAACTACAAGCTCTATATCAGCAGCGACATCGACATCAGCGGCATAGAAGCGGTGGGCGAGGAGCAGAATACCTTTACCCTGCCTTCGTTCGTAACCACGCAGGAGGGCACCTACGCCTACTTCGAGAAGCCCGCAAACTGGGGAAACACCCTCAATGTGTGGGCTTGGCACAACGACGGAAGCAACATGTATTCAGGCGACTGGCCGGGCACGGCGAGCCAGGCGGATGTGTCGGAAGCCGGCACTCACAATGGCAAGAAGGTGTATCTGTGGAAATACAGCGGTACGCTGGCTGCCCCCGACAAGATAATCTTCAACGACGGCACGGGCAACCAGACGACCGACACGGACTTCCAGAACGGCGGCTACTACACCCTCGATGGCCTGCAGACCGTGGTAACGGGAATAGAAGCCCCCGTCAAGGTCGCTGACAGGCCGGCCGACGACGCCTGGTACACCCTCTCGGGCGTGCGTATCGACAAGCCCGCGGCAAAGGGCATCTATATCCACAATGGCAAGAAGGTTATCATTAAGTAATTTAACATATAAATTAGGTATCTTAAATCCAAGGGTCTCTCTGTGAAGAAAGACCCTTTTTTCTGACCATTCGTCTCCCTTCCGGAAATAAATTCGTATATTTGCAGAAAACAGAAACGACATCAACATGGACATCCAAAGATTATTTTTCATAGGTTTCCTCACCTTATCAACCATCGTGGGGCATGCTCAGAAATATGTCGGCGGCGACATCTCTATGCTGCCAAAGTATGAGCAGGCCGGCTCCCTGTATCTCAATCACGACGGAAATGCCATCCCGGATGTGCTCACCTTCCTCAGGGAGGAGGGCTGGAACGCCCTGCGCGTGCGGCTCTTCGTCAATCCCGACAACGCCACGACGGCCGAAAAGGGCGAAGGAGTGTGCCAGAATCTGGACTATGTGAAGGCACTCGGAAAACGCATCAAAGAGGCGGGATTCAGCTTCCTGCTCGACTTCCACTACTCCGACACCTGGGCCGACCCGGCCAAACAATGGACTCCCGGCGACTGGCTAACCTTAAACGAGACGGCACTCTACGATAAGATTTACGACTATACCAAAGAGGTTCTGCGAGCATTGAAAGCCTACGGAGCCGCTCCCGACCTCATTCAGATAGGCAACGAGATCAGCTACGGAATGCTGTGGGGGACAAGAGGCGCGGCGACCTACCGGTGCTATACCAACAGCACGGCCAACTGGCAACGATTCACCACTCTGCTCGGCAATGCGAGCAGGGCGTGCCGAGAGGTCTGCCCTGCCGCCAAAGTGATTGTGCACACCGAGCGGGTTGCTGACACGGCCGTCTTGAAAGGATTCTACGAAAAGATGGACGAATATCAAATGGATTACGACATCATCGGCATCAGCTACTATCCTTACTATCACGGCAAGCTGGAACAACTCGAAAACGCCCTCACGGTATTGGAGAACAACTTCCATAAAGACATCATGATCGTGGAGACTGGATACCCGGCACACTGGCCCGTAAACGGCACGACCGTCGACTATAGCACCACCTATCCTTACTCGGACGCAGGACAAAGAGCATTCACGGATGCCCTTGTCGCCAAGCTCAACAGACACGAGAAAGTCAAGGGACTCTTCTGGTGGTGGCCGGAAGCCAATGAATACGGCAATACGAGCAGCCAGGTTACGACCAACTGGTATAACGCCACCCTCTTCAACAACGAGACCGGCAAGGCTTACTCTGCCCTCTCGGCCATGAAAGACTTCCTGGTCTCCACCGGAATCAATGCCGTAACGACTCACAGGAAGCACGACGACGCCCGCTGGTATAACCTGATGGGACAGGAGGTGGGGTCTTCCGGCATGCCGGGCATCTATATCCATCGGGGCCGGAAGGTGGTGCGAAATTACACAAAATGAAGTTTCTTTTGTCAAAAGGCGAATAGCCTTGAGGTTTTCCGGATATTTTTTATTCCTTTGTAGCCGTTTATGGAAGACGGAAACACCATATTGACCATCACGGGCTCCGATTCCACGGGAGGATCGGGCGTGCAGGCCGACATCAAGACCATATCCGAACTGGGCGGATATGCCGTCTCCGTCGTTACTTCCATTACCTTGCAGAACACCTTGGGGATACAGGAGTTCTACGACCTGCCCGCCCGTATCGTGCAGGGACAGATAGAAGCTATCGTCAACGATATGCAGCCGGAAATCGTAAAGATAGGCATGGTGCGGCGGGTGGATGTCCTGCGGGTAATCGTAGACACTCTTTCCCGCCATCGACCGCGGCACATCATCTACGACCCGATACTCTATTCCAGCAAGGGCGAGCGCCTGATGGACGACGAGGTGTTGGCAGAGATTCGCCGACTGCTCGTTCCCCTTTGCACGCTCGTCATCGAGAAGCGCCGTAACAGGCATGGAGCGGGCAACGCCTATGCCAGTGCCATAGCGGTATTCCTGAGCCAGGGAGAGAGCCTGGCGACGGCGCAGGAGCGGGCGGAAGCCTACATGGAGTCGCTCCAGAGCCGGCTCTCCGGCCTGCAGGGAAGGGGCCAGGAACTGTATTCCGAGTTCCTGTCGCTGCTCAAAAAGCACATCCACACCAACAACGATGTGGCTTACTACGCCGACCGGCTCAATGTGAGCCCGAGATATCTGGCGCAAGTATGCAAGCGCGAGGGCAAGAGTTCGCCCAAGCAAATCATCGACTCCTTTCTCATCCAGGAACTCAAGCAGGCACTCCTGGCGCCCGCCCGGACCTTGAAACAGGTGGCCTACGACTACGGCTTCTCGTCGCAAGCCCACTTCACCAAGTTCTTCCGCAAGATGGAGGGCATCACCCCGAGCCAATACCGAAAACAGAAATAAGACATGGAACCCACAAGACAAGAACTGAACCGCAACCTCGCCCAGATGCTGAAGGGCGGTGTCATCATGGATGTAACCACCCCCGAACAGGCCCGCATTGCCGAAGAGGCCGGAGCGTGCGCCGTCATGGCACTCGAGCGGATACCTGCCGACATCCGCGCGGCGGGCGGCGTATCGCGCATGAGCGACCCGAAGATGATCAAGGGTATACAGCAGGCCGTGAGCATTCCCGTCATGGCCAAGTGCCGCATCGGCCATTTTGCCGAGGCACAGATACTCCAGGCCATTGAGATAGACTATATCGACGAGAGCGAAGTCCTCTCGCCGGCAGACAACATCCACCACATTGACAAGACGAAGTTCGAGGTTCCCTTTGTCTGCGGCGCCAAGAACCTCGGCGAGGCACTGCGCCGGATAGCCGAGGGAGCCACCATGATCCGCACGAAAGGCGAGCCCGGAACGGGCGATGTGGTGCAGGCCGTGAGCCATATGCGCCTCATGCAAGCTGAGATCAGGCGGCTGACAGCCATGGCGGAAGACGAGCTCTTCGAGGCCGCGAAGCAACTGCAAGTGCCCTACGAGCTTGCCAGATATGTACACGACAACAGCAAACTGCCAGTGGTGAACTTCGCCGCAGGAGGCATTGCCACCCCCGCCGATGCCGCCCTCATGATGCAGTTGGGCGCGGAGGGAGTGTTCGTGGGCTCGGGAATCTTCAAGAGCGGGAACCCCGCCAAACGGGCAGAAGCCATCGTGAAAGCCGTTACCAACTACAACGACCCTAAGATGCTGGCCGAGCTGAGCGAGGATTTAGGCGAGGCGATGGTAGGCATCAACGAGCAGGAAATCCAACTGCTCATGGCAGAAAGGGGCAAGTAGATGAGCATGGCGAAGCCTGTTATCGGTGTCCTCGCTTTGCAGGGAGCCTTCATCGAGCATGAGGAAATGCTCCGGAAGACAGGTGCCGAGACCTTCGAAATCCGCCAGCTGGCAGACTTCATGCGACCTAAGGACGGACTTGTCATTCCCGGCGGTGAGAGCACCACGCAACTGAAACTGCTGCGAGAGCTCGGCCTCCTGGAGCCTATCCGCGAAGAGATACGGCGCGGATTGCCCGTATTCGGCACCTGCGCGGGACTGATTCTCCTGGCCAAGAGCGTGGAGAGCGAGGGCTCCGGGCGCATTGCCACCATGAACATGGAGGCTTGCCGCAACGCCTACGGTCGCCAGCTGGGCAGCTTCACGACGGTAGCTGCCGTCGAGGGAATAGGCCCCGACATTCCCATGACCTTCATCCGTGCCCCGTATATAAGCAAGATAGGGAGCAAGGAATGCAAGCCCTTGGCCATCGTGGACGGCCATATCGTGGCAGCAAGGCAGGGCGCACAGCTCGCAACGGCGTTTCATCCCGAACTGGGGAGCGACACACGGGTGCACCGGTATTTCCTGAAAATGATTGCAGAATCCACTCCGTCATCCGCCGAAGAGAAAGGGTGATGGAGACCCGATAATTCTCCGGCTATACCAAAAGCCGCATCCTTATGTAAAGGATGCGGCTTCCGTTTTTTCTTCCTGCCACTTCAAGGCTGACAAAATCGGCGAAATCACATCCCAAGATAATTATTAAAATGTATCTAATTGAAAATAAAGAAGTTACGTTATTTGTGCAACTAAGCTGGTAACGATTTAGAAACGAGCGAGCTACTTGGCTTCGCTGTTTTCTGCCTAACAAAGAACGCTTGTTATTCTGTTTGCAAAGATAATACTTTGTTACCGAATAACAAGCGTTCTTGATGAGATATCCTTCTTTCTGCATTTTTTCTTAGGCGTGAGTTATAATCCTCTTCCACGTTTTTTTTCTGTTGGCTTGGTTCCTGAGCTTGCGCTGCCACGCTGTTTCAGCATAGTCATTGCCCTGTGTGGATGGGGTAATCAAATCGCCTAACCCTTCCACAACTTCATCGGCTGCACTAACAATGGTGTCTGCCACTGCACCAATGGAGTTCTGCGCTCGTGGAGTATCATTGTCTCGTAAGACAGTGAAACGGCTTTTGGGTACAAGCTGATAACCTGTATCAGGCTGTTCTTTCTTTTCAGTTGCCTCCTGCATTGCTTGGTGTGGTTTCTTTGGTTCTTTCCTGTTGGTTGGTTCAAAGTTTTTCTGCAGGGAACGGTAGCCGAACTCTCTGCCGATTTCGGAAGCTTTGAATGTCTGGCCACAGTAGGAGAACTTCAAACCATAGACTTTTCCCTGTTTGTTCTTAATGCGCTCTATGATAATGTTGTTCTTGTTCAATTCGTAAAGGAACATGGAATGCCCAGTAATACCCATACCTTTGTACTTGTCAAGCAGGGCATAGCAGATTTGTTGTACTTGCTGTTTTGTCTGCTCTCTTATTGGACTGGCTTTTGGCTCCTGATGCTGCTTTTTCGCCTTGACCTCCTTTGCGATAGTTAAGTGTTTCTCCCTGCTGATTTCTTCCGCCACCCTTGCTGCCCTATTGCTCACAAAAGTAGTATCATAGACCTCTCCGTACAAACTGATGCGGTTGGCAATGATGTGAATGTGTCTGTTGTCGGTATCCTTGTGCGTTACCGCCACCCATTGGTGGTTGTCAAGTCCCATTTGCTTGGCAAATAAATGGGTTATCCACATGAGTTCGGACACTGACAGCTTTTTCTCGTCCTGCGGTGCGATGCCTATTTCGATACGGAGAAACTTGTTCCTGCAACGACTGTTGTAATCGCTGACCACTTTCATTTCCTCATAGATAGCCTTTGGCTCCCTGCTGCAAAGATTGTGGAAGGCAAGTCGATAGCCAAGCTTGCCCTCTCTGAAGATATAGTCTAAAGCCGTGCTGCCGTGCGCTATCGCCTTACATTTTCCTATCATCTCTCGACATATTTAAGACCTTATATATTTCGTCGTCCACACGAAAATGCGGGTCGTAAAATCGCTTAAATGCTTCTTTGGCACATAGCGAAAGGTTCTGTGTGATATGTACCCATCTCTCATCCTTGACTTTAATAAGGTTGGAAATCTGCCCATAGAACCTGCCCGTATGCTGGAGAATGGCAATGGCTTCTCTCTCATTGTCCGTCATCTTAGGAATGGCAACCACTTCTCCATTAAGGAGTATTTCACGGCAGTAGTCTGAGAACTTCCGTCTTGTGCTTTCCGCCTTTGACTTGATGCGCAGCTTTTCCTCTAAGGTGCATCTTACCTTGATGAACTCCGTCTTGTTCATCCTCGCTTCTTCTTTACCTCGTTGCTGCCATTTGGCAGTTCTGCTATCATATCTGTTCATATAAAAGTCCTCTTTTCTTTGTTTTCAATCTTGCTTAATTTCCGAACGCTGACCGATGAGAACGGAGTGATTACGGTCTAATCTCCCCGATAACCGAACGAGGGGAGCAAGCGCAGTTTGTGGGTACAAACTGACGTCTTGCAATGTCAGCTAACGAAACGTTTACGCATAAAGCGTTTTGTCGTCCAAAAATGAATGCTATGCATTCAGAAGATTAACTGTGTTCGTGGCATTCCCACCGTTCAATGTGTTCAGTAAAAATCTATTGTTGGTACTACCCTAAAACGGTCGAGGATTTTGAGTGAAAGGGACATCCTTTTACTCGATAGTCCTTGACCGTTTTTCTGTTGTTTACAGCTTCCTCCATTTTTCTATATCCTCACCGTATTCCTCCAAATGGATACGCACAAGGTTTTCGATGAAGCTCGAGACATTGGCTCCTTTATCTCCCAATCTACGGACAATGAAGTCCGCACGTTCCTGTGTTTCCCTGCTCAGATAGACCGCTTTTCTCTCACTTAGCTTTGTTGGAACAAGGAACGCCTGCTTGTATGCTTCGAGAGTCTCTTTTCTCATCTTGGCACTGATGCGTCGTTGAATAGTTGCATGCCCTGCATGCAGTACAGGCTCGGATGGCGTGGCATGCTCTATGGCATGTTCTGTTTCTTGTTGTTTTTGCTCTTGAATATTTTTCATTCCCCTTGCCCGAAATTCAGCGGCGGTTTGTTCGTTTGAACTTTTAGCCGGGCTTACGCCAAAAGTTTCTCCTATGAAACGACCTATTTCTTCTATGTTTCTTCTTTCCTTTTTCATCACTCTATCTTATTTTAAGTTTGACTTGTTTTCTTTTGTTACTTGTATTTGGAGTTTTCTCCAACTTTTTCTGTTGCTCACGGACACGGCTGACGTGATACTCGTTGAGGTCTTTGAAGTCTCTATAATACACTGCCATATCTTCTACCTTAAAACCTTCGTTTACAAATTCCTGCACTGTCTTTCGCCCTGCATCGTCATTATCAAGAAAAGCACGAACAGAGGTTATATTTCTTTTATTCAGGTAGTGAATACTTCTTACAACATTACTCACGGAATTCATCACAAGGCATTGGTTGGTTACTTCCCCTTTCATTGAAAGAAAAGAGAGAAAGTCCATAAATCCCTCGAACAAACAGACAGGTTGTGCCTTGTCCTCAAATATAGGGGTGATGTCTTTAGGAGCAATCGTTCCCTTGAAAGTCTTATCATCACGAAGCTCATAGCCACCCGAAGAATTGGCAAAGCCGATAGCTTCATATCTTCTTCCCCTTATCTCGTAACTGATACATTTAAGAAAGGGTGTTGCCTTTTCCAAATCAATGCAGCGTTCCTTTTTGAGGTACTCCTGCAAATGCGGCGGCAAGGTGTCTGATAGGCATATCAGTCTCCTTGTTCCGCTTGCCGTTACATGCTCTCTTTGATTTGAACTGATGGGTGTTTCTCTCTTTGGAGAATTGGAGCTGTACGCTGTATGCTCTAAAGCGTTCTGTCCCAAACGGCAGATGGCTTCCGAGAGCGTACAGCCTTCCAAGCGCATACAGAGGTCGATGATGCTTCCGCCCCTGCCTTCGGCATAGTCTATCCAAAGGTTCTTTTCCCTGTCCACTTTGAAACTCGGACGCGTTTCCTCCCTGAGCGGTGAACGGTACATGGCATAGGTTGGTGTTTTATGGACAGGCCTGATACCCCTCCTTTCGAGATACTCCACGATGGGATATCGCTTGATAAGTGATAAATCTTCTTCTTTCATTGTTTTGATACTTTAATGGGTTGAATGATAATTATTTATGCTTGTCTGTTTTATGGTTTTACCGTTTCCAAAGTTTTCCCCTTCAAACTTTTTCATCATTCTTCTTACTACATACTATTTCGTGATAAGTGATTGATAATCAGCAGCACTTTTTAGTATAGGACGATACTACACATACTACTACATTTGGCTACTACAAGTCTGAAGGAGCGGGCAGGGCAAGATTTTCCTAATCTTGTAGGCATAGATGGGGCTACCTCCGTTTCTTCGCTTGCTCACCTTTATGTATCCTGCTTTCTTCAAGGCTTCGCCCATACGCTTGGCAACAAGTGGTTGGTGAGTATAAATACCCAAATAGGTGAGTATCTCCGTAGTAGTCATTAACGAATAGTTTTCATCCTCCGTTGGCTTTTCAAAGCAACGCAGCAAAAGTTCCATCTCAGCGGTTTGTACCTGAAAGTCCTCACTCTCTCTGTATAGTTCGGCAATCTCTTCATCATCAAACCAATAGCGGAAACCTGACTTTAATAGGGTTTTGGCTTCAGCATAGACATTGTCCATTGAAATACGCTTGGCTTTCTCTATGTCTATGGATAGAACTTCAAAGGGCAGAAACCTTCTGCTGCCTGTCGGGTCTGTAAGAAAGTCGTTACCGTTCACCGATGCCACGAAGCTTGCCAAGTGGGGATGCTCCTCCACATATTTGTCATACGGCATACGGTACTTGACCATCGGACAGGTGATAAGGTTCTTCAGTTCGTTTTCGTCCCGCTTATTGAGGGCTTTGAGCTGGTCATCTATATTTACGATAAGGTTCTGACCGATATAAGTGAGTGTGTCTTTCTCCTGCGGATATATTTTTCCTGTGTAACTGTAACCGTGCAGTTTGGACGGACAGAGCAAATCGAGAAACGTTGTCTTGAACTTACCCTGCTCACCTGTCAGTACAAGGCAGGTATGGTTACGGCACTCACGGTCGTCCATCGCATTGGCGACCACCGCCACAAGCCATTTGGTAAGATACGGCAACCATTTGTTAGAATTACGGACAACAACGCAGCTTGCCAAATCGGAAATTGCTTTCGGTGAAAAAGAAGGCACATTACTATCCCTACAACCAGCATCATCACAGCTACTGCTATCACCTATATCTATCAATGGCAACCCTTTTAAATACTCCTGCACGGGATTGATACGGGGAGAAAAGCTGCTTTCAATGATGGAATAAAGGTTCTCGGCAGAAGTCGCTATGCCTTCATCGCAATCAAGTTCCCTGCGAAGTGTGTTGATTTCATAGCGACCAACCTTTACAAAACTACTATTACCCTTACTGCGATATTCGGTTCTGCCCAATACCGTGTTGTATCTGAACTCGTAGTGTGTGGAGAGGTAGTTTTCTATCTCTGCGTTCTTGGAGGAACTCCTCTTTCGATGAGGATTTCTACTGCTGTCTATGTTGCCTGCATCTGCGTTCTTTTTCATTATTCCCTTGAATTGGTTTCCAAGAGTGAAGTTAGGGTGAGAATGCGTGACTCCCAAGCATTCAGAGCCTTCTTGCATAATGTTGCGCTCGTCCGCTTTAAAATTCTTAGGAGAACAGGCTGTCAAGAAGGGCATTTATAGCCTCATTAAGCAAAAAATGGATGACAGGAAAGAAAGGTTAGCTGAAATACGGATGTTACTGTCTGCTTTCAGATGCCGTCTTTTGCTCCAACTATCTACAAACTATTGATTGGAGGATATTTTATATCGGATTACTGTGCCAACCTATTCCACTATGACGCCACAAGCTGCCACTTGAATGGAAAGTGATGGAATAAGAAATATCCAATATTAATTTTGCATAAGACAAGCTGCGCTCGGAAAAGGATAAGTGAACTTTCCTCTGCACTCGCTTGGATTGTCTTTGCAATGAAAGAAAAAAGACGGGGCAAGAAAACGCAAATGTGAACCGATGAAACGGATTGCTCTTTTCCCGATAGTTCCCGATACTTCCCTGCTGTTCCCCACGGCTTTGAGAGGCACACGCACGTCATTACCTTTGCCGATGGAAACAGGAAAGACCTGAAACAACAAACAATAACAATATAAAATTATGAACTATTACATCATTACAGAAACCAATTGGGCAAAGCTTCGAGATGAAATTTTGAGCCTTGCCGAGAGTTGCCACAAGGCATTCGGAGAAAAGAGTAAGCACACGGACTGGCTGCACAACGGAGATGTGTGTCGGCTGCTGAACATCAGCAAACGCACCTTGCAGCATTATCGTGATACGGGCGTGCTGCCGTTTACGCAAATCGGACACAAGTGCTATTACAAGTGTGAGGATGTGGAAGTATTGCTTCTTACGAAATCGGACAAACCTAAAAACAGACAGATATGATGGAAACAGCAAGAGACTTGAACATGGAGGCGGACGAGATGCAGTTGGTCGTCTCAGCGTTGAGAGGTGTAGGTAAACGAATAGTAGAAGTGGCGGATACACACAAGCCACTCTTTGCTGGCGAACTTTTCCTCACAGGAAAGGAAGTGTGCGAGCGGCTGTATATCAGTCCCCGTACCTTGCAGGACTACCGAGACAGGAAGATTATTCCCTACACGCAGTTTGCAGGAAAGATACTCTACAAGGCTTCGGACTTGGAGAAGATGCTGGAGGAGAATTATCAGGGTAGTCAGACAGGATAAAGGCAATAAGCGTATATTGGTGAATGGATAACGGCACTTGAGCAGAGATATATCTGTTTCAAGTGCCGTTCGTTTATTGGTAAGTTCTTCGTTTAATCATTTTTCTATTCTGCGGTAAACTGTTGTCCTTTATATTCTTCTTTAAACTCCGTAACCGTCTGTCCTGTTTGTTTTTTGAAGAAACGCATTAAATGTCCCGGCTCCGAGAAATTGAATTCGTATGCCAATTCACTGGTAGTTTTGTCAGTGAATAGTATTTCATTCTTGATTTCTGCAAGCAGACGTTGTTTCAGCAGATGTACGGCCGTTTGCCCATATTGTGCCTGTACAGAAGCATTCAATGTGATGCGGCTGATGTTCAGCATGGCTGCATAGTCGGCCACTTGCTGGTATTGGCGAATATGTTTCTCTAAGAGTTGTTTGAACTCAAAGGCATGGTGGTTCTTGGGGGCATCAAAAGGCAGATGGTATTGAGCAGAATACCTACGATTAAGGGTCATGAGCAGATAATGAAGCAAGGATACGATGATGTGATAGCTGTCGGCAAGAGGATGGTTGAGTTCTTCTTTTATCCGCACAAGCAAACGCTCGTATTCTTGTTGTTCCATAGCTGTAGCCGACAGATAGGGTGGGAAATCTGTTTGGTAGCAATAAAGCAAACGATAAGTAAAGAAAGGATCGGCAAGATAGGTTGAAAGAAAATCATCACGGAAAATAAGGAAACGATAATCCGTTTGGCTTTCATCAATGTGCCACTCCTGATGGATGTGCGGCGAAAGTATCAGTACCGTATTGTCTTTCAACGCGATATGTTGAAAGCCATAACGCAGCCACCCGGATGCTTTCCTGAAGAAAAACAACTCGAAGAAGTTGGTTTTGAAAGACGGATACTCCATCAATACGCCCCGCAAACGCTCGTGCGTATCGGTATTGATGTTGAAGTCTACACCACATTCCGTTTTGCAGAAAGGAACTTGTGTAAGTTCTTGGGAATGACTCTCTAATTTCATGCAACAAATGTACGAATAATTAATGGCTTATCAAAATGGTAGAGCATATATTATTAATGGTAGAATGTGTCTTTGTTTTATGCACTACCTTTGCACTCGTAATCAAAACAAATAGCATTATGAAAGAAATTAAAATTGTAGAAAAAGGTGAGAACTTCACCACGGTGAACGTAGGTAAGTTGAATGAAATTAAGGAATATGAGTTGGCTATGGGCAATTTCTCTATCCCGGGAAAGATGTTTGCCGGACATGCACTACAAGCAACAGGCGCAGAATTGTCTTTCCAAAGTCTTGCAGCTGGGCAGGATTATGGCACACGCCATACCCATAAAACCCACGAAGAGCTTTATTTCATTCTTAAAGGTGAAGGCATTTTCGATGTAGACGGCAAACGATTTCCCGTTTCAGAAGGAAGCATCGTGAGAATTGCGCCCAATGGCAAACGTGCTTTCAAGAACACAGGCAGCAGCGAAATGCTCGTGCTTTGCGTACAATATAAGGCAAATTCGTTCTCTGATGATGATGAACCTCTGAAGGATGGTATTATGCTGGAAGCCAATGTTAAACTTTAATTTTAATAAACAATGAATATCCAACAAGTAAGAAACGCAACGATAATCATTGAATATGGGGGAAAGAAAATTCTGATCGACCCCATGTTGGGAAAGAAAGGCTGCATGCCTCCTTTCCCCTTTAGTAGAAATCAACATCTGCGCAACCCACTTCATGAACTACCTTTTCCTGTAGAAGAGATGCTAAAAGGTGTAGATGCGGTGTTGCTTACCCATCTACACGATGACCATATCGATGAGGCGGCCTATGAAATGATGCCTAAAGATATGCGATTTTTTGTGCAAGACGAAAACAATCGGCAGGTGGTGATGTCGCATGGATTTAATCATGTGGAAGTTGTCGGCGACAATACAAGGATTGGGGAAGTGAGCATACAAAAGGCCGAAAGCCAGCATGGTAATTTCATCATGAAGTATCCTGCCGGACATACAGCGGGTTATGTATTCACTCATCCACAAGAAAAGACGCTCTATCACGCCGGAGATACCATCTGGTATGCTGGTGTGAAGCGCAATTTGAAGCGTTTTCGCCCCGAGGTTATCACCCTTAATGCAGGTGGCAATGGCTTTCGCTTGGGTGGACGCGTTATTATGAACGATGAAGATGTGGTAAAAGTTGCTGCAGCTGCACCTGATGCAAAGTTATTTGTGACGCATCTTGAAGGCGTGAACCATAATAGCGTGACGCGTGAAATGGTGAGAAAGCGTGCGGAAGTGGCAGGAATTTTAGACCGCGTCTTTATTCCTGAAGACGGTGAAACGGTAGAGGATTTATAAAGAATAAAGGAAGAAATATGGTAAAAACACTCATTGGAACGAAAGAGGTGCGTGGCATCATGACCAAGTCCAACCTCCCTGTTGGTGGCTATTCGGTGAATCCATACGTGGGTTGCACCCATGCTTGCAAGTATTGTTACGCCTCATTCATGAAGCGCTTCACAGGACATAAAGAAGAATGGGGTACTTTCTTAGACGTGAAGCATTGGCCTGCAATCAAGAATCCGAAGAAATATGCCGGACAACGCGTGGTTATTGGATCAGTGACCGATGGGTATAATCCCGAAGAAGCAACGTTCCGCAGGACACGTAAACTGCTTGAAGAGCTCAAAGACAGCGATGCGGAAATACTCATTTGTACAAAGAGCGACCTCGTGTTGCGCGACCTTGACCTGCTCCGGCAAATGAAGAAAGTCACCGTATCGTGGTCAGTCAACACGCTTGATGAGATATTTCGTGCCGACATGGACAAGGCCGTGAGCATAGAGCGGCGCATCGCAGCCATGCGAAAGGTCTACGAGGCGGGCATCCGAACCATTTGTTTTGTGTCGCCCATCTTCCCTGGCATCACCAATTTCAAAGCTATTTTTCATGAAGTGAAAGATATTTGCGACCTCTTTTGGCTTGAGAACCTCAATCTGCGGGGTGGTTTTAAGGCTAACATTATGGGTTATATCAAATCATACTATCCCCATTTGTTCCCACTTTATGAAGAAATCTATTTGCATAAAGACCGAACATATTGGAAGCAATTAGAGCAAGAGGCCGCGGAAATGGCGCAGGAGGCTCAATGTAAGTATGTGGATAATGAATTGCCTTACGAACGAAGTCCCAAAGGACATCCCTCGATAGTGAATTATCTTTATCACGAAGAAATCAGAGGGTCAGGAAATACGGGTAAAAGGAATGTTATGCAATAAAACAGATGCGTATCTCTACTGTTGATAGACTACTTGGAGAATAACTACTTATAAGGCTTTCGGTATACTTGAAGGCCTCAAAAACATAGTTGTGTGTAGTTAGACGGTAGTAATAACCATTCCTACTTTCTGACTACAATACCAACCCTTTCCTTTCACCGTATTACCTTTCCTTGTAGTTATGTAGTAAGATAATATCGGTGAAAGAGAAAAGCATATCAATTGATACTGCCACTTCCATATAGGAATATCTGCTCCATCACAGATGCAGGACGTTGTAACTCTTGGCAGATGTATTTCCTGAAGAAGTATGCTTCCATGCTGTCCAATTGATAAGACAAAGCGATGATGATTGAAAGCGGATAAAGCGGAGCATAACCTTGTAGCCGTCCGTTCACGAATACTTCCAACTCTCCTGTATCCCTTTCATCGGGACGTAGGGAAGATACTTTTAGTAGTTGCTGCAGACGATAATTGAGTTTCCTCCATGTTACACAGAAGAATTCTACCAATTCGCTCTCTGTCATGGCGATTTCGCCTTTGCCTTTGCGAATGATTTGCATATTGTCGCCCCACTCGAAATAACTGCGGTCTCCTTTTGTTTGATGGTAATTGACTTTCATACGGTTTCCCCCATTGTTTCCTCCTTTTGATGTTTCCTTATCAGTCTGTCCATATCCTCCGAAATCTTATTGTCCGTCACCTGCGCATATATCTGTGTGCTTGATATAGAGGCGTGCCCCATCATCTTGGCAATGCTTTCGATAGGTATTCCTGCACTTAAACTCATCGTGCCGAACGTGTGCCTCGCCATGTGGTAGGACAACCGTTCCCTGATACCGCAAGCTTTGCCTACGATGCTCAGCTTTACGCTCATCACACTACGGCTGCAATTAGTTCGGAAGATAAAGCTGTTATCTTTTTCTTTCACCGTCTTCCGTTCTTCGTTTCTTTCCTGCTCCGCCTTGCATTGATTGATGATGGCTTCCGCTATGGGATGCAGTGGCACAACAAACTCCACCTTTGTCTTCTGCCGTTCTTTTCGGATATATTTCTGTCCGTCTGCTGCCGTTTGGACATGTCCAAATTGCAAATGTTCCATATCAGCAATAGCCAAACCTGTAAAGCAGGCAAAGATAAACATACGTCTTGCTTGTTCTGCTTCCTTATCAAGTACTCTCAGAGCCATGAGTTTGGCAACATCGCTCTTTTGCAGAAAGCGTATCTTCTGTTTCGCTTTCTCATACTTGGCATTCTCAAAAGGATTACAACGAATGATCCTCTGGCTGACCGCACGGTACATCAGCCTACTCAGCCAACAAAGGTAACGATTCATAGTTGCTGTTGCCAAGCCTCGTTTTTTCAGATAGAAACCGTATTCCTCAAATAAGTCTTCCGTTATTGCAGAGATGGTTATATCCATCATTCCCTTATCCTTTACAAACTCTGTAAGTAACTTGTCTGAATAGAGAAGATTCTGATAAGTGCTTTTTGCTCTTGATTTACCCACGCACTCTTTAACGGATTGCAGTTCTGTCTTGCTCATGGCAAGAAGTGTTGTCGGTGTGGTGGCTATTCCCTGCAAACGGTTTTTAAGCAGTTCCACACTTACCACTCCGTCCTTTATCAGAATATCCTGATAGGTCTTCTCTACAAGTTCCTTAAACTCGCCGATTCTTTGATTGGTCTTCTTGTCGGTTGTCAGTCCTTGTTTGCTGTTCCACTCGGAGGATTTGCACTGCTCGCCTGTGGTAATGGCGGTGCTTTTTCCGTCTATGGTGATACGGCAGAGAATGGCGGTCTTGCCGTCTGCCTTTATTTTCTGTCTGTTGATGTAAAACAATATCTTGAATGTACTTCTCATAAAAAATCTTGGTTAAATGGTTAAACGTAAATCTTCTGTGAAAGAAAGGAAACAGTTAAACTCCTCAAAGAGTTTCTGTGGTGTTACCTTTGCATAACGTTCGGTCATACTCACGTTGCTATGTCCCAACATCTTGCTTACCGTTTCAATAGGCACACCCTGTTCAAGTGTGATTAGCGTGGCAAATGTGTGCCTCGCAGTGTGTGTAGTAAAAGGAAAGGAGATGCCTGCACGAAGTCGTAGGGCTTTCAAGCAGGTCTGATAGTTCTTGTATTTGATGCAGGGAAGTAGTATTTCCCTTTCATCGCTGTGCATTTTCTCTATTAACCGAACAGCTTCCGGCAACAACTTGATACGACAAAGCACACCCGTCTTCTGTCGGTTGAACTTCAACCACAAACTGCCTGCATCATCATGGACAAGATGCTTTTTGCTTAGTTCCATCAAATCACAATAGGCTGCACCGGTATAACAGGCGAAGAGAAACACATCACGAGCAGTTCCCATTTCTTTTTCCAATTCATCAAAGCAGAGTGCCTTCAACTTGTCCAATGCTTCTTTGTCAAGAGCTTTAGGTGCTTTCTTGTCTCCTCGTTTTATATGTACTTTATCAAACAGAAGCGTATCAGCCAACCCCTCACGATAAGCCAACCTGCAGACGGTCTTCAAATCTGCTGCAACTCTGAAAAATGTGCTTTGCTGATGACCGAGTTCGCCAAGACAAAATGCTTGTAATTCGTAGATAAAGTTTTCTGTCAACTGCGAGAAAACCAAGTCCGAAACATGATACTTCCTCTGAATGAACTCCTGCAATCGTTTCCGAGTGGAATGATAGGCAGACATAGACTCTTCCTTGATGTCTATACCGATATGGCTTTCTTTCTCCTTAATGAGCATATCCAATCTTTCGATGAGCATACATCGTGCCTGCACACAGCCTTGAAACTGTTCCTTTACATCGGTTGCATCAAATGGCTGTCCTTTGGCAATCAACGACTGATAGGCAGATTGAATGGAAAGCAGAAGATTTTCCAACCAGCCGTTAACCTCCACCGCCTCATGGCTCTTGCCGTCCATCCTGCTTTCACGTGAATTCCACAAGTCGGGGTTGCAGGAAAGTTTACAACTAAACTGGGCAATGGAACGCCCAATGGTAATACGTCCCATAATCGGAGCTTTCCCCGATTTGTCAAGCCCGCTCTTTTTAAGGTAGAGCAGCACTTTCATCTTCTCTGTTTTCATACGCTTTAATATTTGTGGGCAAAGACAGTGCAAACGAGTTCCATGAGAGCTTGCTCTCAAATGGACGAGTGCAGCCTGTCTTATGCAAAGTTACCCGAATTAAAGCGTTCCTCACTTACGCAGAAAACTGCCGACCAAAGCAACAGCCACACGAGCTAAAATAATTCAGTTACCGAATACTGCACCATCGTTACCTACATCAAAACAAGGTAACACTCTGGTAACTGAACTTCTGCCTAAATCTGCATATTTCTGCCCTTTACAAATAGAGCAGTATTATGCCAATTCGTGTATTTCCTCCTCATTATCAGTTAGTTTACATCAATTTCGATATTTCTCCTTTTTCATTGATTAGTTACTGTGCAAAATCGGCGAAATCACTGTGCAAAATCGGCGATTTTGTCCGACAGTTGGCGGCTTCCTGCTTCTCGGCTTTCCGCCTGCCCCCATGCTGGAGGCGGCGAGTGTGTCGGGAGGGGGGATGCTGACATGTTTTTGAAAGCTTTTCCGAGATATAATGGAAAATGCCACCGCTGACGCGATGGCATATCCAATTTAAAAGCCGAGTATCCCAAAAGTTACTCGTGCAGCATCCGGGACACCCGTTTTCCCATCTTAGAAGTAATAAGCCAGGCCTATCTGGAACGCACCGCTCCTGCTCTTTACCCCCTTGTAAAGGCTTGAGGCGGAGAACTCACCGGTATGTCCGCAGCCGAAGTTGTAGTCGATTGAGGCCTCCAGATGGTTCAGGGCCATAATGCCGACACCGAGGTTGATGCTGAGATTGGTATTCTTCCACTCCCAGTCTATGTCCTTCATGTCGTCAGCAAGATTGAATCCAAACTGCGGACCGGCAAAGAAGAATACGCTCGCGGCATCTCCAATGCCAAAGGAGTAGCGAAGGTTGACGGGGATGGCAAGTTGCTTCTGCTTGACGGTTTCCTCCTCTCTTATAATTTGCTCGTTACCTTTGTCGACCGTTATCGTGGCACTACGCTGGTCGTAGAGTATTGCCCCGTCGACCGAGAGACCTACAAGCGGCAAACTTATCTTGGCCGTCGGGCCAAGGTAGAACCCCGCCTGGTTAGACTTTTCGAAGACAGACTTGTCGAAAGACATGTTCGTAACATTGAGTCCCCCTTTCACACCAAACTTTATCTGAGCCTGCACAGTAGTGGCAGACAACATCATGAGGGCTGTAAAAGCCATTGTGATTAATTTCTTCATCTTTCCTTTTCCTTTCTTGTATTTAAAGTGATTAATGTCTTTCACGACGGACCGTAACACGAGCTGACGACGATCCGGAGGAGCTTCCTCCGCCCGACCTGCGCTTGGAGCGGATGCTTGAGCCGCCACCTCTCGTGCTCCGACGATTCTTCCGACTTGCCTTCTTCTGGTTCTTGTCGGCTTTTGCAATGCTGTCGAGCGAGTCCTTGCGAGCCTTGTCGCCCCATATATGTTCCTCAAAGGCCTTGATTTCTTCCTCTATCCGTTTCTGCTCCTTGGTCAAAGCCTCCTCGTTGGAACAATACTGGGCCAGGGTCTTTCCGAGCATATTAGTCGTCTTATAGATCTTGCCGCGATAAGAATTCTTGGTAAAATAGTCATCAATACTCATCATTGCGGCATTGTTGAGGTTGCTTGTCATGATGGTCTGCTTGGACAGGAACGGTGCCAAGTCGTCATATCGAACCCAGAAAAGGGGGTAAGAGGTGGCCCCGTCGCCGAAGTCATCTTCCCGTTTCATAATCGGACAGAGTGCCAGAACCTTCGTGTGAAAGGTTGCCGAGGCCTGGTCATAATATGACGACTCCTTGATATAATAGGCAGTTACCTCACGCGAGGGGATGTCGCTGTCGTCGATATGGGTGCCCCGGTCGGTGGTCTCATAGAATATGTGGTAGTTGTCGAGAAACGCCTTGCGCTTGACTTCTGCCCCCTCGTTGAACACCTCGTTGCCGTCCAGACGATATTCATAGGCCTTGATCTGCCCCGTCATAAACAGTTTGAAGATGTAGGTGAAGAGGTTCATCTGCGTTCCCAGTGGCTCTACGGGATAGTAAAGGGCGGCATTGGCATCTTCGTTGAGGTCGAGTTCACGGTACACATCACGGCGCCAGACCACATTCTCGTCCATCTTCATCTCCGTGGGAAACGATATCTGGGCACGAGTGGTGATGTTGTTGGCATTGCTCTTCTGGGCAGCCTGCTGCTCGGCTCTGCGACGCTCTGGCTGCGCGGATGTACTCTGGACAACGAGGGCTATAAGCAATAAAAACAGTATTCTCTTCATTGTAGCTTGTCGTATTATCTGTTTTACTTCACAATTACTTCTAAAGGATAAGGCAGGGTACGGGTAATGCCGTCGGGACCTACTGCCCTCACGCCTCGGATATAGAACCGTCTGTTGCGGGAAAGATGGCGGAACTGCTCCTTCTGGCGCTCTGAGAACGAGGCTCCGTTCGACGCGATAGGCACTGCATTGCCCATATTGTCGAAGAAGACGGTCTCGAATCCGAGTACCTTGAACGGAATATCGAGCAGCCCGTCGTCGATGGCGGCTGAAACGGAGTTCAACCCCATCAGGGATGCCTTGGACAATCCACCGCCCTTGAAACGGTTGGTGCCGATGCTGAGGTAGGCCGTAGGATCCGGCAACTTGCGTACATGGAATACAAACGGCGGCATCGTGCGGGTCTGCCCTTTGTCGCGGGCTGTAACACGGATGGTTACATCCTGTCCTACGGCAGCAGGAACAGCCACAAAGTGCCCGTTGCCCTTCGAGGAAAGACTGCCGCCCGTCATCGTCGCGCTGACTCCGTTTGCCGGAATTCCCGGCACGCTGATGCTGATCGGGTTGCTATATCCGGCATAAAGCACATTCATCAAGTCGGCAGCGACGGTTGCCGTGTTAGGCGCGGGTATCACCGAATACTTCTGGAGGAAGTCGCGGCGAATCATATCACCGTTGGTATTGCGCATGAACATGTATCCGCTGAACTGATGTTCACCTACTCCGCCAGCCGTAAACTGGTATTGCCCGGAAACAGAACTTATCCGCTGGCCGTTCACATAGATTTCGGGGGTCTGCGTGGTATCCACCGCGGCCATCACGATATTTGCCTTGAAAGCCTCGCCGGGATAGAGCACGGTCTTCTCGGGAATCACGAATGCGTCGAGCTTGTTTACGCGGATGTCCCTCAAGCCGATGTTGGAAACCAGTGTATGGAGCACTTCGCCCTCCGCATAGCGTACATCGCTCTGCAATTTGGAGAGCAGGGTTACCGCTGCCGCAACGGGCATATTCTCGAACATATACTCCTGCCAGTTCTTGCCCAGCACATTCTTGGCATTCTTGGGAATCGCCGTCGAGAGGTTGTTGGCTATGATTTTCTTCTGTGCAGGGTCGCTTATCATCTTCAAAATGCGTTCTCGGTAGCTATTGATGGCATGGAAGAGCTTCCGCCCCTTGCCGCTCCCGGGAGCCAGCATCACCTCGCCCGCAGCATCCAGATTATCTTTGTTGTCTATGTTCAGGGGGTCGCCGTCCTTGCCGTCGGCCGCTCTCACAATCTCCGTCTTCAATGCCTGGGCAAAGTTGTAGAGCGAGTCGCTCATATCTTTTACGGCCGTAGCCTTCTCAAACCAGACGCGCACCTTCTCGGGGTTGGCCTTCATCTGCTCCTCGAAATCACCATATAGAGCCTCGTTCTGCTCACTCGAACTCTTCGTGGTGCGGTTCAAGCTGTCCTCCACGATGGAGAATCCGTTGAGCACCTCCGTCGAAATGTTCAGCGCAAGCATGGCCATCAAGACGATATACATCAGGTTTATCATCTTCTGGCGAGGGGTTACGGGTCTTTTCTTTATAGCCATATCGTTACTTTATGCGTCTCAACCTTCCGTGGCAGAGGCACCGGGAGCGGCAACCTTCATGTTAACGGTCATCGCCTCTATCATGCGGGTGTAAATCTTATTGAGCTGTTCGATATGCTGAGCCATCTTCTTGCTCTGTTCGTTAATCTGGTCGATGGTGCCGATTTGCTGACTCGCGCCCTTAAGCTGCATTTCATAAACCTTGGCAATCCCCGTAAGCGTGCGGTTGAGATTCTCCATTTCCTCGCTGTCGCGAGTCAGGCGACTGCTCTGGTCGTTCACTTTTTGCAGCGTCTCCACCAGCTTCTTCAGCTCCTCGACATAGCTGCCCTGAGCCTCGTTGAAGGCTTCTGCCTCTTCCACGGACATCTGGGGAACATAATTAGGCTGAGGTTGAGATGCCACAGCAGCCACCGGAGCTGTTGCTGCCGCCACTTTCTGCTCTTTTTCCGGCATCTCCGAGAATTTCTGCCCGTCTTCTCCATAGACCACCTTACCCGTTTCGAGGTATTCCTCCGTGATGTGAGTAGGAAGGTCGCGACCGTCGGCCGTCTTGTCGAAAGGACGGTCGAAGGCAGATATGAAGAACACTACGACCTCGGTTCCCATGCCTAAGAACAGCATGAGGTTGGCTCCCGGCAGATGCGTTAGCTTGAACAGTGCGCCCAGAATCACGACTGAAGCACCCCAGCTGTAGGCATAGTTCAGGAAGGTCTGGCCAGGAACGGTATCCATCCACTTCTGCAGACGGTATACAATATTATATTTACTGTAGTTGGACATTATCTCTTGTTCTTTTTTTGTTTCGTACTCGTACTGTTGGCCAGGCTCCTCACGCAACGGAATCCGATGTAGGAGCGGGGCTGATTCTGGTATTCCCAAGTCCTCCAAGCCGAGCGTATGTATGATTCCGGATCTTTCCACGAGCCTCCGCGCACGCTTTTCTTCTTGAGTTTATATGGGTCTTCCTTGGCCGCATTATACTCAAGGGTCGGGTTCAGGTCGTTCATGGCGTCAACGCCCGACTCCGTATAGACCGTGCTGGTCCATTCCGCCACATTGCCGGCCATGTCATAGAGGCCATTGCTGTTAGGAGAATAGATGCCCACCTTACTCGTAATCAGGTTTCCATCCTTGGTATAGTTGCCCCTGTCGGGCTTGAAGTTGGCGTAGAAGCAGCCATCCCCGTTCTTCACATCTTGGTTTTCCCAAGGGAATTCCGTGCCGTCCTTGCCACGCGCGGCATACTCCCATTCAGCCTCAGTGGGCAGACGATAGCGCTGCACATAGCGAGCCTCGCTGCCCAAGCCTTTCAGAAGATACTCCGTACGCCACGCGCAGAAAGCATTGGCCTGCTCCCAGGTAACGCCCACCACGGGATAATCATTGTAGGCAGGATTGCTGAAGTAGTTGCGCAGATACATTTCGTTGTCCGAATTCTTGAAATCATTCACCCAACAAGTAGTGTCCGGATACACATTTACGATATAAGTGTTGAGGAAATCCCAAGGCCCGGTCAGTTCGCGATTGATGGTCTCCCGCACGATTCGCCCCTCATCGTCGATATAGGCAGTATCCTTCGAAATCATCACAACCTCATCCGGGGCTACTGTCAGGTCCGTATTGAGGTTGCGTTCTGTGGGATTCAAGCGGTTGCGGCGGAGAGCAGCAGCCGTGTAGTCGTAAATCTCATACTTATAATTGAGCTGCCGGTAGTCCAGCAGTTTCTCTCCAGTAACAGGATTCGTAACATACAGGCTCTCGAAGGCACGCTGCTCGTCCTCGTTGGGCTTGCGGGGCAGTTGCTTTCTCCAGTTCACCTGCGGGGGAACGGGGTCGCCGTTCTTATCCTCGGTAATCATATAAGTCTCGTCGCCGGCATAGGCCGGGTCGGCCAGACGAGTGCGGAGGATAGAGTCTCTCACATATGCCACGAACTGCTTATACTCCGAGTTCGTAACCTCCGTGTCGTCCATCCAGAAGCCGTCTACAGAGATGTCCTTCACGGGTGTGGTCATTCCCCAGAGACTGTCCTGCTTCTCAAGACCCATCTTCACATAGCCTCTGTTCACCTTTATCATCCCGTAGGGAGACGGCTCGGAGAATCCCTTGCCTCCACCGACACCTACCACTTCGCCGCCACGCCCTGAAGCGGACATCGACTTGCTGCCAAAGCAGCCGGTGAGAGTGAGCGACAACGAAATGGCACACAGGGTTATGATACACTTTCTCTTCTTCATGTCTTTTACAATATTCTTACGCTTTTATGCTTATTCCTTCCTTTTTTCACAAGGTTGATATCGGTCTGATAGCCGATGAACAGCTCGTGGCTACCGTTGCCGGGATTGATGGCCGAGGTATAGAGCTCATAGCTATAGCCTATTACTATGCCGTGGAAGCTCCCGCCCACGAGGAATGTAACTGAGTTTGTAGGGCTGTAGGCCACTCCCCCATACATTAGCCGGCCGTTGTTGTTATATACCAGCCGCCCCGTAATGTCTGCCCGGTAGGCCGTAAGGTCTGTTCTGACCAGAAGCGACGGTCGTATTGTCAGAAACGGGTTTCTTAATTTAATATTGTATCCGCCCGTCAAATAATATGTAGCATCTATTTTCAGCTCATTGGTCTCGCCCAGATCAATCGTCGGTGCATTGAGATGCTGTCCCGACAGCCCCACATACCACGGACCGTGGCTGTAATACAGGCCCAGGCCGATATCCAGCCCGCTTCCCGTAACCTCTGCCGTGGGCAGTGCGGGATCGTTAGCCTCGCCGGCATCGAGCTTCGTCCCGTCGAAGTTCTCGCTCAACAAGCCGAGCTGCAGACCCGCGCCGAGCATGCCGCCCAGCAGGTTTCGCCTGTAGGCATATTGCAGGGCCAGTCGTTGGTGGGTGAAAAGGCCGATTTTGTCGTTCATCAGCTGTACGCCCGCCCCATGATAGGCCTTCATGAAATAGAAAGGCATGTCGGCACCGAGATACATCGTCCGCGGATTATGTTCATATCCCGCCAAATCCAGCGCATAGGCTGCATTGACATTGAGTTTCGCCTCCTTGCCTACGGCAGCTGGATTGAATGACGGCTCCATGTCGAAATAATGACCGAAGGAGGCATCATATTGCGCACTCGCGGGGAGCAACGGCAATACCAGCATCGGAATTATGACCAGAATTTTCCTAAGCACGACTAAATAACGAGACCGCCTTCGTTTTATTGTATAAAAAAGACCGCTCCTGAAAAGAACGGTCTTTATTTCTGACATTAATATTCGTCGTCATTCCAGAGGAAATCGTCTTTCGACGGATAGTCGGGCCAGATGTCCTCGATGCTCTCGTAGACATCACCCTCATCCTCTATCTCCTGCAAATTCTCTATTACTTCCAAAGGGGCACCCGAACGAGTAGCGTAGTCTATCAACTCCTCTTTTGTTGCAGGCCAAGGTGCATCCTCGAGCTTTGAAGCCAGTTCCAATGTCCAATACATATACTTTGTTTTTAACGAGTTTCACTTGTGCGTGCAAAAGTAATCATTTTCTTGGGATTTGCAAGAGATAAGGGATTTTTTTTCAATTCATCTGTAAATAAAATCTAAAAAATCAATGATTTCAAAGACTCACACGATAGCTTCGCTTGTATTTCTTCCGGTCGAAGAACACGATGCCACAGTCATAGAGGTCGAAGCTGACGCCACTGCGGCTGTCGGCTATGATTTTTCGCCAGGCCTTGAGCGTCTCCCGGGAATAGTGGATATCCTCCACCACAAGCACCGAGTTGGCAGCGGCATGGTCGGCAAACGCCTCGTAGACGCGCCACCAGTTCTCCTCCAAGTCCATCACCACGACTTTGCTTTGTGCCACCAGCTCCAGTTCATAGCCGTGGATGCAGTCCACAACCGTGGCCTTCGGGCACCCCATGAGCACGGCATCTTCATAAATCTCCCCTTGAAAGGGGCAGATGCCCCACTGGCAAGGACCCTGATAGCGGGACAATCGCTCATAGAGTGCGGCCTGGCGAAACCATTTTTTCTCACCTTGAGGATAAAGTCGGCGTAGCCTGAGCCCGTTTTCCTCGGACACGGTTCCCCTCACGACCTCACGGATAAACCGATAGGCAAAGGGCGACTGCACGCCGAACCCCCTGCTGCGGGGAGCCCGGAGCAGACGGAAAAATCCTCGTTTCAGACAAGACCACATATCCTTTTCTCTTTAGAATATTACAAAGATATACAAAAAACGGCACAGTTGCAAATATCCGTGGCATAATTTTGTAGTATAGGCCGATATTTTCTTGTTTGATGCTTAAAAGTTCATGAGATGCATTAACTTTGCACCCATGAGTAAGCAAACAGCATTTGATTACAAGATTCTGGCCAGTTACCTTCTTCCCAAAGGTATACTTGAGTTCTTTGACGTGACAGACGTTCGTGAAGACCACACAGGCATTATTGAAGAGACTAGTGATGAGCGTGTCCTTCTCCATATCTATCTTGACGAGAATGACGCTCGTGAAGAAGAGTGGCATGACCTTAAGCCTAATGGTTT